>CAYGBT010000011.1:12320-86753 GCA_964348275.1 uncultured bacterium
TGGTGGTTTGTGTGTGGTGGGTGTTTTGTTGTGTTGGTTTTGTTGTTTTGGGGGTCGGGCTTGCTATTTGCTATTCTCGCGTATGACGGATGGAATTTCCGAAAGCTCCCGGTAGGTCCCCGCCCCCACGGCTACGGCCCCACAAGGGATCGCTTTAGACTTCCCCAGTTTGGACTTGACAGGGGGTATGCCCATGGGAGTACAAAAAAAGTAGAGATAGCCAAACCCCCGCGTTGTCGCGAGGGCCATCGAGGGATGGGGGAACGGCAAGGTTCCTGTAGGTAGTAGCAGCATGGAACCGGGGTGAGCATAGCCCCCGGGCCCACTTCTGGCATAATCGAAGGCGCAGGAAGCACTCAGACGCCCTCTCGGGCGGAGCATAGCCCGGGAGGGCGCTTTTTCTAGGGGGAAAGGAAGAACGGAAAGGGAGGTAGGCCATGGCGACGCAAGCGTACGTATTTGTCTATGTCACGCCCGGAAAGGTGGAAATGGCGACCAAGAAAATCGCTCAGATCGCGGGGGTGAAGTCGGCGCATATCTGCTGGGGCCGTCCGGACGTGATTGCCTTCACTGAGGCTGCGACGCACAAGGACCTCGGCCAGGTTGTCCTCCGGCAAATCCACGGAGTGGAGGGCGTGGAAGCCACTGACACGCGCATCGTCCTCGAGACATGAGCGATCGGTCTGCGATCGGAGGGCACAGGTTTCTCCGTGGCGACACTACGGGAATGTGGTCAGAAGCTTTGATGTGGATATGAAGGAGGTGGTCCGTGCCTTTACTTACGGCTGCCGTTCCGCTGGCCGAATTTGCGAATATTGCGGATAGACTCCCACAGCTGCATCCCGGCCTGCTTGCCTCCGCAGTCTTCGCAGCCTTACTCGCGCTGTTGGTTCTCTGGGCATACCGATCAAAGACTCTGCTGTAGCCGAGGAACTCTCTCATACGCACTCGGGGATGACCCCGCCTTTTGACAGAGAAACAGTGCGGGACAAGTGGTCAACGGGCATTTCTATTTTCGCACCCTAAGGGGAGGGAAGAGCCATGACGATGGCAATCGTTCTCGTCAATGCGGACCCGGGCAAGGACCGGGCAGTCGCCCAGGGACTCAAGAAGATCAAAGGGGTGGAGGAGGTTTGCCTTGTAAGCGGGCTCTATGACGTGGTGGCCACGGTTCGGGGAGGGAATTCCAAGGAGATCCTGGAGACCGTCTACGACAAGATCCGGCGACTGGCAGGCGTCCACCGCAGCCACACCATGTTCTGCCTCGAAGTATAAGTGGGCAAAGGTAAGGGGCAAAGTTAAACGGCCCGTTCGCTGCATTCTATCCCAGCGTGCCGGGGCTGATCCTTAGCTAGGGAAAGAAGTAATATGGCCGGCCGCCGAGGCAGGCACCTGAGCAGCAAGGAGGACAATGCGATGCTTGACAAAGACGTCGTCATGAAGGTCCTCAAGCGGCACTTGGGTGACCAAGTAGTTGAGGCCTCCCTCGAGGAGGTTGCTCAGGAGATCGCAACGCTGGATGGGGAGTGGGAGGAGCTGGAAGGTATCGTGGACCGCATGGGCTATTACGCGTCCGTCGTCTGCGAGGACATCTGTGATCTGGGGGCGATGGCCAAGAAGCGGGCGGTCCTCAAGGTCTTCCGGAAAAAGGCAGCATAGGGGACCAGCAAGGCCAGCGGGACATGGCGCGCAAAAGGAATTCGTTTACGCTGCCCGAGCATGCACCTCCTCGAAGATCGTCTCCGAGAGCTCAATATATTGCTGGAACCCCGCCTGGCATTTTGGGCAGTTCGGGTCCCATTGTTTTCCTTTCCGGCGGCTCCATTCTGACTCCCCTTTTATCTTGAAGTCTTAATTTCGTATCCCGGTGCTGAACCTATCGTGTCGGATACAGGTGGAGCGTCCCCATGTCCTGACACTCCCAGCACTCTTGGTATCCCGCCCCTTTGCACTCCGGGCACGTTTTTTCTTTAATTAAACCAATACCCTTGCATACCTCACAGGTCACATGCCCAGGACACCCAGATTCAGCAACGTGTTCGTGGACCATGTCATCACCCAACTTATGATGCTTTTCACCAACCACTCGATCCGCTGCCGGTCAGAGACGCTGCCGCTATTTTACCCCCATCTGAGCCCCTGAGATACCGGAGTTTGGGCTTGACAGGGAGTATGCCTATTGCTGTACAAGAAAGGTATACCTTCAGGCGGCCTTCAGGGTTGTCGCGGGGGGTGATCGATGGATGGGGGAGAGTGGCAAGCTCCCCGTAGGGAGTGGCAGAGTGGAAAACGGGGTGAGCATACCCCCCGGCCGACCTCTCGCGGAATCGTCAGCGAATCAGAATGTTCTGACGCCCTCCCGGTCAGGATACGCCCGGGAAGGCGTTTGGTTTTTTATAGAGGTATAAAAGGCCCGAGAGACCTCTGAATGGTTCCCCCCTATTGGCAAGAACATGAGCTGGGATCTAAAGGGGAGGATGAGGTAAATCAAGCTCGCATGATCCCGCCAAGGGGAGGGAGCTCCCGATCATGGCTATGGATGTCGGTTCCAGGCCGCCGTGGATTCCTGGTTCGAAAGTTACACCAGGGCCTGGCCCCCACCATGGCTACCGGACGCATGGCCGGATCCCGTTGCGGGTCTTTGAAGACGGCCTCGCAGTCCAGAGACAGGAGGTGGCTCGGCCTGCGGAGTCGAGTGTACTCGTCGCCACTGGGATGTCCGAAGATACCTCCAGCGGAGTATAAGAAGGAGTAAAAGAAATGGGACAATCTTGCTTCGAATTCAGATGTAAGGAAGGTCTGAACCGACGTCTGCTTCTATTATTCGGGGCCATCGTGGTATGGGTCAACGGCCTGTTGTTCGTCCCGCAGGCGCAGGCTGACAGTATCGGCATGGTGACG
Organism: uncultured bacterium; assembly: GCA_964348275.1. Classification (GTDB taxonomy): domain Bacteria; phylum Methylomirabilota; class Methylomirabilia; order Methylomirabilales; family CSP1-5; genus CSP1-5. The sequence goes on from CAYGBT010000011.1 coordinate 15,222, forward strand.
GGATCTACGACAGGTACTTATATCCAATTCGGACGCGATATAGCCGGCGTGGCTCGATACGCAGGTTTGGAGATCGAGGTGAAGGAATCAGAAGGTTCGCTTGACAACATCAAACGCATTAACAGCCAAGAGAACGCTGCATTCGGTATCGTTCAGGCTGACGTCCTGGGATTTCTGCTGAGACGGCGTAAGGATCCTCGCGCGCAGTGGATTGCACGGAGATTACGTTTGGTGTTTCCTTTATACAACGAGGAAGTTCACCTCTTTGCTCGGAAAGAGATCCGACGATTCGAGGATCTTGCTGGGAAACGGGTCGTCGTTGGAACCAAAGGGAGTGGAAACTGGCTCACTTCAAGTAATCTGCTTCGCATGTTCAAAGTCGAGCCTGCTGTACGTCGCGAACTCCCACCTGCCGAGGGGGTACGGGCAGTTTTGTTGGGAAGGGCCGATGCCATGTTTTATGTCGTGGGCAAGCCGGCAAAACTATTTAGACAGGTTGGTGTAGCGCAGAGGGATCCACAAGTGGTAGGCCGTCTGAGAGACGTCCACTTTGTACCGTTGAATCATGAGAAAATGCTTCAGGAATATGTTTCCTCCACAATTGGGCCGGATGACTATGCATGGGTGGACGAAACGGTACCGACCGTTGCCGTGAAGGCTGTGCTGGTCAGCTACAATTTTTCAAGTAGGATCAGCCCCTATTTCAGTTTGCGTTGTGACCAACTCTCTAAACTTGGCAGGGTAGTCCGCAATAACTTTGAAGGATTGAAAGAAAATGGTCATCCGAAGTGGAAAGAGGTCGATCTCGACGCAGAGATCGGTATCTGGCCACGGGATGCCTGTTCGCAACCCGTTGGTGGCCGGAAGCCCAAAACAGAAGAGGACCTTGAAAACGTGTTGCTACGTATCCTCAGAGGCAAATGACAAGTCCCGATGTGGATGCGGGGTTGGTAGAACGGTCCGTGAGGCGGCGGTTCGAGAGGATCCAATGACAGGGGGCGCAATTATACGAGCATCAGTGAAGAGCGATGGCGTGGCCGCAATGCTCTTAGACGTGCTGAAATCCTATTTCAAAGGAACCTCCGCTATAGAGATGGAGTTTCGGCCAGAGGAGAGCGAGACGCCTAGAACTCGCACTGAGAACGTCCATTCTGATCAGGTTGACCGTACCTTCGCCCTAGCCCGCGAGTTGTTCGGAGATTCGAAGTGAGCGAGCGCCGTTACGCGGTTCTTATTGCAAGCAGCCGGTATCCCCGCGAACCGAAACTGCCAGATCTCCGCTGCCCTGAGAATGACGTTGACGGTTTCAACGGGATCCTCATTTCGGCAGAACATGGTGAGTTTACCGAGACATTCGTGCTTAAGAATGTCCCTCACCAGGAGGTTCTGCTCAAGATCAATCATACTCTAACGAAAGCGCGCAAGAACGATCTTGTTCTCATTTACTACTCAGGGCACGCAAAGCTGGATCTCAGAGGACGGCTCCATTTGGCTACCGCTGATACAGTCATTGAGTCCCTGGGAGCTTCGTCAATTCCGGTAGGAAGTATACGGGACTACATTTATGCATCCGCGTCTAATCAAGTGATTCTCGTTCTCGACTGCTGCTTCAGCGATGCTGTCGGCGCTGCCCTCCTGCGGGGGGACGTGGATGATCAACTCCAACTGGTTTCGGGGGGTCGAGAAACGTACATTCTGACTTCTTCGACAGGAGTCCATAGAGCTCAGGAAAAGGAGGGGGACCAGCATGGGTTCCTCACGAAGCACATCCTTGAGGGGCTTCGAGGGGGCGAGGCCGACCTGGACGGTGACGGCCGTGTGAGTATGGACGAGCTGCATCGCTACGTCCATGACCGGATGGTGAAGGAAAGTTTCCAGCAGCCCATGAAGTGGGATCTGAACATTCGCGGTGAGCTGTTTATCTCGCGTAGCAGGAAGGTCCCGCGAGAAGATCGACGTAGGCAGATTCGAGAAATGCTCCTTGATCTGGAGGCCAAGAAGGTCCTTCCAGAACGGATTCGGATGAAGGCCTTGGATGTGATCGCCATGAAGCCGGCTCAGCCCTCCGAAGCACTGCAGAGTTACCACGCTCTGCTAGAACAACTCGCACACAAGCGTTTAACGGTCGGGGGCTTTATCGAGGAATGGGACAAAGTAGGCTCGGAGCCATCACTACCGGTGGGCGGGCAGACGCGTACGCGGGCGCTTCAGGTGATTCTTGAGGCACATCGGAAGTGGCTGGAATCAGACGGGGTAAAAGGGGAAAGGGCCAACCTCCGCGAGGCACACCTCATCTCTGTCGACCTTCGAGGAGTCCCGCTCCGGGGTGCTGTTCTCCAGGAAGCCAATCTTCAGGGGGCGCACCTGGAGGGGGCCGACCTCCGTGGGGCCGACCTCCGGCAGGCCAATCTTCGGGAGGCGCACCTGGAGAGGGCCGACCTCGTAGAGGCTAACCTCCATCGAGCTGACCTCTCCTTAGCCAACGTTTCCGCCGCCGACCTCTCCGCCGCCGACCTCTCCGCCGCCGACCTGTTCGCCGCCAACCTTCAGGAGGCCAATCTGGCGGAAGCCAAACTTCAGGGGGCCACCCTTGCGTACACGAACCTCCAAGGGGCTCACCTCTTGAATGCTTCACTGGAGGAGGCTAATTTACAAGATGCCAAACTCACAGGTGTAACGGGCCTATTGGGGACACAACTGGGCGGCGTAAACCTGTCCGGCTTCAGGCTGCCGGAGGGAATCCACCGACCTGGGGGGCTTACGTACGTCGAACATTTAGCCGGGGGTGCCCAAAAACTTCTCCTGGGGATGATGTTGGGATGTGTCTTTGCCGGGCTGACGATCGCAATGACGACAGACGCTCGGCTGCTTACGAATTCCGCCTCCTCTCCCTTTCCGTTTATCGGGCCTGCGATCCCGATCGGGGGCTTCTACTTGGTGGTGCCTCTCCTTTTGCTTGGTTTCTATATTTGCTTCCATTGTTACCTACAACGCATGTGGGTACAGCTCGCTAAGTTGCCAGCCATTTTCCCTGACGGGACTCCGCTGAACACGCAGGCCTATCCCTGGCTAGTGCGCGGCCTGGTTGATGTTCATTATGCACGGGTAGGGCGTGACCGTACCCCGCTGTCTCGCCTGCAGGTGTGGATGGCCATTTTCCTCGCCTATTTAGTCATCCCGGGTACACTTTTTTTCTTCTGGGGTAGATATCTGCCACGGCATGATTGGGTCGGGACGGGCCTGCATATTGTAGTGCTGGTGGTGTCGATATGGGTCGCAATCATGCTCTATTATCTCGTTACCGAAATCCTTCGTGGGAAGGCCGGGAAACTACTCCCCTGGAAGAAAGCTTTGACAGACGTGAGGACCTACAAGCGCACTGGGGTGGCCTTGGGGATATGTGGTATTTTTTATTTCCTCTCTTGGGGAGCTATCGAAGGCGTTCGAACCACTAACTTTATTCCTACTGACGTCCGCACATGGGTATCATACGCCCTCACCGTGAATGCAGACCTCCAGAGTGCCAACCTACCCGGGGCCGACCTCGGGGGGGCTGATCTCCGGAGGGCCAATCTTCAGGAGGCTCACCTACCCGGGGCCGATCTCAGAGGGGCTGATCTCCGGAGGGCCAATCTTCAGGAGGCTCACCTACCCGGGGCCGATCTCAGAGGGGCTGATCTCCGGGGGGCTAACCTGATGAATGCAAGAGGGCTTACCCGAGAGCAGATTGACTCTTCCCTCACAGATGGGGATACCCGACTCCCGGACTACCTCATTATTACTCCGGTAACAAAGATCACGTTGCCTGCCCCTGAAGCTACGGCTCCCGCTCCCCCAGAGGAAGCTGAGCGATTGATTAAAGGGAAGAATGGTGATACGGCCGAAAAAAAACACGAAGAAAACTTATTACGTATTCTCAGAGGCGAACGAGAAGAACACTTACTACGTATTCTCAGAGGCGAATGATAACTCCGGGTGATCGAGACTCGTACCCTGCGGCCTACTGGACGCGGACGATGCTCCCCGAGGACCTGTACGGCATCAGACGCACTGCTCCATGCGTAAGGCTTTGAGGGATCGGACCCGGCGGGCGGGGACGGGACAATGTTGGATGTATCTTGCCGCGGCCACAGCCACTCACCTGCAGCCGTGATGGCTTTTTTGGGTTTGCCAAAAATCGAATTTTTTCCAGATCGTTGACAATCGTTCATCGGTTCGAAGGCGTAGGCCCAGGGCATCATGGCAGCCCAGAGGGCGAGGGGATTTTTGCCTAAAATAAGGGTAGAGGGGGTGATTTCTACCTGCCATGTTAAGACAATCCCCATAATGAGCTGGCCTTTGGCGACCCTTCGTGTAGTCGGGTGGGGGCCCGAAGGATGAGGGGAGAGGGCAGCCTCCCAAAAGGCGGTACAATGAAAGCGGGGTGACCATAACCCCGGGGCCACCCTCCGACACAAGCGACGACGCACCAAACACTCAGACGTCCTCCCGGGTCTCGTATGGCCCGGAGGTCGTTTTTGTGGGCAAATTTGATCCCAATCTTTCCTCTCTCCTCTCATTTTCGACCCCCCTTATGCATATGACCCCATCCGCGGGGAGTGAGCCCACCCTGATACCTTTTTTGCGCGGCTGTTTTCGGTAGGGTATGCCCAGTCAGTTGCGTCGGTTTTGGGTGGGGTCAATCTGATTAGACAGGGAGTCGTCACCGTGCATAAGCTTGTGCTCGCATCGCAAGTCCTCGGCGTGGTCGCACTCGTGGCGTTCATCTGGCTTGTCGTACGTGCCTTCAAGACGCGCATTTGCTGGGGCTCGGCCGTATTGCTCTTGCCGCCGATTACGGCCACTCTCGATGCGGTCGAAGACTGGGATGAAGCCAAAAAGCCTTTCCTGCTGTTCATGACCACGTTTTTCGCCAGCGCCGCGATTGGGCTCTACGTCTTTACAGCGTGGGGGGGCTGGAAATCGGTCCAGGCGGCATACCGCGTCAAAGAGGGGATCCAACAGCAGACGCTGACCGAAGAAGACACTAAGGGATTCATGCGGAGCAATTTGGACTTCCTCGAGAAGGCGTCCCAGAGCGAACAGGACCGGCAAAAGGTCGCAGTGATGCGGAAGGTTCTCGAAAGGTCGGAATCGGGATTCACCCAGGAGGAACAGCGCGAGATCTCCAAAGATTTCAGGAAGCTTACGGGACAGCCTGACCCGAACCAAGAAGAACGACAACAGCTGCAGCCGATACGGAGGAGTCCTGGGCAGCCCGAGTCGAAGGCAGTCCCCATCAAGCAAGAGCGCACCTCTCCCCAGAACCTGGCCGCCAGAACGCGGGAGAAAGCGGCCGCGCCCGAAAATCAAAAAGCAACTGAGCGCCGGCCAGAGGGCCCGCACTATAAGGACATCTCCCCGGACCAGGCCGGGGATTACTTCGGCGCGCCCGTCATATTGACCCGCAGAAACGGCCTCGAGCAAAAGTGCACGCTGATCGGTGTTTCGGGCCGTACCCTGCGATGCGAGCAGCGTATTGGCAGGAGGAAAATTTCGTTTCAATACCATCACACACAGATCAAATCGATGAAGGTCTTAGTCAATTAGTGGAACGAACCGCTGGCAAAGTCGTTTGAACCTTCCGGCCGCATTACACCTGCTTCCCCGCATCTTCATTCCACCGCCTGTCACTCGGCGTGAACTCTGAACGGACCACGGTGCTCCTTGAGTGCCCGTGCTCGCCTTTGTGGGAGATCGGCGACCTCAGGCGTACTGGATCCGCATGTGCGAATGCGCAACGGGGCTTGACGGTCATCGGTCCGCAGTGTATTGTCATTTCTGAGAGCAATTGGTGCGCAGGGGTGCGTTATCGCGAATGGAGACCGGAGATCCCAATCACGGGAGGCCGGGATGCACGTCCGAGAGCGGCTGACTCTTTGGCTGCGTTCAGGGAATAAAAACTCTTTTTCCTGTCCTGCCTGTCAAACGTCACTGCCTCCCGAGAAATCCTTTTGCCCCCATTGCTACATGGTCCTCCGCCCGGAGGGGATGGCCGAGCTGCAAGAGGCCCTCCAGGGGGCAAAGGTCCGGGAGGACGTCTATATTCTGAGAAGACTCCATCACGGAAGTGAGGAGGATGGGGTCCTCGTCACGCACGCTGCTGCACCATGCTCAGCACCCGTCTCCTCTTCGCCTCCCGGACCGGAGGTTGCCACCCCCCTACCGGAAGAGGAAACCGGCGTTCCCCCCCATACGGTAACGCCACAAAGCCAAGAGCAAAAGGCTCCCAGCCCCGAGGACCTGCCGGCGCTCATCCGGTGGTTTTTACAACATGACCGCAACATCCCCAACAACTTGGTGATGTTAGAGGATGCCTACCGACTCCTTTACCGAGATGGACGGAACTGGACATACGAGCGACATCTTGCGTGGGTCATCGGCGACGATCTCCGCACTTACGATTCCCGAGACTTGCTCCAGGAGCATCTGACCCTTCTCACGACGGTTTACGCGCGGACGGTACAGGCCCTTCGCGGCCTCGGGGCGGACCGGCCAGGGCTCCGGTCCCCCACGGAACTGCCCGAGGAAAAGCAGCAGGAAATGTGGAGACTGTGTCTCCAGCTTGGTCTGACTGCCACGCGGCTTCGGGTGGAGGGGTGGATTTACCAGGAGCGTTACGGTGAGCCTCTCAAGGTCAAGAACGTGAAACCGAAGCGCCGATCCCTTGGGCGGGCTGCCCCATCTTAGATCATCGATTGGATGAAATCGTTCAGCGCCTGCTGCGTATCGTCGGATGTGTCGATGAACTCCAACCCGGTGTGGTAGATCAATGCCCGCTCCCCATCCGCCTGCATCTCGGGCCGGCTGACCCTCGACCGCACCACGCGACAACGCAGGCGTACCCTTGTTCCCGGCAGATCGAGGTCCAACCAGGAAGCGGTGCCCGGGCGGACTGGCTCGGAATGCTCGACCAGGGCTCCCCCCAGACTAATATCGAGGAGGATTGCATCATAGATCGCTGTGACCCGTCCCTTGGTCCTACCTGCCACCCTCACTCGGGGGTGTTTCCGTCTGTCTTGCGATTCATCCCCCATGTGATCCTCTCGGCCTCCTGATTACGCCTGGCACATCGTCCGTGGAAATCACCTCGGGGCGGAGCAGCAAAGGACATGCCAGCATTGTTAAAGGTCGTCCGCCTGACAAAAAATGAAATAACTCCGATCATGAAACTGGAGACATTCTCGCATCCCTACGCCGCACCGGTGGGTGCTCTGGGCCACCTCCCCCGTGGCAATCGTTACTATCCTCACTATGTAAACCTTACACTTCGGTCTGCTGAGAGGACCTTACGTGCCTTTTAGACTCTTTTTGAGGATTACGCAACAAAGCCCAGAAGAACACAGGGGTCGGCCCCATGGACATCGGCCCCTCTCCCCCCTGGCATGGAGGTTGCCATTTCCAGGCTTCAAGCAATAAGGGAGCCAGTGGCCATAGACCTCCTAGAGGTCATAAAAGGGACGAGGCTCCATCGAGACAGCTATCAAGCATCGCATCGCTCGAAAGGGGGTGAGGAACGAGAGGAAGGCAGTCCTCCCCATTCTGGCAGGAGAAAAAGGCAAACTTTTTTGCAGGAGAGGAGATCGAGATGAAGAAAACCGCACTGCCACTTCTCGCGGCGATCCTCGTGAGCTTCGCAGCCGCTTCATCCGCGTGGGCCTATGATTGCCCCAATCTCTATCAACAGTGCCAGGAGGCATTGCAGAAAACCTCGAATAACTCGGCGGCGAAGCTTTGTGACCAGGGGATCGAGCTTCACAATCAGGGTAAGCACGATGCGGCGATCGCCACGCTGACGCAGGGTCTGGAGAAGCTCGGCGTAAAGGGGTCGGCGGCGTTGCCGGGACTGGCCGTCGCGCAAGAGAAGCCCGACGGAATGCAGGAGAAAGCCGCTGAGCTTCAAGTCGTCCGGGATGCCGTCGCTGAGGGGATCATCGACCGAGAGCCGGTCGATACGGGTCAGGTGTTTTCCCCAAACCTCGGGCGGGTCTACTATTTCACTGAGGTCGAGTCGTCAGGCCTGAGCGGCGAGATCACCCACGTCTGGTACTTCGGCGACCGCGAGATGGCGAGGGTCACCTTGCCTGTCGAGGGACCCCGATGGCGTACCTGGAGCAGCAAGGGAATCCTGCCGGGCTGGACCGGTCAGTGGAAGGTTGAGGCAGTCAGCACAGAGGGAACTGTCCTGGCCTTCCAGGAATTCTCCGTCGGAACTGCACCCGTCAGTGAGACCGCTCCGGCCACGGGGCCTGCTCCGGCACCCGAGGTTACCCCAGCTGTCGAGCCGGAAAAGAGATAAAGCAAGAAGATTGTCGCCACACCGGTGTTAGCTTTTTTTCCGGCGCCGCCTTCGCCGCTTTCGGCCGGCTTCCTCGCCCTGTATCGTTTCGGCCGGGATGTCCGACCTCGGCCCTCGGGCCTGCCGGCGGCCCAGGTCCTCGCGCCGACCACGAACTTCCGATCCCCGGCGGGGCGGCCGCGGCCGGAAAGGGAGGTCGGTTCGCGGCTGGATAAAAAGGCTGTCGTCGGGCCACTCGACCGGGATTTTGTAGCCGAGCATCTTCTCGACGGGTTCGAGACCAAGGACGAAGACCTCGTCGGCCAGGGTCATCGCCTTGCCGGAGGCCCCAGCGCGGGCCGTCCGGCCGATCCGGTGAACATAATCTTCAGGGTTTTGCGGGAGGTCGTAGTTCACCACGTGGGTGACGCCTTCGATGTGCAATCCCCGAGAGGCCACGTCGGTTGCGACGAGGATTGGGAGCTGACCGGCTTTGAACTGTGCGATTACCCGCAGGCGCTTCTTTTGATCGAGGTCACCGGTGATGGCCTGGCTTTGGTAGCCGTGCAGGTCGAGCCGCTCCGCCAGCCAATCGGCCTCCCGTTTCGTGTTGGTGAAGATCAGAATCCGTTCCCCCTTCTCTTGCTTCAGTAGCCCGAGCAGCAGGGCAAACTTCTCGCGCCGCTCCACGTGATAAAGGACCTCCTCGACCTCCGCAACCGTGAGCTGCGCTGGCGTAGTCGAGACGCGGACCGGATCGTTCATGTACTCGTAAGCGAGCTCCATTTCGCGGTACCCCAGGGTGGCCGAGAACAGGAAAGACTGGCGAGTCTCGTACGGCGGCATCCGCCGCAGCATGTAGCGGATGTCCTTGATAAATCCCATATCGAACATCCGGTCCGCTTCGTCGACCACGAGCACCTCGATTGCCCTAAGATCAAAGACTCGTTGCTTCAGGTAGTCGATGAGCCGGCCCGGGGTGCCGACGACAAGGTCCAGGGATTCCCGGAGAGCTTCGCGCTGCCTCTCGTAGTCGATCCCCCCGTACACGGCCAGCGTCCGGAACTCGACGTACCGTCCGAGCAGGCGGGCGTCTTCGTGGATCTGAACCGTCAGCTCCCGTGTCGGGGCGATGACGAGGGCTCGCGGCCTTCCCGGCACCGCGTGCTTTCCGCTCCTGAGCAGCCGCGTGAAGGCGGCGATCAGAAAGGCGGCTGTCTTTCCCGTCCCAGTCGGGGCCTGTCCAGCCACATCCTTGCCCGCAAGGGCAAGGGGGAGAGTCGCCTCCTGAACTGGCGTACAGACGGAAAATCCGGCCGCAGTGATTCCTCGGTGGACTGCCTCCGGAAGGTCGAACTCACAGAAGGGTATGGACATCCGTGCCTTTCTCCAAACTCCTTAAGCCAATGGATCTAATTGGTAGATCCGGATGTCGTTCCCGGCGACCACCCCCACCTGACAGTTGGGATAGACATTTTTCTCGCTATCTTTGTATCGCTCGATCCAGGCACCGCAATCCATGAGGACCACCGGGTGCCCCGGATCCGCCGTGTCGTCAACCGAAATCCGGGCATGGTGGGAATGGCCGATCACGACCAAGCGGATCGTTCGCCAGGCGGGCGAAGCCTCTATCTCATTCCGAAAGCGGTGCACCACCCTCCGTGCCGATGCGAGATAGGGGTGCACATGGTCCTCTCGGGAAGTCCACCCCACGTTCAGTCTGCGTGGCAAGCGGGCCTGCGGTTGCCGAACACCCCGGAGCTTCCCCAGCTGAGCGGGCGCCCGGAGGCCGATGCGAGTTTGGAACCCGTTTGCAGCCTGGGCTCGTCGACGCAGGATTTCCTTGATCTCGCCGAGGGGGTACTTCTGGGGCTGAGGGAGTCGGCCAGCGAAGTAGACAGCAAAGCGTTGAAGCCAGTCGGGTAAGCGCTCCACCGGATCAAACCAGTCGCCGTGGATGGCGAGGCAAAAGGCTCCTGCGCCATCCCTGGGCAGGAAGAGACGCAGGTAGAATCGGTCTGTTCCCATCATCTCTGCGTCGTGGTTTCCCACAAGGATTCGAGCACGGAGACCAGCCCGGTGGCGGTACACCATCCCCGCCAAGTTCACATGGTCTTCAATGATGCGATCCGGCACGACCGTCCCCTCGCGCCACAGGTCATACAGGTCGCCGAGTTGGATGACCTCAAGCGCGTTCCCTTCCTGAGCTAGCATTGCGCGCGCATCCCTCACCCGGAAGAGCATCTTGTAAAACGTCTCCCACTCGTTGAAGTGATACGAGTAACGCACGAGCTGCTCATCCGATACCAGGTGGAGATCGGAAATGAAGAGGTAAAGGGTCGTCGGGTCTGGGTTCGCGACGATCTCATTCTCGAGTCGCGCCACCAGGCGTACTCGCGCGATCGGAGGATCGCGGAGTACGATACGCAGGAAAGTCTGATGACACTCGGCGGACGTCAGCATGGGCTCAGCGTCCCGTGGGAATGCGCTCAGCAAACTCAGGAAAGACGATCAGCGTATCGAACGGTGTCTTGGCCCTCGGATCGACACCCGAGCCCGGAGGAGGAGGCCCCGGGGCCTCCTTCTGCCAGAAGCTCCACCAGAAGCCCCGGTAAAGAAACGCCACCGGCAGCCGTCCTTGTGGGGGCGTCTCGTCCCGTGAGTCTACCGCCCGCCACGTGTCGAGCTCTCGGACATCCTCCGGAAGCGTTGCGGCGTTCTTCGGGAATGGCTCAGTGCGCAGTGCCTCCACCGATCCGAGTGTCTGCATCAGTAACCACAGCTCATCGTCTATCTCGAAGGCGGGTCCGCCAGGCGGTGTCATCCTGGCCGCGTGCCGGTCGAGGAAACTCATCAAAGTTTCAAGTTGAGGGCAGCGGTCCGGATCGCGGAGGAACTCCTGGCGGGCGATTTCTCGACAAGCAGCGGGATCGGTGATCGGCAGCTCCAGTCCCAATCGCTTCAGCTCCCCGGCCACATCGCGATGCTCTGGGACAGGTACTGGCCACGGTCGGCGGGTACAAGCCGTCACCAGGACGCCGAATATGGCGAGTACGAGAATGGCTATACGGGAACCGAATCGCATGGATCCTGGAGGGCGCTCGTCTGTGAAGCTCAGCCATTCGCTGGGATCATTCCCAGCCGGTCCTCAGCAAGGCGAGGGAAAGCGGGAGTTCAATGCAGCGTGGCCTCCACACCATAACAAACTCATTATAGGCTAGCCTTCATCCATGAAGTCAAGCCTATTCGTGATTTGACCGTGATCCTGTCGAGTATTCAAAACCTCACCTCCATGTCCAGGGGCGCTCGCCGGCAATGAAATGTCCGTGCCCTTGACACCTCTCATCCCGTTGAGGGATATTTAATCCCCCTCAGAAGATACGTGATCGCACCATCACAATCAGATGGAAAGAATGGGGGAGATAATCTGTGGTGTTGGGAGAGTGAGGGAGGATAACGGAGAGGACGATGAACGAGCAAACGATTGAAACGATGGTGAAAAGACTCCATAGCCTCGAGCGGGAGAATCGCCGAATGAAACGCACCGGAGTGGCGGCCCTAGCTGGGATCACTGCGGTGGTCCTGATGGGGCAAGCGATCCCTTCCGAGGTGGCCAAGGTGGTCAATGCTGAGCAGTTTGTCCTTCGTGACTCGGGCGGAAACAGCCGCGCCGTGCTGGCCGTCGGACCTGACGGATCCGTGGGGCTGGGCCTCTCAGACAGCCACGGCACGGCCCGCGCTTGGCTCTCCCTAGGTCCACAGGGATCCCCCAGCTTCGCCCTCTTCGATAAAGCGGCAAAACCCCGGGCCACGCTCCGTCTGTGGCCGGACGGTGTACCCCGGCTAGCGCTCAACGATCAAGGCGGGAATGTAATCTGGAGCGCCCCCTGACAGGTGTGGATCCATCCCAATCGGGTTGCGCAGCTCGCCCAGGCCGGTATCAGTACCGCCATGCAGGGTTTGGAGTTTTGGCTTGTGATTTGCACTGGTGAGACCCGGGGTGAATTCACTGCAAGTCGGCATCCCGAGAGCCGTGGAGGAGGTTCCCGGCAGCCCCGGGATGCCGTTCTCTTCCTGGCCGCATCGGGGGTCGATCTTCTTGACAAGGGCTGAGGGGCTGTGGTACCAAGGGTGAAATTCTGACGCCCACCTAAAGGGCCGTGTATGGAGCCAAATAAAGTTCTGATTCTGAACCGATCTTTTGAACCCCTTCAGGTTTGCGACCTGCGCCGGGCCATTATCCTGCTCTTCACTGGTCGCGCAGAGCGGGTCGAGGATACGGCAGATCTCATCCGTTCCCCCTCAGTGGCTATGGTGATCCCCTCCGTCATCCGGCTCCAACGGTACATTCGAAGACCTCCCAACCAAACCCTCTCCTTCAACAAGAAAAACATCCTCAAGCGAGACGGGTACACCTGTCTGTACTGTGGCCGAAACAGCGGCGAGCGGATGACCATCGATCACGTCGTGCCCCGGTTTCTGGGGGGGAAAACTATCTGGGAGAATGTGGTGAGTGCCTGCCGAGCTTGTAATACCCGAAAGGGCAGCCGGACCCCCCAACAGGCCGGGATGCGACTCATCCGGAAGCCGTCCAAACCGATCTCTGCTCTGTACCTGACCATCTTGGCCCAATCGGCCCGCCACTTGCATGTCTGGCAGAAGTACCTGCCCGCGGAGGCGGTCAGGACCCTGACAGGCAACGGAAATGGCAAGGAGGTTTACCAATGCAATGGCGATGGCCGGTCACCCTTTTTGCTCTCTTAATCCTCGTCGTTGTTTCACCCCTGGAAGCTCAAGTCCCAGAGCCGGGTCCCGGGGCCGAGGAACCCTCCACGGTCGAGGCTCTTCATCAGGTCCAAACGACTGACAACTTACACCTGCTGGCCGCCTATTACTACGGGGATGCCCGTCAGTGGGTCCGGATCCTTGATACGAACCGAGCGGCGATTCAACACCCCAGCGTGATCCATCCCGGCCAGATTCTGCGTATCTTTCTCTCCCCCGGGTGGACCCCCGAGGAAAATTATACGGACTGGAAGCGCCGAGTCCGCGAGGAGCCTCCCCCTGAGAAGATAACTCCCTCTGAGGCCCCCGGGCCGCCCCCCGCCCTCCCCAAGCCGGAAGGCTCGCTCAACGGCGGGGCGAAGAAGAAGGCCGCGATGGACCTCGAGGGCGGCAACTCGCCTCAGGACGTCTTCCACCGCGCCAAGGCCGCGGCGGCAAAGGACGACATCCACACGTTTTTCCGGTTGATCTCACCCGACGGTCGGGCGCAGATGGGCTTCGCCATGGTCCTGGCCGCCAAGACTACGATCGGCATGAAGGCCGCAATGGAGGGGGGGGATGGAACCCAGGCCCAGCAGGAGCTCGACGCCCTGCTCAAGGATCACGGCGTGAAGAACTTCCCTCAGGGCGCTCCCCCCGTCAATCTCGAGGACAAGGAGGCCGTTGCGGCGTTGGCACAGGAGATGTTCGCTGGCGTGGATGTCATCGCGCTCATCGAGGACATCCAGGCCCACTTCCGCAAGCTCGGGTTTCAGGGCGGCACGATGAAGATCACCCGCAGCATCGAGGGCGAGCTTACGGGCCTCAAGATCGAGGGTGACCGCGCCACGGCCATGGCCGGCGGCAAGCCAGGGACGTTTGTCAAGGTGAACGGCCGTTGGTACTTGGAGCCGGTGATCACGAACTAGCGCCGTATACTCCTGCTGGAACGTCACACCAGACCGGAAGTTACCGTGGCCCTTGCTATTGGCCGCTCCAGACGATCCTGTATCTTCTGAACCGACTCGCCCTCCCACCCCCTTGTCTCCCTTCCCCCTTTCGGCGATAATCCTTCCAGAGACACGTAAGAGGATTCATCAGAGGGAAGCATGTCACTCTTCAAGCTTCACTGCGACTTCGAACCCAAAGGGGATCAGCCCCGGGCCATCCAGCAACTAACGGAGGGGGTACTCAACACGCAGCGGCACCAGGTGCTTCTGGGAGTGACGGGGTCGGGGAAGACCTTTACGATGGCCAACGTCATCGCGGCGATCGAGCGGCCGACCCTGATCATTGCCCATAACAAAACCCTGGCCGCCCAGCTCTATAATGAGTTCAAGGGCTTTTTTCCCGAAAATGCCGTCGAGTACTTCGTCAGCTACTACGACTATTACCAGCCAGAGGCGTACATTCCCCAAACCGACACCTACATCGAGAAGGATGCCCTGATCAACGAACACATCGACAAGCTGCGCCACTCTGCCACTCACTCGCTCTTGGAGCGGCGGGATGTGATCATCGTCGCATCCGTATCTTGTATATACGGGTTGGGCTCTCCCGAGGCCTATTACGGCATGATGGTGTTTCTCGAGCAGGGGGGCTGGTGCCAGCGCGAAGAGATGCTTCGGAAACTCGTCGAGATCCAGTACCAGCGGAATGACTACGACTTCCATCGCGGAACCTTCCGCGTCCGGGGGGATGTGGTGGAAGTCTTCCCCGCATACACGGATACGGCTGTCCGTGTGGAACTCTGGGGCGATGAGGTCGAGGGGTTGTGGGAAATCGACCCGCTGACCGGAACCAAGCTGCAGAAACTCCACCGGGCCCCTATCTATCCCGCCAACCACTATGTGACGCCCGAGGACCGCCGGCAGCGGGCCTTGGCAGCCATCGAGGAGGAATTGGAGGAACGGGCCGCCTGGTTTGAAAAAACAGGGAAGCTCCTCGAGGCCCAACGCTTGCGGCAGCGGACCCTCTTCGACCTCGAGATGATGCGGGAGATTGGCACCTGCAAGGGCATCGAAAACTACTCCAGGCATCTCACCGGCCGGGCGCCGGGGGAGCCGCCCCCGACGCTCATGGACTACCTGCCGAAGGATGCCCTGGTGATCATCGATGAGTCTCATCAGACCGTCCCCCAACTCCACGGCATGTACCGGGGAGACCGGTCCCGGAAGGAGACCCTCGTGGCGTACGGATTCCGTCTCCCGTCCGCCCTGGACAATCGACCGTTGACCTTTGCCGAGTTCGACCGATGCGTGAAACAGGCAATCTACGTCTCGGCCACCCCTGGTCCATACGAGACCAAGAAAGTGCAAAGGGCCCTCGTGGAACAGATCATTCGGCCGACAGGTCTCATCGATCCCGAGATCGAAGTCCGACCGACCCGCGGGCAAATTGATGACCTCATGCACGAGATTCGCATCCGTGCAGCCAAGGAACAGCGGGTCCTCGTCACCACCCTCACGAAGCGGATGGCCGAGAATTTAACCGACTATCTGGCCGAGCATGGGATGCGGGTGCGGTACCTGCACTCCGATATTGATACGCTCCACCGGAATGAGGTCATCCGCGACTTGCGCCTCGGGAAGTTTGACACCTTGGTCGGGATCAACCTGCTCCGGGAGGGACTCGATATTCCCGAGGTCTCCCTGGTCGCCATCCTCGATGCCGATAAGGAAGGATTCTTACGGTCGTCCGGGTCACTCATCCAGACGATGGGTCGGGCCGCCCGCAATATCGAAGGCAAAGCGATCCTCTACGCTGATGTCACCACCGGCTCCATGAAAGAAGCGTTGGAGGAGACGACCCGCCGCCGGACGCTCCAGACGACATACAACCAACAACACGGCATCACGCCAGAAACCATCAAGAAGCAAATCACCGATGTGCTCGCCTCGATCTACGAGCGGGATTACTATACGGTACCCGCCCTGCCCGACGAGGAGCGGGCGAAATACGTCCCCCGCGAGGAGATCCCCGCCCTCGTGGCCGCGCTCGACAAACAGATGAAGCAGGCCGCCAAAAAGTTAGAGTTCGAGCGGGCCGCCGAGCTGCGTGATCACATCCGCGATCTGCAGAAGCGGATGCTCGGCATCATCGAAACCCCATAAAACAGTACACAAAAGTACAGAAAGAACAGACGAGTACAGAGGGGACCAGTGGTGCAAGTGGCAAAACGCTTCGAGGAGTGAGCGTTCTGCCAACAGGCCAGGGAGCTGACAAAGGCTATCTACACTCTCACGCAGAGAGACAGCTTCGCGAAACACTATGGGTTGAAGGAAGGCGAAACCCTCAGCATCCGGCTACGCACTTGCCACTGTCGTTGAACTCCATCGTTTTACCGCTCAGCGGGAGGTGCACCGGAATTTTAACCGCGTTCTTGAAAGTTTCGGTCTTGCTGCCCGACAGCAGCTTGCCGTCCTTCGTCGCGACCTCGTTGGCGTGCGAGGCGATTACTGCGTTCGGTTTAACCATCTCGTTTATGACATAGGCCGCTTCCGTTGGGCCGGTGGTGAACGTGCCACCAATATTGATAACAGCCAGATTAGCCTTGTAGAAACGCCGCACGACGAGATCCTGCTCCGCCGTGACTCCGGTATCGCCGGATAGATAGACGACAAGCCCATTGGTGAACTGCACCACATAGCCTCCTGGCGGGCCGACATAGGCAGTGAGGCCGTTTGCCTTCAGCGCCTCGGCATGCTCCTTCTCGAGAAATGCTGGGTTAAGGCCGTTGCTGTGTACTGCGGGGACACTGGCAACGCCAACGCCGCCGACCTTGTACATCGCGCCAAAGCGCACGACCTGGACCTGCTTGCGGTCGCCGCCCGCGGTTCCGACCTTTCGCGCGAAGAACGCGGCCATTTCACCGCCCAGAAGGAACTTGGCTTTCTTTGCAACGACAATGTTTACGGTGTTGGAGTCCGGCGTCACCTTGACCGAGAAATCCGGCTTCCCGCAGGTGCCGGCATTGGCGGCCGGTTGATGAACATCGCCCAGATGGTCACCGTGGACGTGGCTCAGCAGCACGGCGTCGATTTTGCCGAGCCGCGGATCGTTCGGGCCACGTACGGTACGCCCGGGGTCATAGAGGATCCGCGTGCCGTCGGGATCTTCCAACACGAGAGCGCGGTCAAGCCTACAGAATTCCCCATCATGGCTTCCCAAAGGGGTGATTTTCACAGTCGCCGCTCCGGCAGTCTGTGCCATCATGCCGGCGAACCCAACGGATAGTGCCGCCAGAATTACAGATAGTCTCTTCATCGATCTCTCCTTCGTGTGGTAGGGAAAAGGGTGTCCAAGTGCTTTTTCGCAGCTTGCCGTCTGGTTTTTTCGAGATCTGCTCCGCGATTCACCGACGAGGTGTCTCCCGCCCTTCGCCTCGATCTGCTTTTGAAATTCCTCCCTCGCGATCATGCAGCCCCGCAGAAGGAAATTGTTCTCCGACCCCAATTTCTTCCTTATGGCGGCGCAAGATCAACGTCAAGAATTACGTATGGTGTCCCCGGAATTCCTGTTCAATTGTCAGGGGTTGGTACGGGGCTTGGCGAATTCGGCGGCAAGCCGGGCCCACTCCTTCGGCGATACTCGCGCTCGCGCCGAGAACCCCCCGTTGCCGTCCAGGGCGAATACGATGACCTCGGCCTCCCCGGGGTATTCGCCGGTGGCGGTGCGGAGCACGTTGCCGTGCGCCACTAAGACCGTGTTGGTGCCCGCCTCCGGGGGCAGCGACAGCCACCGGCGAGTGCGCGTGGCGACGGCCGATTCGCCCCCGAAAAATTCGGCCACCCGCATGTTGATAATATCGGTCGTGGTCTCCACGGGCCCGAGCGCCATCGCGCGCGCTGTCTCCACCGTGCGACAGTACGGGCTCGCCAGCACCCGCCCCACGGGAATACCGAGCCCGCGGATCGCCTCCCCGATGCGGCGGGCGGTCTCGCGGCCGGCCGGGGTGAGCTGGCGCATCTTCTTCGGATCGCAGCTCACCCAGTCGCCCGCCCCGACCACATGGTCGTTCGTCGCCCAGTCGGTGGCCGCGTGGCGAAAGTAGAGATTGTATCCGCCCGCGCGCAACGCATCAACGAGCGCCTCTCCCACAAGGTGCGCCTTGTCTTGGGCCGCGGCAACATCGAGGAGGGCGAGCGCCCCCAGCAGAAGGGCAGCGGCGGCGCACGCCACGGAACGCTTGAGTCTATCCATTTCGTGTATTCCCCTCGTCAGGGTAAGACCCGAGTACTTCTCCGCGGCTCGCCGACCCGGTCTTTCGCGGTCGGCCGCGCGACTCACAGACCAAACGTCTCCGCAACCGAGGCCGTCCCCAGAAGGACGACAAAAAATCAATCTGTCCCCATTTTCGTTAACCGAGTTTGCATCGACCGGGTACGTTATGTGGTTCGAATCAATCTCCGCAGATGTGAGTGCGCTATCTAGAGGGGTCCATCCGACGGCAATGCAAGACCGGACCCCGCGCCTCCAGTGATCTTCATTCGTTTAACCGATAGATACGCTTAGCCTCTCATACCCAATTTTGCGAGCCAGATCTTTTTCCAGGGAAGACAGCAACTCGTTCGCACCCTCACGTTGTATTCGGGTACGTTGCTCAAACACCAATGGTGCATTCGACTGACCTGAAAAGTTCTCAGAAACAACAAAGCTGTCTGTTCCCAGAACAAATCGATCTGGGTACTGCTTAAAGACTTTTATCCAGGAATAATTCATTCCAGTTTTTGGATGCCACACCGGATCGGTGTCTGGTTTGTTGACTGTTCTAATGCTGAAGAACAAATTAGGGTGCTTATCAAGCATTTTTTGTACCAGTTTCGACGTATACCAGCCAACAGGATCGGAACCTGCATGCGCCCAAACGAATATTGCATTTCGATTATGGGAGAGAAGTCGTTCGAAGGCTGTTATGTTTTCTTTCAGTATCGGTGGATTGTTTGGTGAAGTAAGATGTGAGGGTGTCTTAACATCTTTTGGTATGGGATCAAAATGCATATCAATAGGTACATTATGCTCCGCTGCTATATCCGCAAGTAGTAGAAGTAATGGGTGATCAGTAGGTACCCATTCATAGCCGTGGCTAGGATTGAGCGATACATGGTGTGCAGCAATTTCACCAAAACCTTTTGCACCGCTTGCAATTATTTTTTCTGCTGTCTCCTTGAATCTGTTTCGCAGCTCGTCTGATACCACAGACGAATGGCCAGCGGCTTGTATCATTGGATTCAATGTGCCGCCGCCACCCATGATTATGATTCGAGAACCATACTTATCTGCTAGACCTGAGATGGATTCGACATCAAAGTTCTGGCGGGGTCGTGGAGGCGGCATCGCGATTATCTTTCCTATTCCCACTTCATCCATAATTTTTATTGCCCTTTGTGCGGCTTTATCAAATCCGTCAAGGTCTCCCTTATTGGCAATAAGATGGAAGTGAACATCTATCCAACCTTCTTTTTCTTGCGGCTTGTTATTATCATCGGCTGATGCCCCCATAGGCGGAGCCGGTGGGGCCCCACCAAGCTGGCACCCAGCCTGTGTCTCGCGAAAATCCTTTATCTCTTCAAGAGTAACGTAGCCATCATTGTGTGCATCAATGCGCCGGAAGACGTGCGGGGGTTGCATCCACTCATCAGCACTAATACGGCCGTCGCCGTCATTATCCATTCTGTTTATGACCATCTGGGGCGGCGGTTCGGCCCAGATTAGATCCACACATAGAAAGCATGCGAGCATGACGGTCCCGATATAAAATGATCTTCTAAGTAAATGTATGCTTGCGATGTTCATCATTCTCATCCGGACATCGGCTCCGTGGAACGGATAAGACCTAAGGATAAGAACTCCCTTGTGGACGGCAGCAGGGTAACGAGGCAGGCGCTTGGTTGTTGAGAGGAAGATTTTCTTGAACTCCGCATCTCTGGCTGTAAAACAAAGCACCCCTCCCAGGCCATGCTCCGCGTGAAAGGGGGTTTGAATTTGGTGTTGCGCCGTCGACTGTGGCTGAAGGTGGCCGGGGGCTATAATTGATGTCCCGGTTCATGTAACTACCTCTATGACTTATATGACTTATTGGCTCTGCCACTCGAAGTGTCGCCCCGAGGTGCATCCCTCTTACGCTGTATGTGTGCCGCATGTCAAGAAAAAAGATGACATTTATCATAACACACTATGCCAACGGTCATCTTTTTGAGAGCTTGAACTGGCACGAGAGAGCACATGAGATGCAGGGTTGCTTGACACCGGAATGGGACACTGATAGGACAAGCTCAGAAAAGAAAAGGTGACAGGCTGCTTTTCCGAAAGTCTTGCTCTTCGCCACCCGGTTAGGATCAGAGCGGAGCATGGATGGAAAATGGGGATAGATTTTTTTTGTTGTCGCGGAAACAATCAAGGATCTGGAAAGCATTTTCCGCAGAATCCCGGAGACGTCCTCGGTTACCTGCTGCAGTGAGA
Source organism: uncultured bacterium (assembly GCA_964348275.1). Classification (GTDB taxonomy): domain Bacteria; phylum Methylomirabilota; class Methylomirabilia; order Methylomirabilales; family CSP1-5; genus CSP1-5. The sequence continues at coordinate 35,764 of CAYGBT010000011.1, forward strand.
CATCCGGGAAGGCTTGATGGACAGTCTCAATCACGTCCTCCTCGGTAACGGGCTCGGCGACCATCTGCCAGATTGCCGAGCCAAGCTCATTCAGATAGAACACGGTTTCCGACTGCGCATCGACAAGGAACAGCGACCCGTCAAGTTCACGCTGTACGATCCCGGGTGTTCGGGTATAGCAGATATCAGCCTGCAGCACGGCTTATGACTTCCTCCCGGACTTTTTCGATTGCTATGCGATCACGGCCTTCGGGTAAACCGAAGGCGTCAATCAACAGATCTGCCGCCTCCTGTAAGGTCTCGTAACGCAGACGATAACACGGTGCGTTTGTTACAACTGCATACAAACATTCTACTATGTCCAGGGCTGGATTCTGACGCGCGAAGTTCCTTAAGATGACGTCTTTGAGCATGTGCCCGCGATCCGTTTCCACCAGAGCCGGCGCTTCCCCGGACCCCCATTCCAGAACCACAATCCCGCGAATCGGTGCGGTCTCCTCCAAGGGGGCATGCTCACTTCTTTTTAACTTAACGTATTGATAGCGCGCGCTGCCGGGGCCCCTTCTGCGGTCGATATATTCTCGAAAATGCCGGTCTGCACTCTGCGGCAAAGGCAGACGCAACCTAGGCAGGATTCCCAGGGCCATTCCCGTATGATCGGATTTCCGGATCGGCAATACATCATCCGCATAGAGCTTGCCACCACAGGAGGCGAGCTTGACCGATAGGATACTCTTACCAGCCCGATAAGTGCTCGGAAAAATCACCAACCCGCCCCTAAACTCAACGGCGGCACAGTGCAGGCAGAGGAGATCCGGGTGATCCGCCACATAGGCGTGAACGAGATCAACGATCAAATCGCAGACCGCGTCAACCGGATCACGGAACACGATGGGTTTCTCCAACCACTCCGAGTCGCGCTTGTATCCCTTCCTACTCGATGAAAGACGGATCTGCGGGGTGATGCCCTCGGGAAGACGCACTTCTTCGATGCGCCAATCACGAAGTGTCTCCGCCATTACGAGCAGCATGTCCTCACAGCCTTCGGTCGCAATGGGGCGTGACAGTCCTGTGATCGAAAGAAACCTTTTCATCACCATCAGATGCTATGCCAATAAAAAGGGGCCTGCGTACAGGCAGGCCCCAGAATGACTACCACCAGAAGGGAAGTCAATCCGTTCAGACGTTACCGGCCGACCCCTTGTTGCCGGGCTCGGTGGGGCCGGTTGCGCCGGTCGCCCCTGTGGCGCCCGTCGCGCCGGGTTCCACCTGTGACGCCAGTTGCGCCGGTAGCACCAGTCGCGCCCGTGCCGCCGGTTCCACCAGTTCCACCTGTGCCACCGGCACCACCGCTGGCACGTGCTTCACTCAGCGTCAGCAGTACAGGGGCGGCATATATTGTGACCGCATAGAGACCGAGCCTCGCCAGGGCCTTGCGGCGGCTTGGATCCAAGGGTTCCTCTCCACTTCGTATCTTTTCATCACGAACTATTCTCATGTTGCTACCCTCCATAAACGGCTAAGAGCTCCCTTTTGGATGGCGACAGGGCAACGAGGCCAGGCGCTTCCTGTCAAGGGAAAAGGGAAAAGGATACCACAAGATACAGCGGTTATGGGAAAGGTACCCCAAGACATGGACAGTGGGCAGGACGCGGGCGTTCGGCGGATTATAGGAGCCGTGTGGGTCAGTAATTGAACTTATCCCCTTTTCCCCCTTTTCCCCCCGGACCTCCCGCAAGACAAGCGCATTTCATCTTCGAACAATCGAGCAATGGAGCATTTCGCCTGCAAAATCACTCTATTGTTCCACTGCTCCATTGCTCCAAAGTAAACGCACGTTGTGCGTTTACTTTACGACCAGATGCCGGGGATTTTGGTGTGGCAGGAGGGGCAGGTCCCGTCAGCGGTCACGTGGTTTTGGACGACGTGAAAGCCGACGCGGGCGATGAGCAGGGCCTGGCAGGTGGGGCAGAAGGTGTTTTCGTACTTCGAGACTCGACCGGGGAGGTTGCCGGCATAGACGTAGCGAAGCCCGGCCGCCTCGCCGATCCGCGCGGCTCGGAGCAGGGTGAACGGGGGGGTATTATCCGGCTCGGTCATCTTGTAGTCTTTGTGAAACGCGGTGACGTGCCACGGAATGTCAGGGGAGATTGAGACCAAAAACTCTGCCGCTTTCTGCATTTCGTCCTCCGATTCGTTCCAGCCGGGGACGATGAGGGTCACCACCTCCATCCAAAATCCCATATCGTGGACCATCTGGATCGTCTCGAGGACGCGCTCGAGGACGCCTCCCAGATACCGGTAGTTCTTCTGTGACATCGACTTGAGATCAATTTTATATCCGTCACACCACGGCCTGAGATACTTGAGGACTTGCTCGGTGGCGTTGCCATTGCTGATGAAGCAGGTCTTCAGTCCCGCCGCCTTGGCCTCTTGAAAGATCGCCACCGCCCATTCGGCGGTGATCAGCGGCTCGTTGTACGAGCTGCCCACCACTTGCGCCCCGGAGCGGAGCGCGAGGCCGACCAGGGTCTTCGGGGTGATCGGATCCGGCCGCGATCCGGCTGCCGGGTCGCGAAGGGCCTGCGAGGTCAGCCAGTTCTGGCAATACGGGCAGTGATAGTCACACCCGAGCATCCCAAAGGTGAGGGTATTCGACCCAGGCAAGAAGTGGTAGAAGGGCTTCTTCTCGGTGGGATCGCACTGCAGAGCGGCGACGTAACCCCACGGCACGTAGAGGGTCCCTTCCTTGTTGAACCGGACCTTGCAGATTCCTCGCCGGCCATCCCGGATGAGGCAGCGGTGGCCGCACGCGTAGCAACGCAGCTCGTTTTCAGGAAGCCGCTCGCAGAGTTCCCCCTCCACCGTCTGCCGGTCCAGGACATTGGCTAAGGGGAGACCCTCGAGATCTTGAGGCTTCAGCGCCATCCCGTCACCTGATAAATCATCCTATCATAAATTTACTGCTGGAGGCGTGGGCCTTCAAGCCTGACCGCCTGCGTGATCGTGCTGAAGCTGAACCGAGGAATCAAAGCCCAGGGAGCGCAAGATCTCTTGAAAGTCGCGCGGGAGCGGAGCCGTGCTGTCCACCTGGACCCCCGTACGGGGATGGGTAAATCCGAGCTTCCAGGCATGCAGGAGCTGGTGTGCCACCTTCAACCGCGATTTACGCTCCCGCCGCCCGCCGTAGAGCTTATCCCCGACGACGGGGTGGCCGATAGCCGCCAGGTGGACCCGGATCTGGTGCGTTCGGCCAGTGGTCGGCATGACTTCCACGAGACTGCAGTCCGGGGTCGACCGAATAACTCGAAAGGTCGTCTCCGTCTCGCGTCCCTTACGCGTCCGCACCCCCATCCGCTTCCTCTCATGCTCTCGCCGCCCAATAGGGAAGGTGATCCTCCCCTGGGCTGGCCGAACCAGCCCGTGAACCAAGGCCACGTAGGTCTTCTTCACTTGGCGGTGCTCAAACTGCCGGGTCAGGGTTTGATGAGCCGATTCCGTCTTAGCCACCACCAGGCATCCCGAAGTCTCTTTATCCAGCCGGTGGACAATGCCGGGTCGCTGCATCCCACCGATCCCGGTGAGGCCGGGGCAGTGATGAAGAAGGGCGTTGACAAGCGTTCCACGCTCACGCCCTGCGCCAGGATGGACAATCAAGCCCGGAGGTTTATTCACCACCAGGACGTCCGGGTCTTCGTACAGGAGATCGAGAGGGATCGGCTCCGGCTCAATCCCCGAGGGCGCGGGGGGAGGCAGCATCACGACGATCCGGTCCCGGGGCCTGACTCGATAACTCGCCTTTTGGGGGCGGTCGCCGATCCGAACCCGCCCCTGATGGATCAGACGCTGAACCGCTGCCCGGGAGAGGTCACTTGATTGAACCAAGAATTGGTCCAGACGGCGCCCGACCTCCCGGGGGGGAACCGCGTACGTCCGGATCTCCACCACAGGTCACCGCTGCCCTCGATCCGTGAGGATCTCGAAAACCATGAGCGCGACCCCTACCGTGATGGCAGAGTCTGCGAGATTAAAAGCAGGCCAATGGTACGCCCCATAGTACACGTCCAAGAAGTCCACCACCATGCCCAGGCGAAGGCGATCAATCAGGTTCCCCAGGGCACCGCCGAGGATGAAGGTGAAGCCCAGGGAAGGCAAGAGACGCATCCCTCGATGCCGGGAGCGATAATAAACGATAAACAGGACAGCGAGGATGGAGATCCCGGTAAAAAAGGGATTTCGAATGGCGGCAGGGGCACGTGCCAGGAAGCCAAAAGCCGCTCCCGGGTTCAACACGTAGGTGAGATTGAAAATAAATGGGATGATGGGGACGATCTCACCCAATTGAAGTGTCCGTTGCACGTAGAACTTGGAGATTTGGTCCAGAATCGTAATGACAAGGGCGATGGCATAAAAGGATGCAGCGTTCATAGTTCAGGGTTCATAGTTGAGAGTTGAGTGCCCATTGTTCAGAGTTCAATATCCATAGTTCAGGGACTAGAATTCAGGGCTCATGGGGCAATTTTCTTACGACGTAGCCGAAAAGAGTTCGGATCCAATTCCTGCCATGAACCATGACCTATGAACCCGTATCGAGGACGGCCACGCAGCGGTCGCAGAGAGTACGATGCTCCAGGGACTGGCCGACACTCTCGCGGTACACCCAGCACCGCTCGCACTTTTGCCCGGAGGCCCGCTGAACTACCACCGAGAGTTCCGCGCTGTCATCGAGCGCCGGTTTGACGTCAACCGCAGACACAATGAAGAGGGTCGGCAAATCCTTCGCGTAGCTCTGGAGGAACGCGAACATCGTGGGACCGCCCAAGACCTCGACCTTGGCTTCCAAGGCGTTGCCGATCAACTTGCTCTTTCTCGCTTCCTCCAGGGCTCGCAGCACGTCGTCACGCACCCGCAGAAGCCGATCCCACCGCTCGGCCAGCGCCTCGTCCAGGTACGCCTCGTCCACCCGGGGAAACTCGGTAAGGTGAACACTCGCTGCCTCCTCCCCCCGGCGGGGGATGTAGCCCCAGACCTCGTCGGCAGTAAAGGAAAGAACCGGGGCCATCAGTCGGGTTAGACTCTGAAGGATGAGATACATCGCGGTTTGGGCTGCTCGCCGCTGTTGTGTTGCCGCGCCTGACGTGTACACCCGGTCTTTCAAGACATCGAGGTAAAAGGCCGAGAGATCCACGGTACAAAAATTGTGAAGGGCGTGAAACAGGATGTGAAACTCGTACCGCTCGTAGGCCCGGAGCAGCCGCTCGGTCAGCTTTTGGAGCCGGTGCAGGACAAACCGGTCGATCTCCAGGAGCCCTTCCCGCGGCACCACGTCCGTCCGGGGATCGAAGTCGTAAAGGTTCCCCAGGAGATAGCGGCACGTGTTGCGGATGCGCCGGTAGCCTTCGACCAGACGGGTGAGGATTTCGGGTGACAGGCGGACATCATCGCGGTAATCCTCTGCCGCAACCCAGAGGCGCAAAATCTCGGCGCCGTACGTGGACATCACTTCTTGGGGAGCAATGACGTTCCCTAACGACTTGGACATTTTCCGGCCTTCCCCGTCCACCACGAAGCCGTGGGTCAAGACCTCTTTGTAAGGCGCCTGTGCCCGGGTCCCCACTGCCGCCAGGAGGGAACTATGGAACCATCCCCGATGCTGGTCGCTCCCCTCGAGATACATCTCTGCCGGCCAGTGTTGATCCGGCCGAGTCTCCAACACGGCCGCCTGACTGACCCCGGAGTCAAACCAGACGTCCAGGATGTCGTCTTCTTTGGTGAATTGCATTCCACCGCAGCGGGGACATCGGGTTTCTTGAGGCAGCAGCTCCTCGGCACTCCTCAAGAACCACACATCTGCCCCCTCGCGTTCCATGAGATCTGCTACGTGATCCATGAGGTGTTGGTCGGCGAGGACCCCATGGCACGCCTGGCAGTAAAAGGCCGCGATGGGAACCCCCCAAGCTCGTTGGCGCGAAATGCACCAATCCGGCCGGGTCTGGATCATGTTGAAGATCCGTTCTTCGCCCCAGGGCGGGATCCATTTGACCTTTCGGATCTCTTCCAGCCCCCTCTGGCGGAGGTTGCTCTTCTCCATGGAGATGAACCACTGCTCAGTGGCGCGGAAGATGGTCGGATTCTTACACCGCCAACAATGGGGATAGGAGTGATCGACGAGTCCCTCAACCAACAGATTCCCTCTGCGGCGTAGCTCTGCGATGATTCTGGAATTGGCCTCCCAGACATTCACCCCCCCAAAGAGCGGAAGGTCAGCAAGAAATCGCCCTTCGTCATCGACGGGATTCTCGACCTTGAGCCCATAGCGAAGGCCGGTCTCGTAGTCCTCGGCCCCGTGGCCCGGTGCGGTATGGACACATCCGGTTCCGCGGTCTGTGCTCACATATTCCGCGAGGACCACAGGGACCTCTCGCTCCATCCACGGATGTTGACAGATAACACCTTCCAGCTGCGCCCCGGGCCAGGCTCCTTCCGTGACTTGAAATTCCCTTGCCGTGTACCCAAAGGCTTGCATGCAGGCGGCCACCAAATCTTGGACGACGATTAACTCTCCTGCCGGGGTTTTAACGAGACGGTACATGTGATGTGGGTGCAGGGCAATCGCCTGATTGGCGGGCAGAGTCCACGGCGTAGTGGTCCAGATGACGAAAGAGGTTCCCTGACCCGGATCGATGGCAAACTTCCTTTTGGCATTTTTCACGGGGAATTTGACGTAAATCGAGGGGGACCGGTGGTCGTCGTACTCCACCTCCGCCTCGGCCAGAGCCGTCTGGCAGGTGGCACACCAATGGACCGGCTTCAAGCCCCGGTACACGCTGCCTTCTCCCACAAATTTGGCCAGCTCCCGCAGGATCACTGCCTCATACCCATAGTCCATGGTGGTGTAGGGATGCTCCCAATCACCTAAGACCCCGAGCCGCCTGAATTCTTCGCGCTGCACGTCAATGAAGTGGGCAGCGTACTCTCGGCAGAGTCGTCGTTTCTCCACGACTCCCACTGCCTTTTTCGTATCCCCAAGCTCCTTATCCACCTGGTGCTCGATGGGCAGGCCATGGCAGTCCCATCCGGGAACGAAGACCGCGTCATAGCCCATCATGGAGCGGGACTTGACCACAAAATCTTTCAAAATCTTGTTCAGAGCGTGGCCCATGTGAATGTGGCCATTGGCATACGGGGGACCGTCGTGCAGGATCCACATTTCGCGACCTGCCCGGACCTCCCGAAGCCTCTGATAGATCTCCCGCTCATCCCACGAGCGCAGAATCTCCGGTTCCCGCTCCGTCAGGCTCGCCTTCATGGGAAAGGTCGTCTTGGGCAGGTTGAGCGTTGCCTTGTAGTCCACTACGCCTCCGAGACAAAAGCCCCCATCGAATCAGATGAGGGCTATGTGACGCCAGTCACAAAGAGAATTCATTACAACAAGGTCCGCCTGAGCTTGTCAAGTCCAAGCGCCACTCAGCGCGCTGCACCATGCTTCCAGAGCCAGACGCGCCAATAGATTATGCCGACCTCCGCTGGCTTTACACCATAGTGTTCACCGACTCGCCGCATTACGTTCTTCTGGGCCGTCCACAACACTCCCGGGGCTTCGAGGTGGGGAAGCTGCGACAGCTCGTCGGTTACCCGCTCGAAGATCAAGATCTCTTCATCCGGTGGCGCCGAGAATGCTTCCCGCGCTTGACGGGCCGCACTGCGATCTCGACGTCCTACCCAAAAGCCATAGACAAGACAGAAGCCGGACACCGCCAACAGGAGGAGAATCAGGACGCTCGTGGAGTTTAATAGGGTCAGCTGATTCATCACAATCGGTTCTCCGCCGATGACAGCTCTTGCAATGGCGTATTGCTCCCGCCCGTCTGTTGACTGCGGACCATTCGGCGGCTACGGCCCCGACAGATCCCACCACCACTTCAAGGTGAGACCTTGGACCAGAGAAAGCGCGAGTAACGACCCGTCGGCGGCGAGGTAGAGCGACACGAACTCTCCGGTCAGGGCACGCACGGCCAGAATTGCCATTATTCCTACGGTGATGTTGAGTCCAATGAAAACAAACGTCATCCCGAAGCACTCCAGCATCTTCCCGACTGCCTTTCGGATGCCGCTCCCGGACAACCTGAGGCCTCTTGCGCCAATCAGATAGGCACCGACTGAGGTAAAGACTACAAGGATCGGGATAAAGGTCTGCGCCATGCCTCCCCCCTTTTTACAGATATCCGGCGATCCGGTAGTAGAGTAATGCGACAATCTCCCCAAGAATGCGCCGCATCAGGCGGAGTCGCCCCTCGGGACTGAAGTCCCGGTTCGAGAGCCCCTCTGCGGGTGCTGCGAGGACCTCAAAGCCGGCCTGCTCAAACAGGGTCCGGGCCCGGGGCATATGATGTGTGTCAGTCACCAGCAGAATTTTTCGAACACCCCTCTTTCCCAAGATTGCCCTACCGCGCACGGCCTCCTCCCTCGTCGTCCGCGCGTCGGCCTCGGTAACGATTGCCCCCGGCGAGATTCCGAGCTCTCGCGCGATCTCCGCACGGATCTCACCCTCAGCCGGCCCCCCCTCATGGGGCGGGCCGAAAAAGACCAAAAGGGGGGCGAGGCCCCTTCGGTAAAGGAGAACCCCGTGAACGGTGCGACGCAACGAGCTATCGCGGAGCTTCCCGTCGGCCGAGACCCCGCTCCCGAGCACGACAATGGCCTCGGCTGGCTCAAGTCGTGACGGCGTGCCGAGCCAGCGACTCAGGATATTCGGCAGCGGAGTGAAGGCTGAGACACAAAAGGATGCCACACCAGCGAACCCGACGAGTCGGCAGATACGTGTCCAGCCCGTGCGCCTCCTCTTCTGCAGGGGTTCGATCCTTGGCGAGTCCATCGCTCCCTCCCTCTGGGAAGTCAGCCATGGTAGGGCCGTACCATCTCATTCCGATAAGGATGAGGGCTTCTTGCCGCACCTCATGAGCCGGCTCGGGAAGTTATCCTTCGTCGGCGGAAAATTTCACGGGTAGCTGATTCCATTGGAACAGCACCTTCGGCCCCTCGCTCCGGGCCTCCCATCATACCCGAGCCCGAAAGGGTTCGGCGAATGGGTCTTCCCCGTCGGAACAATTCCAGCGGTCGGTATAGCGAAAACTGGTACTTCCGCGCCTCGCGGGTCGAGCAGGCTTCACGTCGGCCATCCCCCACCTGCACTTCGTTCCGGCGGGCGGGACCCCCTGGCCGCACGCAAACCAGGTTCCGCCGGGTCCAGGCCCATCTCCCCTCGCCCTTTCGAGGCACCCCCGACCCTCCTCGCGAATTTTACTTTCGTAGGCAGCACGTGCATGCCCCGAGCGACATTGCCGGGAGCGGCGGGGCCCCTCGGCTGGCGGCGGCTTGGGAAACCGAGGCGCGATCCGTGCCTGATCTCCTTGCAGGGATCGTGAACACGGAGGGACCCAGGCCGTAAGCCGCCGTTCAGGGCCGCCGCGGGAGGCGCGGAGCGAGGGGCGTGGATGTGCTGCTCGGCTGATCGCTATGCGAGCCAATCTGCCAGCTCCGCCAGGGTCCGGAACTCGCGATCGGCCTGACCCCCATCCGATGCCACCTGGCCCTTGCGGTTGATCCACGCCACCGGAATGCCTAGTGTCCGCGCCGGTACCACATCGTGGAAATAGCTTTGCCCGGCGTGAATCCACCGGCTTTCACCGATCAGTTGGCCCGCGGTGTGGAAGTGGCCGAGGGCCGGCTTGTACGAGCGGACCTGCTGGGCAGTCACGAGCAGGTCAAAAGTGACGTTGAAGTGACGCAAGGTATCCGCAAGTAGGTCATCGTCGACGTTGGATAGGATCCCGAGTTGGTAGCCGGCAGCGGCCAAGCACTCGAGGGCCGCGTTCGTATCGGCAAAAGGCTGCCAGTCGGGCAGACTCTCGGCAAGGAAGTTAGCCCGCTCCAAAACCAGTGGCCAGCCCAACCTATAGGCCACCTGCCGCGCTGTCTCGGCGAGCACGACGCGGTAGCTCCGGTAGGCTTCGCCCTCAACCGCCGGCTGCACTTCGGCGCGGGCCGAGAGGACAGCGGCTGGATCGAATGCCACCCCATCCACCGCAGCGGCTTCATCGAAGGCCTTGCTGATAGCACTGTCCCAGTCGATCAGCGTCCCATAGCAGTCGAAAGTAATAATGTCATAAGGTCGTTCCATCACGTGTTCGCTTTCGTCCTATGGGGCAGCCCGGAGTACATCTTCACGACAAACTTCCTCGATCTCCTCCGCTCCGCTCGCTCTCGGCTCTTATCATTGCCACCGTGGCGCTCTTGATCCCGTCGTAGAACCGCCGTAACATTGCATCAAGCTCGTCGGGGGCCGGTTTGGGACTGGGCTCGCGGACCGCCTCGTCCTCTTCTCGATCTAATCACGCTTCGGCCCATTGTCAATCTGTGTTTCAGGCCGTTGTCTTGGCCTCTGGGTTCCCCACGTCAATATGGCCCCAGGGTGCCACAGAAACGCCTGGGAGGACGGTGACGCCCCTGTTTAGATCGCAAGAATCTCGTGGATACTTATTCAATCGAGTTTGCGGACCTGTCAGTGTAGGAGATCGAGGCGAGCATAATGCCCGATGGTGTCGAGGCACGCTTTGGCCAGGGCCGGTTCCTCGAGATGACCTCGGCCCAGAGGATGGTTTCCTTGCACTAGTAGCATTCCAACTATCTCCTGCCAACTTTTCGCTGGACTCGCTCAAGACTGCTGGAAGAAGTCCCGCGCCTCAAATTTGGCGTATCGAGTTGGAACGGCACTAGTAAAGGAACCGACGCATGTGGACGTTGATGATCAATCCGATACCAAGGCTTGTCACCAGAAGGGAGGAACCTCCGTAGCTTAAGAGGGGAAGGGGGACTCCCACCACCGGCATTACACCCAGCACCATCCCGACGTTGACGACGAGTTGGACCATGATCATCGCCATGATCCCGAAGGCCATCAATGCGCCGAAGAGATCCCTGGCCTCACTGCCGATTTCGAGCCCCCGCGTAATGAGGAAGCAGTACAGGAGGAGGATAGTAAAACAGCCGATGAATCCCCACTGTTCGGCCAACACGGCGAAGATGAAGTCGGTGTGGCTGGCCGGGAGAAAATTGAGCTGGCTCTGACTCGCCGCCATCATCCCCTTTCCCCAAAGCTCCCCCGATCCGACGGCGATCTTGGACTGGGCGATGTGATAGCCCGCCCCAAGCGGATCGAGCTGTGGATAGAAGAAGACCAGAAGCCGCTGCTGCTGATAGTTCTTGAGTAAGGACCAGAGCAGGGGGGTCAGGGCTGCGCCGGAGAAAGCGAGGAAGAGGAGGTGCCTAAACCGGAGCCCGACTAGGAGGAGCATCGAGAGGGTCAGCAGCCCCAGCAGCGTGGCAGTGCCCAGATCCGGCTGCCTCATGATGATCAGGATGGGAACCAGCGCGAGCATGGCGGGGATCACCAAAAGGCGGAGCTCCCCCAGGCGCTCTTTATGATCTTCGAAGTAGCGGGCCAGGACCAGGATCAGGGCGAGCTTCATAAACTCTGAGGGCTGCATCGTCCATACCCCGATCCGGATCCAGCGCTGGGCTCCCAAGCCCGCCTGTCCCACCACCTCGACCAGGAGCAGGAGGACGAGCAGTCCCCCAAAGATTACATAGGCAAACCGAGCCAGAAGCCGATAGTTGACGAAAGCAGCGGCGAGGAGGCCAAAAAGCCCCAGGGTGAACCAGAGCAGCTGACGGAGATACAGCGTCTGTTTCAGCGGGGAGGGGGAGCCCAGGTTACCGCTCCAAATGGTAATAATCCCGACGGCGGCGAGGGCGAGAGTGACACCAGCCATCCGCCAGTCAAAGGTGGTGAGCATCCGGCGGTCAAAATACATTCCTTTACTCCAGGACTAATCCGGCGCTCCGGGGCCTGCTCCCTGAGCAACCGTGGTGCTCTTGCGAGAGGACGAAAAGGCGGCCTCCAGCACTGCCCGCGCCACTGGGAGGGCGCCCACGCTGCCAAGGCCCGCATTCTCAGCAATGACTACAATCGCGATCTCTGGATCCGTATAGGGGGCAAAGGCGACGAACCACGCGTGGTCCTTGGTCTTTCCCGAGGTCCCGGCATCCTTTCTGACCACTTGTGCCGTACCGGTCTTTCCCGCAACTTGCACCCCCGGAATGCGGGCCGACCTGCCAGTCCCCTCCTCCACCACGCGGAGCATCCCCTCGCGGAGCAGCTCCAATACGCGAGGGCGCAGGGTCACCTTCCGCACCACCTCTGGGCCGTAGGCCGCCACCACCTCGCCGCGCCAAGATTCCACCCGTTTCACCACCCAGGGTCTGTAGAGGGTGCCCCCGTTGGCAATGGCCGCCACCATCCTGACCACCTGGAGCGGGGTGGCGAGGATCATCCCCTGGCCGATCCCGGTGATTACGGTGTCCCCGGGATACCAGGGTTCGCCCAGGGTTTCCCGCTTCCAGGACGGGGTGGGAACAAGTCCCGTCGCCTCATCCCCCACTTCAATCCGTGTCTTTTGGCCCAGCCCAAACTCCGTCGCGACCCGCGCGATGGGGTCGATGCCCGTTTTCAAAGCCGCTTGGTAAAAGTAGACGTTACACGAGTTGGCAATCGCCTGCATGAGGTCTTGCCGGCCGTGGCCCCCTTCCTTCCAATCGTCAAAGGTCGCCCGGCCTAACTTAAAGTACCCCGGACAATGGACGGTCGTCTCGGGGGTGAGCGCCCCGGCCTCTAACGCCGCTGCCATCACCACCAGCTTAAAGACCGACCCTGGAGGATATTGTGCCTGCAGAGGACGATTCTGGAGGGGATGCGTCGGATTCGCAATCATCTCATGCCACGACTCCTGGCTCAACCGCTCGGCGAAAAGGTTCGGATTGTAGGAGGGGCGACTGACCCACACCAGGATCTCACCGTTCTGGGGATTCATGGCCACCACGGCCCCTCGCTTTCCAGCAAAAGCCTTCTCCGCCGCCATCTGCAGATTCTTGTCGAGGGTCAGAACGAGATTGAAGCCGGATTGGGGCTCAAGCCGATCCAGGAGGCGAACCAGCCTCCCCCGCACGTCCACCTCGATTTCTTCCCGGCCATCGATCCCCCGGACGAAGGCATCAAACAGCCGCTCCACACCCGCCTGGCCCACCGTATCGCCTGGGAGGAAGTCTCGGTACCCCTCCTCCTGGAGTTGCTCTTGATTCACCTCGCTCACATATCCAAGGAGGTGGGCCGCGATGCCGCCGTCGAGGTAGGATCGCATCGGCTGGAGCCGTAGGCTGATGCCCGGCAGATTCATCTTCCGCTCCTCAATAGCCACCATGGTCTGCTCATCCACCCCCCGGGCAAGGAGAACCGGTTGAAACGGATGCCCTTGACCTGCGCGAATCTTCGCAAGGACCTCTCTCGGCCGCTGCTTTAGAACGGTGCCGATGGCCTGGGCAGCCTCGTCAAGATCAGGGACGTCGGCGGGGACCACATACACATCGAACGAGGGACGGTTCTCCACCATGACTGCCCCAAACCGATCAAGGATGAACCCTCTCGGGGCCTCCACGGAGCGCAGTCGGAGGCGGTTGTTGGTAGAAAGGGTGGCATAGTACCGACCTTCCAATACCTGGAGGTACCAGAACCTCAGGAGGAGGAGAGAAAAGACCACCACCACCAAGACGGCTGTCCGACGAATCTTCCGCTGGATCAGCGGGGTAGGAGAGAGCCACGGTTGGGTCACAGCTTCACCTCCACGAGCTGGCGGAGCCGAGTACTGAATAGGAGCAGCCCTCCCACCGCCGTCGTGTAGACGGCCCCGGGCAAGACAATCCAAAAGAGCGGCTCCCCGAAACCCCGCCCCATCCCGAAGAAGGCCAGGATACCCAAGGTCATGAGGCCTGAAATGATACCGGTGAGAAAGAGGAGTACCACGTGAGGGACGAGACGAGTCTCTTCCAGCTCCTCCCGTACCCAAACCAGCATGTAGCCCAAGAGACTCAACGTAAAGGCATGGAGCCCCAGCGGAGCACCGGAGAGGGCATCCTCATAGAGGCCCAGCAGGGCACCCACCAGGCAGGCCCGCACCGGACTCATCTTGTAACTGCCCAGATACAGCAGCAGAAGGAAGAGGTCCGGCCGAACCCGTCCGACCTCTACCAGGGGAGTGACAGTCGTTTGGAGAATCACAACCGAAACGAGTCCGGCGAGAAGCCAGATCACTTCCCCCTCCACGGTCGATGCTGGGGACGGGACCCCTCTCCACGGACTACCAAGACCTCCTCCAACCGATAAAAATCCACGCTGGGCTCAACGGTGGCCTCCTGGAAGAGGGCTCCACTTCGCCTGTCGACACCCACCACCTTGCCGACGAGGATCCCCTTGGGATACACACCCCCGAGACCCGAGGTGATCACGTCCTCCCCCGTCCGGACCTCGGCTCGGATAGGGAGATACCTGATCCGCAGTCGACCAGTCTGGGCGCCCACCAAAAGGCCCGTCACCCGTGAGGTCTGCAGAATCACCCCGACCGAACTTACGGGGTCAGTGATGAGCAGGACGCGGGCGCTCGACGGACTCACATCGACTACTTGGCCGACCAGTCCCCCGGGGGCGATCACTGCCATGTGCCGTCCAATACCGTGTCGGGTTCCTTGGTCGATCAACACGCTGTGAAACCAGTTGGTGGCATCCTTCCCCACCACCCCCGCTGGAGCAACCCTAAAGGGCTCTCGCTCTCCAAGTTCCAGGAGGCTCTTGAGGCGTTGATTTTCAAGACGCGCCTCCTCCAACATCCTCAGACGGGCTTGGAGAGCTTCGATCTCTTCGTGGAGGCGCACATTCTCCTGCCGGACCAAACGGAGGTCCACATAGCTGTCCCAGATCTCTTTGGCGCTATGCTTGAGATAGGCGGTGGCCTTCAGGAAGGGGCTAACAGACTCCAGGAGGATCCGCTTGAGGAAAGGAGTGAGATTTTCTTCCTGGCGTACCTCCATGGTCATCAAGAGGAAGGAGATAAGAACGGCACTCGCCAGGACAACCAATCGGCGGTATCTTGAGAGCAGACGAAGCATCATTGCATCCGGCAACCCTCCAGCCCATGCAAGGCTTTCGCGTTGACCGACGACCGAAGACCGATGACTGAAGAAAACCGGTCATCGGACGTCGGTGACCGATCATCGTTTATCTAGCTCTCGAGACAGACCGTCTTTAAAAGATCCAGTTCGTCCAAAACCTTGCCAGCGCCCAGAACCACACAGGAGAGGGGGTCCTCCGCGATGGACATCCTCAGGTGGGTCTCCAACCCGATAAGCGTCTCAAGGCCGTGGAGAAGGGAGCCGCCACCGGTCATCACGATCCCCTTCTCGGCGATATCCGCCGCTAACTCGGGAGGCGTCCGCTCCAACGCCGTCTTGACCGCATCCACAATGGCGTAAATCGGATCGTGCAGCGCCTCCCGGATGTCGCTGTCGCTGACCGCAAGGGTCTTGGGAATCCCGTCCATCAGGTCCCGCCCCTTGATTTCCATTTTCCGCGGGTCGTCGAACGGATACGCCGACCCGGCCTGGATCTTGACCTTCTCTGCCGTCCGCTCCCCCACCAGCAGGTTATACTTCCGCTTCAGGTACTGGATGATGGCCTCGTCCATCTCATCGCCAGCGATGCGGATGGACTGACTGTAGACGATCCCGGAGAGGGAAATCACTGCCACCTCGGTCGTCCCGCCACCAATGTCTACGATCATATTCCCCGAGGGCTCCTGGACAGCAAGGCCTGCCCCGATCGCCGCCGCCATCGGTTCTTCAATGAGGTAGACCTCTCGGGCACCCGCCTGTTCCGCAGAATCCCGGATCGCGCGCTTCTCCACCTGGGTAATCCCGGAGGGAACGCCAATCACAATCCGGGGCCGAACAAGCGTCTTCCGGTTGTGAATCCGAACGATGAACTGCCGGATCATCTGCTCGGTCAGGTCGAAGTCGGCAATGACCCCGTCCATGAGGGGACGGACCGCGACGATGGAGGCTGGAGTCCGGCCGACCATATCCTTGGCCTCTCTTCCCACCTTCAGGACGCTACTCGTCCCCTTCTTCACTGCCACCACCGAAGGTTCGGAGAGGACGATTCCCTTCCCCTGGACGTAGATGAGCGTGTTGGCGGTTCCGAGGTCAATGGCGAGGTCGTTGGAAAACATTCCATAAATCAAATCGAAGAGCATAGGATCGACTCCTTTCACCTTCGGCCCGATGTCCCCATCACGCACCAAACGCGGTTAGATGATTAGCATAGCCACTCAGCAAAGACAAGGGGTTTTCCCCATGTGGCTTCGGAAGGGGAAAAAACTGTTGCGGGCCGGTCGGACGATTGAGTATCATTTTTAGCAGACGAGCGTGTCTCACCGGAGGCCAGTTGTGCTTCGCTCCGTGCGAAAAAACATCAAGTCTCTCAGTATTACACTGTGGCTGGTCATCGCCTCTTTCATCGCGACCATTTTCCTCGTCTGGGGAATGCAATCTGCCGGCCCGGGAAGCGGCAGCGATACTGCGGTGGCTGCCATTGTCAATGGGGAGCGCATTCCCCGACTGGAGTTTCAACGAGCCTACTTCCGCCAACGGGAGACCCTCCGCCAGCTGTACGGCGACCAGTGGAATGAGGACCTGGCGCGCACCCTCAACATCCGCCAGCAGGTCCTGGATAGCCTGATCACTGCCCGGCTCCTCCTCCAAGAGGCAGAACGCGTTGGTATTGCCGTTTCACGGGAAGAGTTGGCCGCTGCCGTCATGGAGAACCCCCTGTTCGCCGTCGAGGGAAAATTCAGTCCAGAGCGCTATCGCCGACTCATGGAGGCGAATCGGCTCACTCCTGAGCAGTACGAGGAATCCATCCGCCAGACCCTCCTCCGCCAGAAACTGGCCGCCCTCATTCAAGCATCTGCCAAAGTCTCGCAGGCCGAGGCGTGGGAGGCCTTCCGCGCTGCCAAGGAGAAGGTTCGCGTCGGCTACGTCAGTCTCCCTCGGACCGAGGAGAACAGGGCCCGCCTGGAACAGCTCCAGGCGCAGGCCGGTCAGAACGGGACCCCCCCCGAAAACTTCTTGCAAAATTCAGGCCTGAACCCAAAACGGCCAAAGCCCTTTGCCTTCGGCGAGGCTGTGGTGGACCCCCTGGATAGTCGGAGCTTTCATCTGGCCATCCTCCGTTTGAAGAAGGGAGAGATCAGCCCCGTGGTCGACGGGGGAAAGTCCTATCTCCTGATTCACCTCCTGGAACGTAAGGCCGCGACTCGAGAGGCCTTCGAAAAGGAGAAGGAGACTTGGACGCAACAGCTCCTCTCCCAAAAGCAGTTACGGATTTGGGCGCTTTGGGTCCAGGAGCTTAAGCGGCAAGCCGATATCGAGATCACGCAGGGGCTCACCTAAAGTAAACGCACTAGGTGCGTTTACTTTGGAGCAATGGAGCAGCGGTTCGACCACGCTCACCGCCCTGAGGCCGTCGACGGGCAGAAGAGTCGAGCGATTTGGAAGCAAAAGTCGCCATTGTGGTCTAATGCTCTATTGCTCCATTATCAGAAGATTTAACATGTTTGCAGTTGTACGTTCGGTGTCCTGATGGCTTACGTGTACTGCGCTGACGACGGTTCGATCGAGGGGTTTTCGAAGGAGCGCTCGGACGTCCCTCTGGGGACTCACTGTATCCCGATCTCCCAGGAGGCCTTTGATATGCTGTCGGCCATCCCCACCGGCTTCAAGATGGACCTCGACAGCAGGACGTTGAAGGCCCAAACGATTTCCGACCAGGAAGACTGGATTCGGTGGATCCCGGTGGTCCTGAACCACCGGTACATGGATGGGGAGTTCGTCCCGCTCCTCAAAGAGCCAACCCCATTCGAGGAGTGGGTCCGGGAGCGAACCAGGCGAACTCAAGTGCGCCGTAAAGGCAAGGAGTGAGATCGGATCTGGTCCAGAACCGGAATAGCCGCGATCTTCTCTTCCGAGAGAAGATCCCAATAGATCCCGGACGGCCGTGGAAATGTGGTCCGCGTCTCCAGCACTTCTTCCGGGGTAACGATCACGTCGACGGGGATGTCGTGAATCTGCATCTCGATCTCTTCCTGCACCATCTGGAGGGGATGGACGGTGGTGGCGATGGGCGTTTCTCCCGAGACCTTCCCCCAGGCAGTGAGTAGGGCAAACTCGATGTCGGAGTAGCCTCCTCCTTTCCCCACCCTGGCCCCCCGTCGGTTCACCGCGACAGAACCGCACATGATGAGGTCGAGCGGAGCAACCGCCGCCACGGGTACCGGCCGTCCCGCTCTGGCGGCTCCCCGGATGCTCGCGGCCTGCCGCAGGGACCCTCCGATTCTTTTCGGGTCAAGTTCAAGGAAGCAGTGGTCGGCCCGCAGCCTGGGAACCGCCATGTAAACGACCTTGCCCTCTTCAAGGGCGAGATGTCGCACCGGCCACTGGGAAGCATCCGGGTTACACTTGCAGGTCCCCGCCCGCTGCCAGATCGGTAGGGTCGCAAGGAGGCGGGCTGCCCGTTCTGAACCGACAAAGTTGGGAATCCTTCCGACCGCGCCCGGGAATCGGCTGACCCTCTCCTCAGTTAAAAGACTCCAGATCCGTCGCCGGAGGTTTGCCTTGCTCATGGAGCCTCCGGGAAGGCAAACACCTCCAGCTCTGCTCGCTCCACACTCATCTTCACCAGGCGGTCGATATCGAGAGTCAGCTCCACCCTCCCAATCTCCTCCACCGTCGCCCGGGTGGCCGGATGCCGCGGGATGAAGAGCATACAGCAGTCCTGGTCCGGCTGGATAGAGATTTCATAGGTCCCGATCCCTTTGGCCTGCTCCGAGATTTCCTCCTTGTCCATCCCAATCAGCGGGCGAAGGACGGGAAGCCTCACCGCGTCTTCGATCACGGTAAGGTTCTCCAAAGTCTGGGAGGCCACCTGCCCGAGACTTTCCCCCGTGACTAACGCCCTGGCCTCCTCGAGGCCAGCCAGGTGCTCCGCGATCCGAGCCATGAGACGCCGATACAGGAGGACCCGGTATGGGGCAGGCGTGTTCAACACCACCTCTTGTTGGACTTCACCGAATGGGATCAGATAGAGCCGAGAAGCGTATTGAAAGCGGGTGAGGCGCTTGAGGATCTCCTTGGTCTTCTCCTGCGTCCGACGGTCGAGGAAGGGGGCCCCGTGGAAGTGGACGAAGCTCACGAGACATCCCCGACGCATCATCCGGAAGGCGGCCACCGGAGAGTCAATGCCGCCCGAGATGAGTGCAAGGACCCGTCCCGCGACCCCAACCGGCAGTCCCCCTGGCCCTGGAACCTTTTTGAGGTACAGATAGGCTTCCCTTGGCAGGATCTCGATGAAAAGGGTAATCTCGGGGTTCTTGAGGTCCACCCTAGCCGGAAACCGGTTCAGGACAAAGCTTCCCAGGGCTTCGTTGACCTGTTGAGAAGTGAGGGGGAACTCCTTGAAGGCCCGGCGGGCGGTCACGCGGAACGTCTGGAATGATTTTCCCGTCAAGGCCCTTTCGGCCGTCACACGCAGGGCATCAAGGGTCAAGGGAGCGCGAAGAGCCACAGCGCAATTGGCCACTCCGCAGACCTGCTGGATTCGGTCCGCGACCGCGCCGGCCGAGTCCTCGTCAGCAACGTCGAGCACGATGCGTCCGGTGAGCTTCCGGATCTTGCTTACCGGAAGATCGGCAGTGGCCTGTCTCAGGTTGCGGACCAGCTGGTTTACAAAGAGGGGGCGGTTCCGGGCTTTGAGTGCAATTTCGTGGTAATGAACGAGAAGGACCCTCATCACACCTCTCAGCGGTCAGGCCTCAAGGGTCTACGACCCCTCCTGCTGGATCCGCGCCAGCACGCCAATGACCTCATCGAGGTCCGGAAGCTCTTTGCGTCCATAGACCCGCACAAACCGAATAATCCCCTGTCGGTCAATGACAAAGATTGCCCGCTCCGCAATGTTGTTGTCCTCGATGAATATCCCGTAGGCTTGGCAGACATGGCGGTGGATGTCGCTGAGGAGCGGAAAGTCCACGCCCCCCAGGGATTTCACCCATGCCTCGTGGCAGGGAACGCTATCCACGCTTACACCCAGGACCTGGGTGCCCAGCCGCTCCAGGTCCGCCAGGCGGTCCCGGAGGGCGACGACCTCCTGAGTTCACGTAGGCGTCCAGTCCAGCCGGTAAAACGCCAGGAGAACATTTCGGCTCCCTTGAAAATCGGTGAGGCGGACTTCTCGATCACCGACCGCCTCCAGGACAAAATCGGGGGCCGGGTCTCCTATACTCGCCATTTTTTGTCCAGGACGTAAGTCTCCGTTTCCATGCACGATGCTTTCCAGAATAGCTATGAGCTATCAGCAGTCCGCCGTCAGCAAAAAAATCCGCAAACAGCTCACTGTTGATACCTGATTGCTGATAGCTGACAGCTCACTAGTAGAAGCGGCTCATTGCGGTGGCAATCGCCATCCTGGCGCGGATGGCCTCGACAATCCGCCTCGGCTCGGGGGCAGCGGTGATCACGGATCCAGCAATCAGCGCCACTGGCCGGTACAGGAGGAGCCACGGAACCTGGGCCACCCCCCACTTACCGCTGAAAGCAAGGGAGATGTCCACCTCTCGAAGCTTGCTCAGCCTTTCCCGGAAGTCAACTTCCACCGGGACCTTCAAGAGATCCGGCTCGAGCTTCCTCAGCCGGACCCGCTGCGCCACCAAGTCGGAGACGCCTTCAAGATCCAGCAGGATCCGCCGCCCTGCCTTTCGACCCCGAGCGATGATGGCGGTGAGCGCGTCATCCGCGAGGGAGGCGGGGACCGTCAGGCCTTCTATCCCGACTTCGAGTAGCGCTTCCGTCTCGGCCTCTGTCTCGGCCCAGCACGCCACCGGCCGATCCGGCAGGGCATCCCGCACCGCCCTCACGAAGGCTGGACCGTCGTCCCGAAGCAATTGGGGGCCTAGCTCCAGAGCGTCGACGATATCGACAAGCTGCCGGCCCATCTCGAGGGCAGCTTCCCGATCAAGCCCGTCCAGCGCGAGCTGGAGGAGCGTCGTCATCGATGCTCCTCCGGTCTATGTCGAGAGAGAATGGAGGAAGGCGTCGATCCCCGCCTGGGCCACCTCGAGATCCTGATCGGGTGTCCCCGAGCCCACCCCGATACCACCGACAATCTGTCCATCGATCAGAATAGGGAGACCTCCAGGTATGATACAAAACCGTCCCTGGTTGCTCGTGAAGATCCCGAAGACCGGACCTCCGGGCTGGGCCATTTCTCCGTACTTGTGGGTTGGGGTCCGGGCCCCAGCGGCCGTAAAGGCCTTGCTGATAGCGATGTCGATGGCGGTGATCTTCGCACCTAGCATCCGATGGAAGGCCAGGAGATTTCCCCCCTCATCTACGACGGCCATGTCCAAGGGGACGCCAATCTCCGTTGCCTTCTTTTCGGCCCCCTCAAGCAGGATTTTGGCATCCATGAGCGTCAACTTGATATTATTCCGCGTCGGCATCCCCTCTCCCGGCAGTCGGCGATCAGCGGTAGCCTTCAGCAAGTACTTGGCTCTGCATCCCTCGCTGACAGCTAGCCGCTGACAGCTATAACTGTTGGTATCCTCCTTCGGTCTCCAGGAATCGCTCCGCATCTATCGCCGCCATACAGCCACTCCCAGCGGCAGTCACCGCCTGGCGATAAACATGATCTTGGACGTCACCGCAGGCAAAGACCCCCGGAACGCTGGTCTTGGTGCCGTGGTTGGTGACGATGTAGCCCCGTTCATCCATGCGGATCTGCCCTGCAAAGAGAGCCGTATTCGGACTATGCCCGATGGCAATGAAGACCCCATCACATGGGAGTTGGGTCTGTTCCCCGGTCTTAACAATTGTGAGACGGACGCCCCTCACCCCATTTTTTTCATCCCCCAGAATCTCCTCGACCACGCTCTGCCACTGAAAGGCGATGATGGGATTTGCGAAGGCGCGTTCCTGCATGATCTTGGACGCCCGAAGCCTTTCCCGTCGGTGAATCACCGTCACCTTGGTGCATAACTTCGAGAGATACAGGGCCTCTTCCATGGCCGAGTCCCCACCTCCGATCACTGCCACCTCCTGGTCCTTAAAGAAGAAACCATCACAAGTGGCACAGGTCGAGACCCCCCTTCCCATCAAACGCTGCTCCGACTCAAGGCCCAAGAGGTTCGGAGAGGCCCCAGTGGCGATGATCAGCGTCCGGCAGCGAAGAATCTCCTCTTCAGCCTCCACCACAAAGGGTCGTCTTCCGAGGTCAACCTTAGTCGCCTCCCGCAGCAGAACTCGGGTCCCGAACCGCTCCACCTGCTTCCGCATCAGCTCCATGAGTTCCGGTCCCATGATTCCGTCCGGAAAGGCGGGATAGTTCTCCACCATGGTGGTCGTGGTGAGTTGTCCTCCCGGCTGGGGCCCGGCGAGGAGCAGGGGCTTGAGATTGGCTCGCGCAGCATAGAGGGCAGCCGTGTAACCCGCCGGGCCGGAGCCTACGATGACGACATTCTGAAGGTCCATGCCGATCTCCTTGGGGACAATCCGCCTTCAGGGACATGCGTTCCCGCCGGGCGGTCCGACGGGCGCCGCCTCTTCATTCTCTTCACCAACACAGCCCTGTCAACGAGAGATGAGCGAGAGAGGAAAGCCCAATTCCGAAGGTCTATCGCTCGAGCGGATTGTTTCCCCTGGCCCAGGCAACCGTTCCACCTTCCAGGTTGTACAGATTGGTGCACCCGACCGCCGCGGCCACCTCGCAAGCCACCGCGCTCCGGATTCCCTCGGCGCAGACAAAGATGATATTTTCCCCGGTGATCAGTTCCTGGGCCTGTGCCAGAAGAGTATTGAGTGGAATGTGGGTCGCGTTGGGGATCCGCCCTTGCTCCCACTCAGCGGGTTCTCGGACGTCAACAACCTTAAAGCCTTTGTCGATCAACTGCTTGGCCTCATCGACTCCTATGCGCTCAAATGGCTCTTTCTCTTCGAACTCCGCCATGGTTTCACCTCGCCCCTGAAAAGTGTTTCTTCCCCCTTTGGGGGAGAAGGATACATCAAAGGTGCTTTCACCGCGCCACTGGCACTCCAGGATACCGCTCAACATGTTCGGAGTCAAGGGACCCCTGTGATACTAGAGGGGTGCAGCGTGATAAGGTCCAGGGGTGAAGGGTTCAGAGTCCACAGACGATTCAGCGTTCAGGGTTGAGAGTTCAGAGTCCATAGCCGTATACTCCGAGCACTACCATGAACCATCCACCATGAACGGTTGGTCATGAACCATGCACCCTGGACCATGAACTGCAAGCTATGAACCATGAAATGTGAACTGTGAACGGGCGGCTGGGGTTAGCCGCCAAAGACTTTGGCGATGAACACCGCCAAAGTCAGCCGATCAGGGAGCTCGAGCCGGGTGAACTTGACCCCATGCGGGTATGAGGGGGGGGTGCCATCGGAAGGACTCTGCGACCAGACAATTTCGGCTTCGGCGTGGATGGAGTGGTCGTCAAGGGAGATGACGAGGTCAAGCGGCGTTCCGGGAGCGAAAGGCTCCGGCAGTTCAACCAGCAGGCCCCCTTCGCTCAGGTTTTGAATCCGGCCGGACATGCTCGGCCCCAGCCGCCTGTAGGTCACGGACCCGTCATATGGGTAACGGGGATGCCGCCTACGATCCTCCATTGTCTCCTCCGGGCCCTCTTGGTCAAAGGCCTTCGAGAGTCACCGGTCCCCGAATTACTCTCTGCTCCGCACGATTCGGGTGAGCAAGACCTGTGCCACCACTAAGGTCCCCTCACACAAGCGAGGGAGATCTGGTTCACAGTTCATTGTTCATGGCTCGCGGTGTTAAGTGGAGCATTAATCTGTGAACTGTAAACTGTCAACCGTGAACTTCTTGCGTCATCGGTCGTCGGCGGTCGGTCATCGTCTCTTCATCATTGCTGGGCGCGAGACCACAGCGCCTGGAACAGATCGAGGGGAACACTGACCATGGCCGTCACCGCCTTGATTCCACCCACGACCATGCGACCGACCAGGGTTTCGTAGATGAATCCGTAGGGTCCTCCATCGTAGAGGCGGTCCCGGTGGGAGCATAGGGCAGTCACGGGAAAGTCCCGGTCCGCCAGTTTCCGTTGGGTCATGGTTTCGAAGATCAATCCTTCTGAGGAACCGTCATAGAGCTGTCCCCCATGGGAGCAAAGGGTGAGGATCGAACCATCTCGTACAGCGACTTCTCGTCCGCTGAGGGTCTCGAGGATCCGCCCATCTCCTCCCCCATCGAAGAGGCCGTCCCTATGAGCGGTCATGGTCAGGACCTCAGTTTCACGCCTTCCCACCGCTCGCCCTGTCAGGGTCTCATAGATGCCCGGATAATTGCCTCCGTCGTACAGGGTCTGTCCGAACGGACACAGGGCATGGATCGTCCCCGGGCGCTCCCCCACCTCTTGTCCAGTCAAGGTCTCGTAGGCCCGGTGGTAGTTGCCGGCATCATACAGAACCCCCTCGTGTGAGCACAGGCTCAGGACCCAGTCCCCTCGGTCCGCGACGCGAGTGTCGGCGAGCGTGTCAAAAATCTGGGCATACCGGCCGCCATCGTACAGGCGCCCCTCATGGACGCACAGGGCGAGAATGAGGCTGTTCCGTCGCGTGACCTCACGAAGCTCGCCCCCTTGAACGCAGCAGATCCTGTCCACAACCGCCGCGACCAATCCCGCCTCTTCCCAGTCGGAGCCCTCTGGGCTAAAGATGCCGCCGGGACCCGGGTTCGACCCCATCTCAATTTTCTTTCGAAACCACCGGTCCCTCCGAAAGAACATGGTCCCGGGCAAACCCTTCTGGGAGGAGAAACGCGGCGACCAACGCCAGGAGGGCGATCACAAATCCCACCAAAAAGACGCCATGGAGGGCCTGGGCCAAAGCCTCCGACAGTCCCACCAGCAGCGAGGGGGGTAGTCCTGCTCGCGCCGCCGGTTGCAGGAGGACCTCTGGGTTTTGAATAAGGGCCTTCAGCTTCGCCTCGCCTGTTCGCCCGACGAGGCTCAACAGCTCCCCCCGCAGGATGCGCGCCATCACGGCCCCCAGGAGGCCTACCCCGATGGCTCCCCCGATCGTCCGTGAAAACATCGTCACGGAGGTGGCGACGCCGAGTTGGCTCCTTGGGACCGTGTTCTGAACAGCAATCAGCAAGGGGGCCATGATCAAGCCCATCCCCCCGCCCCCTAACGTCATGGCCACCATCACCTCCGGCCGGGTACTCGCAATACCCAGCCGAGTAAAGAGCAGAAACCCCGCGGTCAGTGCCACGCCGCCGGTGAGGACAATGGCGCGGACCTTCCGGTGGAGAAGGAGGCGGGCCCCTGATATTGAGCATAGGACCCAGGCGAGCATAAAGGGAGTCAGGACACTTCCTGCCGCCGTCGCATCGGTCCCGATGATCGCCTGGACAAAGAGAGGAATAAAGGAGATGGCGCCAAACATGGCCATCCCCGCAAAAAGTCCGGTGATGAAGGAGGCCAGGAAGATCCGGTTTCCGAAAAGACCCAGGGGGATAATGGGGTCTTTCGCATCGCGCTCAATCCGGCCGAAGAGAATCAGACCAACGACCGCCCCCACCACCAAACCGAGGCGCTCCTGACCATGCAAGCCAGTTCCCATCACGCCTAAGAGCAAGAGGACCAAGGCCAAGATCAGAATTGCTCCCCCGAGGAAGTCCACGCCCCCCGCGCGGACCCGTTCCCCCTTTGGTTCTCGGAGAAAGCGGCCGATCACAAAGGCGGCGACAAGACCGACCGGGACATTGACAAAAAAGACCCATCGCCAAGAGAAGTGATCGGTGAGGAACCCACCAAGGGAGGGACCGACAATGCTCGCCACTCCCCACACGCCGCTGAAGAGCCCCTGGATGCGAGCTCGCGCCTCCAAGGGGTAAATATCGCCGACAATGGTGAGGCCAATAGGGAGGACGGCACCGGCCCCGAGCCCCTGCAGGCCCCGAAAGAGGATGAGCTGGGTGATGGAGCGTGAAAAACCACACGCGACAGAGCCCAGGAGGAAAAACCCGATTCCAAGGAGATAAAAGGGACGGCGACCGTACAGATCGGAGAGCTTCCCCCAAAGAGGGACGGTCACCGTGGAGGTGAGCAGATAGCTCGAAAAGACCCAGCTGTATACCTCGAGGCCGCCCAGGCTGGCCACGATGGTGGGCATCGCCGTGGCCACCACTGTGGACTCCATCGCCCCGAGGAAAATCCCGACCATCACCCCGACGGTCACTGTACGTCGCTCCTGCCTGGTGAGGTCGAGAAATCTCGATTTCACAATTCCTCCCGCCAAGAGAGGGCTATGCCGTACTACTCACGTCAGCGCATAGGCGGGAACTCTCCCATACTTCCTCCACAAAGCTACGGAAGGGACTGAGGGGGACCCTCTTCCAAAAATGCTTCCGGGAGGCCCGCAGATCAGGATCGCTGCTGCTACATCGGAGGCTGCAGTTCCTCCAACCTTCTCTTCAGATCCATAATCTCCTGCATCTGTATCCCGAGTGCGCTGTCTTTGGCAAGGATTTGCTCATGAAGCTGACCGTGAAGCTGCTGCCATCGAATCACTTCTTCCTTGAGCCTCGCGACCTCTCGGGCCGCGGCCGGCGTGGGTCTCTTCTTGGCGGGGGCTTTCCGTCTCGGCTTCGCGGTGACCTTCTTGCGTTTTGCTGCGGGCTTCCGCTTCGGTTTTGCCGCGCGTGCTGCTTTCCTCTTTTTCTTTCCCTTAACAGCCTTCTTTGCTTTCTTCTTTCCCTTCGCCTTGGCCATGGCTCCTCCTCCTTAAGAAAAGAGAGGCATCTGCCCGGGCTGCGACGGGGACACTGTCTCCACCGGTTCGTCCCCGAAGATCTTAACCGTCCCGTAGACGCCGTCATACCCAGGGGCTATGGTCACGAGCTCCTCCCGGACCCGCAGAATCGCTTTCAACACCCTGGGCGATACAAAGGACCCAAGCTCTTCTTCACTGAGTTCCAACAGGATGGCGAATTCGCTGGCCGCTGCGACCAAGCGGTCGTACTCCTGTCGCACCGCCACTGTCGCCACTCCCTGACCTATCGCCGCGGCAATAATCTCCTCCAATGGAACGAGACGTTTGAAGGGAACGGCGCCCACGGGGACCCGCCCGGGAGGCCCATCTGCGAGGTCCTCCACCCGGTGTAACACCCCGACGGTGAGCGTGCCCCGACAGACAGGACACCGCATGCCGTAGGACCGCGTCTCTGCTGGGGTCGTCCGGACGCCGCAGGCCCGGTGGCCGTCCAAGTGGTACTTGCCCTCCTCGGGGAAAAATTCTACCGTGTAGAGGAAACGGCGCGCGTCCCGGCTCCTGATCGCCTCCCAGAGCCCCCAGTAATCGAGAGCATCAGCAAAGACGTTGCACTCCCGACCCAGCCGAGACGGGGAGTGGGCGTCGGAATTGGACATCAGGGTGATTCCGTCGAGGGCACTCAGCCGCCAGTTCATCGGGGGGTCCGAGGACAGACCCGTTTCGATCGCGAAGATACGATCCGAGTACCCGTCAAAGGCCTCTCGCAGGGAATCAAACCCTGATTGGGAGCCAAATACAGAAAACCATGGAGTCCAGGCATGGGCGGGGACTAATACAAAGTCGGCAGACACGTCGAAGAGGATCCGACATAGCTCCTTCACGGAGAAACCGAAGCTCGGCCGCCCATCGGCCAGGAGGTTTGCTCGGCGGGCAAACGCGGTGTTGAGTCGTCCCGCCGCCTCGAGTGACGGAGCATACACGAGAGTATGGATCTTTCGCACACGCTCCCCCTCCCGGTAGACGTTCGAGACCTCCACCTGGAGAATAAAGCGGACGTCGTGCTCCCCTTTCTTTAATCGGTAAAGACCAGGCTCTGCCGGTGTCAGCTTGGCCTGAAGTTCAGCGAAGTAGGTAGGATGAGTGAAGTCTCCGGTCCCGAGGAGGGCAATCCCCTTCTTCCGGGCCCAGGCGGCCAGGGATTCGACCTCCATTTCGCGGCTCGTCGCCCGACTGTACCTGGAGTGGAGATGCAGGTCAGCGATAAAGGGCATCGTCCCCCCTGACGACCGCTTTCGGTCGCTTCATACTACACTGAATTTAGCCTGTCAATACATTTGCTTCCTCACCAGTGGAAATAAGGAGCACCTTCGGCCCCTCGCTCCGCCCCCCGCATTACTTGAGCCTCACGAGGGGCGTCCCGCCGATCAGAGAATCACTCCTCCCTCGGTTGGTGAATCCTGTTTCTATTAAGGCAGCACGTTCGGCCCCTCCCTCCGAGCCTCTCCGCAAGAGCCCGGAACCCTTCGGGCCCGCGGTGACCCTGGTCGGTCCGAAGGCTTTCGGACTCCCGGCAATGTCGTTCGGGGCCTGCACGTGCTGCCTAAGAACAAAATGCGAGACGACAATCGGGTGTCTTCGGAAGGGCGAGGGGAGCTGGGTGTGGACCCGGCGGAATCTGGTTTGCGGGCGACCAGGGAGAACCTCCCGCCGGAGCGAAGCAAAGGAGGTTACTGTTAAGAGAGAAAGATTTGGATGATTGATTGATGGGAGGTCAAATCTTGCTGAGGGCTGACGGCTGGTTGCTGATGGCTCTATTGGCCGCCGAACCGCTCCCGAACCAGTCGCTCGAGCTCGCAGATTTGCCGCTCATACTCGCGTTCCTCGGCCGTGAGCCGATTCTCGCGAATCCGTAGAAGGTTTGTAAGCTGGCGGTCAACGTCTCCCAGGGACATCCCTCCATTTGTTGGGTACTGGTGCAGGATGCCGTGGCGGCCCTGAAACTCCCCCCTTTCCCTCTCGCGCTTTGCCCGGACGGTCTCAAGCTCCCCCCGCAGCCGCTTGATCTCACGCTCGTACTCTTCGGGAGAGCCCAGCGCCAGACCTTCTGGAAAACGGGCAACAAGACGGTCCCGCGCACGGGAAAGAATCCCTGCCAGAGTGTTCCACCACTGCTCCCAGCCCATGCTTTTTCTCCGATCGTCCATCTAGAGCACCATGTCCCCTGGGGAAACCGGGTCGGAGAAGCTCTTTATGCCACCATCTTCAGCAGCCTGCTGGTCTCATCTTCCCACGAACCGCTGGGACGATCAGGGGGTGGTGTCGGGATGAAGTGACGAACGGTGTACCCGCACACGCGGCACCGTCGGTAAAAATAGGAGCGCTTCTCCTCACCTTGGACCCCACCGATCTGCTCCATATTCCGGGCACAACAGGCCTTTCCCTTGGTGGGCGAGACAATCCGACTCGGATAATTGTTCAGGGGTGGCTTTTCGTCAGTGTATTCTACAATCGTTGTGTTCATCTTAACCCTCTCTCGTCCCATGGGGGGACGGATGATTCATCGTTTGTCTCGTTAGGCTTGGTACATTCGGAGATGCTGCTTGAGCTCGTCCAAGCAGCCTTCCAGCACAGTCAGGTCCCTGCGCACTTTCGCGAGCAGGATCCCACCTTCTATGCCAGCAAAGATGAACTCTGCGAGCCGCTCTGAATGCACGTTCCGGGCCAATTGTCCCTTCGCCTGGGCCTTGGCGAGGGCATTGGCAATAAGATTCCGATAACTTTCAATGATCCCACCAATACGCTGCCGGAACCCATCATGGATATCGCTCAGTTCGAGGGCCAGGTTCCCAAGGGGGCATCCCCCCACGCACCCCGCCTCCCGCTGCATAGAGACGACGAGGTCAAACAGATCAAAGACCTCTTGAAGCGGGTCATCGCCCCTCCCAAAGACCTCCCGGCCTAACTGTTGTGAAGTCCATAACGCCAACCGATCCAAGATGGCATAGCCCAGCTCATCCTTGCTTTTATAATGATAATAAAAATTCCCCTTTCCGACACCGCTCTCCCGCAGGATCTCTTCCAGGCTCGTGTTATTGAACCCCTGCCGATGGATTAATTCACAGGCCACCTGCAGGATTTGCTCTTTAGTGCTGGCCCCTTTAGCGGTCTGGGTCTCCATATCCCTCGTTTATATGTCTGTACCGACCGGTCAGTACACCAATAAGATAAACCACTCTCTGGTGTCTGTCAAGCTGAAATTTCTACTCAGTTTCCCCATGCCCAACCCCTACGAGACACCCTCCTGTCTTTAATCCGACCACCCCCTCCCCCCCACCGGCCAGGTCCAGGACACCCCCCAGGCGGAAGCTCCTGGACTCCGGGGCTGCCTATAGCTACGATACCTTCGGCAACCTGGTCCAGAAACTGCAGAACTTAGGGGGGCTCAAGAGGAGGAGGTGCTATGACGCTGCCACCCCGGATAAAGCTGAACCGTTCGACCTTGATTTGGGCCGTACCCGTGGCAGTAGCGGGCATCGTTGCTGCGGTCATCGTTGCTGCGGTCATCGTTGTGAATTGGGGAACAACCGAACATACCCAATACAAGAAAAGCAAATCCGTCGACAGCTGTAAGCAGATACGTCTCGGCATGACGAAAGAGCAGGTACTCAAGATTATGCCAGAACCTGTGGGCACAATCTCTTACAAAAGACGGGGGAGAGAAAAGGAAAAGGTGCTCTTCCCTTCGCGAGCCGCCGCTTCAATACCACCTCACACTGTAATTGATCGAAGCACAGACCGCGTAGAAGAAGTCGTCTGCAATGACAAGTATCGCCTGCGTAAAGACCAAACGTGACCCAAAAGTTTCGATGGATAAATGGAGTGTACTCTTAGGTTTTCTTTTGTCGATTTGGGGAACACTGATTATCACGAACCCGAGATACTATGGCTATGTCTATGGCCGGTATTTTGACTTCGCGGCATACCATATCCCCTTGGGTCTTTTCATCGTCGCACTTGGCATCTTTTTCATTACCATAGGAGTGCGAAAGGAAAACGGAAATGGCAGTCAGCATTCCTGATGGGACATTATTGCGGGGACTCCCGTCCAAAAAAAAGGACGTTTCCGTGAGTAAATTACCCATGGCTACCGGCGTACCTGATAGGCTGAGGAGAAGAAGAACTCTCTTTGCGTACAGGTGCGAAAAGATGCTCCGCAGATTAAGGCTTCTGTTGAGGACCTTCACTCCAGTCGAGGAGCAGATCCTCCAGCTCGTAGGCGATACCCTGCCAGACGACCACAGATCGCTGTTCTATTCCCAAGTCAAGAGCATCAATAAGGTGCAAAGAACTTTGGATTGGACCGAGATCAATTTTTACTGCATGGAGTTCGGAAAGGTCCGCTGGAATCCTAATCTCCTCTTCCCAAACCGTGCAGAATTTGAAATTGGAACAGTGGATTATCGAATCAAGGGAGTTCGTTTCGCAACTAATTTGTCGGCTGTAGGGGGTCATATTTTTTCCTTGGTCACCCGACCGAACATCAAGCCCTATTGCCTCGATAGAATTGACGAAGTTGAGGCGGTAACGATTACTGGGGATCCCGGTGATCGAATGTCCGGAATCGACATCAACGTCGACTTTCCCCCCAACGAATTCTTGCAATACATCGAGAGTGCGGAGTCGCCCGAAGTTCAGGGATGGCACATCCTCACTCTGCCGGAGGTATATCGCGTCCCCCTGCCTGCCGGTGACTTCCTAATCCTAGGGGTGAGGCAAGGGGAAGAATACCTCATGACACCTGACAAGCCAGAGGATTCAGGCGTTTACTTCATCATAGTGGAGGACAACAAGGTTTATCGACAGACGAAAAGCTTCCGAAAAGTCTTGATCAGCTGGCCAGACAGGAGCCTGGAAAACAAGGAGAGAACGGAAAGAAATACAGCGTGAAACGGCTACGAGGAGGCAAGCGTCTGGCGGAGCCTGGCGGCGATTTGTTGGAGGTCCTCCTTGCCGCCCATGCGAGCGACGCTCTTCATGCTTCCACCCCCGTCGCCCGAATACCGGGGGATGATGTGGATGTGCACATGAAGGACCTCTTGCCCGGCTGCCTTGCCGTTATTGACGCCCAAGTTGAAGCCGCCTGCCCCCATGGCCGCCTGCAATTTTGTCGCAACCAGAACGGCCGCCTGAAAGAGCCGTCCCGCATCATCGGCTGACATTTCAGTTAAGGTTGCATAGTGCTCTCGGGGGATGACCAACGTGTGCCCCGGGGTGCAGGGGAAGATATCGAGGAAGGCTACCGCCCCTTCGCCTTCATAGACCGTGTGGGCGGGTCGCACTCCTTGAGCGATTTGGCAGAAAAGGCATCCGCTCATTGCGCAGCCCGCCTTCCCCGCTCCCTCACATGCAGGGGGACCCACTCCACGACCTCAAGCCCGAAGCCGTCAAGTCCCACGATGCGCCGGGGACTGCTAGTCAGGAGTCGGATCCGGCTCAGCCCCAGATCCACTAGAATCTGGGCCCCGATACCATACTCCCTGAGATCCATGCGAGTCGGGTGAGATCCAGGAGCCTGGGGCGTCGCCATGTCCGTGAGATGGTTTGTCCACCCTATACCGCCCGATGCCTCCCGGATGTACACCAAGACCCCCTGGCCCGCCTTGCCAATGCGCTCGAGGGAGGCCTCTAGTTTCTCTCCGCAGTCGCAGCGAAGAGACCGGAGGGCGTCGCCGAGGAGACATTCCGACTGGACCCTCACTAGCACCTCCTCCGCCGTCGTCGGCTCCCCCAGGATCAGCGCCAGGTGATGCCGTCCATCCATCTGGCTCTCATACAGGATGCTCTGGAAGGTGCCGTATCGGGTGGGCAACGTGGTCGTCCCGAGGCGCTTGACGAGCTTTTCCCGCCGCATGCGGAAGTCGATCAACGCCTTGAGGGTCACGATAGCCAGGCGGTGGCGCTCTGCAAAGGCCTGCAGTTCAGGAAAGCGGGAGGCCTCGCCGTCCTCGGTAAGAACGGCGCAGAGGGCGGCTCCCGGGTAGAGACCGGCCAGGCGACACAGATCGAGGGCGGCCTCGGCCTGCCCAGCTCGGGTCAGGACCCCCCCTTCCTTGGCCCGAAGTGGAAAGATATGGCCGGGTCGGCCTAGATCCTCGGGGCGGGCTTTGGGATCGACCAGTGTCTGGATCGTGATGGCGCGATCAAAGGCAGAGATCCCGGTCGTCGTTCCCGCCCTGGCATCGACTGAGACACAGTAGGTGATATCACCGGAGGCTGGCCGATCCGACACCATAACCGGGATCTTGAGGGCATCGAGGCGATCCCCGGTCAGGGCCACACAGATAATCCCCCGCGCCTCGCGGGCCATAAAGTTCACGCCCTCAGGAGTGGCCCGTTCTGCCGCTACCGTCAGTACTCCCTCACTCTCGGCAGCCTGGTCGTCGGCCAAGACGACCATTCGCCCTTCTCGCA
This sequence comes from uncultured bacterium, assembly GCA_964348275.1. Classification (GTDB taxonomy): domain Bacteria; phylum Methylomirabilota; class Methylomirabilia; order Methylomirabilales; family CSP1-5; genus CSP1-5. The sequence goes on from CAYGBT010000011.1 coordinate 69,037, forward strand.
CGGACCGAATGGCTTCCTCTACTGAAAGATCCTTCACTGGTACTCCTCAAGTGCAGTCCGGATGGCCTGCAGGTGAGTTTCGGGAACATCCAGGGGAACAACGCAGCCGGGAGCCAGGATGTGCCCGAGGCCCCCGGTCTGTTTCAAGGCATCCTTCACTTGAGCCGACACGGCGTCCGCGGGGCCGCTCCGGAGCGTCTCGACCTCATTGAGCCCCCCTACGACCACACCTCCAAAGAGCTCCTGCGCCTCCCGAAGTGAGGGCGAGGTTCGCCGGTCGTGCCAGTTGATAGCGGGAACCGGATAGGCTGCCATCACTTCGAATGGAATGTCCACGCCGTGGACGTGCAGGACAGAAAAGGGGCTCCGCTGAGCCGCCTCCTCCAAGACTTGCCGGTCATACGGTTCTGCAAAAGTCCGATGTTGGTCGGCGGTCAAGAGCCCGGACGCCGCCACCTGAGTGGCAAAAAAGATCCCGTCACCTCCCGAATCCAGACAGGCGGTAACATACCGCCTCATCGTCTCGGTGATGACTTCGAGGGCTCCGTGGATCTGCGCAGGCTTTTCCCGCAGGTCCGCCAGCAATCGCTCGTCGCCCGCCAGTTTTTTCGCGATAGACAGGGGACCAAAAATGGTCTGAAGGATAGGCGCGTCGTCCCGGCGCCCCTTCACGACCTCACGGAGACATCTGAGCTCTCGACCCAATGCCCCCTCCTCGGGATCCAGGGGACGAATTTGCGCCCAGTCGCCGGGACCTTTGACCGCATGATCGACGCAGACCCGGGAGCCGTCGACGCCGCCGCGGTACGCGACGCGACAGCCCCAGTCCACCACAGCATAGACCCCGGTGGGCATGACCTTGATGAAATCCAGGTCATGGCGGGTGTGAAAGGCGAGCAGGGCCTCGGCCAGTGCGACCGGATCCTCGTCGAGATCAGGAAAATGCCGCCAGAAGCTCACCGGAGCTCGGTCGACGGCCTTTCGTACGAGCGCTGCCTGGATCCGCTCTGCCTTCGTCATCACGCTCCTAAGGACAGCTGACAGCCGTCAGCAGCCAGCAGTCGGCTTGCCTTTCCAACAACGCGTTGCGGGAATTTCCCGAAGGCCTGCCGGGATCCGCAAACACCGCTGGTCTTCTATCATAGAGAGTGCGTCGGAGTATTGTCAACGATTCGCAGCACGTCTGGGACTAAAGAGCAGTGCCTCGGGAGCGATGCAGGCGGCCCATTGAAATTTCAGGCGAGAGTGGGTCATTTGACAAGGAATTAGCAGCATGCTATCGTGATTTTTATGTTTATTTTTCCTTGCTTTGAGGAGAAAGATTCATGCGGCTTGACCAGTTTACTGTCAAGGCCCAGGAGGCCATTGATACGGCCCGTCGGCAGGCCGTCGAACTCACCCACCAGGCGATCGACGTAGAGCACCTCTTGCTTGCGCTGGTGGAGCAACAAGACGGCCTGATTCCCCCGCTGCTTCAAAAGCTGGGGGCGAACCTTCATCTTCTCCGGACGAAGCTCCGCGAAGAGCTCGAGCGAACCCCGAAGGTCCAGGGGGCCGGTGGGCAGTACATCACGCCGCGTCTCGAAAAAGTGCTTCAAGCGGCTATTCAGGAGGCAACCCACCTCAGGGACGACTACGTCTCGACCGAACACCTGCTCCTCGCCATCATCGAACAGGGAGGCGGGGTGGCAGAACGGATCCTGAAGGAAGCCGGCATCAGTAAGGATGGCGTCTATGCCGCCCTGGCCGCCGTACGGGGCGGTCAACGGGTCACCGACCCGCATCCGGAGGAAAAGTATCAAGCACTGGAGCGCTACAGTCGGGAGCTGACCGATCTGGCGCGCAAGGGCAAGCTGGACCCGGTCATCGGCCGCGATGACGAGATCCGGCGGGTCATCCATGTGCTCTCCCGCCGGACCAAAAACAACCCGGTCCTCATTGGCGAGCCCGGCGTGGGGAAGACCGCGATCGTCGAGGGGCTGGCGCAACGGATCGCGGACGGGGATGTCCCCGAGTCCCTTAAGAACAAGCGGGTGGTGGCGTTGGACATCGGCGCCTTGGTGGCCGGATCAAAATACCGCGGGGAATTTGAAGACCGGCTCAAGGCCGTCCTGAAAGAGATCACCGACTCCGAGGGGCAGATTATCTGTTTCATCGACGAGCTGCACACCCTGGTCGGGGCGGGGGCCGCCGAAGGGGCGGTGGATGCCTCCAATATGCTCAAGCCGGCCCTGGCGCGTGGCGAGCTCCGTTGCATCGGAGCCACCACGCTGGATGAGTACCGGAAACGCATCGAGAAAGACCCGGCCTTGGAGCGGCGGTTTCAGCCGGTCATGGTCGGTCAGCCCTCGGTGCAAGAGAGCGTGTCGATTCTTCGGGGCCTCAAGGAAAAGTACGAGGTCCACCACGGTGTACGGATCAAGGATTCGGCCCTGGTCGCCGCTGCCGTCCTCAGCCACCGTTACATCAGCGACCGGTTCCTGCCGGACAAGGCCATCGACCTCATCGACGAGGCCGCTTCCCGGCTCCGCATGGAGATCGACAGCATGCCGACCGAGATCGACGAGGTGGAGCGGCGGATCCGCCAGCTGGAGGTCGAGCGGGAGGCCCTCCGGAAGGAGACCGATCCGGGCTCACAAAACCGCCTGAGGCATCTGGAGACAGAGTTAGCGAATTTGCGAGAGCGCTCGGCGGCTCTCAAGGCGCGCTGGGAGGGTGAGAAGACAGTCATCAAAAGTATTCGAGAGATCAAAGAGCGCCTGGAGCAGAGCCGCGTCGAGGAGCAACGGGCCGAGCGCCAAGGGGACCTGGCGAAGCTGGCAGAGCTGCGCTACGGGGTCATTACCCAACTCCAGAAAGAGCTCGACGCCGAGCGAGAGAAGCTCGAGGCGATGCAAAAGGAAGGCACGATGCTGAAGGAGGAGGTTGACGAAGAGGATATCGCAGAGGTCGTGGCGAAGTGGACCGGTATCCCGGTGACCCGGCTGATCGAGGGTGAGACCCAGAAACTCCTCCGGATGGAGGCAAAGATCCGCGAGCGGGTGGTGGGCCAGGATGAGGCGATCAGTGCCGTGGCGAACGCCATCCGTCGAGCCCGCTCGGGTCTCCAGGACCCCAATCGTCCCCTCGGTTCGTTCATCTTCCTGGGGCCGACAGGGGTCGGCAAGACGGAGCTGGCCAGAGCCTTAGCTGAGTTCCTCTTTGATGACGAGCGCGCCATGGTCCGTCTTGACATGTCAGAGTATATGGAGAAACATACGGTCTCCCGACTGATCGGCGCGCCCCCCGGGTACGTCGGATACGAGGAGGGAGGGCAGCTGACCGAAGCGGTCAGACGTCGCCCCTATTCGGTGCTCCTTTTTGACGAGATCGAGAAGGCGCACGCCGATGTCTTTAATCTCTTGCTTCAGATCCTGGATGACGGACGGCTCACCGATGGGCATGGCCGGACCGTCGACTTTCGGAACGCCATCATCATCATGACCTCGAATCTGGGGGGCGACTTTATCCAGACATTGTCCGATGAGGTAGAAATCCAAAAACGCATTCAGGAGACGCTCCGGAGCCACTTCCGGCCGGAGTTTCTGAACCGGATCGACGAAATTATCGTCTTCCACCGCCTCGGTATGGCGGAGATCAAGCAGATCGTGGAGATTCAGCTGAAGCAACTGGGCAGGAGACTCGGCGACCGAAAGATCGAGGTCACCCTTTCGGACGCCGCCAAGCGGTATCTGGCGGAGGTCGGCTTTGACCTGGTCTATGGGGCCCGGCCTCTCAAGCGAGCACTGCAGCGGCTGGTGCTCGACCCACTGGCCGCAAGGATTCTCGAGGGACAGTTCAAGGAGGGAGATCACATCCTGGTCGACATGCAGCGCAACGAGGTGGCTTTTGCCAAGGCCAACGTGCTTCAGAGTCCATAGTTCAGGGTTCATGGTTCATGGCTCGTGGAAGACATGGGATTTACTACCCTGAACTCTGGACCCTCGACTCTCAACGATCCTCCCTGAACCATAAACGGGGTATCTCATGCAGCCCCTGGACGGCATCAAGGTCATCGATTTCTCCCGGATCCTGGCAGGACCTTTCTGCACCATGATTCTCGCGGATCTCGGCGCGGAGGTCGTAAAGATCGAGCAGCCGGGTTCAGGCGACGAGGCGCGGGGGGTCGGTCCTTTCCTGGACGGGACGAGTGCCTACTTCATGAGCATCAACCGTGGTAAAAAGAGCGTAGCGCTCAATATCAAAGACCCGTGGGGATGCGATCTCGCCAAAGCGCTCACGGTCCAGGCCGACATTCTGGTGGAAAACTTCCGGCCCAGCACCATGAACCGCCTGGGCCTCGGGTACGAGACTTTGTCCAAGCTGAACCCGAGGCTGATTTATGCCGCCTGCTCTGGCTTTGGTCAGACCGGGCCCTACCGGACGCACGGCGCTTACGACATGGTGATTCAGGGAATGGGAGGGGTCATGTCGATCACGGGCGAGCCGGGAGGAAGGCCCTTGAAGACCGGCCCGGCAATCGGAGATCTGGCAGGTGGTCTCTTCGCGGTCATTGGAATCCTCGCGGCACTCAAAGCCCGAGAACACACCGGTGAGGGACAGATGGTGGATATCGGCATGCTCGATTGTCAGGTTGCCCTTCTCGAGAATGCAATCATTCGCTATACCACGACCGGCGAGATCCCTGGACCATTAGGTGCCCGACATCCTTCGATCGCCCCCTTTGAGGCGTTTGAGGCCAAGGACGGCTACGTCATCTTCGCCGTGGGGACTCCCCACTGGGAGCGTTTCTGTCGTCTCATCGGTCGCGATGAATTGCTCGGGGACCCGCGCTTTGCTACGAACGCCCTACGCGCCGAAAATCATGAGGCACTGCAACCCATCATCGCCCAGATAGCGCAGACCAAGACGGTGCGGGAATGGATCGACATCATGGAGAAGGCAGGTGTTCCCTGCGGCCCGATCAACACCATCGATCAGGTGGTGGCAGACCCTCAGGTCCAGGCCCGGGGAATGATCACGGCCATCCCCCTTCCCGGGGGCGGAACGATTCGCCTCCCGGGGTCTCCCCTTAGGCTTTCACGGACTCCCAGTCGTGTCGACCGTCCAGCCCCTCACCTTGGCGAACATACGGCCGATGTCCTGGAGGCCTGGTTGGGGTATAATGGAGAGGCCATAAGCGCGCTGAAGAAACAGGGGATTGTTGCATGACTGAACCTCTGGCCACTGTCATTGCCGTTGCGATCGGCATCATCGCTCTCGGCGTTGCGGTTGCGGTCTTCACCCTCGTCCCGATGATCCGCCAGGCCCGCGAAACGCTACGCCGACTGGACACCCTGATCCAATCGGCCGAGGGGGACGTGCGCCTCACCGTGTCCGAGGTTCGGGAGGCCGTGCAGCACCTGAACCAAATCTCGGCAGCGGTCCAGAAGGACATGGGCAGGGTGAGCGGCACCGTCGAGGCGCTGGAGGGCTTCGGCAAGACGCTTCGCAACACGAACGACATCATCCGGACCACCATCCATCCCCGTCTCCTCTCCTTCGGGGCATTGTTGGTGGGACTCCGGACCGGAAGCTGGTATCTGTTACGGAAAATCTTCTTGAAGAAGAGGAGGTGATTTTCGATGAGTGAGAACCGTGGATTCGGTGCGTCAGCCGTGGCACTGGCTTTTCTGTTAGGGGGTGCCTTCGGCGCCCTGAGCGCCCTGCTTTATGCTCCGGAATCGGGAAAACGCACTCGAGTGCGGATCCGCCGGCTGACTGAAGACATCCAGGAGCGGGCCGCGGATGTCGCGGAGGACGTTCGGGAGCGGTTTGACGAGGCGTTGGACCAAGGACGGGAGGCCGTCGTCTCCGCCTTCGAGGCAGGGAAAGAGGCCTTCCAGCGCGAGCGGGCAAAATTCACATCCTCTTCCTGATATCCCTGACAACACTATCCCGTACAATGCCCGGGACAGCAGTCCCGGGCATCGTGTTTTTCGGCTATCCAGCGAGATAATCGCGGGCTTCGAGGGATTGGCCCGTGACGTCGCGGGATTCGTCGGAGGCGAGATAGACAAACACGGGGGTGATCTGCTCGGGGGTCGGCAAGGTCATCGGGTCCTCCTCGGGATAGGCGGCGGCCCGCATGGTGGTGCGAGTCCCGCCCGGATTGACGGCGTTCACGCGGATATGAAGCGGCTCAAGTTCTGCCGCCAGAACCTGCGTGAGGCCTTCTAAGGCAAACTTGGAGGCGGCGTAGGCTCCCCAGCGAGCTTTCCCGATGCGCCCCACGCCGGAACTCACATTGATAATGGAACCTCCACCGGCGAGCACCATCAGAGGGACGCAGGCTTTGATGACGAAGAAGGGCCCATGGAGATTGATGGCCACCACGACCTCCCAATCCTCTTCGGGGTATTCGAGAAGAGGGACCCGAGGACCGAGGAGGGACGCGTTATTGACCAGAACGTGCAATTGCCCGAATCGCCTCCTGATCCCCTCAGCTAAGTCTTGGACCTGCTGCCGGTCGGCCACATCCGCGTGAAGCGGCACGACATGTCCTCCCCCTTTGCGGATCTCCTGGGCCGCAGCCTCGAGGCGCTCTCGGCCTCTGGCCGTTACAATGACCTCGGCCCCCTCTCGCGCATAGGCAGCCGCCACGGCCTTGCCGATCCCTTGACTCCCTCCAGTCACCAGGGCCACCTTCCGTTCAAGCTTCATACGACCCCCTTGTCAAATCCATAGTCTCCCTGATATGGTTTTGAACGAGCGTGTCATTGGGCATCTGTGGACACACCCTTCAAGAGAGGAGAGATGGGCGAGTTCGTGAAAGTAGTCGAGACGAAAGATATCAGTCCGGGCTCCGGGATACTGGTCGAAAAGGACGGAGAACGGATCGCCCTTTTCAATGTGAACGGATCCTTCTTTGCCATCGGCGACACTTGCATACACGCCGGCGGTCCGCTGTCGGAAGGAGACCTCGATGGAGACGCCGTGACGTGTCCGTGGCACGGAGTCCAATTCGATGTCAAGACCGGCGAGGCGACTGGCCCGCCCGCGAAAGGGCCTGTGACCAGCTACCGCGTAAAGGTGGAGGGATCGGACCTGCTGATCGAACGGACGTAAACTGGAACCGGAGGAAGAGATCATGAGGCTTAGGCTGGTGTTGGCGGTAAGCTCGGTCACGCTATTACTCCTCACACGTCCAACTCTTGGCGGAGATTACAGCAACAAGGTGAAGCTCATCCGTCAGGATACGTACGCATGCGCGGCGAGGCACCTGCACATTCCCGGCTATGCGACGAATAGGGCCGAGGTGACCCTCACCGCAATCCAGGTCGAGGGTCGGGTTTTCGACACGGAGGGTCATCTGCTGGCCACCAAGGTGGCTCGCGTCATGGCCAAGGAGCTTCCGCCGGGAGAATCAGCCACCTTCGACGTGGAATTTGTCGAAATCACTGAGCCCCACTTCGGACAGGTGGGGGACGTCTCCTTGAGAGTGATCCAGGCTCTCCCGAAATGACGTCATCATCGCTGTTGGATCGTAGACACCTTCTTGGAGGCTGACGATTTAACCAATGATCACCGGCGCCGTCTTCGTCTGATCCATGAATGCACAGGGCATAAAGGGGGTATTGCAGGCATGACCCATGCGTCCCTTCCCATCGACGACAATGATCCCGCCCTCCCCGTGCCCACGCTGCTCTAAGATCGTAATGGCCATCCTCGCGGCATCCACCGGATGGCGGCCCCCCATCAAGAGATCGACGGCGGTCTTGGCCAACACCACCCGAATGATGGCCTCACCATGACCGGTCGCCGAGGCCGCGCCCAATCGCTTGTCGGCGTAAGTACCTGAGCCGATCAAGGCACTGTCCCCCACGCGACCTGCCCGCTTGCAGAAGAGACCTCCTGTCGAGGTGGCTGCCGCAACATCCCCTGCTTCATCCACCGCCACCGCGCCAACCGTTCCAAGGTTCGCTTCCTTCGCCGATTCCCATCGTGCGCGCTGCCGGTCGGTCACCAGTTCCTCCGGCGTGCAGGTCTCGATCCCGACATCGCTCGCAAATCGGTCCGCGCCCACGCCGACCATGAGAACATGCTGGCCATCCTCCAGGACGCGTCGCGCCAACCTGATCGGATTCCGAACATTCCGTACGACGCCGACCGCCCCGGCTTTCAGGGTCCGCCCCTCCATCAGGGATGCATCCATCTCCACATCCCCGGTAACGTTGAGGACCGATCCTGTTCCGGCATTAAACAGGGGGTGATTTTCCAAGAAAGCGACGGCCTCTTCCACCGCATCCAATGCTGATCCACCTTGAAGCAAACACTGCCACCCGGCGAGGGCTCCCCCTCGACACCCCTCACGGTGCTCCGCCTGATCCTCCTCCGGGATGCGACCTGCCCCGCCGTTGACGATGATGAGCCGCTTCATGCCGCCGGCCCCTCGGGGGAAACCTCTGGTGACTCTACCTCGCGCTCCACTACCTGCAAGGGCTTTAGGACAATCTGCCCCCCCTTTACCTCGATCTCTAGTACGTCTCCGGCTTTCAGCGTCAAACTTTTCCTTACCTTCGACGGAATCGTCACCTGTCCCCTATCCTTCAAAATCACGCGGAACAAAACGCACCCTCCTACGAAAATTGGAAATACAGAAATTCTGACACATTTTTTGCTCGGGTCAAGCAAAATTTGGCCTTGCCTGCTCGCGAGGGGGTACGGTATCTTTCTATCGACCCCAGGTTGCCCGAGTGAGCCCCGGCAAATAGGCATCGTTATTGCCCTAACCCCTTAGGCGATCTGAAAGATCTTCACATCTTCGAGAATGAGAGAAGGTTACTCCACGTGTCTTCCAGGTAGGTATCCGCAATGGAAATCTATTTAAGTGAAAACGCATTCATCGGGTTGCTTGTCTCCACCATCGAGGTCTACCGACGGGAGTGCTTTGGTATACTTCTGGGTCACAGTACCCCCGATCGGGTCTTTGTGGAGTATGCAGTCCCATATCAGACGGCCAATCGAAAGTATCGGGAGGTCCACATCGACTGGAAGCGGAGTCAGCGGGTGGAAGAGGCAGTTCGAAGCACCACCCGGTGGGAATGCGTCGGGGACTATCACTCCCACTCTATGTTCGGGCCGAGCCGGGCCACTACCCAGCTCTCGAAGGAAGATAGACAGCACTTTACCGAAGGGACCGTCGGGATCGTGGTGGCAATCAACGACGTCCTCAAGCCGAGACCCTGGGGGTACGTCAAAGGCGGCACCCTGTCCGGTGCGGTGAACGGCTATTCTATCCGGATTGCCGCCTATTATAAGAAGTCCAGCGATCAAATCGAGAAAGCCCACATCGTCTCCCCCTATGCCATTGGCTTCATGGAGAAGCGACAAGACCTGTTTCGGGAGCGATAACGGATGCGGGTCCAGTCGAGGGCTACCCTGCTCGGCCGGGGCGAGGGCGCGGGTGACCTCAAACCCTATCTGGACCGCCTCTACGCCACCTACGACCTGCGCTACGTCTCCTCGTCGGCCCTCAAATTTCCCCACCGGTACCACCGACCGGAAGACATCGAGGTCGTTGGATTTATCGCGAGTTGCTTCGCGTACGGCCGGGTACAAGGTTTCACCCCTCCGATTGATGCCCTCCTTTCGGTGCTGGGGTTTCACCCTTATCTCTTCTTGCTGCATTTCGATCCCAGGCGCGATGCCGACCACCTGCGGGGATTCACCTATCGTTTCAACACCACCAAGGACGCCATCTGCCTGCTTTGGTTCCTCCGGCAGGCCCTGGAGCGCCACGGCTCGCTTCGAACCCTCTACCTGTCTGGTCACAGTGACCGACAGGAGGACACCCGACCCGCACTGACCGCCTTCGTGGACCAGCTTTTACAACTCGACCCACGGCCGATCTACCGAAAAGGCCACCTATCCCCGGGGATGCATTATCTCCTCCCTTCGCCACGGCGTGGCGGGGCGTGCAAGCGCCTCCACCTTTTCCTCCGCTGGATGGTCCGACGCGATCACATCGACTTCGGCCTCTGGCCCGAACTTCAGCCGGCAAAGCTGCTTATCCCGCTGGATACCCACGTCGCCCACGTTTCGCGGCAGCTTCGCCTTACCCGACGGAAGAGCCCTGGCCTCCCGATGGCCCTCGAGATCACCCAGAACCTGAGACGTCTTGATCCCGCAGATCCGGTGAAGTACGACTTCGCCCTCTGCCGGTTAGGCATGCTAGGGAAGTGTTCAGGGTTGAGAGTTCACGGTTCAGAGTAGTAAAACCTTGTCTTCCATGAGCCATGAACCATGAACCCTGAACTATGAATCATGAACCAATGGGGCGTATGCGACTTTCCGAAAGATCTGGTGAGCGTAAACGATCTGACCGCGAGGGGCCACGGCTGGGGGCGCATATGTCCATCGCCGGCGGGGTCGCCGGGGCACTGCTCCGGGGCCAACAGACCGGCTGCGACACGATCCAGATTTTTACGAAGAACAATAATCAGTGGCGGGCCAAGCCACTCACGGAGCGAGAGATTCAGGCCTATCACGAGAATCGGGAAACGACAGGGATCTGGCCCGTCGTCGCCCACGACGGCTATTTGATCAACCCGGCCTCACCGAAAAAAGACCTGTATCGGATATCCCTCGAGGCCCTCCGGATCGAGGTAGACCGGGCCGCAGCGCTTGAGATCTCATCCCTGATCATACACCCGGGGGCACACCTCGGGGCTGGAGAAGCAGACGGCATAAAGCGGGTAGTGGAGGCGTTGCACATGATCCTTGAAAGCACCAGGGCTTCTGCTGTCACGATCTGTCTCGAAACCACGGCTGGGCAGGGATCCAGCCTAGGCTACCGTTTCGAGCATCTGGCGTCGATCCGAGAGGGCATAAAGCAGAAGGGACGCCTGGGGGTCTGCGTCGACACCTGCCACATCTTTGCAGCAGGTTATGAGATCCGAGGTCGTAAGGCATACGAGCAGACAATGCGGCACCTCGACGACACGATCGGCATCGCACACATCAAATGTATCCATCTGAACGACTCACAGCGAGAGTTAGGGAGTCGGGTGGACCGGCATGCCCATATTGGCCAAGGGCAAATCGGTTTGGAAGGATTTCGCCTCCTCGTCAACGATCCCCGCCTGCGGCACATTCCAATGATCCTCGAGACCCCCAAGGGGGACGATCCCGTGGCCACCGACCGCCGCAACTTGGCCGTCCTCCGCAGCTTGGTGAGGGAGCAGCGGGTGTGATCGGCACCAGTTTACTCACGAGGCTGGGGGAACAGGGGGGGCCCCGGAACGAGCTGAATGTCAAGGCTTGGGCGAGATGAGACGTCTGGTTCTTTTTCTTTCTCGGAGAGTTGATGTGCCGCCATCACCTGCTTCCAGCTTTCGGCTGACACCGTCATGGCTTTCTCGATCTTCGGCATGGCACCGGCCGGAGCGCGCTCCGTCAAGTCCTGCAGGAATTCCTTCTCCTTCTGGGCCTGCGCTTCTGCAATGGCTCTGGCCCGCTCGACTCCCTCCTCGGGAGGAAATACACCGCGTTCGATCCGATTCAAGAACAGGATGATGCGATCCCGTGCGGTCTCAAGCGACTGAACGATCTCGATGAATTCGATGCGCAACCCCTCCGGGAGGGCTGAAGAAACCTCGTCGAGCGCCGAGGCGTTTTTGCCGATGAGTTCTTTCGTGGCCTGCCTGGCCTTGGGCACATCCAACGAGGCAGCAGCCGCAAGGGTGCCAAGCCCCACGACAATGAGGGAGCCACCAAGAATGCCACACAGAGGACGCCGCATCATCACCTTCACCATTACGCTCACGCGAGTATAATCGAAGCATCCCGTTGCGTGAAGAGGGAGACCTCAGGGGGAGACTCTGCTCATCTGACAGGGGAAACCGGGAGGTTCCATCACAGGCGCGGAGGACACGTAATGAACGCCGCCGAGATCATGAAGTGGGTCACCGCCTATTGGGCATCGCAAGCCGTCTTGACCGGTGCAAGACTTGGACTCTTTGATGCGCTGACAGGCGCCTGGAGGGACGTCCGTGGCCTGGCCAGGATCATCCGCAGCGACCCCCGGGCCCTGGACCCCCTTTTGCATGCCCTAGCTGCCATCGGCGTGGTGAAAAAACGGGGAAACAAGTTTCGCCTGACTTCCCAGACGGCTCGCCTCTTGTCCTCAAAAGGCCCCGCGAGCCTCGCCCCTCTCCTGCGGATCCATGCCGACCGCTTTGCCGAATGGGCGAAGCTCCCTCGCGTGGTCAAGAAAGGGCGACCCCTCCCTGCCACAGGCCTCTTTGTCAGACCCGTAGCCAGGACCCGGCGGTTTATCAGCGCGATGGAAGCGACGGCCCAGCAGTCGGTTGCGGATTTCGTTCGGACCGTCGATCTCTCCGCCCACCGGCACTTGCTCGATGTCGGGGGAGGTTCAGGCGCCTACAGCATCGCGCTCTGTCGGGCCTATCCCTCGCTCAAAGTAACGATTCTGGACCTTCCGGGAACCCTCACCTTCACCCGCAAGTATGTGCGGGCCGCCGGAATGCTCGACCGCATCTCATTCCTTCCCGGGGACTTTCACCGGATCCAACTTCGGAAGGAGTATGACGCGATCCTTCTCTCTCATATCCTGCACAGTAACAGCCCCCAGACATGTCAAGCACTTTTGGGCCGCCTCAGCCGAGCGCTCAAAGCAAAGGGTGTCCTTTTGGTGCGGGACTTTTTTCTCGATCCCTCCCGCACAGGCCCTCTCTGGCCCGCCCTCTTTGGCCTCAACATGCTTCTGTGGACTCCCGGGGGACGGTCTTACGCATGGGGCGAGGTCGAGACATGGCTACGCCGGGTGGGCTTCCGACGCTTCCGGCGAGTACCCATGCCTGTCCACAAAGGTGATGGACTCCTCATTGCTACGCGGTAACCCGATTCTCTTCCAGCGAAAGTATTTCTGAAATGGCTACGCTGGAGGCCGAAATCCCGGAATCGTCAGGACTGCTTCGTTGATCTTTGCCGCCAGGATGAAATCGCTTTCGGTGAGGCCGTTGATCTTATGGGTCCAGATCTCGATTGTGGCCCTCCCCCAGCCGAAGCTGATGTCGGGATGATGTCCCTCCTGCTCGGCGACCGCGCCTACGCGGTTCACGAAGTCCAATGTGCTCTTGAAGTCCTTGAAGCGGAAGGTTTTGCGAAGGTGATGCTCCTCCACCACCTCCCACCCCTCTACTTGGGAAACCAGGGGTGCGATCTCCTGGCTGGTGAGAGGCGGTGTCCCCCCCTTACACGGAACACACGACTTGCTCGCCAATTGCGACACGACGCGCCGCCTTTCAGAGTGGAAGATTCCTATCCCCAGTTCCTCTCAATCATACTGGGCACCGCCTGTTTCGGCAAGCTTACAGCAGGCTGTCGCGGCAAGCTCCGTCGGGCCCCCACGGGTGACCCTTAGAGTTCTGTGCTCGGTGCCCGGTCCTGCCCCACATGCCGGGATGCTCTCGAAGGCTCTACAACTAGTTCCTTTCATATCAATAATTTCAAGCGCTGATCCTCATCCAGCCCTTAAAAAAATCGTTGCACCCATCAGAATTTTCTGATAGAAGCCTGGCACGCGGGAGGGATCGTGCGGGATCAAAAGTCTCGTCGAAATATCCAGCGACTCCTGGGTCGCCAGCGACCCCTGAAAGGCCACGGGGGGCTAGGGTCGAGGCTCTTCCTCGCGGCATTCTTCTTTTTGTCCGCCCTAGTAATTTCGTATTTTCTGCCAGCCCGCGAGAGGACTCCGCAATCCCCTCAACCAACGATCTCATCCACCTCCACTCTTCCCCGGCTGGCCGAGTCCCTCCACGATGCCGAGATGCATCCGTCCCACCGAACAGTCCACGGGACGATTGGACATGGACAGACTTTTGCCCAGGCCATGAGTGCCAAAGGCCTCTCCGGTCAGCTCACCCATGAGATTGCCCGAGCACTCCGCCCTCATCTGAACTTTCGAAAGATCCCGTCCGGCTCAAAATTTCAGGCGACGCTAGACAACAGCGGATCCCTCCGGGACTTTCTGTTTGAGGTGTCTCCTATAGAGATCTACGAGGTGACCCGGGAAGGGAGCGAGTATCGGGGAGACCGGCGCGACGTCGCCATCGAACGCCGGGTAGAAAAAATTGCCGGGAAAGTCACCTCTTCGCTCTTCGAGAGCATGGAGGCCCTTGGGGAAAACCCTGAACTTATCCTCCGTTTCGTGGATATCTTCCTCTGGGACTTTGACTTCAACAGCAACGCCCGACCTGGGGACGAATTCCGAATGTTGGTGGAGAAGAAGTACGGCGACGGCACATTCGTCGGCTACGGAAAGATCCTGATCGCCCAGTACGAAAATCGCGGGAAAACGTACACCGGAATCAACTTCGAGAAACGTCCCGGCAAAGGAGACTTCTATACCCTGAACGGCAGGTCCGTCCGCAAGACCTTCCTCCGTTCCCCCTTGCGATTTACGAGGATCAGTTCGCGCTACACCCACCGCAGGCGCCACCCGATCCTGGGCGGAATTAGACCCCACCTCGCCGTGGATTACGCCGCCCCTCACGGCACCCCGGTCTGGGCCGTGGCCGACGGGGTGGTCCTGTCAGCTGGATGGAAGGGGGGCAACGGCAAAATGGTCCTCATTCGGCATCGCATGGGATACCGGACCATGTACAACCATCTCTCCAGGTTTGCCAGAGGTATCCGCAAAGGGGCTCGCGTGCGACAGAAACAGGTCATCGGCTACGTGGGCTCCACCGGCCTCTCGACCGGACCCCACCTCGATTACCGCGTGATCAAGAACGGTCGCTTTGTCAATCCGCTCACACAGAAGTTCATCCCGGGGAAACCCATTCCCAAGTCCCAGCGGGGAAAATTCCAGCGTCTCCGCGACCGCCTGCTGCACCAGCTTCAGTCACCCAAGCTCCCTTCAGCGAAGTAGCGCCGCCAATCGCGTCGACCGTTGACCGACAACCCAAGATATTTCCAATTTCGAAATTCGAATTTCGAATTCCAACCGAGGGTGAACTGTGAACCGTGAACTACGTACACCGGCGAGGGGAGTAAAGCCGAGGACGTCAGAATCTGATTTATGGGCCGTCGAGCAGCAGATGCACGCCCCTCGCTCCGGGCTTCCCATCATTTGAGCCTCACGAGGGGCCTCCCGCTCGTCAGCGGAATAATTCCACTGAATCAATCGGGCGTCAGGTAAGGAGTTCCGCGCAGGCCGCCTCGACCAACCAACAGAACGGCCACCCCCACCTGCGCTGCGCTCCGGCGGCGGGACCCCGGCCGGACGCAAACCAGATTCCGCTTTCCTCGCGAATCCGCCCCTCACTCGGCTCCGGCGATCTCCGCATGGCCACTCGAGGCAGCGCCTGCAGGCCTCGAGCGAGATTGCCGGAAGCGGCGGGGCCCCTCGGCTGGCGGCGGCCTGGGAAACCGAGGCGGGATCCGTGCCCCATCTCTTTGCGCGGAGCGTGAACACGGAGGGACCCAGGCCGTAAGCCGCCGCTCGGGGTCGCCGCGAGAGACCTAAAGCGAGGGGCCGAAGGTGTTAGCTCTACTCAAACAAGATCCAGCAGGAGAGGGAGGGGCGATTCGCCGACGAGCGGAACGGTCCTCTCTCGGCCAAAACAACGGGAGACTCTTCTACTCTGAACCATCAACCATCAACGACTTTCAGTGGTCATCGGTCATCGCGTGTTGGGTCGAGGCTGGTCACCTTCGCGTGGACCGGCAGCGGCATTTCCTCCGCCTCCTGCGAGAAGCCAAGCTTGAGCCACACCGGGACGAGCGCGATGCCCACGACGAGCTGCGAGGCGATCCATAGCCCCCAAGACAGCGGCCACCATGTAGGAACGGGGCTGTGGCAGAGCCAAGAACCGATTCCGGTCAGCAAGGAGAAGACGCAGAAGGCCGCCGCGAGCATGCCCGCGAAGCCCCGGACCAAGCGTTTTACGTTCGTGCCGGGATCGACCCCGAAAGAGGTGGCGATCGGCCCCCACCACCCGGGTGGCTGGGCGAGCCGGAAGAACCTGCGCAGGCGCTCGGGCTCCTCGGTCGTGAGAAGCGAGACGACGATGCCCGCGGCAGTGGCCAGGACCGCCATGATCAACAATCGAAGCGCCTCGTCTTCGACGAACTCGAGCAGGGGCCAGGCGGCCAGGAGCGAGACAATGATGCAGGCGAGCTCCCCCCAGGCGCTGATTCTCCACCAGAGCCAGCGCAGGACGAGAACGACACCCATGCCGGCGCCCAGGAGGAGTGCGATCTTCCACGCCCTCTCGATCGAGGTAAGCTGCGTCATCACGAGCATCGAAATCACAAGGATGAGCAGGTTGGATCCGCGAGCGATCCACACGAGCGACCGTGGATTGGGGTCTCTCCTGAGCCACACCTGGCAAATCAGCCGCTTGTAGATGTCGTTTGTCCAGTAGGACGCGCCCCAGTTGAGGTGGGTGTCGATCGTCGAGGCCAAGGCCGCCAGCATTGCGGTCAGCATCAGACCTTTGATGCCCCAGGGGAGCAGCTTGACGATTCCCTTGACGAAGGTGACCTCCCGCTCGTGTTTGAGGATCTCGGGAGCCAGGCTGAGGTCGGGAGGAAAAAGGAGTAGGAGTCCGAGGGCGATCGGCAGCCAGAAGAGACTGCGCAGGAGCACCTGGGCAACGGTGAACACGACGCTTGCGAGCTTGGCGTCCCGGTCAGACCTGCAGGCCATCGACCTCTGGGCCAGGTAGCCGGTCCCGTCAGCGTTGACTTGAATCAGCCACTGGAGGCCAAACACGGCGAGGACGGCGAACGAGGCATTCTTGGCCTGGGACGGCATAAAGGCGAGGATCTGGTTTGGAGAGATCCCTCCAGGGCCTCCCGCGGCGAAGCGCTCGCGAATCTGCTCGATGATTGGGCCCATGCCCCCGAAGTCGTAGATGACGTAGCCCATGTACAAGGCGGTCCCCAGCATGGCCAGACTGAACTGAACCACGTCGGTGGCCACCACGCTGCGGAGGCCGCCCGTGGCGGAGTAAAAGAGGGTGACCATGACGATGGCCAGGATCGAGATGAGGTTGTTGGTTGACTTGACCCAAACGTGCGGGTCATGGGGGCTCACACTGAGGGGGACATCCAACCAGGTCACTAGGTGGAGTATCGGCTGGTAGAGCGCAGCGGGCAGCCACTGGTCCCATACCAGGAAGGGCTCCGCGATGGCCTTGGTGGCGAAGAGGACCCAGGCCAGGACGACGCAGTTAAAGATCGTTCCGAAGTAGATCGCCTTGATCCCACGCAGGGCTGTGGCGGCCCCCTTGCCGTAGCGCAGCTCGGTCAGCTCCGCGTCGGTCAGCACACTCGCTCGCCGCCAGCTAGGAGCGAGGATGAATCCCATCAACAGGAAGGCGAGGGCGTAGATCCACAACTGCCAGATCGCGAAGATCCCGGCCGTCGCGACCAAGCCAGTCACCAGCAGCGGCGTATCTGCCGCGAACTGGGTGGCAGCCATGCTCAGGCCCGCGCTCCAGCCGCTCAGGCTGCGCCCGGCCAGGAAATACTCTTCCAGGTTCTGTGAGGCGACCTTCCTAGAGTGGATGCCTGATGAGACTGCGTAAACAATGAAGGCCAAGATGATAAGGACGTCGATCCAGCCCAAGGTCGCCACGCGGTGATACTCCTAGCCCGGATTATTCACGAAGAGGTGAATATCCGCCCTCCGGGCCGATTCGACC
>CAYGBT010000012.1:0-70251 GCA_964348275.1 uncultured bacterium
AGCCCTGAGCGACGCCCCGCAAACGCGGGGCGGAGTCGAAGCCCGGAGGGCGGATATTCACCTCTTTGTGAATAATCCGGGCTAGCACTCGCTGAAGCCACAGGAGTAACACTTCCGACACCCTTCCTCATTCACGAGGGTCGCTTGCTGACAGTCGGGACAGAGGTCCCCCACCTTCGTCAGCGGCACGTCCACCTGCTTTTGCTCCCTCACCTCCGTCAACCCAACATGTTGGGCCAAGGCCTGGGCTAAGGCATCCGGCAGCGAAAGAACCCGCTTTCGCCCAAATCCCAGAGGTCTTCCTCCGCCAATCCCGCTCAGCTGTCCAACGATCTCAGCCACCCGATCCCGGGCAGACATGTGCTCGGGCAGCGGCAGTCGCAGCACCAGCGAGATGAGGCGTCCGAGGGCCTCGGCATGGGCCATGGTCTCACTGCCAGCCTTTCCGACGCTTACGAATACCTCGAACGGTTGTCCCGTGCCTTTGCCGTTATCATTGACCGTGATAAACGCCGTCCCCACCGGAGTCTGTATCCGATAGGTCTTTCCCGGTAACGCCTCCGGTCTCGGCTCAATGCCGGTCCCGACCTCCACTGTCGGCTCGGCCATGTCCTCGTCCTTCTTCCTTGTGCCGACGTGGAGCACCTGATCCGCCTTGCATCCGTCCCGGAAGACGGTAATGCCGATGCAGCCAAGTTCATAGGCCATCAAATAGGCCTCGGCCACATCCTTCTCGGTCGCCGAATGCGGCAGGTTGATCGTCTTGGAAACCCCATTATCGGTATACCTTTGAAAGGCCGCCTGCATCCGCACGTGCCACTCAGGCTCGAACTCGTGCGCGGTGACGAAGACCCGCTGGACCTCCTCAGGGACCCCGGAAAGCCCTTGCACTGTGCCGCGCTCCACGACGGCCTTCATCAACTCGTCGCTGTAAAAGCCTCGGGCCTTTGCCACTGCCTCGAAAATGGGGTTGACGAAGGTCAGGTGCCGATCCCCGACGATGTGGCTAAAAGCCAGTGCAAAGACCGGCTCAATCCCGGAGGAACAATTCGCGATGATGGAGATGGTCCCGGTGGGCGCGATGGTGGTCACCGTCGAGTTCCGGCGGGGCCGCTCGTCCTGGTAAATGCTCCGGGGCCAGTTGGGAAAGGGGCCCCGTTCCTCGGCAAGCCGCGCCGATTCATCATGCCCCTTTTCCTGCATGAACCCCATGACTTCCACAGCCAGGTTCAGGGCCTCCTCACTGTCGTACGGGACCCCGAGCTCGAATAACAGATCTGCCCAGCCCATCACGCCAAGCCCGATTCGCCGGTTGGCCTTCACCGATGCATCAATCTCTGGCAGGGGATAGGGGTTGGCGTCGATGACGTCATCCAGAAACCGGATGCTCAACCGGACCACCCGCTCGAGGGCATCCCAATCGATGTGGCCCTTGCCGTTGCCTGCTGCCGCCCTGAAGAACTTCGCCAGATTGATCGAACCCAGATTGCAGGCCTCGTTGGGATAAAGCGGCTGTTCGCCACAAGGGTTAGTCGCCTCCACCTGAGCCAGGGTCGGCGTGGGATTCGCCCGGCCTGCGTTACACCGGTCGATGAAGAAGAGACCGGGATCTCCCGTCCGCCAGGCGGCCTTCACGATGCGGTCAAAGACCTCCCGCGCCCTGAGCTTTCCCACGACCTCCTTCGTATGAGGGCTGACCAGTTCATACTCCCCATCTCGCCGAAGGGCCTCCATGAACTTTTCCGTGATGGCGACCGAGATGTTGAAGTTGGTGATCCCCCCGTCAAGCTTTGACTCGATGAATTCGAGAATATCGGGGTGGTCCACGCACAGGATTCCCATATTGGCGCCGCGACGGGTCCCTCCCTGCTTGACTGCCTCGGTGGCGCCATTAAAAACGCGAAGGAAACTGACCGGGCCGGATGCCTTGCCTCCGGTCGAGCGGACGGTGGCATCTTTGGGCCGCAGTCGAGAAAAGGCGAAGCCAGTCCCACCTCCCGACTTGTGGATAATGGCGGCCGCTTTCACCGCCTCGAAGATCTCCTCCATGCTGTCCCCCACTGGCAGGACGTAGCAGGCTGAGTACTGGAGACCATTTTGCTTCCCCGCGTTCATCAGGGTTGGAGAGTTCGGGAGGAAGAAATCGTCCACCATGAGATCGTAGAACTGACAGGCAACTTCGTAAATCTCCTCGGGCGACTTCCCCCATTTCTCTTCTGCGGCAGCAATTTCAACCGCGACCCGCCAGCACATTCCTTCCGGGGTCTCTAACACCTTGTCCCCTTTCCGGGCCAGATAGCGCTCCTGCATGACCCGAACGGCGGACTCGGACCAATTCCCCTTCTTGGCGGGTGGATTCGGGAAGCGCTGAAGGAACCTCGCTCCGCTTGCTTTGCCGCTCGATACCTGTCGGGGATTCAGCTTCATCCACAGCCTCCCTTTACGATGAAAATCTCCCGGCAATTAAAAGGTTCCTGCGAGAAGCTCACAGCTAATTAGCAATTTATCCACAGATTTTTCCACAACATTTAGTATGTCCGCGTGAAATATCCCACAACATATTGTGGTTGTCAAGGGAAAAATGCATAGGAGGGCAAAATTTTTTCAATGCCTTTGCGGAGGGTGCTCATCCGGCCGTCGAGCCCGGTCTCAACACCAAACCAATGCACGGTTTTCCCGCCAATAGGAACGACGCCTTGCGTAAAAATTCTCTTGCCTCGACCAGGGGCAATACATAAAATGAAGGGGTTCCTGCCTGTTTTTCACCCGCTTCTGTTATTTCAAGAGAAGGGAGGGAGGAGTATGACCTACATCGTCTGCGAACCTTGTATCGGCACAAAGGACCGGGCGTGCGTGGAGGTTTGTCCCGTCGAATGTTTCTACGAGGGGACGGACCAGCTTTACATCCATCCAGAGGAATGTATTGACTGCGCCGCCTGTGAGCCGGTCTGCCCGGTGACTGCTATCTTCCCTGAAGACAGCGTCCCTGAACAGTGGAAGTCATATACTCCAAAGAACTATAAATTCATCGAGGAGCACCCGCAAGCCCCGCACGCGTTGACCAAAGCCACCTTGGGAAGCCAGGATAACTTCGCCCTCACCTTCACGGTCGATGGCAAGTCCATCACGCTTCCCCCACCTCCTGCGGGCTTCGGTGGCCCGGCGCCCCCGCCTCCCAAGGTTGAGGCTCCGCCCCCTCCCAAGGCTGAGGCCGCTCCAGCTCCTCCAGCAGCGGCACCAGCCCCGCCAAAGGTGGAAGCGGCGCCCGCGGCGGCCGCTCCTCCTGTGGTGACGCCTGCCGCCGCACCGCCTCGGGCGGTAACACCCCCCCCGGACGCTCTTTCGGCGGTGGCCGAAGCGGCGGCCGCGGCAGCCGAAGCGGCGGCTCGCGCGGCCGAAGCGGCAGCAGCAGCCATAAGGATGCTCCAGGGAAAAGCTGAGGGGCGGACGGGTTATGGGGCACCGTCCGCCCCAGCAGTGCAGCCCCGAGTTGCTCCCGCAACAATGCCGGCCGAGGTACCTGCTGCTCCACCGAAGGCGGCCGCACCAGCCGCAGTCAAGCGTGAAGCCGCAGAGCCACAGCGAGTCGCTCCGGACCCCGCCTTTGAACGGGCGAAAGAGGTCCTGTACGCCCTGATCGATTTTGAGTCCGGCGCACGGCCTCCGGACTCCGAGGAGCTCGCCCAGGCTGAGGAGACTGCGATCACTCTGTACGACGCGCTCGCTAAGGCGGTCGGGAAGCGGGATTACACCCTTGAAGACCTTGAGAAGAAGGATGTGGCGTTACGCCAGAAGATGGAACTGGCCAACGCCATCCTGGACCGAGTGGGCAGGGTCCGACTGCACATGGAGATCCAGCGACAGCGAGGCCGCACCCGGGAGCAGGTCCCCGGCGCCGTCGTAGCCTTCTTGATTGCCGGGGCCTGCTCGTTATTAGGGTTCCTTTACGTATGGAACTATAGCTTTTCTGCCACGGGCACCCCGAGCCTCGAGAACCTGCTTCGTGCCCCGCTGACCCCTGAAGGGTTCATGCCCTTTCTGGGGTTCAACCTCTTAGCGGGATTCTTCGCCATTTTCGGCGTGTTGGCCCTCTTTAAGGTGGCCCGATCCCTGGCGGAGGTCTACCAATTGGAGGCCCTCCGGCCGACAGAGTTCGGTGCCGCCTCGCTCAGGCCGCGGCGCTGGTCCTGGCTCAACCGCTTGCAGGTCGAGTCCCAGCGTATCCTTGAGGCCGAGCGCATGTTGCAGGCTTTGGCGGCCAAGAAGCGGTAATTACCCTTTTGTGATCGCGGGGGTCCTCCGCCCTCGGAGGGTCCAAAGGGCGACGGCCCCTCCAATGACCACGAAGGCGAAGAGAAAGAGGATCATGGCCTGCCCGTGGCTTGCCATGTAGGTCTGAACCCAGAGCAGCAAATAGAGCTCGTTGCCGCTCTGCCTCCAGGCCTGGCGATAGGCCTGAAGGGCCGCAGGGTACTCTCCTCCGGACTCATAGGCCTTCCCCAGCGCATATAGCGCCAGCGTGTATTCCGGATTCGTCGCGAGCGCGCGCTTGAGGCGCGTGATTGCTTCTTCGGTCTTCCCCACCTTCTGGTACGCCAACCCAAGGTTGGTTTGGATCATCGGGTTTTTCGGATCCAGCGTAGCAGCCTTTTCGAGCGCCGCGACCGCCTCCGGATATTGGCTCGTCTTATACGCAATCCAGCCCAGGTCATTTAAGAGGGCGGGGTTTTCTGGGTCTAACTTTATCGCCGCGAGGTAACGCTTCATCCCCTCTTGGTAGTCGCCCCGCGCTTCAACCAGGGTGCTGCCGAGCCCGGCGTGGGCTCGGGCCATCCGGGGCTGTAATTCCAAGGCGGCCTCAAAGGCGGCCACGGCATCGTCATAACGGCGCAGCTCCACTAGGACCCAGCCGCGGTTGACCAAGGTATCGGCGGCTCTCGGCTCTAGCTCGAGGCTTTGCGCAAAGGCCTCGAGCGCTTCATCCCAGCGTCGCTCCCGCCCATACAAAACCCCCAAGAGGTTCCACACGATGAAGTCGTCTTGCTCCCGGGCGATCGTGGTCTTGAGGAGTTGAATGGTCTCTGCGGCCGTGTGCTCTTTATTGTAGACTTCCCGGAGCCGATCGAAGGCACCCGGATGCTCTGGAAAGATCAGAAGGGTCTGTCGGTACGCTGTAAACGCTTCCTCGTTCCGCCCCGTCCGCTGGAGCACATCCCCTTGCTGATAAACCAGCATCGCCTTCTCCTCCCGCTCAAGCGAGGCGTAAGCCGGCGAGAGTGCAGAAAGGGATATCCCGACGAACCACGCGACGACAACGCGTCTCATCCCCTTCTTCCTTGGAGAAACCGACCCAGCATGAACAACACAATACCGATTCCCAGGAGGAGGAACTCGGGCCCCATGCCGTGCTCCTCGGTGATCCCGATGAAGAGGGCCACGCCCAGATTGGCCATACCCAACACCTGTAGCCCTCGGCCTAAATAGTACATCACTCCTCCCGTGCCCTGGAAAACCTCATGACTATAACCGAAGGCCCCAAGGGTGTCAAACCTCGAGGACTGCGCAATTGGGAAGGATGGAGAAAAGGGCCTTGCAATACCGGTAGGACCCCGCTAGAATCGGTTCGCCTTGGGAGGGAAGCAGCCATGGAACAGCTCCAGGAAATCCTATTCAAGCCCGACAACATTCCAATCACACTGCTGATGATCTCCGTCGTGATCTGCCTCTACGCCGCCTTGAAGCAGGCCCTCAAACATGACCGGCTCATTGAAGAGGGCCGCGAGGACGAGATCTACGAGGACATGATCAAGTAGGCCCTCCATGTTTCTTCTGGTCCTGGTCGCTATTGCGATCGGCTTCCTCCTCATTGCTCTCTTGGTCTTTGCCAAGCCAAGCAAGCCGGCAGTCGAACGAGAGGGCCGCCGCCCTGACGCGTCTTCCGAGTTCACCCATCTCACCATGCCAGACTTCAACCGGCTATGCCTCAAACTTGTCGAGGAGATGGGGTTAGTCATCAGCTCCACCGTCCGCAGTGGACCGCGTGAGCTGGAGATTGCAGCCGTCAATCCTCAGCCAATTACGGGGGGTGATTTTATCATCCACTGCACGCATCCTGAGGACGGTTTCGTGGCTTCAGCACAAGTGAACGCCCTCCGAGACCAGGTCAAGGGTGAGCAAGCTGCGAAAGGTATCTTTATCACCACCGGCTTTTTTGCCGAAGAGACGTCGAAAGTGGCGGAGGGACCTCCGCTTGAGCTGATCAATGCAAAGCGCCTTGCAGAGCTGATCCAAGAATACCGCGTCGCTGTCTAGCCATCGGTGAGTCGGTCTTCGGTCTCCGGTCCCCGGTCCCCAGTGTCCAGTCTCAACTCTCCCCCTTCCCCGCCGGCTCGACGGTCAGACGATCCCCCGTCCGATCATATACATCGCGACCACGGCGAGCAGCCCGACCATGACATCTCGCAGGTGGGACTCCGAGAGGATGCTCGTCCCTTTCGCGCCAAGGACGGCTCCGAGGATCCCTGCCACGATCGTGGGGATCGCAGAAGCAACGTCGATATGGCCCAGGCCATAGTGAGTCATGGCGCCCACGAGTGCCGGAATCAGAATCGCGAGGAGCGACGTCCCTGCGGCAATGGGCGCCGGCACGCCGACGATCAATATGAGGAGGACCACCAAGAGCGAGCCTCCCCCCAATCCAAGCAAACCTGCAAGGAAGCCCGTGACCACTCCCACGCCGAACCCGTGCAGCAGGCTCACCGGAAAGAAGTAGTCGGATCCGTGGATTGTTGCCCGTCGCATGACGATCCAGAAGGGACGGGTCGTCCCACTCCCCAAGACCGGAGGACCCGAAAAGGGCGTCCGCTGCGTGGACTGCCAATACAGGGCGACGGCGGCGGCGAGAACCACCACCCCGAAGAATAGCTCGAGAAGGTTGTTTGGAAGAATGCCGCTGCAATAGGAACCAACAGGGACCGTGAGGAGTGCTCCCGGAGTCACCACCGAAGCGACCATGAGGTCCCGGGTCCCCTGTCGATAGTGGCTGATCGCCCCCGAGGTCGCGACGCACGCGACGAAGAGGAGGCTGAGGCCAGCGGCAGAGCGCATCGGCACATCGATCATGGTGAGCAGCGGAATGAAGATGAATCCGCCCCCTACCCCGATCAACCCAGAGATAATGCCCGTCACAGCTCCGATGAGGATCAGTTCGAGAGTGAAGATCATTGCATACCAGCAGTCAGCGGTCGGCAATCAGCAGGCAGCAAGTAGCTATCCACCATCAGCAGTCAGCCATCAGCCGTCAGCAATTCAAACCCGGAGCAATCAGCCCGGACCCTTTACAGCTGGCAGCTGATAGCCGATTGCGAGTAGCTGACGGCTGGTAGCTGATTGCATGTCGACGCCTCGGAAAGAGATCAGGCTGCGCTCCGCCGGGCAGTGCCTGCTGCTACGACAAACGCTATCACAGCGAACAACACCGTGATGACGAGGGAGAGGAGGAGCGGAGGGACCTCCCCGGCTCCAGCGGGGCTCCCCAGGTAGAGACACCGGCGCAAGGCCGCGACACCGTACGTCAACGGGTCCAGCGTCATGGCCCACCGGAGCCACCCTGGAACGCCTGAGGCGGGAAAGAAGGCGCCGGAAAGGAGCCAGATGGGAAACAGGATTAAATTCATGATCGCATGGAATCCCTGGGTCGAGTCCAGCCGCCACGCAATCACCAAGCCGAGACTCGTCAGGCCGAAGGCCATGAGAAACATTACGCAGACCGCCGCGAGCGCCGAGAGGATGCCGAGGGAAATGCCGGCGGCCGGTGCAAGCAGGAGAAAGAGCACCCCCTGTACGAGCGCGAGGGAGGTACCGCCGAGCGCCTGCCCGAATACGATGCTCAGTCGCCCCACAGGAGCCACAAGGACGGCCTGCAAGAATCCCTCGCGGCGATCCTCCACGATGGAGATGGTAGCAAAGATGGCGGTGAACAAGAGGATCAAGGTGATGATCCCAGGATAGAAGTATTCAACAGAGCCGGTCTCTTGCGGCGTTCCAGGAGGTCGAAACGAAGCACTGAAACCTCCGCCGAGGAGGATCCAGAAGAGCAGAGGTTGGACGAACGCCCCCACCAGGCGACTCGGCTGGCGGCAAAACCGCACCATCTCCCTCCACCATAGGGTTATCACGGCAAGCGCAGATCCTCCCAGGCTCTGTTTACACATCATCGCCCCAGAGTCGGCGACCAGTGAGATGAATAAAAACGTCTCCAAGTGTCGGCCTTCCAAACGCCGCAGACCGCACCGCACCGGGAAAGGCTTCCACGACCTCCCGGATGAACTCATGCCCGGATGGGCGCTCCACACGCAAGGCTCCGTCAACCAAGACCGGCTGACATCCGAACCGCTCGCGCATCTGCTGTTGCAGCCCTCCAGGATCGTGGGCATCGATCACCACGACGTCACCCCCGACGATCCCCTTCAACGCCTCCGGTTCTCCCATCGTGACCATCCTCCCTTCGTGGAGGACTCCGACCCGGTCACACTGCTCGGCCTCGTCGATGAGGTGAGTCGTGAGCAGGATGGTGATGTTTTCCTGCCGACGCAATCGGTGAAGATACCTATTGAAGTCATGGCGGGCGCCCGGATCGAGACCCGTACTTGGCTCGTCCATGATCAAGAGCTCGGGCCGGTGTATCAAGACCTTGGCCAACTCGGTTCGCCTGCGCAGCCCCCCAGAAAGCGTCTCCACGAGGTCGCGGGCACGATCCTCCAACCCTAGCGGCTCCATAATCTCCCGAGCGCGGCGCCGCAGGGACTGGCCCCACAGCCCGTAGAGATGTCCGTGGTGCAGGAGGTTCTCCATCACCGTCAGCTTCCGATCGAGGCTCGGGTCTTGAAACACCACCCCTAAATGCGGCCGGACCACATGGGCCTCGAGGGCGAGATCATGGCCAAACACTCGGACACGCCCACCCGTCGGCACAAAGAGGGTCGACAATATCTTGAACAGGGTGGTCTTCCCCCCGCCATTCGGGCCAAGAAAGCCGAAGATCTCTCCTCGGGGGACGGTAAAGCTGACGCCAGCGAGCGCTTCCCGGTCTCCGTACGCGTAGCGAAGCCCCTCGACTTCAACGGCAGCATGCTCCATTTCCTGTCCTTGTTCAGTCATCCGCGAGACTCTCTACCCCACTCACCACGAAGATCCTCGGGATTGAGGATATAATCCAGGCTCAGCCACAGGCTCCGAGAGTACCGGAAGAAGAAGAGCGGAAACGAGACGGCGAAGGCGCCCCAGAGAACCAGCTGCTGTGGTAATGACATGATGATGAAATAATCGAGCGCAAAGTACCCGACGATAGCCACCAGAGCGGTCACCGCATAATTGATGTAGAGCGCGCCAACGAAGTACCCCTGCTCCCGCTCAAACCGGAGATTACACGAGAGGCACTCAGGATACATCGAGAACGGCCCCCGGAATACGGGTGCCGCACCACACCTCGGGCATCTCAAACTGAGGCCCCTGCCGAGAATTTGTCGGATCCGTCGAAAATCCATTTATCATACCCTTCCTCAAGCACAAATGCTAACACACACCGGGCGGCGCCGGTACTGCGGTATCCTGAGGCCCTCCTCCAACGACAGTCGTAAGCCTCACCATCGGAAAGGCCGCTAGCCATCAATTCTGTGTATGACTTCGGACACATAAAGTGATGATCTATATCATGGAATATTCCATTCCAAAATATTAACGTGTGGATAGACGGTATAATCTGTGGACAGATCGATCTATGGATTGCTATCCCACTATCGCGAAAAGGAGGAGATGATGGACACCCCATGGATTCTCATTGCTGCTATCCTGACCGTCGCAGCCCTCTACGTCCTGGTTCCTCTTGTTACTCATACCTTCTTTCGCTACCGGCCCCGGAGGCACCTGAGATGCCCCGAGACCGGGAATGAGGTGGAGGTGTGTGTTGATGCCTCCAGGGCTGCCTTCACCGCAGCGTTTGGTGAGCCCCTTTTGCGCGTCAAGGATTGCTCCCTCTGGCCGGAGCGGAAGGAATGCGACCAGGGCTGCCTCAGGCCTTCCGAGTCGTAGTTCCTCCGTAACATCTCAAGGTGCGGTGAGCTGGTACAGCATCACATAGACGATGACGCCGGTCACCGAGACGTATAGCCAGATCGGAAGGGTCCAGCGCGCAATCTTGACGTGCCGGTCAAACTGTCCGTTGAGGCCACGATACAAAGTGGTCAGCGCCAGGGGGACGACGAGAGCGGCCAGCAAGATGTGCGAGACGAGGATGGCAAAGTAGACGGGTCGAATCCAGCCCTGTCCGGAAAAGGATACCGAGCCTACCTGGTAGTGGTGGATGAGATACGAGACCAGGAAGAGGCAGGAGACACCGAAGGCCGTCCCCATGCAGATCTTGTGGCCTCTCACCCGTTTCCGTCGGATGCAGAGGTACCCCACCGTGAGGAGAACGGCGCTCGCCCCGTTGAGGAAGGCGTTGACAGCGGGCAGGCCGGAGAGGGTGTAGTCCTCCTGGACCTGCGCTTGCCGTCCCAACAGAATGAACGTCACACCCAACAGGACAATCACAGAGAGAAAGCCGATACTCGGCAGGACCACTCGATCTTTCATGTGGTCATCCCCGTCGCACGTTCGCTGATCCAAAGCCGCGTCGAGAGCTCGATTTTTCGCGGACATCTCCCGACACACGCCGTGTACTCTGAATCAGGAGCAGGGGCATCCCGGTGGATGTCAATGGCCGGTTTCGGATTGCTGGAAAGTGGATGCCGTTTGGTGAGGGACTGCGGAGTGGTCGGGAACCAGCGCAAACACCAACAGGACGCAGAGAATTAACGGCGTCAGGGCAATAAGGCCCAGCGTCCGCGACTCGAACTTCAGGTGCATAAAGTACATCGCCACCAACGACGCCTTCGACAATGCGAGACCCACAAGGAGAATGGCGATCACCACCCTGGCCACCGGGGCGTAGATGACCGCGACCTCGATTATCGTGAGCGCCAGGAGCCACCAGAAAATGGCGATGTAATTTGGCGTCTTGTGATCGGTAGCCATTGCGATCCCCACCCCCCTTTACAGCAAGTAGACAAAAGTAAAGACTAGGATCCACACCAGATCCACGAAGTGCCAGTACAAGGCAGCGATCTCGATGTCATTGGCAGTCTTGGGTTTCAACTGGCCGCGCAAGGCTTGGATGAGATAACAGGAAAGATATATCACCCCTCCTGTCACGTGTGCACCGTGAAACCCGGTGATGGCGAAAAAGGTCGTCCCGAATAGCGAGGCCCCCCACTTGTTGGCCGTGAATCCCAGCCCCCCATGGATCAGGTGCGTCCACTCGTACGCTTGCATGCCCAAAAACATTACCCCACCGAGAATGGTCAATGCAAGGAAGGTCTTGTACCCTGCCTGATTACCCTGTTGAATCGAGGCCAGCGCATACACCATGGTGACACTGCTGCAGATCAAGAGGAATGTCATCACCGCTGTGAGCGTGATCCCGAGGACATCTGCAGGAAGAGGCCAGTCAACGCTTCCGTATCGGAGGACACCGTATCCGGCGAGCAGCGCCCCAAAGGACATGGCGTCCCCGGCCAGGAAAATCCACATCCCCAATTTGCCCCAGCTTTCAGGAGTGAGGGGCGATTCCGTCGGTTCGTCAGACGGGTGCATCGCAGCGACCTGACTCACTTTTCACTCTCCTTCTGCGTCCAGGTGAGCGGTGGACGAACACCTTTTTTCCCCTCGGTTCCGACCCCACGGCGGTATGTGTAGATCAACCATCCACCAATGGCACCCACAACGACATACGGCATCGCCAGGAGGAACAGGATGCTCGAGTTGAAACCTGTGCCGGGATCAGTCCCAAGGGCGGAACCGCCACAGACGGAACATGCCTGTGCGGTCCATGGACTGAGCATGACGATTGCCCCAATCCCTAACACAAGGACCGCCCATGGATTCATCACGAATCTGCGGGCTTTCAATGACATTCGAATCCGCGCTCGCGCAGCCAAGAGCCTCCGCTCCAGATTTAGCTCAGATAGACCAGCGTAAAGAGGACAGGCCAGAGGCCCACTACAAAGTACCAATACATCCCACAAAGCTCGACGCCGATCCGTCTTTTAGCCGAGTACCGGTCGGCCCCCGCTCCAGCCAGCACGACTAACAGCCAGAGCACTGCACCGAACACATGGGCCCCGTGTACTCCAATCAGCGTATAAAAGGTGGCACCGTACGTTCCGCTCGACCAGGTCAAACCAAAGTCTACCAGGCGAATCCACTCGGAACCCTGCACCCCGAGGAAGACCATCCCCAAGAGCGCCGTCACCAGCAACCATCTCTTCAGCCCCTGGCGGTTTCCCCCGCGGATGGCGCGAGTCGCGCGCCACATCGTATACGCGCTAAAGAGCAGGATCGCGGTGTTGATACTGGTCACTCCCACCGGAAGATAGGGCTGACCAGGTGGTGGCCATGTCGCGCTCCCAAGGCGGAAGACCAGGAAGCCACCGATCAGGCCAGCGAAGAACATCGCCTCTGCCCCGAGGAACATCACCATCCCCAGGTGCGCGTTGCTGACGGGCGACGTGACGCGGTCGTGGTCACCGCCGCCGAAACGATCCCGAGGGAATTCCGGAGGCGGGCCCTCGTCAAAGTTCGGGGGAGCTTGCGACAGTTTCTCGCCCCGCCTGTTGACAACCACTGTCTCCACGCCCGCTGCCATGTTCACCGCTCTCATCCTCTTCTCTTACCAGCCGATCGGGCTGCCCATGCCTAAAAGGGGACCTTATCCAGCGCCATCAGCGTGAGCAGTACCGGCAGGTACAGAAGGGACGCCAACAACAGACGTCGGGCCGCCGTCTCGGAACGGGAAATTGCAAGACCAATCCCACATCCAAGGAACCCCATCCCGAGGACGAAGGCTCCGAAAAAATATACCGAGCCGGCCAGGCCGATGAGCGTCGGCAGCAGGCCCACGGCAAGCAGTGCCAAGCAGTTGCTCACAATCTGGCGTCCCGTGCTCGCCCCGTCCGGCTCGACCACCGGGAGGACACGGATCCCCGCCCGCGCATAATCGTCTCGATACAGCCGCGCAATGGCCAGGGAATGTGGGATCTGCCAGAGAAATAGGATGGCAAAAAGGACCCAGGCTTCCAGGCCTAGCTCGCCCCGAGCTGCCCCCCAACCAATGACCGGTGGCAGGGCACCCGGAACCGCCCCCACGACGCTGCAAAGAGACGTCTTCCGCTTGAACGGAGTGTAGAGAAAGAGATAGCTCCCCACACTGATCGCGGTGATCGAGGCGCTCAGGTTGTTCACGAGCAGCGTCAGATACAGCAGCCCGCCGCCGGTGATCCCGACACCGAAAACGAGCGCTTTCACGGGTTGGAGTCGCCCGTCGGGCAGTGGCCGAAGTCGCGTGCGCTCCATCCGTGCATCCAGATCCCGCTCTAAGTACTGATTCAACGCTAGCGTCCCACCCGCCGAGAGCCCTATGCCTAGAAGGGTATGGACCAATCGGATATAATCTGTCGTCCCCGACGAAGCCACGTAGAACCCGACGACCGTGGTGACCAAGACCATCACCACGACCCGGGGCCTCGTCAATGCTAGAAAATCCGCTGCTTGTCTCTGTACCCGCATCACTTCGATGTCCTTCGCTCCCCCTCGAGCCCTATGCAGGCGTCTCCCCCGATCTGCCTGCCGGATGGGGTGGGACGAATCCCCGCACACCTGCACGGCTCCGAGTCACCAACAGACGATAGACGCGCAGAGTTAAGACAAGGCAGGTGGCCAGCATGAGCGCTCCGATGGCAACGTGCGTGGTGCTGAGCACCACCAGGCTCAGGGAGTCTGAAGTCCCTTCAAGAGTAGTAAGCTTGCCTAAGTAGGATCCGAGCCCCAGTCCGAGTTGCAGAACGAGCAATCCGCCCAGAAGAATGACGGGCTGTACGAGTCTTGGTTGATCTGCATGCCCCCTCATGATCACAACTGCCAGAAAGAAGACTTGGATGCTTACCAGGACCGCGAACAAGAGATGTGCACCAAGCGCGAGGCCCGTGTGTCTCAACACTGCCCCAGCAATCAGCTGCACATAAATGACACCTGTCGTAAGGAGGGAAAGGGATCGTAATCGCCCGGCATCAGCCACCTGGATCGTCTCTGGGGCTTCGTTCCCTTCCCGCGATGTAAAGAACGCCAGGCTCACCGCCAGCGCGAAGAAGGCCTGCGCGAGGGCCGCATGGACGATGGCAAGTGTTTGTTCAAGGAAGACGACCCGGAGACCCCCGAGGATCCCTTGCACGATCACTACACCGAGGGCCATGATCCCGAGCCAGCGGAGCCATTCTCGCGGCTCTGAAACCCAAAGCCACAGCGCCAGCATCAACGTCAGGAGACCGACGCTCGCCCCGATCAGCCGATGACTGTGTTCGACCAAAATGCCCCCAACCATTTTCGACCAAGGAAAAAGGAACATGTTATACCCAAATGTCGTCGGCCAATCGGGCACCGCAAGCCCTGCGCCCGTGCTGGTCACGAGGCCGCCGACCAGGATTAACACGAACGTTGCCCCAGCGGTCGATAGCGCAAACCGGTGAAGCCACATGTTCCCTCGGCGACGAATCGGGAAGGATTGATACCGTTCGGACATGCGGTCTGTCCTCAATGCGTTGCCGGGGCGGGCACGGCACGGGGCGAATTCTGCGGCAGATAGTCCTCAGCCACCTCGGGCACGCTGTACTCGTACGGACCGTGGTACACGACCGGGAGCTTCTCTCCCCAGTTGCCGTGCGGCGGCGGCGAGGGTGCACTCCACTCCAGTGTATTCGCCTGCCACGGGTTCTTTTCTGCCTTTTCTCCGGCAAAAAGGCTCCAGAAGAAATTGATGAGGAACGGGATCTGGGACAGGGCAAGTATAAACGCGCTCACGCTAATAAAGACATTGATCGGTTGAAGCGGTTGTAGGAACTCATATTGCATCGGGTTCCAGATCCGCCGCATGTGTCCGCCGACGCCGAGAAAGTGCATCGGGAAGAAGACACAATTGAAAGCAACAAACGTCAGGAAGAAGTGGATCTTCCCCAGCTTTTCGCTCATCATTCGGCCAAACATCTTGGGAAACCAGTAATAGACGGCCGCGAACAGGCCGAAGACGATGCCCGCCACAACGTAGTGGAAGTGTGCCACGATGTAGTACGTATCGTGGATGAAGATGTCGACCGGCGTCGAAGCCATAAAGATGCCGCTGAGTCCCCCGATTACAAAGATCGAGACGAACGCCAAGGCGTGGAGCATCGGCGTGGTGAACCGGATCGAGCCGCCCCACAGCGTCCCGAGCCAATTGAAGGTCTTGATGGCCGACGGCACCGCGATCACCATGGTCGAGGTCATGAAAGCCGTCCCCAATACCGGGTTCATTCCGCTCAAAAACATGTGATGACCCCAGACGATCCAGCTCAGAAAAGCGATGGCGCTCATGGAGAGGGCCATCGCACGATAGCCGAAGATCGGCTTGCGGGAAAAGGTCGAGAGGACGTCCGAGGTCACCCCCATCGCAGGAAGAACCAGAACGTAGACCTCCGGATGACCGAAGAACCAGAACAGGTGTTGCCACAACAAGGGCTCACCGCCGCCCTCGGTAAGGAAGAAGTGCGTCCCGGCCATGCGGTCGAACAAGAGCATGGCGAGAGCCGAGGTAAATACCGGCAACGCCAGCAGGAGCAGGACCGCGGTGATGAAGAGTGACCAGATGACCAGTGGCAGGCGAAACCAGGTCATCCCCGGGGCTCGCATATTGACCACAGTGGTAATGTAGTTGATCGAGCCCATCAGTGAGGAGATGCCGAGGATAATCAGGCTGATGCACCAGAGGTTCTGCCCCCAGTTCACGCCAGTGTAGATCGGCTTGGCGGTCAGGGGTGCGTACGACGTCCAGCCCCCGGCCGCGTGTCCTCCGGGGACGAAGAACCCCGCCAGCATCACCACACCGGCCACCGCGCCGACCCAGAAGGAGAGCATGTTGAGGACCGGGAAAGCCATGTCCCGGGCCCCGATCATGAGGGGGATCAAGAAGTTGCCAAAACAGCCGATCATGATCGGCATGACCGCAAAGAAGATCATGATCGTGGCGTGCATGGTGAAGAGGGAATTATAAGTCTCCGGCGGGACGATTCCCTCGAATAGGAAGGGTTCCGGCACCCAACTGAGTCCCGGCACCGGTGTCTCGGGCCAGCCGAGCTGCCAGCGCATCAACATGGCGAGCAGGCCGCCCACCACCAACATGAAGAGGCCAAGGAAGAGGAACTGCCTCCCGATCATTTTGTGGTCGGTGGAGAAGATATACGTGCGCCAGAAGCCCAGCTCCTCGTGATGGGCATGTGCCGCATGCGTGGCACGAGCTGCTACCGGTTCAGCCATTATTCACCTTCCCTTTGACAGTTCCCTGACGGATCAGCTCAAGAAGACGAGACCAGACCCTTCAAAGCCGGGCCCACCAACGCCAGGTCACGACGAAGGCCATTGCTCCTTCACCCACTTCTCGTAGTCCTCGGCGGAGTGCACGGTGAGATGGCCGAGCATCCCGGAATGCCCAAATCCGCACAGTTCAGCGCAGGGGATCTCGTACACGCCGGGCTTGGTCGCTTCAAACCAGCCTTGGATCGTGCGCCCCGGCACGGCATCCTGTTTGAGCCGAAGATTGGGGACAAAAAAGCTATGGATGACGTCTTTCGAGGTGAGAAAGACTTGGACCACCCGGTTGACCGGAACGTGCATCTCGTTGTCCAGTTGTAAATCATCCGCCGTGTCGAACTTCCCGTCCGGCCCGGGATAGAGAATCTCCCAGTTAAACTGCTTGCCAGTGATGCGGACCTGAATATTACTGGGCGGGACCTGTTGCTTGATTCGCCCCCACAGTGGCTTGCTCATAAAGGCGAACACGACAAATATGACGGCAGTGATACTAGTCCAGGTGAGCTCGAGCACGGTATTGCCATGGAGGTAGGTCGCACGACGGCCCTCGCGGTGCCGGTACATGAACAGAAAGGCTAGCATCGCTGCCGCCACCAGGAAGAATGCTGCCGCAGTGATGTAATAGATCACGTAAAAGAGAAAGTCGATCTCCCCCCCGTAGCTCGAGACGTTCTCCGGGAGCCACCGTAACATATCTAACATAGGGATTTCTCCGTCCTGCTCATCACGTGGTCCTTGGAGCTATTTCTAGACAAAGAAAATACCGTGCGCACAAAGGAGACACACGGCGTCAGCAACGCGGCTACCTGCTTACTTCGCTCAACCCGAAGCGACAGGCCTTACGAGGTGCAGGATCGGACAATCCCTCGAACTGATCCCGACTCGCTCAAAGACCGATCCAGATCATAATTGGGGATGACCCGGACTGTCAAGCTTTATGATTGTGAGCAGTCAGCCGCGAGATAGCTGGGCAGGCTAGCAAGTTGGATCGCTCAAACGCTAGAAGGCTAAAATGCATCAGGTCTTCTGGCGTCCTAGCATGCTAGCCTGTATTGCTGATCAGTCGTCGGTTATCGATCTGGACCCCCTCTCGTGCGGGCAAGGTTGCGCGGATGAGAGGGGTCCGGTAACGGCGACACGGAATCCGGTTCCCGTGACTATTTCTTGAGCTCGAAAGCGACAGACGCCGTTTTGCCCGCCTCTACCGTCACCTCCTGCTTCGTCGTCCCGAGGGTCTCGTGCCAGAGCTCGAGGGTGTACTTCCCGGGCGGGACATTCTCGATCTTGAAGTTACCTTTCTCGTCGGTGACACCCACGTAAGGATGATCCGACACCACGACCCACCCCGCCATCCACGGATGGGCGTCACAGGTGATCTTGATGGTCTCGCCCTTCTTAAATTCTACCGCCATCTTTTTCCGGAAGCCGGGCTGCGCCCGATTGATGGCAGGATTTGCCTTGCTGTAGCTGTGGAAGTTGTGCAGGATGCGGTCACTGTTCAGGACCGTGAGCTTCCCGGGGGGTGTGACGACGACGTGAGGGCGAAACACGCAACCCTTTTGATCCAGGGTCGCCCCTTTGCCGTCCCACTTCCCCGTGGCCCCCTCTACCGAGACTACGGCCCACTGAACCCCGTTCGTCCCCTTATCCACGACGAGGCTCTCGTCGAAAATGGGGGCCTTCCCGCAAACCTCCTTGTCCTTGGTGGGGGGAACCTCCTTTGGGGAGGGTGGCGTTCCGGCAAATTTCACCACGCCACCAATCGTTCCTCCCGCGGCGGTGGCGACGGGAACGCTCGCCAGCGCACTCAGCCCGAGAACGAAACTTGCGATCACAAAGATGGTCATACCCTTTCGCATGGCATCTACCCCCCTCTGTTTTTCACTGCGGCCCGAGACTTAACAGATACTCCCGCAAAGCCAGAATCTGCCTCTGCTCATCCCCTCCCAGGATCTCGTCCGGCCCGGAAAACTCGTCCAGGAAGTAGCTCGGCATCTTCGTTCCGGGCTGAACCTTCTGAGGGTCCTTCAGCCACGTCACAATCCACCCCGGCCTCAGACGTCGGTACGCCAAGGCAAAATCGGGCGCCCACCCCTCTGGCGGGCCTTCCGGCTTCTTGAGCCCTTGCATGTGACAGCTCCCGCACGCGAAGTACTCTTGCGAGGCCAGGGCCCTGCCGGCCTCCACCAACTCCGGCTTCAGCTCCTCGGCCGGCGGCACGAACTCATAGGGAACCTTGAGCCCCGCCAGGGAAACGAAGTAGCTCGCCAGATCCGCCATTTCGCTTTCAATGAGGTCGAATGTCGGCATCCGTATCTGCAACCAGGGCCGGATGGGAGTCGGCCGATTGAGGAACTCGAAGAGCCACTCGGCCTGGACCTTTTCCCCTTCGCTCAAGCTTCCCTCCGTTAAGACGAGGGGAGGGGGTGCTTCATTCAAGCGCCCCTCATATCGGATCCGGACATCTCCCCCTCTCCCCTCGATAATGTGGCATCCGACGCAGTTATACCCGCGGACCAGGCGGCGACCCCTCGCAATGGCCTTCCGCTCCGCGGTTTCCTCTTCACGAAATCGGTTGGGAACATTAGCATCGGTGAAGCCTTTCAGCAGCACCCGGAGGGTCTTCACTTCCTCGTCGGAGAATCGGAAGTTGGGCATGCGCAACTGCTCTCGATCGGTCCGATAAATCTGCGGATCCTTCATCTTCCAGAACGTCCAGTCCTCCCAGGTGTGATGGACCTCGACCGCATCCCCAAAAGAGAGCTGCAACAGCCGTTTGTGCCCGAAATTGCTGATCTCCGGTGCAATCTGCTTGGTGGTCTCAAATCCCCGAATCTTATGACACCCGAAGCAGCCCCTGAGCCTGATGAGTTTCTCCCCCTCTTCGATCCGTTCCTTCTGTTTGAGCCCCTCCAAAAGGGCCGGCGGCATCCCCTGTTGCTCCCCGAGGGTCATCAGGAAGGCGGTCAGGGCGCTGGCCTCTTCGTCGGTAAGTCGAAGGCTTGGCATCGGCGTCCCAGGCCGGATGGCACTCGGATTTTTTAGCCAGCGGAAGATCCATTCCGGATCCTTGATCTTGGTAGCCACATTGCTGAGATCCGGTGCAAAGTCTCGACCGATCAGCTTGCCAAGTGCAGTTCGGGTGACCTTCTCTTCATAGAGCGAGCGAATGGCGTGGCAGCCAAGGCAGCCGACCCGTTCATAGATCTCCCTCCCCGTTTCCGGAGAGGCATCGGGGTTAAAGCGACCCGGCCCAGGCGGATCCGGTTCTGACTTGTCCAACAGATAGGCCGCGATGGCGGTCGCGTGTTCCTTTGAAAGGCTAAAGTCCGGCATTCGGGTGTGGGGGAGATACGATTGAGGACTTTGGATCCACTGAATGAGCCACGCCGGTTCCACCTTATTCCCGACCCGCGTGAGATCCGGGCCCACCTTGGGCAGCCCTATAAAGCCCTCGGCCGGATGGCACCCATGGCATCCTAGGATCTCGAACATTGTGATCCCCTTGGTCAGGGTGGGGGCCAAGTCAACCCACTCTACCTTGGCGTCCTCGCCTTTCTTTACAGGGGTGATGAACTCGGACCGTTCCAGGTGGCATTTGCGGCAGGAAGACTGCACGAGCTCGCCCCGGAGGAGCGGGAAATCCCACAGGATGTGGGAACTGCCTCCGTATTCCTTGCCAAAGCCGTGCGGCGTATCAGGAATCCGACCGTCCACGAGGGTCTCGTAATCGAGGGCCGTCCCCTGACCTTCATGGCAGATGGAACAGCCATACTGACTCACGGGATGTTTCCCCAGTATGGCTTCGCGCTTTGGATGGGTCTGAAAGGGCGGCGGGGCGTTCTCGAAGCCCGCCCGGTCAATTCCCAGATGGCACGTCTGGCACCGGTCGACCCGGAGCGTGAAGACGTCGAACTCATTTTTGTCGATGCCCTCCACCACCACCTGCTTCACTTCCAAGGGCCGGGTCTCGATCCCCTCCAGCCGCCGTTCCAGGCGCAATACCTCCGTGCTAATTTCCTTGGCCCTGTCCCGAATCTCTTGGATGCGCCGGTCGAATGCCTTCACCCGCTTGTTCGCCTTGTCCAGGGAGATCTTGGCGGCGTTCACCTGCGGTTCGAGCTCACGCTCTTGCTCCTGCAGGCGTTTTACCTCGGCCAGCTCGTCGCTGTAATCCTTTCCCTCGTGCTTCGCCTTGTCCCGCCAGTAGAATGCCTCGTCCAACTCGCTCCGGGTAAATCGGAGTTCCTGATTGATGTCCGCATACGCCGCTTTCTGTCGGGTGACGTCCCGGACGGCCGCCCGATAATCGGGACCCTTTTTGGCCTCCTCGGCCCATCGCATCTCTTCTCGCAACGTCTGGAGTTTTTCTTGAATCTCGGGCTGATTGAGCCGCGCCCGGGCCTGTTCCAGCTCCTTCTGAACCGTCTGGTATTCGAACTGATTGAAATCGATCTGGTATTGGATCCAGGGCCGACGCGAGACCGCTTCATCCCACAGGGCCCACACGGTCGTTCCGACCAAGATCATGCTCGAGACAAAGAAGATCATCCGGAGGGATCGCCGTTCGTCTGGGACAAACTTCCGCCGCGGCATTGTTACGTTACTCCGTGTGTGGCGTAATGAGGGAATCGCTCGGTCAGACGTTGAACCAGGGCGTGACCCAGAGGTACTTAATATTGAACGCGATGCGTAAAAACATCTTGATCGGCAATCCCAGCATCGTCACGAAGAGGAAAGCGACGATCCCGTAGCGAATGGGTCCCAGCTCTTGCAACACGGGACTCGTCTTGTGCTTCCAGAACCAGAAAGCCACGGGCAGCCCAACCATGTAGAGGGTCACCACCACCAGTCCCACCAGCTCCACACCAAAGATCTTCGGATTTCCCAGATAATAAAACGGTCCCCAGTACGGCAGATCGACATTCGTGAGGGCAATCACCTTGTGCGGGTCCCATACCTCCCACGGCCAGAAGAGGTTCCAGCCCGGGCCCCTCAGAAAGACCCCCGTTACGATCAGACTCACCCAAAGGACGAGGAACCCGAACAGAAATGTGGTGACCGCAAATTTCCGCTCTGCGAAGGTGTAATAGCCGTTTCCTTTTGGATTGATGTCGATATACGGGATCACCATGAGTCCGACGATAATCAGCGTAGGGAGCACCACCCCGGCGATCCAGGGGTCGAAGTAGACAAGCATCTCCTGCAGGCCTAGGAAGTACCAAGGGGCCTTGGACGGGTTGGGAGTGTTGGTGGGATTGGCCGGCTCCTCCATGGGGGCGTCGATGTAGATAGACCAAACCATGAGGAAGGCCATCACGATGACGGAGGCGACAAACTCTGACCGGACGAGATAGGGCCACGAGTGGATCTTATCCTCAATGGGTTTAATCTTGGGCTTTGGAGGCGCTGCCTTGGCCTTCTCGGCCACCGCCGCCCGTCCAGGTCCCTCTGCCACTGTTGTCCACCCTCCCATATTGACGGGTGCAAGGGCGAGCCCCTGGCCCATGCTACAGGGGTCCCGAAATCCCTCCGTCCTTACGAATACGCCAGAAATGCACAATCATCAGCACGCTGGCCAAGATGGGGAGAAAGATACAATGCAACACATAAAACCGGAGCAGCGTCGGAGGGCCCACGATCGTCCCCCCGAGAAGAAACGCGCGGGCATCGTACCGGGGCGTCACGCCGACCAACTGGGCAAAGGGGCCTTCGTGACCCAACAGCGGCGTTGCTCGGGCCATGTTCGTCCCGACGGTGACCGCCCAAATCGAGAGCTGGTCCCACGGAAGCAAATAGCCCGTGAAGGAGAGGAGCAGGGTGAGGGTGAGGAGAATCACCCCGATGACCCAGTTGAATTCCCGAGGAGATTTATAAGAACCGGTCATGAAAACGCGAAACATATGCAACCACACGGTGAGAACCATGCCGTGGGCCGCCCACCGATGCATGTTCCGGACGAGCATGCCAAAAGGGACGTCAAACTGCAGATACTTCATGTCGGCATAGGCGTACTCCGCCACCGGCCGGTAATAGAACATCAGGACAACACCTGTCACCGTCAGAACTAAGAACAGGAGAAACGTGATCCCCCCCATACACCAGGTAAACCGGACGCGGATGGCGTGGCGCCTGATCTTGGGTGGGTGGAGATGCATCCAGACGTTGGACATGATTTGTAATGTCCGGTTCCGCGGGGTATCGGCATAATCATGGCGAAACATCGAGCGCCAGACCTGCGATTCCAAGATCGTCTTTTGCAAATCCTTCAGCCGCTTAATCATGTCTCTCTCCCGTGAGCCATCTACACCCTCAAGAGACTATCCGGATATTGTTCGTCCGGATTCTCTCCTGGCCTCATACTATACACAACCGACTTATCAACCACCAAGTCCCCCTCTGGACTGAGCGCGATCCTCGCACGGTCCAAGGGTCGAGGGGCTGGTCCTTCAAAATTCAGCCCACTCATATAAAAGCCGCTTCCATGGCAGGGACACTTATATTTGTTGTCTGCCGGTATCCAGTTCGGCGTACACCCCAGGTGGGTGCAGATCGCCAACATCGCGAAAAAAGTTCCGTCTTCGTATCGGACGATCCAGACCCGCTGGGATTGCTTGAAACGTGTATCCACCGTCCCCGGTTGGAAGGTATCCGGACGACCCGCCTTGAAACGCGGACTCGGCTCGAATAGAACCCGCGGGAACATGAAGCGAAGAAAGGCCACCGAGATGGTCGATAGAAAGGCTAATACTCCGCCCCACGCTGTCAGCGATATAAAGTCCCTCCGGGACCAGATCGTTGTCTCGCCTACCTCCTCGGTCTCGACTCCCGCCTTCGCGATCTCAATCCCTGTGTCTCTGGCCATTCCTGCCCCGAGTTTCCTTGATATCAGACAAAAGCCCCGCCCGCTCAACCTGGGCGGGGACATTACTACATCGCGCCAGTGACGTTGTCGAAGGCGGGAATCAACCTTTGAGGGCACAAGAGGCCCTGGAGGGATCCGCGTTAATCTCCACGGGGGAGGCTTGCTCGCCACTCACTCCCCCAGACCTTTGAGCCTGACAAAGAGCCCGCCCCTTCAAAATCAAGCAGAACGGGCCTTCTTCTTAAGTTCTTTTTCTAATGATAAGCGCGCCAAATGTCAAGGGTAAAATCACCGTCGTCATGCCATGGCATGCGCGTCGTCATCTTCTGGCACGAGACGGATGGGGAGGCAATGGGCTAATTTTTTCCCGAACCAACCGTTCTGAACGCTCCTTACTTGCCTGCGGCCTTGGCCCTTTCCTTGAGCGCCTTGCCGTGCTTTGTCAAGATCTCTCCCATCCGCTCCAGCATCTCTTGCTGCATCTGCTGCCGGAGCTCCGGCGTCATCTGGCCCATGGCTTCACCGTACTTCTGCATCATCTCACCTATCAGGGTCATGATCTCGCCGTGAACGGACATCATGGCTCCCATGATCGCTGGCGACCCCATCATGCCCATACCGGGTCCCATCATGCCCATACCGGGTCCCATCATGCCATAACCACCCATATGGCCCCTGTGGGGCGTTTGGTAGCCCAACGCGGACCCGCCCAAGCCCAGCACCAGGATTAAGGCTCCCGTCGTGATCAATCTCTTCCGCATCGCACATCCCTCCTAAATGGTTCACGGTGCACAGTTCACGGTTCACAGTGGGAAAAATTACGAAATTCGAATTTCGAAATTGGAAATTGCAGTACCTCGGTCATCGGTTGTCGGACTTCGGCGAGCTCGCTTCGGGTCTGAGCGGTTCGGCCGAGCTCACCGTCGAGGCCTCAGGGTCGAAGACAGTCGAGCCGTCACCGGCCATCGAACGCGGCGTCTAGCCCCAATGACCAGTTGCTTCTACCATGTGGCGTCAGGAAAAGTGCAGACCCCGCGATCCTCCCCGACCCGCTTGTACAGCCGGGAAACCCTCCACGGCTCGCCGAGGATGCCATCATGGATGGCCCAGCTTCGCCCCCGTACGGTCTTTTCGGCTCCCGGTTGACGAAAGG
This sequence comes from uncultured bacterium, assembly GCA_964348275.1. Classification (GTDB taxonomy): domain Bacteria; phylum Methylomirabilota; class Methylomirabilia; order Methylomirabilales; family CSP1-5; genus CSP1-5. The sequence goes on from CAYGBT010000012.1 coordinate 24,510, forward strand.
GGATGGAGCTGTCGAGGCGAGCGTAGAGCGCACCCCCGGGCTGAAACTCCCGGTGGACTCGCTCCATCTCCTCCCGGCGGACCGAATACTCATAGTCGAAGCCATATCGCTCGTAAACGATTGCATTGTGATAGAACATTGCCTCTAAGGCAAACAGAGCGTGTCCGCTCCACCCGGCGAACTCGTCTACCAATCGGACCGCTTGCCTCAGCAGGCCAAGTCCACGCCGCGTCTGGCCTGGGGCCAATCCGGCCCGCATCGCGCGGTTCTCTTCCGGGAGGTTTCGACCTTTGGTCCCGAGGTAGGTGTCCTGTCCGACCAAGTCTCGGTCGATGGCGAAACGCTCAGATCGAGGATCACTGATGATAACAAAGGCGAGCTCGATCTCGTTGTAGGCCGCCGTCTGAAGTCTAATGAGGTAACACCAGTCGGGGTCCTGTGGCCGGGCCCGGACGCCGATCTGCACCATGCCCTCATCTGGAGGACAACAGAAGTCGACCAGGCGATTTCCTGCCGGATCGGTGAAGGCAACCGCATCAACCTGGAAGGTGGTAAAGATTGCCTCGGGGATGAGCCGCCGGTAGATCGCCTCTCGCTCCTCCCGGGGGAGCTGGTTTATCTGGAGGAGAGAGAGGCGCGACGGATCATGTCCCATTCCCAGCGTATCCCAGTCCTCAGGGTCGAGCGATCCCAGGAGGATTCGCTCGTCCCGCTCGGGGGTGAGTGCCGTCCTGAGGAGTCCTATACCGATCCCACGTCCTCGCCAGGGGCAGGCGACCTCCGATGCCGCCACTTCGTAAACCCCCTTGATGCGCCTCCGTCCCCACCGGCTCTGCGGATGGAGGACGCTCATGCGATACCGAGGCATTCCAAAGCGTCCGGTGATCGATCGCTTCCGGCAGAGACGGAGTAGCGTTCAGGTCCTCAACGACCTTGGGGCAAGGAGCGAGTAAGGTCCGCTGGTCTTGCCCACCCCACCGGTTCCGCGATCGGAGGGGGAGGATGGGGGTGGTGATTACCGAGCCTTCGATTTTCCCTTGGTCTTCCGGGGACGCTTCCGGGAGGTTGGGCGTCGGCCGCTCCTCTCCTGGCGCTGGAGGAGGGCCCGCACGAGGTCAGTCTTCGTAATGATACCGACGAGGCTTTCTCCTTTTACGACGGGGAGGGCCCCGATCCGGTATCTCAGGAGAAGACGGGCCGCCTCTTCGATGGGTGCCTCCCGATGAATGGTCACCACCGCCCGGGCCATCACCTCCCAGATGCGGACCTTCTCGGCCAGATGAGGGATCTCGTGAATCTCGAGGCCCACCGCTCGGGAGGGAAGCGCGTGCCTGAGATCCCGGTCGGTGACGATCCCCACCAATCGACCCCGTTCCACAACGGGCAAGTGTCGGATCCAGTTCTCCCGAATAATCCTCCAGGCGGTCCGGAGGGTTTCCTGGGGGGAAACGGCCACCGGTCTCCGCTGCATCCAGTCTTCAACTCGCACGGTCAACCTCCTCGGACGGCCGGACCCGCTCGGCCACATCCAAGAGGGGATATGCCGTGCATAGCATACTCCTATTACCCTTCCAGACACAAGACTCACTTGCTCGTCCCCAATTCCTCATCAATCCCAGATCCGCCCTGATCTTCCAGCGCCTTGTGGACCGCGCGCAGCAGCTCCTTGTTCCGAAACGGGTTGGTGAGGTAGGCCGCGACCCCGAGTTGCATGGCGCGGTCGTAGCTGCGCCAGTCACCGAACGCAGTGATGAGGCAGACCTCCCTCAGGGTCTGGCTGGATTCACCCTTTCTGGGGGACTTCCGTCCCACCTCAGCGCCGTCCCCGTCCAGCCTCGACTCGGGGGACACGGCGATCCTCGCGGGGTTTCCGCTCCCGCGTGCGGGGTTTCTCGAGCGAAGTTGCCTGCGACTGATCCAGCCCAGCCATGGCCTGGAGCAGATCGATGGTGGTGACGATCCCCACGAGGGTCGAGCCGCGGAGGACCGGCAGACAACCGATGCGATGCTCTACCATGAGCCGCGCCGCTTTGTGGGTTTGAGTGTCCGGAGTCACCGAGATGACTCGCCGGATCATGACCTCGCCCACCCTAACTTGCTTTCCGCGGGCACGGAATCGCTCCACGTCCGCGGAATCGGAGATAAACGAAGGGAGGATCTGACGGAGATCACGATCGGAAATGATGCCGACGAGCCGCTTACCTTCGACGACCGGCAGATGCCGGATCCGATGGGTCTGAAGCAGCTCGAGAGCTTTGTGAAGAATGGTGTCGGGGCCGACCGTAATGGGATCCACGGTCATGTACTGTTCGACTACCATCTTCTCCTCCTTTGCCTTCGGATACAACCGGGGCCGCAGTGCCTGCTGATTATCCAGGCACGTATTCATTGGTGCTGAGAACCCGCTGGTCGACCCCCACCCACTTCGCGGTCTCCATAGCCACCTCCCGACCTATTCCGCCGCGCGCGCGTAGTAGATGGTCCATCGTTCTGGCCGGATCCAGGAAAACAAACTTAGGCACTCGCCCCGTGAGAAGTCTCTTTCTCTGCCCGAACGACGAGTACCGGGTCTGCCGAATGCCGGACCACCCGATCAGTGACGCTCCCACGGATCCAGCGGTCTACTCCGGAGCTCCCGTGGGTGCTCATGGCGATCAGGCAATCGTCCACCTCCCGAGCCATGTCAATAATGGTGGCTGCGGGCTGGCCGTGCACCACGCGCCCCTCCACCAACAAGACCCCTTGCTGGCGAAGCTTCTCGCGGACTCTATCAAGGTAGTCCCGAGCCTCGGCATCCGCCCTTTTGACCAGGTCCTGAACGTAAGCAAATGGGTAGCCCGCGAATTCAACAAAACGCAAGACGTACTCCCTCGCAGACGGGGTGACCCTGACCAAAGTCACTTTCAGGCCCAGGCCCTTGGCAAGCAGGGCCGCATGGGGCACAACCTGCTCCGCGAGCATCGAACCGTCCAGGGGGACGAGAATCGTTTTGAGCTTGAACGTTGATTCGAAGACCTGCCCCTTCCGAGACCGGACAATGAGAAATGGGCGGGTACTCGCGTGGAGGACTTTGTCTGTCGTACTCCCCAAGAACCAACGGGTGATCCCCGATCGCCCGTGAGTACAAAGAACAACCAGGGTCGCAGGTTCCAACTCGGCTTCTCTCACGATGGAAGCGGCAGGACTCCCCTCATCCGCTGTGAAAGAGACCGTTAGCCCACCTTCCCTCAGGGACTTTGCGACTCTTTCCAGATAAGAATCTACGTGGTCCCGCATGCTGGCGAAGATCCGATCAACGTACAACCCATGGGAAGGATCTGCCAGACTTGCCGAGACAGGTTCAAATACCCGGAGAAGCTCTACACGGGTCTTCAGCGCCCTCCCCAGGACGCGCACGTACGGCAGTACCTGCTCGGCTACAGACGATCCGTCCAGTGGAACAAGAATCCGCGTGTACATGGTGCTCCTCTCCTTTCTTCATCGCGGCGTGCGCCAACGCCGCCGCTGCACCCTCTCGTGCTCGTCCCTGATCCGTGCAAGGACCGCGCGACCCACGCTTCTCATCCCCTCGCCGCGGAGGACCAGCATATCGTCTTCTTTTTTTGTTCCTCTGATCACACGATCAGCAGAGACAGAAACATTCCTCGGGCGGAGGTCAACGGAGGTACACCACTGCGTCCCCCCGACGTATGCGGGCCGGTGGTGCCGGGTCCTCCGCCGGGAAACCGATGGGGACGATGGCTACCGGCCGGAGATGCGGAGGAAGCTCCAGGAGCTTCTTGACCGCTTCTTCGTCAAAGGCCCCCACCCAGCAAGAGCCGAGGCCCTGTGCCTGGGCTGTGAGGAGCAAATTCTGGACGCTCGCCGCCACATCCATCAGACAATAGAGCCGTACGCCCCGCTCCCCATATCGCCAAGCGATGCGATGGTCGGCGCAGGCAACTACGGCCAAGGGGGCCTGAGCGATGAAATCCTGATCCAAAGCCGCCCGGGCCAAATCCGCCTTCAGGTTCTCGTTCAAGACGAAGTAAAAAATCCGGCTCTGCAGGTTCCCGGCGCTCGGGGCCCACCGCAGAGCATCGATGAAGGTGTCGAGGGTCCGCGGCGCAAGCGGTTCCTTCTTAAACTCTCGGATGCTCCGCCGCCCCCTGATGGCTTCCAGCACTTCCATCCCTTCCTCCTTGTCACCCCTCAGGTCAGAATTTCTTGGAGCTCCGACCCCTCAAGCACCTCCCGATCCAAGAGGAGCTTGGCCAGCCGATGCAGGGTCTCCTGTTTCTCCCAAAGGATCGTCCGAGCCCTCTCGCACGCCTCCTCGAGCAGCATCTTCACCTCTCGGTCAATGGCGCGGGCGGTCTCTTCGGCATATTCGCGGGTGGTGGGGACACTCTCTGGCAGAAAGAGGGGACGCCGTTTTTGCTCGAACGAGACAGGGCCCAGCTTTTCACTCATTCCATATTCGGCCACCATTCGCCGGGCCATATCCGTCGCCTTGAGGAGATCATCCTGGGCCCCTGTGGAGCTTTCTTGAAATATGAGCTCCTCGGCACATCGCCCCCCTAAGAGGACGGACAGGCGGTCCAGCAGTTCAGAGCGGGTCAACAGATACCGATCTTCGGTCGGAAGCTGGAGGGTATAGCCTAAGGCGGCGATCCCCCGCGGAATGATGGAGATCTTATGGACCGGGTCAGCGTGCGGGAGGGTGGCCGCCACCAGGGCGTGGCCCGACTCGTGGTACGCAACGATCTCCTTCTCCTTGGCGCTGATCACCCGGGCCTTCTTCTGCAGTCCGGCTAGGACGCGGTCGATGGCCTCCTCGAGGTCGTCCATCTCGACATCGGCCTTGCCCCGCCTGGCAGCCAAGAGCGCCGCTTCGTTCATGACGTTCGCCAAATCCGCCCCGGCAAAACCGGGCGTCCTGGCTGCGATGATCCTGAGGTTCACCGTAGGCGAGAGCTTCACGTCTCTTGCATGAACTTTCAGGATGGCCTCGCGCCCAACGACGTCAGGTCGGTCCACCAGGATCTGTCGGTCAAACCGACCGGGCCGCAGCAGTGCAGGATCGAGAATCTCGGGCCGGTTGGTGGCCGCCATAATGATGACCCCCTTCCGGGGATCGAAGCCGTCCATTTCGGATAAGAGCTGGTTCAGGGTCTGCTCGCGCTCGTCGTGGCTCACCTGAGGGCTCATCCCCCTGGCCTTCCCAAGAGCATCCAGTTCGTCAATGAAGACGATGCAAGGCGCCCGGGCCACAGCCTGCTGGAAAAGGTCCCGCACGCGAGCCGCCCCCACTCCGACAAACATCTCCACGAACTCAGAGCCGGAGATGGAAAAGAAGGGGACTTTTGCCTCCCCCGCCACTGCCCTTGCTAACAGCGTCTTTCCGGTCCCAGGCGGGCCCACGAGGAGGACCCCCTTGGGGATCTTTCCCCCCAGGATCTGGAATTTTTGGGGGTGCCGCAGAAACTCGACGACCTCCTCGAGTTCCTCCTTGGCCTCCTCGACCCCAGCCACATCGTCAAAGGTCGTCTTGACCTGGTCCTGGGCGTAAAGCTTTGCCTTGCTCTGGCCCACGGAAAGGAGCCCATGGGGCGGTCCCACCCGTTGGTACAGAAACCTGAGGAGGAACACCACAAGAACCAGGGGGACGACCCAAATGAGGAGATTCCCGATCCAAGATGTCTCGGGGACTCCGACGAAGCGGATGTGATGTTCCTGCAGATCCTTCACCAGGTTTGGGTCCTCCACCCGGAACGTGTAGAAGGCTTTTCCCTCTGCCACCGGCTTTCCGCGTTCGATGATCGTCCCCTGGATGGTTCGGGAGGAGATCTTGAGATCCTCCACGTTCTCCTCTGCCACCAGCCGTTTGAACTCGCTATAAGGAATATGCTCACCCTGCCGTTCGAGCAGCAGACTATGCGCGATGAGGAGGGCCAGGAGTGGGATAAGGAAGAGCCACAGGGGAAACAAAGCAGGCTTATTCATCTCTGACCTCTTCTCCGGCGGACACGAAACCTCACCATCGATCCCTTCCGGCACTCACGCCAAGGGGCAACACCCTCACCGGTTCAGACATCACTGAACACAGATCGGCGCCGCGAGGTTGGTCTACACGGGCTCGGAGAACTTGAGCGTGGTCGGCTTGACCAGCCGGTCAAAGTCGGCGAAATCCAACTTCATCACCTCGGTGTGAGTCCCGGCGTTGAACGCGATCTCTATGTTATCGGTCAGGCTCTGGGCCACCAGCACTGGCAGCCCGTACAGGTTGCCAAACGGCGGCATCGCCCCGGTCTCGCAATCGGGGAAGACCTCTTTAAATTCCGCCTCGGTGGCTAGCTCCACATTCGCTGCGCCCGCCGCTTTCTTGAGCAGGTGCAGATCGATCTTGTGCGCGGCGGGCAGAACCACCATGGTCATTCGGCTGTCCATCTTGACTATGACCGTCTTGGCCAGCGCCTTGCCCGGGATATGTGTTGCCGCAGCGATCTCCTGTGCCGTGTAGGCTGAGGAATGGCTCATGGTGGTGTAACGCACCTTATGTTCATCCAAAAATTCCTTCAGTCTCTTCACTGGCATGGCCCACCTCCTTCGCCTCTGCTTCATCCGCAGCGATACAACCGCGGACACCGCATAGTTTTTCAAGTGTCTCCACCTATGAAAATAGGCATTTTCAGTACTCTCTCAAGAGCAAAAGGTATACCGTCCTCCCATACACCCCATGTGCACTGGAATCAGGGGGCTAACTCACAGGAACTGAAAGGTTTTTTGGCCATGGACCCACGGGGGGGGACGACACCAATATACGCACAAGGCCATAAACTGGGACAGGGCTGCCTCAGCCGGAGGGTGCAGGCGGGACGTAACCTCCCGTCGTATGGAAGGGATTCCTTCTGAGACCCAAGTGCCCCGGGTCCCAGCACTGCCTCATTTTGCGGGGATAAACATGCCGAGGCATTACGGGGACTGGAGAAAAAATCCGGCTCCGATCTGACGGGCAATCTGACCGGGCCAACCGATCGAGACAGCTTTCCTTACGAAGGAGACGGGGACCCTCCGGAGAGTGTAGTCCAATGAAACCGGAGGCAGGCCATCAATGAGGCAACGGCAGAAATCTGGGACAAATGGGTCTCAGCGGACAACCCTCATTTTTCGTGAGGTTACGTTGATATCGGAATCCATGCTGCGGCATCCCTGCCCCGCCAGGGAGCTTCTGCTTTTCGCCTGGCTGCCTTGCCTTGGAGTCCAAGTCCAAGACATGCTTTATTTCTTAATGAGTTAGCGAATTCATGTTGCCAATCAGATCACCGCTGGCAAACCGGCACTCCTCTTGCTCCTGACCTACGTCAGGTCGGGGCAGTCTATTTGGTCATCCTCTGATGTGCTCTCGTAGCGCAGGCGACGGCGAGGAAACACATGCAACCCCGTCTCGTGCCTTCCTTCCGTTGCCGGATTGACCCAGTCCATTTTCTGTCGCTTGGCTCAAAAGATGCATGGCCGACCACTTAAAAACCCTTTGATTCATCCTGGCTTAGCCACAGAATCAAAAAGATTCTGATGAGAAAAATGGAGGGGCTGATGACTAGATCGAAGGAAACGATTGATGGAAACGAGGCAGTAGCGCACGTAGCCCACCTGGTTAATGACGTCATCGCCATCTACCCCATCACGCCCTCATCCCCAATGGGCGAGTGGGCGGACCAATGGTCCGCAGAGGGGAGATTCAACATTTGGGGGACCGTCCCCTTAGTCATCGAAATGCAGAGCGAGGGCGGCGCAGCCGGCGCGGTGCACGGCGCGCTTCAGGCCGGTTCGCTGACGACGACGTTCACCGCGTCCCAGGGCTTGCTCTTGATGATTCCGAACATGTACAAGATCGCCGGGGAACTCACTTCCACCGTGTTCCACGTGGCCTCCCGTTCCGTCGCGGCCCAGGCCCTCTCCATTTTCGGTGATCACAGCGATGTCATGGCCACCCGGGCCACCGGGTTTGCCTTACTGGCGTCCAATTCAGTCCAAGAGGCAATGGATTTTACGCTGATCGCGCAGGCCGCCACGCTGGAATCTCGTGTCCCGTTCCTCCATTTCTTTGACGGCTTCCGTTCATCTCACGAAGTGATGAAGGTCGAGCTCCTTGCCACGGAAGACGCCCGTGCCATGATTGATGATGCCTTAGTACGGGCCCATCGCGACCGGGCACTCTCCCCGGATCGGCCGTTTGTCCGCGGCACGGCACAGAACCCGGACGTGTTCTTCCAAGCCCGTGAGACGGCCAATCCGTACTATCTGGCCTGCCCGACTATCGTGCAGAACGCCATGGACAAATTCGCCCGCATCGTCGGACGGCAATACCACCTGTACGACTATGTCGGCGCGCCAGATGCGGACCGCGTGGTGGTATTGATGGGCTCCGGAGCCGAGGCGGCCCAAGAGGTCGTGGAATATCTCGTGGCTCAGGGCGAAAAGGTCGGTGTCCTGAAGGTTCGTCTGTACCGCCCCTTCTCGGTGGAGTCTTTCGTCGCCGCGCTGCCTTCCACGGTCCGGATCATCGCCGCGCTCGATCGGACCAAGGAGCCGGGTAGCGCGGGCGAGCCCCTGTACCTCGATGTGGTGGCGGCAGTCAACGAAGCGATGGCTCACGGCGAGGCGCCGTTCCAATCGTTGCCTCGGGTCATCGGCGGGCGATACGGGCTCTCTTCCAAAGAGTTTTCTCCTGCCATGGTTAAGGGTGTCTTCGACGAGATGGCGAAGACAAAGCCTAAGAACCACTTCACCGTTGGCATCCATGACGACGTGACCCACACGAGCGTGGATTACGACCCAACCTTCTCCACCGAGGAGCCTGACACCGTGCGGGCCCTCTTTTACGGGCTGGGCGCCGACGGGACGGTGGGGGCCAACAAGAACTCCATCAAGATTATCGGCGAAGAGACCGACTACCACGCCCAGGGCTACTTCGTCTTCGATTCGAAGAAGGCTGGGTCGGTCACCATCTCGCATCTGCGCTTTGGCCCCAAGCCAATTCGCTCAACGTACCTCATCGACCGGGCGAGCTTCGTCGCCTGTCACCAGTTCTCGTTTCTGGACCGCTTCAACGTGCTTAAGGCGGCCGAGCCCGGCGCTACCTTCCTCCTGAACAGTCCCTACGGGCCAGAGGAAGTCTGGGATCACCTCCCCCGCGCCGTCCAAGAACAGATTATCGACAAGAAGTTACGTTTCTTCGTCATTGACGGCTTCAAAGTGGCCCGGGACGTCGGCATGGGAGGGCGCATCAACACGGTCATGCAACCCTGTTTCTTTGCCCTGAGCGGTGTGCTCCCGCGTGAAGAAGCCATCGCCGCGATCAAACGCTCCATAGAAACCACCTACGCCAAGCGGGGCGATGCCGTCGTGCGGAAAAACATTGCCGCGGTCGACAGTGCCTTGAACCATCTGCACGAAGTCCAGGTGCCGAATCAAGTAACCAGTGCCTTCGATATGCGTCCGCCGGCCCCGCCGGAGGCGCCCGAGTTCGTCCGGAAGGTCACCGCCACCATGCTTGCACGGGAAGGGGATGCCCTGCCGGTCAGCGCCCTGCCAGCTGACGGGACGTATCCGAGTGGAACGACCCAATGGGAAAAAAGCAATCTCGCGTTGGAGATTCCGGTGTGGGATGCGGACTTGTGCATCCAGTGCGGCAAATGCGTGCTGGTCTGCCCTCACTCGGTCATCCGCGCCAAGGTGTACGATCCCAAGCTGCTGGCCAATGCGCCCGCCCCCTTCAAGTCTGCGCCGGCGCGCTGGCGCGAGTTCGGAGACCTGCACTACACGTTGCAGGTTGCGCCGGAAGATTGCACCGGCTGCACCCTTTGCGTGGAGGTGTGCCCGGTCAAGAACAAGACCGAGGTGCGTCTCAAAGCCATCAACATGATGCCGCAGCCCCCAATCCGCGACGAGGAGGCCCAGAACTGGAACTTCTTCCTCACCCTCCCCGAGATGGACCGAGGGGTGCTGAGCCTGTCCCAGGTGAAAGACACTCAGTTACTCGAGCCGCTGTTCGAATTCTCGGGCGCCTGCGCAGGCTGTGGCGAAACGCCCTACCTCAAGCTGATGAGCCAACTCTTCGGTGACCGTGCCATGGTTGCCAACGCCACCGGCTGTTCTTCAATCTTTGGAGGCAATCTGCCAACCACGCCGTGGACGTTCAACCGCGACGGACGCGGACCCGCGTGGTCCAATTCCTTGTTCGAAGACAACGCCGAGTTCGGCCTGGGCATGCGGCTGGCCCTGGATAAGCAGACGGAATACGCCCATGAGTTGCTCACCCGGCTCTCGGGACAAGTTGGCGACGACCTCGCTCGGGGGCTCCTCAACGCCAATCAAACCACCGAGACCGGCATCCAAGAGCAACGCGAGCGCGTAAAGCAGCTCAAAGAGCGGCTGCGCGGCATCAACACGCCTGAGGCGCGTGATCTGCTCAGCCTCGCCGATGTGTTGGTCAAGAAGAGCGTCTGGATCGCCGGAGGCGATGGGTGGGCGTACGATATTGGCTTCGGGGGACTGGACCATGTGCTGGCATCAGGACGCAACGTCAACGTCCTGGTGCTCGATACCGAGGTCTACTCCAACACCGGTGGCCAGGCGTCCAAAGCGACACCCCGCGCGGCGGTGGCCAAGTTTGCCGCCGCGGGCAAGCCCGTGCCTAAAAAGGACCTGGCGATGATTGCCATGACCTACGGCAATATCTACGTGGCGCGCGTCGCGATGGGGAGTAGCGATACCCAGACGGTGAAGGCTTTCCTGGAAGCTGAAGCGTATGACGGGCCATCCCTCATCGTTGCCTACTGCCACTGCATCGCCCACGGCTACGATATGGCCCACGGGTTGGAGCAGCAAAAAGCCGCCGTCCTGTCCGGATACTGGCCCTTGTTCCGTTACAACCCCGACCTCGTCAAGCAAGGCAAGAATCCGCTCCAGCTCGACTCCAAGGCGCCCACCCTGCCCTTGGAGAAATACATCTACAACGAAACCCGCTACACGATGTTGGCCCGTAGCAAACCCGACCAGGCGCGGTGGTTGCTGGAAAACGCGCAGGAGGACGTGCGGATGCGCTGGCGGCTCTATGAGCACTGGGCACGCATGCAGGTGAATGGCAAGACCAAGGAGGACCGCAATGACTGATCTCTCTACGAGCTACCTGGGTCTTACCTTGAAGAACCCGTTGGTGGCCTCTGCCTCGCCCCTGTCCGAGGACATCGACAACATCCGGCGGATGGAGGATGCAGGTGCCGCGGCCGTGGTGCTGCATTCCCTGTTCGAGGAGCAGATCACTTTGGAAAGCCATGACCTGGATTTCCATCTCACCCACGGCACTGACTCCTTCGCCGAGGCACTGAGTTACTTCCCGGATATGACCGACTACAATCTAGGGCCCGAAGGCTACCTGGACCACGTTCGTCGGGCCAAAGCCGCCGTGGACATTCCCATCATTGGCAGCCTCAACGGTATCTCAACCGGCGGTTGGATTACGTACGCTCAGAAGATCGAGCAGGCCGGCGCTGACGCCCTCGAGCTGAATGTTTACTTCATTCCCACCGACCCGGAGATGACAGGGGCCGCGATCGAGCAGATGTATTGCGACCTCGTCCACGACGTGAAGGCCAGTGTCCGCATCCCTGTGGCTGTCAAAATCGGCCACGCCTTCAGCGCCATTGCCAATATGGCGCGGCGTCTCGACCAGGTGGCTGCCGACGCGATCGTGTTTTTCAACCGCTTCTACCAGCCAGACTTCGACCTAGAACATCTCGAGGTCGTGCCCAGCTTGACCTTGAGCAGTTCCTACGAACTGCTTCTCCGGATCCACTGGGTGGCGATTTTGTATGGACACCTCCGCGCCGACCTCGCGGTGACTGGCGGGGTACACACGGCTCACGATGTGTTGAAGGCGATGATGGCCGGGGCGCGGGTGGCGATGATGACCTCCGCGCTGCTCAAACGTGGGATCGAGCACCTGACGACACTCGAGCGCGATCTCGTAGCCTGGATGGAGGATCACGAATACGAGTCTATCCGCCAGATGCAAGGGAGCATGAGCCATCGGTCGGTGGCTGAGCCCTCCGCTTTCAAGCGGGCCAACTATATGCGCGTGCTCCGCTCTTACTCTCTTCGCATGTCGGCTCTCTGACAAACCCCTCAAGCCGGCACGGTGACCACCGTGGGCATACATCACGGGCGAGCGGTCGACCCGGCAGCGGATGCATTGAGGGGGAATCGTTCTTACAAGTAATGGCCGAGCACATCGTCGCGGCGGGGGATGGCCTGGCGCAGCCGCTTGCCGACCTCGGTATACTCTCGCTCCATCGCGTCGCTGACGGAGGGAAGCGTCTCCTGAAGGGCGGCGAGAAAGTCCCCCTGGGTGACCGTCTTCGCCTCCACGTCCCCGCGGAGGGCTAGCTGGGCAGCCTTCATGCAGAGGGATGCCAAGTCGGCTCCGGTGTACCGGTCGGTTCGACGAACGAGGTCCTCCAGGTCCACGTCTCCTGCCAGCGGCATGCGGCGGGTATGGACGGACAGGATCTCGCGCCGACACTGGGCATCCGGCACCGGCACATACACGAGCGCATCAAAGCGCCCGGGCCGCAGCAGCGCCGGGTCGATGAGATCGGGCCGGTTGGTGGCCCCAAGGATGACCACGCCACGCAGCTCCTCCAGCCCGTCGAGTTCCGACAGAAGCTGGTTCACAATCCGCTCGGTGACATGTGGCTCTCCCACGGCCATCCCGCGCCGGGGTACGAGAGCATCGACTTCGTCGAAGAATACGATGGCGGGAGCCACCTGGCGGGCTTTGGCAAAAAACTCCCTGATGCGCTGCTCTGACTCGCCGTACCACTTCGAGAGGAGGTCACTCCCCTTGGCCAGCATGAAGTTGGCTTGCGCCTCATTGGCGACCGCCTTGGCCAGCAGAGTCTTCCCGGTGCCCGGAGGACCGTACAGGAGGACCCCCTTGGGGGGCCTGATCCCCAGACGTTCGAAGGCCTGGGGATAGGTGAGGGGCAGCTCCACGGTTTCGCGCAGGGTTCGTTTGACCTGGGCCAAACCACCGATGTCCGCCCAAGTCACCCGGGGAACCTCGATCAGGAGCTCGCGCAGGGCCGACGGGCGGATACGGCGGAGGGCCTGGCTGAAATCCTCGTGGGCCACCACCAAGCGTTCTAGAATTTCGCGGGGAAAGGTCTCCATAGTCAGGTCCAGCTCTGGGAGGACTCGCCGGAGGGCGTTCAGGGCGGCCTCCCGGCAGATGGCAGCGAGGTCCGACCCGACGCAGCCGTGAGTGAGGTCCGCCACCCAGTCCACATTCACATCGGCGGCTAGCGGCATGGCCCGCGTGTGGATAGTCAGGATCTCGCGCCTGCCGTTCCGATCCGGCACCCGCAGTTCGATCTCCCGGTCGAACCGGCCAGGGCGGCGTAGCGCCAGGTCAACGGCAGCCACCCGGTTCGTGGCTCCCATGACGATGACGTTGCCCCGCGGCGTCAGGCCATCCATCAAGGTGAGGAGCTGAGCCACCACGCGGCGCTCCACCTCGCCCGTCACCGCTTCGCGCTTCGGCGCGATCGAGTCGAGCTCGTCGATAAAGATGATGGCAGGTGGGTTCTCTTGCCCTTCCTGAAAAATGGCTCGAAGGCGCTCCTCCGACTCGCCGTAGAATCGCCCCATGATCTCGGGCCCGTTGATGGAGGCAAAGTGCGCCTTAGCCTCGTTGGCCAGTGCTTGGGCCAGCAAGGTTTTCCCCGTCCCCGGGGGGCCGTGGATAAGGACCCCTTTGGGGGGAGTGATACCTAGGCGATCAAAAAGCTCTGGATGCTTCAGGGGGAGCTCGACGACCTCGCGAATCTCGCCGATCACGTCGCCGAGCCCGCCGATGTCGTCGTAGGTGACGTCCGGGACCCTTGCCTCCTTGGCCTCCACGTACTCGGGAAGAAGCTCGACCTCGGTCTGGGCAACGATGCGAACGACGCCAGCTGGCACAGTGCTGGCTACAATCAACCGCACCTCGCCCAGTCCAACCGCCAAAGATCCTAAGAGACCCCGAAACAACTCTTCCGGATACATTCCAGGGGGGATCATCTCACGAGAGCGCAAGGCCGTTCCGGCCGAGATCAGGTCACCTTTCACCACAGGACGGTAGACGAGCGCCTGGCGAAGAGCCTCGCCGGGTGCGATTATGCGGATACCCTTCCGCGCGGGGGCCAGCGTGACTTTCTGGGCATCCCGCCAGTCTGCCTTCCGGACGTGCACGTAATCCCCGATGCTGGCACGGGCGTTCGTACGGATCACCCCATCCATCCGGATCACATCCAAACCCTGGTCGACCGAGTGGGCCGGGGCCACCAGGGCAGCTGTTTCCCGCTCAGCCACGATCGACACGACCTCGCCTCGTTCGAGTTCCAGTGCGGCGAAGGCCGCCTCGCTGACCCGAACGATCCCCCGACCCACATCCTCCTGGCCTGCCTCGGCAACCTTGAGCCGGAGCCCACCTTCTACTTCAGCTCGCTGCATGTGCTTTTTCACCGTCCCTCTAGCGTCTTCCTATCCTACTATATTCGCCTTCAGTGACTCGATATACTCACTCACGAGCCGCTGCGAGGTTTCCGAGAGTTCTAGTAACTCGAGCCCCGTTCGATACACATCGTTTCGTTCTCCGGTGGGCCAGGCCTCCTGACTATAAATGTCCGATCGGACGACGCGGCACCTCAGGCTGACCCTTTCCCGCGGCAATGAGAGGGTGAGCGAACAGATGGTGCCGGGTCTCACGACATTCGGGTGCTCGATCATGACGCCACCCATGCTGACATCGGCAACAAACACCTTCAAGCCACGGCCGATCCACCCTAACAGCGGTCCGGAAACCCGCCACCGCGGGAATCGCCGCCGCTCTTTTGCCGCTTCTTCACTCTGCATGGCTCCACCCCCTGAAGGTGCTCTCCCCGCTCCCGCCTGAAAGACAGCAAACCCTCTCTCGGCACATCCTCCCCGGGAATGCCCCCCGGAGTCAAGAGCGTCCCGGCGCGCAGATCTCCTCTGCGGCTTTCTTTATCTGCTCCTGAGAACCAATGCTGCAGGCCCCGCGCATCGCCTCCCATCCGTTGTCGGGGACCAGCCCCCCGCAAGTCTGCAGCGCCATCGGTCGAGGTCGCCGGCGGCGGACGGACTCGCGGCGGTGTCTCGACTGCCGCAATAGAGTGGATCGCGTTGCACACCCATTCGGCTATCGTGTCGGGCATCCGAGGAGGTCGTGTACGGCAGATTCCAACCGTCCAAGACCAAGATGCACACCGACGATCTGAGGTCCACCGATCACGCGGTCCACCCCCAAAATGCGGGTTATGCGCGAGCACCAGGATCATGTTCCGCCTCCTCTGCCGCTCAACCTTTAAGAAAGTTGTCGCGTGGCTGATCAGCCTCTCGTTCCAGATTCTCCCGCGAATCGAAGGCCCTCCCCTGAGGCTGCTTTACTGGTGCCGGGGCCTCCCAGCTTCGGGGACGGAACCATTTCCTCTGACCCGTTCGCTCCCCTCCTTGCAGGAGAAACATAGGACGGCGCCGGGAACGGCCTGCAAGCGTCGCCAGGGGATTTCTGCCCCGCAGTTCTGACAGAGGCCGTATGTCCCTCGCCGAAGGCTGTCCAAGGCCCGATCCAGCATCTTAGCCCGGGCGGCCAAGAGTTCATACGCCCGCATCTCCTGTTTGGTCAGCAGATCCTGTTGCGTTTGCTCGAATACGTCCCGTGGATGTCTGTCCGAAGACTGTTGGTTTCCAGAACCACCCTTCATCGCGCGATGGGTCATTGCTCTCAGCCGCATGCGAAGAGCCTGTCGCTCCTCCGCGATCTGCCGCGCCATCTCTTTCTGGTTCCCCATCTCGCACCTCCGCTCCTGCCCCCCCATTGAAGTACCACCACGCCATTCGACGATGGGCGTCCCGATCTCGCTAGCCCTTGCACCCGGCGGACGACTGCGTCTTTTGCAGAACCGGACGATCCGGTCGAGACTTCCACCTCCTCATACGGCCCACAAGCCCGAACGCCAGGGAGCCTCAGGAACGTTACGGCCTCCTCGACGGTGAAGGTCCCTAGCTCCTCAGCACCCCGCACAATCTCGGAACAGGTTGGTCCTTCCTGCACTCGTTCTCGCTCGTAAATGGGGACTCAGGTTGGGCGATGCACGAACGATGAGCGTTCATGCCGCCTCCCTGAAGGGGTCGCCCTCCGCGCCCTTCAACCGAGCCATGAGCTCTTGAACCTTGCCAATCCGCGCCAGGGTCTCCATGATCCGCTCTTCCTCCCCCCAATCGCACCAGTGGACCCCTTTCACGGGGACAATGCCGAGACGAGGCGGGATCTTTTCCAGGAGCTGACGAGAGATATTCACGGCCGGGATCCGGCGATACACCTCCTCGAGCACACTCGCCTCCCGCGCAGTCCCTAAAGTCGCCGCAATGGATGAAAAATCCGCCCAGAGCTCCGGCAGCTCCTTCTCAATGCACCGCAAAAAGAGGCAGAGACGCCCCACCAGGACCAGGGAGTTCCAGAGGCAGCCCTGCACATAAAGCTGCTCGGCGAAAGCCGTGATGGGTTTCTCCCAGAACCGGCGCACCCTGAAGAGCCCATATCCCGCGTGCCGGTCGAGTTCCTCGCCCGGCTGGATCCAACCGTAAGCGGTCTCCGGGCGATCGGGCGCAATTCCCAGAAGGATTAAGAGACCGGGATGCCCGTCAAGGAATTGGACCGCCTGCCCCACATGCGCCATGAAGACCGCTTCCTCGAAGACGAAATGGTCTGAAGGGAAGATGGCCACCGTGGCCTCCGGATCCCGGGCGCGAATCCAGAGGAGGGGAAGGAGGATACCCGGGGCCGTCTCACGGTTGGCCGGCTGGATGAGCAGCAGTTGCGGCGGCCATTCCCGGACCTGCTTACGGGCCTCCTCTAAATGGTCCCGGATAATCACGGTCAAGATATGTTGACGGGGGATGAGGGTCGCGACTCTATCCAGGGTGTGCTGAAGCATGGTTCGGCGACCGATCACCGCACAGTACTGCTTGGGGAGGTCGTCACCGGCCACCCGGCGCATTAACTGCCGGACCCGTCGCCCCTCTCCGCCTGCGAGGATGATACCCCAGAGATGCCCTGATCGCCTGGCATCGCCGGGGTTGAACTCTTGAGACGCTCGAGATCCTCTATGGAAAGACACACCCATGTTCCGTCTCCTCAGCCGGTACGGCCTGGAAAGGTGTCCTTCTTGATTTTGTCTCCGCCTATTTCACCCCCTTCCTTAGGATCTTTATTGGCACGATTGGTGGGAAGCGCAATTGCCCAGAGCCCGAATGGCAGAATGCACGCGTTCGGGGAACACCCGATTAGTCGGTGCGTGTGTTTGTTTAGCAATATGCGGGCCAGGCCTTAAGCCTATGGAGAGGATCGACACAATCTATTTATCCACATTACTTGCAAGAGCAACCTCAGGGCGGGCCTTCTTGCGGCGAGAACGAAGCATGGGGCATCGTGTCACCGGTGCGGGGGAAGAAACAGCCAAACTATCGAGAATTTCACGTACGATCAAATGAGACATTTCGGTCTCGGTGTGACCAGTTTTACCCTGTTCCCTGTTCCACTGTAGGAACACTCGTCGAATGCTTTTCTCTCAAGCATGGGCCACCGCATGGGGAACCATGCTCGGCATCATCTTGAGGACCCGAATCCCCAAGGACATGCCAGAACTTGAGTTTCCGGGCGAACGGTGAGGGAATAAGCGGAAAAGGCATGCTGGCGGGGCGATCTCGCCTCAGCAAATGGGGTAGCGTCCTTGGGCTAGCTCCTCGCAGAAGGTCGGCATCCGTTCGAGCTCCCCTTGTACCACTTGCCGGATGAGGTCGGCCACATCCGCGAGGGCGACGCGCGGCTCCAGGTGCACCTGTACCGAGACCATTTGGGGCCGGTCGACTGGCTCACCGATTCGGCTGCAAAGCCAGACCACCACGTCCCTCAAGCCGGGAATCTCGGTATGGATCCTGGTGGCGAGCAGGTGGGTCAGGACATTGTAGATCTTACCGACGTGGCTGACTGGATTTTTTCCGGCTGCCGCCTCCGAGCCCCGGGGCCGATATAGCGCGATGAGACCGTTGACCTGGTTGCCACGACCTACCTCTCCCGAGTCCGCATCCTCTGCTGAGGTCCCCAACACCGAGAGATACATTCCCGCCATCCCTTCCCCTTGGCGATCCAGGGTGTTGAGGTCCACTGTCACGTCCTGAAGACTCTGGAGCTGGCCACGCAGATGGGCGAGCAGGGCTTCGTGCACCGCCTTCTTGCGGCGGACGTATTCCGCCTCGCTCTGCACATACCTGTCCAAGAGAGGCATTGCGATCGTGACTGCCACTCTTCGCCCCGTGCGAACGCCCATGACCTTGACATCCTCCCCGGATTCAGGGAAGCCAGCTTTAAACGCAGAAGAGTTGAGATACCGCTCGATTTCCAGCACGAGTCTCTCGGTCTCGCTCAGCGGGGCGTAGCCGACCGCCGCTGAGGTGTCGTTGGCCCCAAGGACACCCTTTCTTTCCAGGAAGAGGCCTGCCAGCTCTTCGGAGCCTGGCTTGAGCTCTACCTGATATCTGAGATGTCGCTCCGGATCGACGCAACGCAGATTCTCCCGGAACCAAGTCTTCGCTGTTTCCACAGCAATCTGAGCCACGTCGAGCTCTTCCTTCCCTACACTCGCCGTGGCGCGGTCCCCGATCACCAGTCGCATGGGCTCCACGACACGTCCTCCGCCAAAGCGGCGCTCCACTCGACCTGCCACAAGAAGCCCCTTGTCGCAGTTGTGGTGCAAGATGGCACCGAAACGTTCCACGTAGGCCCGCGAGAGGGCTTGCGACACGCGCTCCATGACCGCATCGCAGATCGTGTCCGGGTGCCCTAGCCCCTTGCGTTCCACGATCTCTACATCGAACTCCGGTGTGGTCGGGCCAGTGATGGGTTGGATATGGATTTCGTCCATGGTCCTTAGCCTGCCACGTATCCCTTTTCCACGAGCATGGCCACCACCCGCCGAGCGGCCGCCTCAGGTGACTCCTCGTCTCCCCGCACGACCACCTCCGGGCGCTCCGGCGGCTCGTAGGTCGCCTGCATCCCGGGCACACTGGTGGTCGCTCCCTCCCGGGCCTTGCGATAAATTCCTTTGGGATCTCGCGCCATGCACACCTCCAGTGGGCATTCCACGTACACCTCAACGAATCGGGCGATCTGCTCCCGAGCGCGATCTCGATAGGCTCGACGGTTGCCCGTGGCGTCGAAGATCACAGGGACACCATGTCGAGTCAGGAGCCAGCCGACATGGGTCATCGCTCCGTAAAAGACATCCCGTTCTTCCTCGCTATACCGAGGATGGGGGGTGAAGATCCGTCTCAGCGCGTCGGACTCCAACACCGCGACGGTCGTCCCCCTGGCAGACAACTCCCGTACAACCGCCGCCGCCACCGTGGACTTGCCCGACGCGGGGAGACCCGTGATCCACACCGCAAACCCCCGCTCCATGTCAGGCCCCGCAGTAAGCGTTCACCCGACTGGGATCAAAGATCTCCGTGTCCAGCACCCCCTGAATGAAGGTAAAGAGCTTCCGCCGCACCCCCTCCGGCAGTTTGGGGTACCAAAGGGGACTGGCCATGACCAGCCCCCGGAACGCGAAGAAGGGAGCGACCACGCGAAGCAGCTCGCGGTCTCCGCTTTTTTCCAGGTACCGCTGCCAGAAGCGATGGAACAGCGTCTCGAGGGGTCCTTCGAGCCGCTCGCTTTGCTGCAGTGAGAAGAACAGGTAATTCATGGTAAGGCACGTCACATCGTCCGCCGGGTCTCCCCATTCCCCGCGCGCACGGTCCAGCACCGTAAAGTCCGTGCCCGCCCGGAACAGGATGTTCCACGGGTGAAAATCACCGTGGACCTGTCGAAGTCGGTGAGTCCGTCCCTTGAGGCGCCATCGCCAGGCCACTGATCGCTGCTCGATGCCTTCCAGCAAATCCGGGGTGATGAATCCGTATTGGGGAGGATAGCTGTCCGACAGACCCATGATGCACTCCCCGTGGCCCACCAGTTCCCGAATGCGCCGACTGTAGAGAACGGGATCAAGACCGGGGACGCGGTGGATCTCTACCAGGTAATCACAGAGGGCATCGGCCCGGGCCAGATCCAGTTCGGTGAGGTCACCGTGGTCGCGGAGCCGGTTCAGGTCGCGGAAATATCCCTCTCCTTCCACGTATTCCATGAGAAGAAAGAGTTCCTCCACCTTTCCCAAGGAGAGGATGCCGCCGTCTCGTTCAAATGCCCCGACGTCCAGGGACTGGACGTGGCGGGGGAGGCGATTGAATGCCCAGTGGTCCCAGAGGAGCGCCTGAGCCCGATCTGCCATGTGCTGGTGTCCGAAGCGGCCCGGGTGTATGGTCTCCACCACAGCACGGTAACGTTGGCCAGAGGCCTTGTACTCCACTTGGATCGGCACACCGTACCCGTACCCCTTAATGGCTCCTGCTTGAAGGGGTTCGCCCAGGGGACTGAGGCCGAGGATCTCTACGGGTTTTCCGAGGACGGATTCCAGGTATTTCACAAGGAGTTCGGGGGTCAGTTCGGGCATGATACCATCCCCCTCCGGGACGGTAAGGCGGCGGTGAAGGTGCGCGCATGATACCACCCGTCTCCTCGTTCGACAAGGCGGCGGCCCAGCCTCACGGTCCTGGGATAGTCCATTGCGGTGAGTTGACAAGGGGGGACGTCAAGACACGGGCAGGCGTGGGGTCGAACCGTGCGGTTACCCCCTCGATTGCTGGGGAAGGATTCTCTGGATGAGGCCCAAGAGAGAGTCAGCCTTAAAGGGTTTCGTGACAAAATCCACAGCTCCCATCTCTGTTGCCTTCATAAACGTGGCCCGGTCGCCAAAGGCGGTGAGAAAGACCACCGGGAGGTCCCAATTTTGGCGCCGGATCTCCGTTAAGAGATCCAGTCCTCCCATGCTCGGCATGATCAAATCGGTGAGGACCAGATGGCACGGGTGCGATTTGAGGACGGAAATCGCCTCGGTACCATTCGTAGCCACGTGAACCTCATATCCGGCGCCGATGAGGATGCGAAAGAGATTCTCCCGCATATCATCATCATCCTCGACCACCAGGATCCGACCCAGCAGCCTTCGACCCGTTTGCTTCAGGTTTTTCCTTGTCTTTGCCTTCGATTCCATCCTCGTGCCCGAACTACGTTGTGCAGCCCCCTGAAAAAGAATCTCCGCTCCTGGGAAGAGACGTTGAGCTCATTCAATGCACCGTCAGCGGCACAAACTCACCTCGCTCGACATCCACCAGTCCCCCGTCGGTCAACCGGAGCTGCGGGATAACAGGCAGGGCTAAGAACGACAACGCTGCAAAGGGATTCTGAGCGGCACAGCCGAGGGCCCGCGCCTTTTTCAACAGCCCGTCCATGCCGGCGGCCACCTGAGCCGGGGAATCGCCGCTCATGAGCCCCGCGACGGGTAAGGCGAGCGACGCCCGGACGATTCCGTCACTCGCGACCGCAAGCCCGCCCCCCATTGCCCCCACGTGGTCCAAGGCCGTGAGGAGGTCGCGCTCCTCGACCCCCACCGCCATGAGGTTATGAGAATCGTGTGCCACCGAGGAGGCCAGGGCTCCTTCCCGAAGGCCAAATCCCTGGACAAGCCCGAGGCCGATGTTCCCGTTCCTGCCGTGCCGCTCCACCACGACGAGTTTCAGGATGTCCCGAGAGGGATCAGAACGGACCTCCCCGTTCTCGACGGGGGCCTCAAGTACCCACCGGTGGGTGATGATCTGCCCGGGGACGAGCCCGATGACCCGCACGAGCCGGCCGCGGCTGGAGAAAATACGAAGGCTTTCGATAGAGAGCCGGGGAATCCTCACCGTGCCAGAGACGCCTTGCTCTCGCAACCGGGGGATCTCTCGGAGAAGCTTCCCCTCTTCCGCGACGAGCCGACCTCCCTTAAAGACCAAAAGAGGAGTGAAATCTCGAAGGTTGTCTACTACGACCAGGTCAGCAAGATACCCTGGTGCCACCGCCCCGCGCCCCTGGAGACCGAATGCCTCGGCGACGTTCAGGGTCACCATCTGGACGGCCAGATGCGGCGCAAGCCCGAGCGCGACTGCTCTCCTGAGCAGCGTATCCAGGTGGCCTTCGGCAACGAGCTCGTGGGACTGCTTATCGTCGCTGACGAGCAGACAACGCCTGACGGTCACCGGATTGACCATCGGGAGGAGGGTCGCCAAATTCCGTGCCTGGGAGCCCTCCCGGATCATGATGCGCATCCCCAACCGGAGCTTCTCCTGCGCCTCGTCGAGGGTCGTGGATTCGTGATCCGACTCGATCCCAGCGCTCATGTAGGCTATCAGCTTCTCTCCCCTGAGGCCCGGGGCGTGTCCGTCAACGCGCTTCCCGTGTGATCGGGTCAGAACGATCTTCTCTAAGATGTCCTGCCTTCCTTGGATCACCCCGGGATAATCCATCACCTCCGCCAACCCCAGCACTCGCTCGTCCTTCAAAAGCGTCGCGATGGCTTCCACCCCCAAGGAGGCGCCCGAGGTTTCAAACCCCGTGGCCGGAACACAGGAGGGAGCCATGAAAAAGCAATCCAGTGGGAGATCCTGGCTGGCCCGCAGCATGTAGCGCACCCCTTCGAGACCGAGGACGTTGGCGATCTCGTGGGGATCCGCGACGACCGCTGAGGTCCCGCAAGGGACGACGGCCTCGGCAAATCCCTCAGGCGTCATGAGAGAACTCTCGATATGGATGTGGCCCTCGATAAAACCCGGGAGGAGGTATTTCCCCGGAAGGTCAAAAATCTCCTGGGCGCTCCGATACTGCGGGCCAATTCCGACAATCCGTCCGTCGCCTAAAGCGACGTTGGTTGTCGTGACCTCCCCGGAAAAAACATTCAGGACCTGCACCCCAGTCAGTAAACAATCCACCGCGCGCCGGTATCCTGCCATTTCGATCCCGTGCAGCTGTGTCGAGAGATGGCCGCCTTTCACGGTTTCTCTACTCCCTCTATCCGGTAGATATCCGGAAGATAGCGGTATCGCTCGGCGTAATCGATACCGTAACCGACGATGAAACCTCTCGGCAATTCAAAGCCGACGTAGTCCACTTTCACGTCCGCGAGACGCCGCTCCTTCTTGTCGATGAGGGAACAGACCCTGAGCGATTGGGGGCTGTACCCCTTGAGCACATCCAGAATGACCTGGAGCGTAATGCCCGTGTCCTCAATATCCTCCACCAGCAGGACATCGCGCCCGGTAATGGGCACCTGGATGTCCTTGGTGATAGTCACCTGCCCCGAGGTTTCGGCACGGTAGCCGTAACTCAACGCACCGATGAAGTCGACGCTGACCGGGATGTGTAAGTTTCGGATGAGATCAGCGAGGAAGACGAAGGACCCCCGGAGGATGCCAACGAGGACCAGATCGGAACCGGCATAGTCCGCACTGATCGCGGCGGCCAGCTCCTGAACCCGTCGGGCAATCTCATCGCGGGAATACAGGAGAACGAGTTGTTCCCCCATTGCTCCTCCCCTCAAGCCGTACCTGGCTGCTCATTGGAGACAACGATCAGATAAGCAGAGGGCCAGGCCTTTGCATTACACCTGGCCCTCCCCTCCACCGGTCGCCATCCACTGCCCGCGATCCCGTGATGTGCGCTCCCCCGTCTCAGAGCCCCCCGCGCGGAACGGCAATTTCACATAACAGGCATGCCACTTGGGACCTTGGAGCGTTGTCCTCCTCCATGCGACGGGGTGATCCCATGAATACGCCGCCCAAGAGCCGGCATCTCCGGCACCCCTGGGGGGACCCACGGCACATGAACCCCGAAGGTATCCCAAGCGCATCGGAAACAAACCGCCAGACCCTCCGGGGCATAGGTGCACCGCGGGCAGCAGAGCCCTCCACAGAAGCGACACCCCCACAGAGGTTCGTGGGCGGTCGCCCCGCAGGAACACACCTCCGCAAAGGCCTTGGCCTCAGTGACGGCCCCTTGCCGTGCCCCGGCACGCCCTCGCATCTCTCCCATCCAATTCTCCTCTCCGCCTTGCCGGTCGGAATGGACACTCCTCACCGAGCCGGGAACTCTTTGACTACCCGATGCAGAGCAACCCTGGTGCCACGAGGGGAGGGAGTCCGTTAGAAGAGTTAACTTATTGAATTTGAAAGGCACAGCCCCGGACATTTTCTCTGCTAACACCCGAGGGGGGGTCGAGCTTGGGACCTGGCCGCCCCACATGTACGATTGGGTCTGCGTAACTTCTTATCTTTTAAGGGATTAATCGTGGGACGCCGATGTCCCAAACGGATGGAGCTGCCCCGATGAAGGATCTCGCCGTAAGTAGGCGACAACACGACCGCTCTTTCCCGCCTGGGTACCCCGTGCAGTTGTTAAAAGACGAAGGATCGCTGCCATTATGAATGACGTACGAATACGAGGGTGTCCTCTAATAGTACTTGAACTCTATCTCCTCGACCCCTTCAAGACCTGAGAACTCTCTTTTTAGTTCATCCACCATCTTCTTCTGAACAACCCACGCCAAAGGCTTACAACATACTCCCGAAGGCATCTTGCTGTCGAAGTCCAAGGCGATAATCAGCTTCCGGCCCTCGTCTTCATAGTCGATGTACTTCACGACCCCGAGGTCGTAGAGAGACAGTTCCGTCTCCGGATCTTTCACCCTTTTGAGGACGTCGACGATGCTTTCTTTGGTCAGCACGGCTTTAGCGTCCCGTTACCGAATCTCCGAATAACAGCTCCAGCCTGGCCTTGTCTGCCACGACCAGAAGGCCCCCAGGGTAAGAAGCAGCCGGCCAGTTGTTCTGTCTCCCTGTGTACTTAAGCCTGGCTGGCAAACCAGGAGAGCGTTCTGTGAACAACCTCCTGAACTTTGCCTGGCACCGGCACCACATACAAGTATAGCGTCCCTGTGCGCGGGACCAGGGCCAGGTGTCTCAGATGTCGAGGCTGCGGCAGCGATCGTACCCAGTCGCGTAGACTCGCCACCGCACTCGGATCCTCTCCTAAGACCTCAAAACGCTGGCCACCCCCATCCACCATTTCCCGCCGCCACGTTGACTCGCCAGCCAATCGGCCGAGGCGCCGGCGATAGGAGGCCGCGATGACGTGTGCCTCGCTTCGGATCGGTTTTGCCGGGTACGTGACGACGAAAAGACGGTCACCACCTGTAAGAAGACGCGCCACAGGGAGGTACAACAGGCTGTGGCGAGGCAACAAGGTCAGCGTTGCCTCCACGCGGCTCGTCGCACTGACGCCCCGATAATCCGCCTTGAAGCCCAACACCCCACCCAGCCAGGTATAGGTCTGGTCTTCTGGGTGAAGCGCCGCCTCCAGTTCCCGGCTGATGGCGCGGGCCAAGTCCATGTTCCTCCTCCGCCCCCGGAAATAGCCGAGGGTGAGGCCCCCCGCGACCACAATGAGCACCAGGAAGAGTTGCGCATCGGTCATCGGGCAACCTCCTCTGACACCCACGCGGCGAAGAAGTTGGCAGCCGCACACTGGAACAGCCGCAGCCGTTCCAGCCCACGGACTTCGCTGGGCTCCAGGGCCGCCTCAAAGATGGGGAGCGTCACTTCCCGGCGGAGGCGCTCCAAGGTCTCGGCTTGCCGCGCCAGTCTGACTCGATCCACGCCAGCTGCCTCCCCTTCCGCGTATGCTAAGACCTTGTTCACGATCACCCCGCTGGCCGGGATGCCAAAGCGCTCGAGCGCCTCCAGGGACCGGAGTGTCTCTAGCAGCGGGAGGCTCTCGGGATTCATCACTACGGCTACGGCGGTCCGCTCCACGTCGGCGAGGAGGGCATGCAGCGCCGTGGTCTCGGCCCGGGCCGCGTGCAGCTCCTTCAGGATGGGATCGTCTGCCTCCTCGTCCGGGAGGACCGTCTGCTCTCCCTCCACGTCGAACACCCGTTCCCCCTTGACGTGGGTGACCATCCCCCGGAGGTTCAGGATCCGCCGGCGCACGCCGATGAGCCGGTCCAACCACAAGAGCGAAATCGGGGGAAGCCCCAACACCCGTAAGGCGAGCCCGGTGGGTGGCGTATCCACCACCACCACGCCATAGCCATCTTCGGGCAGCAGCAGCTCGCGCAAGGCATCGAGCAGGGCCTCCTCTTCAACACCGGGGGCATAGCGGAGTAGGTCCAACGACCGGTCCAGATTGAAGGCACGGAGATACCGATAGACACCTTGAAACCGATCCGCCGCCCGCCCGAGGAAGCCGCGAATTCGTGCCTCGACATCGACCTCCATGGCGTGTAGTCGCGGGGCGACCTCAATCGGGCGGTCCTTTAATGGCACATCGAGGATATCCCCGAGGTTATGGGCGGGGTCGAGGGAAGCGATGAGAACGCGCCGCCCCGCGTCTGCCAGGGCGAGCGCAGTATGGGCGGCGCAGGTCGTCTTTCCCACGCCGCCCTTGCCGATGAACAAGATCGATTTGCGCACGCCGGTCGCCTATTCCAGCCCAAGGAGACCCAAGAGTTCACCCCCGGCGTCGTCTAACGTTCCGGCCCGACGAACCATCACATAGAGCTCCCGGGCCATGTGGGGGGCCAGCCTCAGGCTAATCCCAGCGGGCGCGCTGGGAAACCCTGCAAAGGCCCCCAGCACCAACAGGCCGAAAATGTTCTCCTGCTCCTTTAGCTCGAACTCCAGAAATTCGGTGGAGCGGACCCGGAACGACCGGCAAAGGCCGCCGATCGCCCGGGCCACGCTATCACGCCATCGCCTCACGAAGCGGTGCCTTCCGTATGGTCCGCACAAAGTCCACCAGCAGCAAGAGGTTCAACAAGATCATGATGATGGTGATCGGGCCCATCACCCAGGCTCTCACACCGAACGTCGGCACGGCCACCACCAGATACCAGCAAAGGGCCAGGGTCACCGTGAGCCACAGGAAGAGGGCCGGCACCATGACCAGCAACCGGTAACCGAACGAGGCCTGCAGGACCTGGCTCACCCACACCGCAGCAGTGAGAAGGGCGATGGAGGCCAGGAGCTGATTGGCCCCGCCAAAGGCCGGCCAGATGACGGTCCAGGCGCCACCCCAGGCGAGCCACAGACCTAGACCTGCCGGGATCAGCGAACCGATCCACCGGTTGGTCAGGAACTGGTGGAGGCCAGGCGTCCGACCTTTGAGAGGCTCAGCAACCTCGGCCAGGGTAAACCGCGCCACCCGCGCCCCCGTGTCCAGGGTCGTGAGGGCGAAGGCTGACACCCACAGGGCGGCGAAGACCATGATGAGCGCCACCGGCAGCCCGAAGACCGCATTGGCACCCAGGGCATATGACCTGGAGAACATCCCCACGGGGCCGCCGACCGCGCCGATGGCCTTGCCGTAACCGGTGGCAAAACTCTCCGGCGTGGCCAGACCCGTTGCAGCCTCAGTCCCAAGCGCGGTCAAGCCGAAGGCTCCGATACTCGCCACCACCAACGTGGACAGAAAGCCCTCGGTAAACATCCCGGCGTAGCCGACGAGGAGTCCCTCGGTCTCCTTATTCAGCTGCTTGGAGGACGTCCCTGACCCCACCAGGGCATGCCACCCGGAGAGAGAGCCGCACGCGATAATGAGGGGGATCAGAGGCCAGAAAGGCGACGGCTGTCCCGCAATGACCGGCGCACTCCACATCGTGTAGCTGGGAGTGACGATCGGCTGCCAAGCAAGCACGAAGGCCACAGCACCGAAGGCCAGGCCGACCCAGAGGATCCAGGCATTCAGGTAGTCCCGAGGCTGCAGCAGCACCCAGACCGGCAAGGCGGCCGCGATCACAATGTAGACGAACTGGGCCGCCAGCCAGCCCTGGTAGGACATCGTCATGGGCAACTGCGTCCCAAGCCAGATGCCAACCGCCACCATAATTATCCCGATCGCTGTGCTGATGGCAAAGCTCATCTTTTGCTGGTAGAGCATCCAGCCGAAGATCAGCGCCGCAATGATGAAAAAGAAGGCGGCGGAGGGTACGGCCGGTTGCTTCACGAACAGCTTGGCGATAACGGCCATGAAGGCAGCCATCAGCAGGACCAGGGTGGCCAGGATGAACCAGGAGAACACGTACCCCGTCCGCTTCTGCATCAGCCGCCCGGCAATCCACTGGATCGACTTTCCGTCGTGGCGGACCGACGCCATGAGCGAGAGGTAGTCGTGGACGGCGCCGATGAAAACGTTCCCCACCCAGATCCAGAGGATGCCTGGCAGCCACCCCCACGCCATGGCGATGGCTGGGCCCACGATAGGGGCCGCCCCCGCGATAGATGCGAAGTGGTGCCCAAACAATACCCACTTGTCGGTCGGAACGTGGTCGACCCCGTCGTAGAGGCGGTGGGCCGGTGTCCGTGCCGTAGGATCGGGGCGGACGACTGTGCCGGCTAGCCCACGACGACCGTACGTGTAATACAGGACGAGGTATACGACCAATCCCAACAGTACCAGAATTGTTGAATTCATATTGACCACCTCCTAGCCTCCCTACCGGCGGGACGCGCCCGCCGCTGTGCTCCATCCGTGGGAGTCCCCCCTCGCAGCACAGGCACCATTGTCGCGGATGAGCACAAACTAAACCCCTTGGAGACCCACCGCTCCATCCTGAAAAGAGAGCATACGTGGTGCCACCGGGACGTGATTTATAAATCCGCTGTAGGCTGTTGAATTTTCAGGAGAAAATCGACACAGCTTTTTGGGGGGAGGTCCCGACGGGGCCAGCGTTTGGGACCAGGCCGCCCCAAAGGCGAGGGAACGAAAGTGTAAGTGCCCATCTCTTGAGGAAATCTTGCTGGGGCTCTGATGTCCCAATAGGATGAACCTGTCCCGCTAAGATGCCCGCTCATCGGGTCCGAAACCGGCGTGTGCTCCAGTCCTCTTCCCCAGGCCTTTCTCTGCCTGAAGACCCTCATGACCGTGCCGTTCTTCACCATTCCCTCCAGCCCCTCCTCCCCATTGAGATAGACGTCCACCAAACAAAAAAGCCTCCCAGGACCGGGTGATAATCTATAGGACTATCGGGGTAAGAAGGAGCCTCGGTGACCTGGAGGCCACGGGGAATCTGGAGGACGAACAGGACCGGCGAGGAGAGACGATCGGGCCGCGCATGCCCGTTCGCAGGCTAGACACCGTAGATATCGCGAACGGGTGAAAGGACTAGCCGTTGGAAAGGCAAAACCTCGAAGGTCGTCAGGCGCTGGCTGCCTTCAGCTGTTGCCAGGTCTTGGCGATCGCCCGCCGCAATGCCTCGCGGGCGTCGGCAGGGTCACGACTTGGCTTGAACCCCAGGCGCTCGCGGATCCGGCGGTCGTCCAGCTCCCACCGATCGGCGAGGAAGGCTGCGCCCGTCCATTCCGCCGGGGGAACGACCTTCACCTCCGCCGAGGATCCTGTCACTCCGACCGCCATCCGCGCGATCTCCTCCCACGGTAGATAGATTGTGGCCAGGTTGAAGATCTGTTCGAAGGCTGTGGGGTTCAGCAAGATCATCTCCACGGCCAGGTTGAAGTCCTCCATGGACAGAAAGCTTCCGCCGCAGTCGGCTGGCACCGCGAGGGGTTGGCCCGCGGCCGCCGTGCGCAGCATCTCCCGAAGGTGCCGGCCGCCGATCTCTTCCCCGAAGGCCCACCAGAACCGGACGATCGTAGCCGGCACGCCCTCCGCCCGAGCGGTCAGGAGCGTCAACTTTTCGGCAAACTCCTTGGCCATCCCATAGGCCGGCTTTCGGGCTTCCAAGACCCGTAGCGGATGGTCCTCGTCAATCGGGACACGGACCGGCTTTCCGTACACGACGGCCGTACTCGCGTACAGAAAGTGCCGTACCCCCTGCGCTCGCGCCGCACCCAGCAGGAGGAGATGCCCCCGCAGATCTTCTTCCAGCAGGACCTGCACATCATCCGAAAAAGACCACGCGAGGTGGATGATTGCCTCAGCCCCGCGCACAACCTCCGCCACCACGACCGCGTCTTGGATCGCCCCCGAGACCATCTTCAGCCGGGGGTGAGACAAGGCGTGTAACGCTCCCAGTTCCTTGTCCAGGACCACGACGTGGTGGCCGCGTGCCAAAAGGGCCGGGACCAGCTCGCGCCCCACGCTGCCGTTTCCGCCGGTCACCAGGATACGCATGCCTTCCCTCAATGCTTAAACGGTTCGGCCGAGTTGCCAGGCGTGCCCTCTGTCCCTCCTTCCTGTCCGCCGCCCCGCCCCGACTTGGCGGGGCCCGCGAGGCCCGTGCCGCTCTGTCCGGCGGCGGCTTCTTCAGAGGGACGGAGGACGAGGGAAGCCAGGACCGAGGTCGCCAGGATGGAGACCACCACGGCCAGCGACACCGTAATGGGGATCTTATAGAACTCAGAGATCAGCATCTTGACCCCCACGAACATGAGGACGAAGCAGAGCCCGACCTTGAGGTACCGGAAAAGTCCCATGATCCCCGACAGCACGAAGAACAGGGCGCGCAAGCCGAGGATGGCAAACACGTTGGAGGTGTACACGATGAAGGGATCGCGGGTGATGGCGAGGATGGCAGGCACCGAGTCCACGGCGAACATGACGTCGGTCGTCTCGATCACAATCAGGACCGGCACGAGAGCTGTTGCCACCAGCCGTCCCTCCCGCCGCACGGTGAAGTACTGCTCATGATAGGATGGGTCGACCGGCATCATGCGGCCGAAGAGACGGAGAAGCGGGTTCCTCTCGGGTTCGACCTCGATCTCGCCCTGGCGCAGGATCTTGATCCCCGTGAAAACCAGAAAGGCCCCGAAGACATAGATCATCCAATGGAACCACGCCAACAGGCCTACCCCGACGGCGATGAAGA
The DNA here is from genome assembly GCA_964348275.1 of uncultured bacterium. Lineage (GTDB taxonomy): Bacteria > Methylomirabilota > Methylomirabilia > Methylomirabilales > CSP1-5 > CSP1-5. The sequence goes on from CAYGBT010000012.1 coordinate 55,406, forward strand.
TGCCCCGCATGATCACCGCCCCCATGATTCCCCAGAAGAGCACCCGGTGTTGAAAGGCCCGCGGGACGGCGAAGTAGGAGAAGATCACGAGGAACACGAAGAGATTGTCCACGCTCAGGGACCACTCGATGATGTAGCCGGTGACAAACTCCAGACCCTTAATCGATCCCTGCGTGGCGAACACGGCGGCGCAAAAGAGCGCGGCCAGGGAAACCCAGACGGCGCACCAGGCGAGGGCCTCGCGGAGGGACATCACATGCGGTCTCCGGTGAAACACGGCGAGGTCGATGATGAGCATCACCACCACCACGACACCGAAGACCACCCACAACCACAAGTACGGCATCATCCTTCCTTATCCGATACAGCCTGCCAAGGCCAGCGCCAGATTCAGGCCCACAGCCGCAAAGCCAAACGGACCCCTCAGGGGTCCCCGCACGCAAGAAATGGGGGGCAGCTGCAAGGAGAATTCGTCTCTTTCTATCAAAGTCACGGGAAAATGGACAGGCGTAAAGGAAATGAAGTCGGGCGAGCCATGGTTCTTGGTTTCTGAGATGGTATCACACGAGCCAGGAATTCCGAGGTCATACGCCATGACCTCCTTCATTTCAGTATACTCGCATCAAGGCCCCAATGGGAAAAAATGCGGTGTCCCCTCCCGGATGGAGAGAAACAATCGCGAACAGACTGAATTGGGCGTGCCCTCACGGCTCTCGCAATCTGGATCAGGGCTCCCGCGGCTTCTCCGGCGGCCGCAGCTCCTTCCGGGATCGAATCCGTGCGCGCACCTCCTTGACGGCGGGCCAAAAGAAGATCAGGAACGCCCCCATGACCAACGGGAGGCAAATCGGCGGTCGCAGGAAGATCAACGGCGATCCCTCGGACATGATCAAGCTCTGACGCATCGCCGATTCCGCCATGTCGCCCAGCACCAGGGCGAGCAGCATGGGAGCCATATTGTAGTCAAGCTTCTTGAACGCCCAGCCGATCACCCCGAAGATCATCATGTACCAGATATCGATCATGCGGTTGTTCACGGCGTAGGCGCCGATGGAGCAGATGAAGATGAGCAACGGCATCAAGATGGGGAAGGGGGTCCGGAGCACCGCCGCGAACAGAGGCGCAAATGCCAGGACGATGAGCAACCCGAGGATATTCCCGTACCAGGTACTGGCAATGAGCCCCCAGACGAAGTCAGGGTTGTCCTTGAAGAGCATGGGGCCGGGCTGGAGGCCCCAAATCATCAAGCCCCCGATGTCGTCGTACGAGACACGGTAGGCCTTCTCCGCCGAAACCTCAGGGACCTTAAAGGCGATAGCGGTGTCTGCCGAGATCAGCAGCGCCCCCCGCGGCACCGCGCCCTCGACCGTGAAGGAGCGGGGCCTCCCCCCCATGAAGGTGACCTGGAGACGGTCACCGAGGACGACCGGGATCCCGGAGAGGAGCTGGCGGAGGTGTGGGATCTCTGCCTCGGTGGGGATAGGCAAGTGCGCCTGAACCGGGGCCAAGAGTATCGACTCTGCCGCCATGAAGGGGACCTTGCGAACCGTCACCCACTCGTCCACACCGATCTGTGCGTTATCCCGCACGGTCCCGTCCACCAGGATCAGTCGCTGTCCGCAGTGGCTGAGCGGTACCTGGGCGGCCCGCCCCACCGTGGCACGCCGGCCTGCGATGAGGAGGCAGTCCCCCGGGACTGCGCCGAGACGTTTCAGATCCTCCGCATCAAGACGGGCCAGGCCCCGGCCAACGTCCTCGAGGAACGTCTCCGCCACGCGGAATTCGATCCCGCTCGAGTCCGGATCCTTCAACGCGACATCCTCGGGTTGCACGACCAACGTGGAGACGCAGACCCCACCGGAAGCCGGCTCGCCTTCAACAGCTCGGCGCTGAATTCTGCCAGGCACATACCGGCGTACGGGCCGGCACCCATCAGCCCCCCCTTCTCCCTTCTGATGCCTTGCGACTTGTGATTTTCTTCACAAGATTTCCAATATTCTTCCTTCCTTCCTGGTTTTTCCAAGGGATAAGATCGATCGCCCTCTCAGTTTCTGCCATGTCGGAAAGAGTGAGGTGCAGGTGAGAAACGGGGAGGTCGTCGTGTCGCACGCGACCCCATTCATCTCACGGCCTCGGTGGACTTCGGTTAACCCTGCGGGGGTGAAAAACAAAAATCTACGTTGCTTTGCAAAAGCAAGGAGAGTGCCACGCGAAAAGGATTCCTCCGTGACACGTAAGGTGTTGGATTTTCAGCGGGAAAACTACGCATCTCCTGACAGAGTGGCAGAAGATGTTTACAACATTGGGACCTGAGCGCCCTAGAGAAGTCATTGGCATTTCGTAAGTACCGGTGTCCCAAAGAATTACTTGTAGGGCGTTCATGTCCCAAGAGGATGGGTTTGCCCCGGCGAGCTTCGCTACCTAATCCAGCCAGATATCGGCCTGCAGATAATCTTTCTTTTTAAAAAAGATGAGAGTTCAGCAAAGAGAGGGCGTCTTGATCGTCTTCGAGCGTCTGGGCAGCGCCTGCTCAATGCCCGAGAGGGGGTCAATCAGCGCCTGTAAACGGAAGCGGCCTCTTCCCGAAGATCGGAGGGTGAAACTCGAGTCTCTCGCTCAGATACCCGAGCCCCACAAGGGCGAGGCCAAGGGCATCCGTGAGGGGATCGGGATAGAGTAACAATAGGCCCCCCGCGACGTATAGTACTCGCTCCAAGGGGGTTGCCGGCTTTCGGAGGAAGCCCATCATGCCCGCCTCAATGGCGAACATCGCCACCACGGCGCTGGCGGCGACCCAGAGGATTTCCGTCGCGCTCCCCTGAAATAGGAGGGCCGGATTGGCAAGGAAATAAAAGGGAATGATATATCCGCCGATGCCCAGCCGGATGGCCTCCCAAGCCGTGCGGAGCCAGCTACCGCCGGAGATGGCCGATGCCGTGAACACCGCGATGCACACGGGCGGCGTGAGCCCCGACTTGATCGCGAAGTAGAAAATGAAGAGATGACCAGCCAGCACCGGCATACCCAGCCCGGCGAGGGCCGGCGCCAGGACCGCCGCCGCGATGACGTAGGCGGCCGTCGTGGTCATCCCCATCCCTAGCAGGATGGCGCAGATCATCGTGGCCACCAGCGCCAGGGCGATGCTCGTCCCGGCCAGCGCGATGATGAGCTCGGACACCTTCACCCCGAAGCCCGTCAGAGAGATCATGGTCACGGCCATCTGGACACAGCTCATCATGACCATGAGCCAGGCCAGCGCCGTGAGCACCGCCGTATAATAGCCGTCGCCAATGACCTTGGCCCGCTCCCAGATCTCTTTCGGGCTCCAGCGACCGAGGAGGAGGAAAACAGCCATGGCGGCGACGATGGCCCAGCCGGCGGCGTACTGGGCAGGATAGAGCCGGTAAAGGAAGTAGAGCAGCAGACCCACCGGGATCACGAAGACGAGCATCTGGCGGGGAGCGAAGACCTCCCGCAACGGGGGGATCTGATCGGGCGCCATTTTCCCGATCCCCCGCCTGCCTGCTTCCACCCAGACCCCCGCCATGATCCCGACGAAGTAGACCAGCGCCGGGATGATCCCCGCGATCATCACCTTGACGTAAGGGATCCCCAGCATCTCGGCCATCACGAAAGCCCCCGCCCCCATGATCGGCGGCATGATCTGTCCGCCTGAAGAGGCTGAGGCTTCCACCGCCCCTGCCATCTCTCTGGGGAAACCAAGACGCCTCATGGTGGGGATGGTGAAGGCCCCGGTCGTCGCCACGTTGGCCACGGAGGAGCCCGAAAGCATGCCGAAGAAAGCGCTGGAGATGACGGCAATGTGCCCCGCTCCCCCCCGCAGGCGGCCTCCGGACACCTTGGCCAGGTCCATGAAGGTCTTTCCCACCCCGGTGGCAAAGAGGACCGGCCCGAAGATGACGAACAGCGCAATCAGCCGGCTCGTCAAGTCGGTCAGGAGGCCCCAGATCCCCTCGGTCATCAGATAGAACTGGTAGAAGATTTCCTCGACGCCAAACCCGGCGTGGCCGAACCGGCCCGGAATCCAGGGACCCACATAGCCGTAGACTATGAAGGCGAGGACCAGCAGGGGGATGACCAACCCGAGCGCCCGGCGCGTCCCCTCGAGGAGACAGACGGCCAGGAGGATGCTCAGGACGATGTGGAACGTCTCATAAAACCCTGGCATCCGGACCAAGGCTTCCCACTGAAACATGAGATACACGCAAGGGACAAGGCTGATCCCAGCCAGGAGGAGGTCCACCAGGCCGGGTGCATGGCGGGTGCCCAACAGCAAACGGACGGCACGCGACGCAGGGGGGCTGGTCGCAATTCTGGAGTCAGCGGGATAGGCCACAAAGACGAGAACCAACCCGATGGCTAACGAGATGGACCCCTGGAGGACGGGATGCCAGGCAACGGTGAGGGCCGTGTAGAGGAGGAAGATGCTCCATACAGCCGTGAGAACCCCGGCGACGGCTTTCCAGAATCCTGTAAGCTCCCGCACCGCTCCCCTCTTCGCCGGCCGGAGACGGATCGGATCCCCCCCTCCGGTGGTGTGGATTCTCAGCGACTGTTACTTTGTCACGACCAGCGGATGCGTGGCCACGGTTCCCTTGTCGCCTGCCGCCTCAATCGTAAACTCGCCGACTGGCGCGACCGCAGGAATGGCAGACTTCACGCTGAAAGCGCCGGACTTATCGGCCACAATCGCATCAACTTTCCGTGTGCCGAGACCGTGTATGATCCCGGGTCCCGTCTCAAGGGTAACGTCCACCACCTCGCCGGGTTTAAAGCCCGAGCCGCTGATGGTGATGACGGTCTTTGGCTTCCCCTTGCTCGGATCCACGACCAACGCGGCGCCTTTCCCGGCGACCGCCGACGTCACCATGAGGCCCAGGGCAAAGGTCACCAGCATCAGGACACAGATCCCATAGCTGCTTACCCGATTGCGCATGAGACATTCCCTCCTTCTCGCACCTCAGGGTCATTGTACAACCAGACCCCTGAGGGATTTTTTCCCTTCGCAGGGCAGCACTCTCTACCCGCGCCGCCTCACATCTCCGGCGGGCGGAGTTCGGCCGGGACCTTTACCTTGAGCACCTCTTCATAAAAGCGCACCGCACCCCGATGGAAAGGAACCTGAAGCTTGTGCGTCACCGCGTTGCCGAACAAGTCGTCAAACTTGCCGGCCTGCAGAGTCTTGAGGGGTCCCACAATTTTCTTTCGGTCTTTCCAGACCGCCTCCACGATCTTGTAGACCACATCGTCCGGGACATCCTTCCGCACGAAGTCGGTGATGACGTAGGCAAAGCTGCGCTGGTCTTTCTTGACCGCCCTGAACAGCCCCGCCGGAATGGTCAGGCTCTTCCCCTGGCCGGGGAATTTTTCGTTCATCCTCGCGATGTCGGCCTCGGTGACGGGAATGATGTTGATGTCCATGGCTGACTCGACGTCGAGGACGGCCGCGTCTTTGAAGCCCGCTTTGAACCATCCCCTGACGACGCCCGACTTCATAGCGTCCGGGCTCGCCCCTAGCCCCATCAACTTGTACTTGGGCTGGATGTCGAGGGCCTTGAAGAAGAACTCGATCAACCGCCCGGAGGTCGTCCCGGGGTTCATCGCGTACGGGAGCCCACGGAGGCCTTTCAGGGTTGTCACACCGCTCTTCTTGGTGGTGAGGATATGAATGGGTGTGATGTACCCGCCCCAGAGGGCCCTCAGGTCCTTGTTGGGCCTTCCCTTGAAATCGAGAATGCCCTTGTAACTGGCGTAGCCAGCCCCCGCGTCTGCGGGCCCCATGTGAACGGTCCCCCTTTGCAGCCGAACCAGGTTCTCGACGTAGCCCCCCGTCTCCACCACTGTAATCTGGATATCTCCGGGGTACGCGCGATTGACCGCCCCCGCCATGGCCACGGTGTTGGCGTAGAGTCCGGAACGCACGCTCGTGGAGCCCCACTTCAAGCGCTTGGCGCCGTGGGCCACCCCGACCAGGCCCACCCAAAGGACCAGTGTGACCATTACCCATCCGAAACGTTTAGTCGACATTCGGTACCTCCTGTCCAGAGAGAAATTCACCAAAGGAGAGTGCTGAAGAGTTCTAAAGCTATCGATACAGAACCCGCACATCCCCCCTTTTAGCACCTATACGGTTTGGTGCTAAGATGCAGACTGTAAGTATTGTTCACCCAAAAGGGTGCTTTGCAACAATGACGGCGGTCACCTAATTAGATGATTCGAACCATATCTGTATGGCTCCTGGAACCGGCGCCGCCGCCTCCTCTTCTCGTTGCTTCCTCTTCAGCAGGGTCGTCCCTCGTAGATCATCCGGCGGGCCCGTGCCTCAATCTCGTCAGCACTCAGGGGGTGTCGAGCCACGCCTGTCGCGACGGCAGCCCTCCCCACCGCCGTCGCCACCGCCACCGGCACGCGGAAGTCCATCATGTCGGGAATAATGTAATCTCGATTGAGCTCCTTGTCCCTGATGATGGCCGCAATGGCCCGGCCGGCTGCGATCTTCATCTCCTCGTTGATCTCCCGTGCGCTCACATCCAGCGCACCCCGGAAGATGCCGGGAAAGCCGAGGGAGTTGTTGACCTGATTGGGAAAGTCCGAGCGGCCGGTCGCGACAATGGCGGCACCAGCGGCCCTGGCCTCATCCGGATAAATCTCGGGGATGGGGTTGGCCATGGCAATGACGATGGGATCCTTTGCCATGGAGCGGACCATTTCTTGATTGACCGCCTTTTCGACTGAAAGGCCGATGAAAACATCGGCTCCCTTCATTGCCTCGGCCAAGGCCCCTTTGACCCTACGAGGATTGGTAATCTTGGCCATCTCTTCCTTGGCCGGGTTCATCCCTTCAACGCGTCCCTCATAGATCACCCCCCTCGTATCGCAGAGGATCAGGTCTTTGACCCCCATCGCGAGCAATATCTTGGCCACGGCGATCCCGCTGGCTCCGGCACCGTTGATGACCACCACCGCGTCCTCAGAACGACGACCGGTGAGCTTCAGGGCATTCATCAAACCGCCCAACGTCACTACCGCGGTCCCATGTTGATCGTCGTGGAAGATCGGGATGTCCAGTTCTCTCATGAGCCGCTCTTCAATTTCGAAACAGCGGGGAGCAGAGATATCCTCGAGATTGATCCCGCCGAAGAGCGGAGAGATCGCCTTGACTACCTCGACGATTTCATCCGGGTCCTTGGACCCGACACAGATCGGGAAAGCCTCCACCCCGCCGAACGTCTTAAAGAGGACCGACTTCCCCTCCATGACCGGCATGGCCCCGAGGGGTCCGATATCTCCTAAGCCTAAGACGGCCGTGCCGTCCGAGACCACCGCGACCAGATTCCTCTTCACCGTGAGATTGAAGACCCGCTCGGGATTCGCCAGGATCTCTTCGACCGGTTTGGCCACCCCGGGTGGGAGATAGAGCAACCCGAGGATCTTCTTGTCCCGGATCGGGACCTTCGGCTTCACCTCAAGCTTGCCCTGGTACCGTCCGTGCAAGTGCAGGGCTTCCTCATCACGAGAAAGGTGTTTCTGCTCACAAGGGGGCACGAGCGCGGAATCCCCGAGGTAGAGATACCGGAAGAGCCGATCGGCCACCTCCTTGGGATCCTCCCTCCGCCCGGCGACCCCTTCCTGTATTGCAGCCTTGACGGTCGCCGCCGCCAGGGTCGGCGCAATCTGCACCTCAAAGATCCCTGGGAGGATGAGATCAGGTTGCAGGTCTTCTTCGGGGACTAGACTGGCCAGCGCATCCGCCGCCTCCAGGAGCATCCCCTGCGTCACCGTCTTCGCCTGGGCCTCCAGCAGCCCCTTCAAGATCCCCGGAAAGACCAAGGCGATGTCGAGCTGGGTTGGGCCGTCGGTCAGCGAGGTCGCCACCACCCTGGCCCCGGCGCCTTTGGCATCCTCGGGCAGAATCTCCGACTCCGGCACAGCCATCGCAAAGACGATGGGGTCTTTTGCCATAGCGCGGATCATGTCAGCCGTCGCAAGACTCCCCCCAGCGAGGCCGATAAAGACATCGGCCCCCTTCACCAGCTCAGCGAGCCCGCCCTTCTTGCCTTCCGGGTTCGTCCTTCTGGCGATCTCGCCTTTGACCTCGTTCATCCGCTCAGCCCTCCCCTCGTAGAGGGCCCCGGCCTGATCGCAAACGACGAGCCGCTTCGCCCCCGCTGTGATCAAGAGCCGCGCCACGCCGATCCCGGCCGCGCCCGCTCCCGCGAGGACGATAGAGGACTCCTCTAAGCGCTTTCCGACGACCTTCAATGCGTTTCGAAGGGCGGCCAAGACCACAACACCCGCACCGTGGGCATGATTCAAAAGTACGGGAAGGTCTGTCGCTTTCTCGAGGCGCTCCTCCAGCGCAAAACAGAGGGGGGAAGTGATATCTTCAATGCAGAAGGCGCCGAAGCTCGGAGTCAACAACGTGAGGGTCTTCACCATCCCTTCCAGGTCCTGATCTTTCAAGCAGACGGGAATCCCCTCAATCCCAGCGAAGGTCTTCAGGATGACCGCCTTGCCCTCCATGACAGGCAAGACAGCAAAAGGCCCCACCTTTCCATGTTGGTACACGGCAGACCCGTCGGTGACAATTCCCACCGTTCTCCCTCGCCCGGTGTACACGTACGAGAGCGAAGGATCCTTAGCGATCTCCAAGCACGGGGCGGCTACCCCCGGGGTGTAGACCAGGCTCAACGCCCAGCGGTCCCTGACGGGAACCCGGCTCTCGATGCCGATGACTCCTTGGTGCCGCTTCCGATATTCGAGCGCCTCTTCCAAAAGCCACACCCTGCGCGGCATCACGCACCTCCCCACGGCGCCTTCGCTCCCCACCGGATGGCGCCGTCCGTCATCATTCCCTAAAGGCCAAGGCTGGCAATGCTTGTTCTCACGGCCTCGGCCGAGCGCTTTACGGCCGCCTTTTCCTCCTCGGTCAACTCAACCTCGATCACTGTCTCGATCCCTGCCCCTCCCAGCTTCACGGGGACGCCGAAATACATGTCGCGGAGGCCGTATTCCCCTTCGAGGTAGGCAGAACAGGAGAGAACCCGCTTTTTGTCTTTCAGGATCGCCTCCACCATTTCGACCACTGCCGCCCCCGGCGAGTAATACGCGCTTCCTGTCTTGAGCAGAGCCACGATCTCGCCGCCCGCCTTCCGCGTCCGCTCTACGATCTTGTCTATCTGCTCCCTGGACAAAAGCTGTGTCACAGGGATACCGGCAACGGTGCAATAATGCGGTAACGGCACCATTGAATCCCCATGTCCCCCCAGGACGATTGCCTGGGTGTCCTCCACGGAAACCTGCAGTGCCTCCGCCACAAAGGTGCGGAAGCGGGAGGAGTCGAGAATCCCAGCCTGCCCGATCACGCGGCCTTTTGGAAAGCCGCTCACGTGCTTTGCCAGATAGGTCATGGTGTCCAACGGATTGGTCACCACGATGAGGAAAGCGTGCGGTGCACGCTTCATCACCTCGCCGACCACTTGTCCCACAATGGCTTTGTTCGTGGCCAGGAGGTCCTCCCGACTCATTCCCGGCTTTCTCGCAATACCCGCGGCAATCACCACCACATGGGAATCGACGGTCTCCTCGTAGTCGTTTGTCCCTACAATCCGGTTGTCAAAACCCTCAATTGGTCCTGCCTCCCACAGGTCCAAGGCCTTCCCCTGAGGTAAGCCTTCGATGATGTCTACGAGAACGATATCGCCGAGCTCCTTGGCCGCGGCCCAGTGAGCTGCGGTTGCGCCCACAGCCCCTGCGCCGATGATGCTGATTTTTGGCCTCGCCATGTTTTCCTCCACGCTACTCTGTCCGAAGACCGGCGACCGACCACCGATGATCGTACCATTTCGAAATTCGAAATTTTAGCCAACCGAACTATGAACCCTGAACGATTCACGAAGAGCGTTGCATCATGCAAACTCTGCCGCATGATCGAAAAACCGATCGCGGAGGTCTGCCATCGTCCATGAGCCACATCAGGGAATACGGTGACAGAGATAGCACCGCCAGAAACACTATCTTGCTGGCAACCTCCTCACCTCCTTCGCATCAGGGGGATAGGTCGGCCGGTCCCGACGGTTGCCCGAGGCAAAAAGCGGGGCCCAATCGCAGAAGATTGTCTCAGGCCCTCCTATGAGGACCTGGAACCATCATAATCGAAATCACATTAATTCATGGATATCGTGGAGCAACGATGATGCCAGGCGGGAGCGTTTTTCAGAAGACGTTAACCAGTTGAATTCGCAGAGGAAGGTGGGCTCGCCTCGTCTCCGGACACTAAACAGGGCGCTCGGATCTGGGACCGGCCCGCCCCTGCGATGAAGCTTGGCCTGTGTAATTGTTGATATTTTAAAAAGATGATTGTGGGGCGACAATGTCCCACGAGGATGGGCTTGCCCCGATGATCTGCTTACTAAATCACTCGGCAATCGGGCTCTACACAGCTTTTTTCTCGAGTCACGGCCTTTGAGGAAATGGTAATGGGGTGCGCCGGGCTAGGACCCGGTGGGAATTTTCTTGCCACACCGAGCACAGATGAATTCCTTTGCCTCAGCTTCCTTAGCGAATATAGGGTCTATGAAACCCCTCCTCATCGTGATCTCTTCTGTCGACTTCATGCAGTCTCGGCAAACGGCGTCCTTGTCAATCCAAGCTCCCACTGGGGGTTCTGTTATCTTCGAGTCAATAAACTGTGGAGCAGTCCAATGTTGACCCTCCGCTGGTGGCTTCTCTTCTATCATTCTACAATCCCCTTGCTTAAAGGCCTAAGCCGGCGATGCTTTTTTTTACCGCCTCGGCCGAGCGCTTTACGGCCGCCTGCTCCTCCTTGCTCAATTCGACCTCGACGATCTTCTCGATCCCTGCACCACCCAGCTTCACGGGAACGCCGAAATAGATATCGCGAAGACCGTATTCCCCTTCGAGGTAGGCAGAACAGGAGAGGACCCGTTTCTTATCTTTCAGGATCGCCTCCACCATCTGGATCACCGCCGCCCCCGTAGAGTAAAAGGCGCTTCCCGTCTTGAGCAGGGCCACGATCTCGCCCCCCGCCTTCCGGGTCCGCTCCACGATTTTTTCGACCTTCTCCTTGGGCAGGAGCTGGGTCACGGGGATCCCAGAGACAGTACAGTACTGCGTGAGCGGCACCATCTCATCCCCATGTCCCCCCAGGACGAGGGCTTGGGTGTCCTCTACGGAGACCTGCAGTGCCTCCGCCACGAAGGCGCGGAAGCGGGACGAGTCCAAGACTCCGGCCTGCCCGATCACGCGGTTTTTTGGAAAGCCACTCAGGTGCTTTGCCAGATAGGCCATGGTGTCCAATGGATTGCTCACCACGATGAGGAAGGCGTTTGGTGATCGCTTTACGACCTCGCCGACAACTTGCTCCATGATGCGTTTGTTGGTCGCCAGAAGATCCTCCCGGCTCATCCCCGGCTTCCTGGCAATGCCCGCCGTGATCACTACCACATCAGAATCGACCGTCTCCTCATAGCCGTTCGTCCCCACGATCCGGTTATCGAAGCCCTCCACCGGCCCTGCCTCCCACAGGTCCAACGCCTTCCCCTGGGGCAAGCCTTCGATGATATCCGTGAGGACGATGTCTCCGAGCTCCTTCGCCGCTGCCCAGTGGGCCGCGGTCGCGCCAACGGCCCCAGCGCCGACGATGCTAATCTTTGGCCTGCTCATTGTCGGTCTCCTCACCCGCGTTCACGGTTCACAGTTCGCAGTAGTTCAGGATTCATAGTTTATAAGGCGACGTCCGATGACCAACGTGTTAGGTGTTTGGTGTTAGGCTTTGGGTCTTGGGTCTGAGACCTTAATTAGGAGGTTTCCGGTCAGCGGTTAAAGCGCATCACCCACCACCTAGAACCCAAAACCCAACGTGGCGTGCGGATCACCTAACACCCGACACCCCTATCCCTCTCACAGCGGCGGCCAGTTCGAAGCCCGACGCGAGAGCCCTCAGATTTAGCTCTTCGGTCCCTTTCGGGACCCGGGCCAAGACCGCCTTCTCTATGGCTTCCCTGGAGATGACCCCCGAGAGAGCAGTGACCGTCCCCAAGGCAACGATGTTGGCCACGACCACTCTTCCCACCTTTTCCCGGGCGGTTTCGAGGATGGGAAGGCGAAACGCCGCGAAACCGCCAGAGGGAGGCGCAACGACCTCTGTGGAGTCCGAGATGAGGATGCCAGTTTCCTTCAGATCTCCCCAGTACTTGTCGCACGCTTGCTGGGTCAGAGCCAGAAGGAGGTCGATCCGCCCGGCCTTGGGATAATCGATCTCCTCATCGCTGATGATGACCTCTGCCTTCGTGGCCCCTCCTCGGGACTCCGGACCGTAAACCTGAGTCTGGATAGCATTCCTGCCATCTTGGATGGCCGCCTCCGCGAGGATGATCCCGGCCAAAATAATCCCCTGGCCCCCCTCCCCGCTCAGTCGAATTTCATACCGCATCGATGATCCCCTACGGGTAGTTATTGGTGGCTGGTGGTTACTGGCTAATCTTACTCACCAAACACCAATCACCAGTCACCATTCACTGCGTGCGCCCTTGGGCTTTGACGATGATCGCCTCGCAGACTTCCGTATACTCAGGTGCCTCGGTCTTGTGGAGGACACCAGTCGGCAGAGTCGTCTTGCTCAGGGCCTGGAGCATCTCCGCGGGTGTCCCCAGCCTGTTCCGCCGCCCGTGAATCTCCGGGCAGGTAGTCAGGACCTCGATAAAGGAGAATCCCTTATGCTGGATTCCCTCGACGATCAATTTCTCCAAGGGGATGGTCCTGAACGCCGATCCCCTCGCCACAAAGGTTCCACCTGCGCCTTGCACAAGACGACAGGCGTCGAAGTGGGGCTCGACGTTTCCGTACGGAGTCGTAGTGGAGAAAAGCTCCTCGGGAGTGGTCGGCGCCACTTGTCCCCCGGTCATCCCGTAGGTCTGGTTGTTAAAGAGGAGGCACGTGACGTCGATATTCCTCCGCGCCGCGTGAATCAGATGATTCCCGCCGATGGCGAGGCCATCCCCATCTCCCGTGATGACGATAACGGTGAGATCCGGCCTGGCAAGCTTCAAGCCGGTGGCAAAGGCTAACGGCCGGCCATGGGTAGTATGGAGGGTGTTGCAATCCACGTAGCCCGTCAGTCGGCTGGAACAGCCGATCCCCGAGACCATCGCCATCCGATCCTTCGAAAGCTCCAATCGATGGATCGCGCGGAGAAGCGCCTTCAGGATGATGCCGTTCCCACACCCCTTGCACCAAATGTGGGGCATCATCTCCGTTCGGAAATACTGCTCGTAATCGAACATCAGACTACCCCCCGTACGGCGGCAAGGATCTCCTCGGGATGAATGGGCTCCCCACTCGCCTTCTGATACGCAACAATCCGCGTCTTGCCGTGGACCACCCGGTCCACCTCGTAGATCATTTGACCGAGATTCATCTCGGCAACAACGATGGCCTTCACCTCTCGGGCCAGCTTCTCGAGCTCTCGATCCGGGAAAGGCCACAAAGAGATTGGCCTAAAGAGCCCGACCCGGATGCCTTCGCTCCTGGCCGTCTTAATGGCCGCCCTGGCAGAGCGGGCCGTAACGCCGTACGCAAAGACGGCCACCTCCGCGTCGTCGAGGAGGAAGGCCTCATGGGCCACGATCTCCTCCCGACGCTGCTCAATCTTCCGGTGGAGCCGTCGTTGCTTTGCCTCGACGATCCGAGGATTCTGGGTTGGGAATCCACGCTCGTCATGGGCCAATCCGGTGATATGGTAGCGGTACCCCTCGCCGAAGCGAATGAACGGCGGGACGTCGTCCTCGTCTGCCTTGTACGGGCGATATGTTTCAGGTGAGGCGGTTGGCCTCTTGCGATCGACAATGTTGAACTGCGAACGATCGGGAACTTCCACCTTCTCCCGCATGTGTCCGATGACCTCGTCGAAGAGCAGAATTACGGGAGTGCGGCAGAGCTCCGACAGATTGAAGGCCCGGATGGTGAGGTCATAAATCTCTCGCACCGAGGCGGGGGCCAGGGCAATCATCGGGTGGTCACCGTGGGTCCCCCATCGAGCCTGCATGACATCCCCCTGGGCAGGGGAGGTGGGGAGCCCGGTGCTCGGCCCCCCCCGCATGACATTTACGATCACGCACGGAATTTCCGTGTAGACCGCAAAGCCCAGATTCTCCTGCTTAAGTGAGAAGCCCGGGCCGCTCGTTGCCGTCATCGCCTTGGAGCCGCCGATAGATCCCCCGATGCAGGCCGCCATGGCGCCAATTTCGTCTTCCATCTGAACGAATTTCCCCCCCACCCGCGGGAGGAGCCTTGCCAATTCTTCGGCCACCTCGGAGGAGGGAGTAATCGGGTAGCCGGCAAAGAAGCGACACCCGGCAACAATAGCCGCGTGGGCGCACGCTTCATTGCCTTGCATCAAGCGAACGTTTCCTTGCACCTCCTCCTCCCCGCGTTAATCGATAGAGATGGCAAAATCCGGGCAGAGGAGGTCGCACAAGAGACACTTGTTGCAGGCCTCTGGGTTGACGACCTCCACAACCCCCAAGGGATTCATGACCAGGCACTTCTTCTTGCATACCTCGACGCAGATCTCGCAGCCCTTGCACCAATCTTCTAGGACCGTAATGGTCACCTTTTCGGTGCTGTAGACCTTACACGCCCCAGGCGACGCCTTTTTCATGGTTCGGCTCTTTCCTCCATCAACCTCCGCTATGGGCGACGAGACGTTCGCGATAGCCTCACCTAACCTCTCTTTTCCAGACGCACATAGTCCCGCTTATCCGCCCCCGTGTACACCTGCCGCGGCCGCGCAATCTTCTGGTCCG
>CAYGBT010000013.1:0-69353 GCA_964348275.1 uncultured bacterium
CGTGGTTGAGGCGAAACGATTTGTAGTGCGGGATAAGTCCGGGAATCACTGGGGCCTGATGGTCTACCGCGCTTCACCATTTGGGGTAAGGACCCAAAAGCTTACCTCGTAATGTTCATGACGTCTAACGACGAGGCGGTTTTGCGGTTCAACGACAAGCAGGGGATGATTCGGGTGCTCCTTGGCTCCACGCATGCCGGTTCCCCGTCACTGACTCTCTTTGGCAAGGCCGGTAAGGTCATCTGGAGCGCGCCGTAGGAGGTGCTAAAAAATGAAGCCATTAGGTAAATATCTTAGGGCTAAGCCGGTCTTCATTTTTGGCTATTGGGTTACGATTCTTTTCATAACAGGTCTGAAAGTATCTTGAGTTGGCAGGGGTACCCTGCATAAAACGACCGGTACTCCCCCCATGCCGGTCCCGTTCACGGTCCATCCCAACCCGCGGCACAACCTCCCTCCTCTCATCTCTTGGTCTTGGCCCCCTCCACGGCCAGTTCCAAGTCCTTGACTCTCTCCCGAAGTGCTTTCTGAGTGGTAAAGGCCTCGGTGTCGTCCCGCATGATAGCAAAGATTCCTTCCACCTGGCCCTCCGCCCCTTTGAGCATCCCGACCGTGAAGGCGATCGAGAGGCGCCCTCCGTCCTTCTTGACGGCGGGTACGCGAAGGACCTGGTCGCCGTAGTGGGTGTGGCCGGTCCGCATGACTCTATGATAACCGGCCCAGTGCCGCTCGCGTTGCTTCTCAGGGACAATAAGATCCAATGACTGCCCAAGGGCGTCAGTCTCTGTAAAGCCGAACAGTTTTTCGGCCCCATGGTTCCAGAGCTCGATTCTCCCATCGGGCCCGGCCACCACAATGGCATCCGCTGATTCCCGAATGATCCTCTCATAAATGGACATGGTCCGGATCCTCCTCAATCCCCCGATGACCGTTGTTAGGTTTTGGGTATTAGGTGTTAGGTCTTGGCTTTGCACACATCAAAATTTATCTCTTACACCCAACACCCAAGACCTACAATCGAAAAGCTAGACGCCGGACGGTGAACCGTGAACCAAAAATCAGTGATCGACAACTACAATACAGATTGCTGCCGGCTGACTCTTGGTAAGAGGCTCGCTAGGAACCGGCGGAGGTCAGGCGTACGATGTGATGGTAGTGCACCGTAAGACGCGCACCCGGCGCCGAGCCTTCAGGCTCGAATTGGACGACCAAGCCATCGGCCGCATCAAGCGTCCCCACCAGACGTCCAGTGACTGTGGCTTGCTCGTGCGCTCCAGGTGCTACCGTGAGGGTCACCCGTTTTCCGACGTGGCGCTTGATCTCTTCCGGTTTCATCGCATCCCTCCCTTCTCTTTCTGGCCGCCAATGAATTGCTGAGGATTCCTCCTAATCTCCTCAAACCCTGCCCCCGTGCGACCGCCTTCACAACGGAATGGATTGAGCATCCGGGCCCTCAAGCGGAGCCGGGTCTTGTTCAAGGAGATAGAGGGTCCGGGGTCCCCCTCCAAGACGTGTCCCCACCTCGTGAAGAGCTGTCAAATACTCCTCCTCCGAGAGACCGCCCCGCATCCTGCGGAGAGGCAAAACCCCGATCGTCTCACAGCCGCGTTGTGCCAGCTCGCTGAGCGCACCGTGCATGCCGATGACAACAACCTCTTGTCGGCAAATCGGCTCATCATCGAAATCGACCATGATGACTCGAGCAACATATTTGACCCCGCGCGTCCTCCCATCGCCGATGATGGCTGAACCCAGCGGGCGCTTCTCCGTTCCACGGGCACGCTCCAAGGCCACCCAGAGATCAAGGGGAGTCGCATCCGGGTCTAATTCCTCAGTCTTCGCCTGCAGGAGAAGGTAGGTATCCTCTGGAAGAATGAGCGCATCCAGTGGCATCGGTGGCTGTTTCGATCGCCACTGGACGATGTCTGTAAACCCATCCTCAGTCGTCACCAATCCAATCCTTGGCGGCCGGGAGCCCGCTACCGAGCAGGATGCCCCTTCTCCAGCTTGAAACAAAACGACACGAAACACGGAAACGGCACCTGCAGGTCCCCAGCAAAATTGCCGAAAGCGCGAACGTTTTCGGACCGCTCAGGGTCGCCGCGAGCCCGAAGGGTGCCGGGCTCTTGCGGAGAGGCTCGGAGCGAGGAACCGAAGGTGGTGTCCCCACTCGGTCATCGGTCGTCGACTATTCTTCTCCCTGGTCCGGCCTTTGAATGAAGAGGAAAGGATCGTCGATCCGAAAGACATCCTGGGTGTAAAAGGCCTGGCCGTATGTGCAACCGATGAGGAGGCCAAAGTAGCGCGCCAGCGTCTTGAGGCGGCCAGGGACAGTCCGATAGGCCGGTCGGCCAAACTGGGAGCGATGAGCGTTGATGGCCCGAAGGGCCTTGGGAAGTTCACGGTCCACAGGCACGATGAAGGAGGGACGTTCGAAGGGGATGAGAAAGTAATACAGGATCTTTTGAACCGAATGGGGCCGCCCCCCTGCGGGAAATTTTTCCAGATGGGCAAAGTTCGTGGCGTGGGTCACGAGATGGCCAGCCGCGATGTGATCGGCATGCCCCCGCCCCCGCCCCGGTTCCACCCCATAGTGGGGAGCGAGGACGATCTTGGGACGGTACGTACGGATAACGGAGGCAACCTGTTTCCGGTTCCTCGGGTTATCTTCCAGTCGCGTATCCCCCAGGCCCAGGAGTTCGAAGGCATCAACCTCCAGGAGTTTGGCCGCTGCGGCTGCCTCCTGCCTTCGAAGTTTCCGAGTGCCGGCCCCCATATCTCCTTCTGTAAGGCTGACAATCCCGGTTCGATACCCTTTCGCTTTCATTTTCAGCAGGAAAGCCCCGGTCCCGATCTCGGCATCATCGGGATGCGCCCCAAAGGACAAAAAATCCAACGCAAGCCCCATCGCTTTCCCTTTCAACACATTCAACCGTTAGCCACCAGTCAAAGCTGCCGCGGCCGGCTACTTATAAAATTCCTCGCGACTCCCGCTTACCACCTCCACCGCGATGACCTGTTCATCTCGTAGGATCTTGAAGACCACTTTTTCGTTTGCCCGTTTCTTCCAAAGTTCTTCATAAAAATCGCGTCGGGTCTCCACGGTGCAGTAGTCCACGGCGACGATAACGTCCCCCTCCTTGATCCCGGCCGCCTCGGCCGGCCCACCCGGGATCAACCCTACCACCATCACCCCTTGCTCCACCGGTTGCAGATACGCCCCGATCCACGCCGGTACCGGGCGGCTCACGACTCGACCAAATTCGAAAAGCTCCGTGCGGTTCAGCTGATACAGCTCCACCGGAATCGCCACCGTCGCGCGAGCTACCTCAGAAAGGTTTAAGGCGGCAATTCCTACCACCCGTCCGGCCAGGTCAAAGAGGGGCGCTCCGCCAAAACCTGGATTCTGAATCGTCACCCCTATCGCCTTGGGCAGCATGTACTCCCAGTGCGTGTCGAACTCCCCGAGGTAGGATATGAATCCCTCCGCCACGCGGCGCTGTATCGTCCCGATGGCGGCCAGGAGAAAGACCGGCTGTCCCAGCAGGATGTCCATTGAGGAACCGAGACGAACCGTCGGCAGATCCTGGGGCGGAATCTTGAGGACAGCCAGGCCGCTGGCAAAGTCTTGCGCCATCACGTGCCCCTGAAAACGCCGACCATCCGGGACGGCGACGCCAAGATGGGCCGCCCCCAGGACCACATAGTTGACGGTCAGAAGATACCCACCCGTGTCCACAATGACCCCAGTGCCCATCCGTTCCGCCCCCAGGACCTGAGTGGAGGGGTGGTCCGGCCTGACCGTTGCTTCAATGCTGACAACGGCGGGGAGGACCGCGTTGATTAACTCGGGTGGCGCATCCATTGCGGCACTCCGCAGTGTGACAATATCGCCCAGTCATCTTAGCAACTTCCCAAAGGGATGCCAAAGGAAAAGCCTTTTTAATACCCTATTCAGAAAGCTTCAGGAGAATGCCGCGCCGCCGGGCGCGTTGAATGGCCCAATGGAGGAGCGCAAGACCTCCCGCGAGGTACAGGAAGGCAAGTGCAAACCCTCTCCACAGCGGTGTGGGGAAGAGCAGAGGAAAACCGTAAAAGGACCGAAAGTACTCCAGAAAATAGGTAAGGGGAATGAGGCCCGAGGCCACTGCCACGGGAGGTGGAAGTTGGTCCACCGGATAGTAGATGCCGCAGAAGAGGAGCAAGATGCTGGCCAACGACCAGGCCGCCACTTCTGCCCTCGGGCCAAAAGACAGAATCAGGGTACAGGTGATGATCCCCACCAGCGCACCGTTGAGAAAGAGCCCAACAGCGAAGACCACCAGAGGGAGGAGGCCGGAATCAACGAAACTGAACTTGAAGGCATAAAGGCTAAACAGGCCCATCAGCCCAAAGACCACACTCCCCCGGATGACCCCCATGAGCCAGGCCCCCCCGACAAGGTGCCCGCCGTGGATTGGCGCCATGAACTGGTACTTGACGCTCTTTGACCACATGTCAAAGAGGAGAGCGTAGGCCACATCCAACTGGCACACCTGAACGACACTCAGGGAAATCACCCCGATCAGGACGAAAGCCCGGGTTTCAGGAGTCAGGGAGAGAAACTCAGTGAGGAGACCAATAGAAGCCAAACCGATACAGGGCCAAAAGGTCATTTCAAAGAGCGTAAAGGCATTCCGCCGGGTCATAATCCAACTCCGGCGGGCGAACGCCCAAACCTTTGCCCATTCACTTGGCCAGTTCAACAAAGACCTCCTCCAGATCGAGATCGTGGAGCCCGACATTGTGTAGGACGAATCCAGCTTGGTGAAGACACCGGATCACTTGATCGAGTCGTCGACTCCCCTCGTCCACGCGAATCTCCATCCCATCCCCATCCTCGCGTACCCCCAGGATTCCAGGGAGGCTGCGGACCGCAGCCAGGGGGAAGGCCCCGGCACCCCTCACCCGGATCACCTCGGCAAAGCTCACATGTCGTTTGAGCTCAGCGGGAGTACCCTTGGCAGGGATTTCCCCGTCGCGCAGGAAGGCGATCTCATCACATAAAAGCTCCGCCTCTGGCATATAGTGGGTCGAAAGGAGGATAGTGGTCCCCCGTTTGGATCGAAGGCTCGCAATCTGCTGCCGGATCCGGACTGAAACGTCTGGGTCGAGCCCTACGGTCGGCTCATCGAGAAAGAGGATCTCGGGGTCATTCACAAGCGACTTGGCGAGGGCCAGACGTTGCTTCAGTCCTGTTGAGAGCTCATTGTACGGAATGGTGTCGTAGCCCGTGAGTTCACAGATTTCCATCACCGTGTTCACCCGCCTATGGCACCTCCGACCTGAAAGGCCGTAAAGCATGGCGTGAAACGTCAGGATTTCGGGGACGGTGAGGCTCCAAGGGAAGTTGGCGTTTCCGCTTGCCATATTGACCCTCTGTCGGATCGCCGATGCCTCGCGCCGGATGTCTCGGTCCAGCACCCGGACCGACCCCCCGTCGGGGAGCAGGAGGGTGGCCAGAATAGAGAGGAGCGTGGTCTTGCCTGCGCCATTGGGACCCAGGATACCGTAGATCATCCCGGCATTCACAGTGAGGTCGATCTTCCGGAGGGCGACCTTGAGCCGTGGGCGAAAGAACCCACCACGATAGACCTTGAACAGGTCTCGAACCTCGACTACCGCCATGGATACCCCCGGGGTATTGGCCTGATTAATGCAGGGGTGAGAGTATCAAGAACGTTATACGGGATATTGTGGCGCTGCCACTCATCCCCTGTCAAGGGGCCGACGGCTTCGACTTTGCCCGCGAGGGAACCAAGCCGTGTGCCTCTCAGTTTTCCCCTCTCAAGATTCAACGGCAAAAACTGCCGAGGGTTTGTGATATAATAGCGGCCTCTCTTGGAGGGCCTGATGGATAACAAGAAGGTATTCCTCACCGATCAGTTCGTCCTCAATAATCAATTGCACGAGGACGACACTAATCGGGTTTACCGGATCATGACCGAATTCGCCGAGGGGTTCGATGTACTCTCTCAGATTTCCCCTGGCGTGGCGATTTTCGGGTCATCCCGCGCGACCCCGCACGACCCGTACTATAGCGTTGCAGAAGGGATTGGTCACCTCCTCGTCCAACATGGATTCGCCATCATGACCGGTGCGGGACCGGGCATCATGGAGGCTGCGAATAAGGGGGCCCGGGAGGCGGGGGGTCCCTCGATCGGATTGAACATCCAGCTCCCTCTGGGGCAGCCAATCAACCCCTATATCACTACCCTGCTCAACTTTCGCTACTTCTTTGTTCGAAAGGTCATGTTTGTTCGCTACTCCGTGGCCTTCGTGATCCTGCCAGGTGGATTCGGGACGCTGGACGAGCTGTTCGAATCAGTCACCTTAATCCAAACCCACAAGATCCACTCCTTCCCGGTGGTGCTGGTGGGGCGGGAGTACTGGCAAGGCCTGCTCGATTGGCTCCAGGGGACCGCAGTCAAGGAGGGACGAATCACCCCAGACGAGATGGCCATTTTTACCCTGGCCGAAACTCCAGAGGAGGTCCTGACCGTACTCCAACGCGCCGCCTCTGACCTCCGCCAACCGATACCGTGAAGGCGATCCAGGACGGCTGCCTCCAGGCAACTCAGTTCTGTCCAGCTGCCACTCCAGCATCGGCACTCTCCCTGATTGATCGAGCCTGAAACTCCGGCTCGACCGACCGGACCGAACACAGGGTACCGGAGGTCCCATCGCCAAGACCCGATTTGAGAACCGTTCCCACGCAGAAAAGGCGGAAAAGACCTACCCGAAAAGCTTTTTGACTTTTTCTGCGCCGCTACCTATAGTTAAAATTGAGGGCGGTGCTGCGAGATCCGGCTGCGGGGTCAGGGTCGGAGATTCTTATGTCATATCGGTTTCTCGAAGAGGTCGCCATCGCCGATGTGGCCTTCGAAGCGGAGGGACAGACACTCCCCGAGGTCTTCGAGGCATCGGCGTTAGCCCTCACCGAGGTGATGGTGGAACTGGACGGGCTTCCACCCGCCAGGCTCCACGAGATCGTAGTTACGGGCAAAGATCTGGAGACCCTCCTTTTCCGCTGGCTCGCAGAACTGATTTTCCTCAAGGATTCGGAAGGTCTCCTCTTCCGCCGATTCGAGATCACCATCCGGGAAGGGCCGGAGTGGGAGCTTCACGCAGCCGTGTGGGGGGATTCGATCGATTACGAGAAGATGTCGCTCAGGGCAGACGTCAAGGCGGTCACGTACCACCTGTTTACCCTGGAGCAAACCCCGCATGGATGGAGGGCCCGGGTCGTCCTGGATATCTAAAGGGGTAGGGCCATGGAATTTAAAAAGATCGCTGAGGGCATCTGGGAGGCTCCTCCGACTGCCAAGGAGGGCATGCTGGTTCCGGCGCGTGTCTACGCCACGGACGATCTCTTCAAGGAAATGGATCGGGGGGTCTTCGAGCAGGTGACCAACGTGGCCTGCCTGCCCGGAATCCAGAAGTACGCCATCTGCATGCCTGATGGCCATTGGGGCTATGGCTTCCCCATTGGGGGGGTCGCAGCTATGGATGTGGCAACGGGGGTCATCTCGCCGGGTGGAATCGGCTTTGACATCAATTGCGGGATGCGTCTGCTTCGGACCAACCTGACCGAGGATGAGGTCAAGCCAAAGCTCCGGGAGCTGGTGGACCGACTCTTCCATGCGATCCCTTGCGGGGTTGGTACCAAGGGACCCTTGAGGCTGAACGAAGACGAATTTCGAGCGGTGATGGTTCAAGGGGCTCAAGGTGTCATCCGGCGCGGTTACGGATGGCCAGAGGATGCAGAGCGGATTGAGAACCTTGGACGGATCCCTGGCGCCGATCCCGCCAAAGTCAGTGCCAAGGCCACCAGTCGAGGGATCAATCAGCTCGGGACGTTAGGGTCCGGCAACCATTACCTCGAGATTCAGGTGATCTACCCCGGCAATGTCTATGATCCGGATCTCGCCAAGGCGTTGGGAGTCGACCGCGAGTTTCAGGTCGTGGTGATGTTCCATTGTGGCTCCCGGGGCTTCGGGCATCAGGTCGGGACCGACTATTTGGAGATCTTCGGGCGGGCTATGAAGCGGTACGGCATCGCCGTTCGAGATCGGGAGCTTGCCTGCGCACCGTTTTCCTCTCCCGAGGGCCAGGATTACTTTAAGGCAATGGTGTGTGCGGCAAACTCAGCCTTCGCTAACCGCCAGGTCATTACCCACCGTATCCGAGAGGTCTTTAGTGACATCTTCAGACGGGACGCCCGCGATCTCGGCCTGGAGATGATTTACGACGTATGCCACAACATCGCCAAGATCGAGCGATACCGAGTCAATGGCGAAGAAAAGGAGCTGATCATTCACCGCAAGGGGGCGACGCGCTCCTTCCCACCGGGGCATTCAGAACTCGCGGAGCGATACCAAGCCATCGGCCAGCCGGTGATCATCGGAGGATCTATGGAGACCGGGTCTTATCTCCTCATGGGGACGGCCAAGGCGATGGAGGAGAGCTTCGGGTCCACCGCCCATGGCTCCGGTCGGACCATGTCTCGGGCCGCCGCGAAGAAAAAGGTCCACGGCCGAGATCTCCTGCAGCGGATGGAACATAAGGGGATCTACGTCCGGGCAGCCTCCTTTGCGGGCGTGGCTGAAGAGGCCGGGATGGCTTACAAGGACATCTCCGCCGTCGTGGACGCCGTCGAAAGACTAGGGATTTCGAAGAAAGTCGTGCGTCTGCAACCGATCGGCAATATCAAGGGGTAAGGGGAAGGAGAGACCTGTGGAGAGTAAAGAACTTTTGTACACTTCGTATCGACTGCAGGAACTAAAGACCCTTCTCCCCGAGGGGCTCTCTGGGGCCGACCTTCAGCGCGTGGAAGCATTGGTCGAGAAGCGAGATGATGTGGGGCTGATCGCCTTCCTCGAGAAGACGAACCTCTCCCCGGAGAGCCGTGAGCGGCTCCGAATTATCACAGAGGCGCGGCCGATCGCTCTCAAGATCGTATCCCTGTGGCGGGAAATGCCGCTTCGCCACGAAGAGATCGAGACGCAGTACACACACCTGAAGCACCTGAAAGCGGAGTATGATCGGGTCTCGCCCCGACGGGCGGGCGCGGAATTCTTTTAGCAGTCCCCCGTTCTTCGTTGACAGTTCACCGTTCACGGTTCACGGCTGAAGGGTTATTGGTGCCTCGTGATTGGTGACTGGTGCAAACCACTAACCACTACCCACTGACCACCAGTCACCTTTTTTTTTGAGCGGTCATCGGTCGTCGGAGATCGAGTATGAGGGCAGTTCGCTTCCACACGCATGGGGATCCCGAAGTCCTCAGGATGGACGAGGTCCCGGACCCCCAGATCGCTCAGAACGAGGTTCTGGTGCGGATCAAGGCCTGTGCCTTGAACCATGTGGACCTTTGGCTCCGCCAAGGGCTCCCTGGAGTGAAGGTCCCCCTTCCCCACATCCCCGGCTGCGATATCGCGGGCGAGGTGGAAGCGGTCGGCGAGCTGTGCACGCGCGTCAAGGTGGGAGAGAAAGTGATGATCTCTCCCGGAAAGTGTTGCAGGCAGTGTGCCTGCTGCCTCGCGGGTCGAGACAATCTCTGCGCAAGCTATCAGATTTTCGGCGGATACGGGCTCAACGGCGGATACGCTGAGCTGATTGCGGTCCCGGAGGTTAACATCCTTCCCCTGCCCAAGGGCCTCGACTTCCTGCAGGGCGCGGCTTTCCCGCTCACCTTCCTCACTTCTTGGAATATGTTAGTGACATTAGGGAACGTGCAGCCCGGGCAAACGGTCTTGGTCATGGGGGCCGCAAGTGGCGTGGGCGTTGCGGCCATCCAGATAGCGAAACTTTTCGGTGCCACCGTCATTGCTGCCTCCGGCACCGACGAGAAGCTTGCAAAAGCAAAAGCTCTGGGGGCGGATCACGGGATCAACTATCAAAAACAGACGATTGCTAACGAGATCAAACAACTTACCGAGCGGCGAGGGATCGACATTATTTTCGAACATGTGGGGGGCGAGACTTGGAAGGAACTCATCCCCATCCTGGCCTCGGGTGGGACGCTTGTGACCTGTGGGGCCACGGCCGGTCCGATAGCCGAGACGGACATCCGGTACCTCTTCATGCGGCAGCTCCGGATCCAGGGGGCCTACATGGGAAACAAGGTTGATCTCTTAACCATGCTGCCGCTGGTGGAGGCCGGAAAGCTCAAGCCAGTGGTAGACCAGGCGCTTCCCCTTTCCGAAGCGCCTCAGGCCCACCGGATTCTTGAGGAGCGCCGACAGTTCGGCAAGGTCGTTCTCACCATCTAAACTGGAACCACCATGGGAGGTCTTCAATGGCGACAGAAGTCCTGATCTACGGTAAAGACGGCTGACCCTTTACCTCGGCGGCCCGGGAGGAATACGCCAATCGGAATGTTTCTGTTCGCTATATCGATGTCAAAAAGGACAAAAAGACCCTGGAGGAAATGCTCACGTTTTCCAAGGGGGTGCGGGAGGTTCCGGTCATCGTTGAAGATAGTAATAAGGTCACGATCGGCTTCGGCGGAACGTGAGAAGTATGAGGCCAGGGTCCTGGCCACCGCTTTCAGGCCGTCCGCCCCTGGGGGGATGCGACGGTCTTTCCTTTCACAAACAAGAGACTGCGAACATCAGACTTCCGAGCGATCATGGATCTAAGTCAAATCGACCTTTACCTCTTTCAAGGATCGGCTCCGCTTTCCCCGCGGGATATTGACCTGCTCCGGACCCTCGGCGTCCGGGCAGCAGTGGACATGCGGGCCGAGGCTGAATGTTACCCCCCGCTTGAGTGCCTCCTGTGGCTGCCTACGATCGACACCGAGGCCGCTACGACCGAACAGCTCACCACCGGGATCCGCTTCATCGATCAGTGCATCAGCCTCGGATGGGGAATATACATCTATTGTCAAGGCGGAATCGGCCGCTCGTCCATGATGGTCGCGGCCTATCTCATCGGAAAGCGTGGGATGGATGTTAATGCAGCGATCGAGGGCATCCGTAGACGCCGGCCTGTTGCAAACCCATCTCGCCTCCAATTGCAGGCAGCCGAAATGGCTGGTCTCGCCTACCGCGATGGGACCCAAGGGGGTAAAGACCCGTAAGGGTCAAGCCGACTCATTGCAGCCGTTGCGTCCTCGGCCACCTTACTCCCTGCCTAGATCCTACTCTGCTTCGTCAGGCCAGCGCCTCATTCCGTAAAGGCCGGTCTTGAGCACCTTCAGCGCCAGCAGTCCGCACTTGAGTCGAATCGGGCTGAGTGGCACGCCCAAGGCTTCGAGCA
The DNA here is from genome assembly GCA_964348275.1 of uncultured bacterium. Classification (GTDB taxonomy): domain Bacteria; phylum Methylomirabilota; class Methylomirabilia; order Methylomirabilales; family CSP1-5; genus CSP1-5. The sequence goes on from CAYGBT010000013.1 coordinate 11,305, forward strand.
TTTCTTCCTTGCTGAAGGTCCTGATCCGCTCCAGAGAAGCTCCCTTAATCTTTTCGGTCAGGATCGATGCTGCCGCCGTACTGATGGCGCAGCCCTCCCCCTTGAAGCGGACAGCGGTCACATGGTCGTCGGAAAGCTTGAGATCGATTCGGATTCGATCCCCGCAGAGCGGGTTGTCCTCCTCATTGGTGAAATCCGGATCCTCCAGCGTTCCAAAGTTGCGCGGTCTCTTATAATGATCCAAAATGAATTCCCGATAAAAGTCGTCCATGTCCTCCGGTCCCCAAGACCTTCCGCACCTCAGACATGCCAGGAGCCTCTATCGTTCCTTGATAGCATTATCATAACGGAAAAAGTGACATGCAGGAGGCGAATGGCCCCTCGGAATTCCATGGTGGGTGGGTCCCTTCTGATTGGTCACACCAAGAGAGAGACTAAGTCACGGGACGAGTTGGTTACCCTTCTCATCGATGACGATCAGGGCATCTACCGGACAGACACTACACGCGTCGATCAACCGTTCCCGCTCAATCTCCGGGACGCTTTCCTTAAATTCGCAGATGTTCTCGCTGTCGAATTCGAAGAGCTCCGGTCCAACTTTCATGCAGTTCGAAGTGCTCATGCAGAGCGACCGGTCGATGCGGATCGTGAGATCGTTTACTTTCCGTTCGACGAAATCCTCGATGACTGTCCCTCCTTTCGCACGCCTTGTGCGCGACCGGTGATGTCCTTGACTGCTTGCCCGCTCACAAGAAACCCAACTCGAGTTTCGCCGCTTCGGACATCCGTGATGGATCCCAGGGGGGATCGAAGACAACGTCCACCTTGATATCGTTGACGCCGGGAATGGCCTTTACCTTGTCGCGCACTTCCGCCGGCAACGTTGCCGCCGCTGGACAGTTGGGTGAGGTGAGGGTCATTTGAATCTCAACATCGCCGGTCGGCGCCACCTTTATTTCGTAGATCAATCCCAGCTCGTAAATGTTTACCGGAATTTCCGGATCAAAGACGGTACGCAGGGCCTCGCTGACCTGCGCTTCGATCACCAGTGAATTGGCCGACCTGATGTCCATAGACCTCCTCCTGCCTCGTTATGCCGGCACCCTATCCGGCCTACTCCGTCGAAACCGTCTCCCCTTTCCCCTCAAGTGCAGCGCGCAGCGTGTGCCAAGCCAGAGTAGCACACTTGACCCGAACGGGGAATTCGCTCACGCCGGAAAAGACGGCCAGTTTCCCAAGGTCAACGGGATCGCCTGCCCTGTCTTCCTCCCGAGTAACCAAGGCATGGAATTTCTCAAAAAGGACCTGTGCGTCGGCTTTGGTTTTTCCCTTGACGCTGTCTGTCATCATCGAGGCGGAGGCCTTCGAAATTGCGCAACCGGACCCCTGAAAACTGATGTTCCGAATCGCGTCATCCTCGAGCTGGAGGTAGACGGTAACATCATCGCCGCAAAGCGGGTTGTAACCTTGCGCCGTTCGATTGGCACTTTCCAGTTTTTGGAAGTTGCGTGGCTTCTTACTGTGGTCGAGGATGACCTGCTGGTAGAGTTCGCGAAGGTCAGACATTAGCCAAACATTTCAATGGCCTTGTAGATTGCCTGGACAAGCACATCGATTTCTTCTTTCGTGTTGTAGAAAGCGAGAGACGCCCGGGCGGTCGCTGGCACGCCAAAGCGCTGCATCAACGGCATGGTGCAGTGGTGGCCCGCACGAATTGCAACTCCCTCGTGGTCGAGAATCGTGCCCACATCGTGGGCGTGCACGCCATCTAACACAAAGGAGATAAGGCTCGCCTTCTCCTGTGCCATTCCGATGATGCGAATACCCGCGATAGCCGAGAGAGCGTTGGTCGCATACTCCAATAACTCATGCTCGTACGCAATTATCTTTTCTAGCCCGATTCCACCCACATAGTCGACCGCAGCGCCCAGGCCGATGACGCCGGCAACATGCGGTGTCCCAGCCTCGAATTTGTATGGCACATCGTTGTACAGCGTCCTCTCGAAGGTGACCGTTTTGATCATATCACCCCCGCCCTGGTATGGGGGCATAGCCTCGAGCAGTTCAGCCTTGCCGTAAAGGACACCGATGCCCGTAGGGCCGAACACCTTGTGCCCGGAAAAGGCATAGAAGTCACAGTCAATCTCGCGCACGTCCACCCGCAGATGGGGGACCGCCTGTGCTCCATCGATCAGCACAGGAACTCCCCGGTCGTGCGCGAGGCGGATAATCTCGCGCACCGGATTGATGGTCCCTAAGGCGTTCGACACATGGACGATCGAAACCAGCCGAGTCCGAGGCGTCAGGAGTTTTTCGTATCCATCGAGTTGCAACTCCCCAGCGTCATTGATCGGCACGACGCGCAGCGCTGCTCCGGTCTGTTCACAGAGGATCTGCCACGGCACAATGTTGGAGTGGTGTTCCATTGTAGAGATGACGATCTCGTCGCCCGCCCGGATGTGCTTCCGGCCGTAACTGTGAGCCACGAGGTTGATCGCCTCAGTCGTGCCACGAACAAAGATGATCTCCCGGGACTCCGCTGCGTTGATGAAACGCTGCACTTTTTTCCGGCCTCGCTCGTAGGCCTCGGTCGCCCGTTCGCTCAGGTCATGGACGCCGCGATGGATATTCGAATTGTACGTTGAAAGAAATCGATGTACGGCATCGATCACAACCTGCGGCTTCTGGCTCGTGGCGGCATTGTCGAAATAGACCAGAGGCTTCCCGTGGACCTTTTCGCCCAGGATCGGGAAGTCCTGCCTCACCCGTCCGACATCGAAATCCGCCGCCAGGTCCCCGCGGACCTTCGGAGTCACTGCACTGCCGGGGATGATCATCGGGTCTCCTCCAACAGTTCCCCCCGAGGCAACCAGCGCGCGACCTGCGTCTCCAGGTGGCTGCGAATCGGCTCGGCTTTCATCCGGTCAAGACTCTCACCGGCAAATCCGAAAAGCAACAGGGCGCGGGCTGCGTCCTCTGCGATGCCCCGGGACCGGAGGTAAAATACCGCGTCCTGATCAATCTGGCCAATGGTTGCCCCGTGAGTACATTTCACGTCATCGGCGTAAATCTCCAGCTGCGGCTTCGAATCGATCTGTGCCTCTTGCGAAAGCAGTAAGTTCTTATTGGTCTGCTTGGCGTCGGTCTTCTGCGCATCCTTATGGACGATAATTCGACCGCTGAAGATACCGTGCGAATGGCCATCGAGGATGCCGTAATAGAATTGCCGGCTGTCACAATGCGGACTGGCGTGTTCCACCCTCATGAAGTTGTCCATGTGTTGCCGGCCCCTCGCCATGAAGAGACCATTGATCAAGCAGTCGCCCCCTTCCCCGGCTAAGACCGGGTGCACATTGTTCCGCACCAGCGCGCCCCCGAGCATGACCGTATGGGACGTGACATTGCTACTGCGTGCCTGCTCCACTCGAAGGGTCGAGATATTGAAGGCCTGCTCACTCTCCTGTTCAATCAGGTAGTGGCTCAGCACACTATTCTGACCCACCACGGCTTCCGTGACGACGTTTGAGAAATAGGCCCCGGCACCCAGGGAAACATAGTCCTCGACTATGACCGCCTGGCTGTCTTCATCCAAGACGATCAGGTTGCGCGGGTGGGTGACGATTGGCTGAGCGGTCGCCGTCGACACGTAGAGCAAGCGGATAGGTTCTTCAATCACCCTCCCTCGGCGGATGTGCACGAACGCGCCATCTTCCATGAACGCGGTATTGAGGGCAGAAAACGCGTCTTGATAATACCCGGCGTACCGGGCCAGGTGCTGCTCAAGCACGTCCCGGTCATCCCTGAATGCCTCGGCGAGGCTCCGCACGGAGAGCCCTTCGCGAGCCGATCCGGGAGAGGAAAGGGGCGGGGTGTACCGGCCGTTCACGAAGACGAGCTGGGTCCCTCCCAAGCCGGGAACCCTGAATTGCTCTATTGCTGGGGGGGGCAGTTCGATGCGAGCGTCCCTGGCGAGTTGGAAGGGAATGTGGGACATGGGCGTCAGGTTCGTGAATCGCCAATCTTCATCGCGGGTCGTGGGAAAGCCCAGTTCGCCAAAGCGGGTGATGGCGGCCTGACGGACCGGGCGTACCCACTCCTGCCCATTGCCAGCGGTGGCCTTCTCGAATCGGGCGAAGCTCTCTAGATAATGGGCCCTTTCCTGTGTCACGGCGATCACGACTTTGATTTCCCCTGATTATCCGCCCCCTTGCGTCGCAGCTCCGACTTCCTCTTCAACCCAGGTGTAGCCCCTCTCCTCAAGCTCTAGGGCCAGCTCCTTCCCACCGGACTTGACGATCCGGCCGTCCACCAGGACGTGCACGTAGTCGGGGATGATGTAGTTCAGGAGCCGCTGATAGTGCGTGACAACGACGATGGCGCGCTCTGGACTGCGCAGCCCATTCACTCCGCTGGCAACGATTTTCAGCGCATCGATGTCCAGGCCGGAGTCGGTCTCGTCCATGACGCAAAGCCGGGGCTCCAGCAGGGCCATTTGGAAAATCTCGTTGCGCTTCTTCTCGCCCCCAGAGAAGCCCTCGTTGACCGAGCGGTGGAGGAGCTTCTCATCCATCCCGAGGAGCTTAATTTTTTGTTTGACCAGGGCGAGGAACTCCATGGCGTCAAGCTCTTCGAGACCCTGGTGCTTGCGAATGGCGTTGAGCGCGGCCTTGAGGAACTGCGCACTGCCGACCCCGGGGATCTCAACAGGGTACTGGAAGGCCATAAAGACCCCCTCGCAAGCGCGTTCTTCCGGCGCCATCTCCAGCAGGTTCATCCCGTCGTAGATAATTTCCCCCGCCGTGACTTCGTAGGTCTCGCGACCAGCCAGGACTTGCGCCAACGTGCTCTTGCCCGATCCGTTGGGGCCCATGATGGAGTGCACCTCGCCAAGGTTTACCTTCAGGTCCACGCCCTTGAGAATTTCGTGATCACCCGCGTTTGCATGCAAGTTCTTGATTTCGAGCATGATCCGTCCTTTATAAAGAGTCGCTCCAACTTGTTACCCGACACTCCCCTCAAGGCTGACGCTGAGCAGCTTCTGCGCCTCGACGGCGAACTCCATCGGCAACTCGCGGAAGACCTCTTTGCAGAAGCCGTTGACGATCAGGTTCACCGCGTCTTCCCTCGAGATGCCTCGCTGGCTGCAGTAAAAAATCTGGTCCTCGCCGATCTTGGACGTGGACGCCTCGTGCTCCATCTGGGCGGCCGGGTTCTTCACCTCGATGTAAGGAAAGGTATGGGCGCCGCACTTGTCGCCGATCAGCAGCGAGTCGCACTGCGTGAAGTTGCGCGCCCCCGAGGCGCTCTTGAGAATCTTCACCCCTCCGCGGTAGGTGTTCTGACCAAACCCTGCCGAGATCCCCTTGGAGACGATCGTGCTCCGCGTATTCTTGCCGATGTGGACCATCTTAGTGCCCGTATCAGCCTGCTGGCGGTTATTGGTCAGGGCCACCGAATAGAACTCGCCCACCGAATTGTCGCCAATCAGCATGCAGCTTGGGTACTTCCACGTGATCGCCGATCCGGTCTCCACCTGCGTCCACGAAATGTGAGAATTCCGACCCAGGCACTTGCCACGCTTGGTGACGAAGTTGTAAATACCCCCCTTGCCATCCTTGTCGCCCGGGTACCAGTTCTGGATGGTCGAGTACTTGATCGTGGCATTGTCGTGGGCCACGAGTTCCACCACCGCGGCGTGCAACTGGTTCTCGTCACGCATCGGCGCGGTGCAGCCCTCGAGATAGCTCACGTAGGAGCCCTCGTCGGCGACGATCAGCGTGCGCTCGAACTGGCCAGTCGACTCGGCATTGATGCGGAAATAAGTGGAGAGCTCCATCGGGCAGCGGACCCCTTTCGGAACGTACACGAAGGACCCATCCGTAAACACGGCAGAGTTGAGCGTCGCAAAGAAGTTGTCCGTATACGGCACGACCGACCCGAGGTACTTCCGGACCAAATCGGGATGCTGCTGCGCTGCCTCGGAGAAGGAGCAGAAAATAATTCCCAAGTCGGCGAGCTTCTCTTTGAACGTCGTCGCCACCGAAACGCTGTCGAAGACCGCGTCCACCGCGACACCCGCGAGGCGCTTTTGTTCCTCAAGGGGAATGCCCAGCTTCTCGTAGGTCCTGAGCAGCTCGGGGTCGACCTCGTCGAGGCTTTCCAGCTCCTTCTTTTTCGGTGCCGCATAGTAGCTGATGTCCTGGTAATCGATGGGCGGATAGTGGACGTTATGCCACGTCGGCTCCTTGATGGTGAGCCAGTACCGGTAGGCCTTCAGGCGCCATTCGAGCAGCCATTCTGGCTCTTCCTTCTTTGTCGAAATGAGGCGGATGATGTCCTCATTAAGCCCGGGTGGCGCGATATCCTGCTCGATATCGGTCACAAACCCCCACTTGTATTCCCTGCCCACAAATTTTTCAATCGTTTCAGTCGGATTGCTCATGGATGCTCCCTTTTGAGGCTGTCTCGAATTTTGCACGTCTGACTCACGCATGGCTCGTTCCCCACTGAGCCGCCCTTCACTCCCGGGACTGCACACTACGAACCTTGCACCCCGCCGCGGATCGGAACCGATCACCCCGGGTGGCCACCCCTAGATCCCCGCTGTCATGGGAGCGAGATCCGTCCGGAGACACCCTCCTCCTTCATGTGAAGCTCGAGCGCACTATCCATCCGGAGATCGGACAGGGAGGGCAGCCAGAGAAGTGGACTAAACATAATCACTATACTATACTGCATTTCCCCCTGTCAACGCATACTCGGCCGCATGGGCGCAGTTTCGGACCCTTAGGGAACACTCAAGCCTTATCGTTAGGCCTGGAACGACTGCCCGCAGCCACAGGAGCCGGTGGCATTCGGGTTCTTGATGGCAAAGCCCGCGCCCATCAGCCCGTCCTGAAAGTCGATCTCCGTGCCGGCGAGAAACAGGACGCTCTTGGGGTCGATCACCACCTTGACCCCCTCCTGCTCAATGACCTGATCTCCTTCTCGGGGCGTGTCAAAGACCAGTTGATACTGGTAGCCCGAGCAGCCGCCCCCCATCACCCGGACGCGGAGCCCCCGGTCCTCGATCCCCTCTTTGGCCATCAGGTCCTTCAGCTTTGCTGCTGCGGCTTCGGTGATTGTCAACATCTCTATTCCCTCCTACCCGACTTTAGAATGATGCCCCCATCGCCTCGACGCTGATCCGCCCCGCCAGATTGGCAGCAACCTGCCTGAAGACAGCCGCTACCGGGGAGTCGGGCCGCTCGATCAGAATGGGCCGCCCGACATCGGCTCCCCGGCGCAATTCCGGGTCCAGCGGAATCTCCCCCAAGAAAGGAACTGCCAGTCGCTCACTTGCCTTTCGACCCCCCCCGTGGCCGAACAGCTCCACCGGCTGCCCACAGTGGGGACACGGGAGATAGCTCATATTCTCGATGATCCCTAAAATCGGCACCCTCAAGGTCTGAAACATGTTCAACGTTTTGGTCGCAATCTGGATGGCCACCTCCTGCGGAGTCATCACCACTACCGCTCCCGACAGGGGAATCGCCTGGGCCAGCGTCAGCGAGGCATCCCCCGTCCCCGGCGGCAGATCCGCCAGCAGATAGTCCAGCTCCCCCCACTCCACCTCCATCAGCATCTGCTTGACCGCCTGGGCTACCATTGGGCCCCGCCACACCACCGGCGCTGTCTGATCCGGCAAGAGAAAGCCCAGCGACATCAACTTGACCCCATGGCTTACCGGGGGGATCATCCGCTTGCCCACCACTTGGGGTTGTCCCTGCACCCCCATCATCAACGGTATGCTCGGACCGTAAATATCCGAATCCAAAAGTCCGACTGCAGCTCCAGCCTCCGCCAATGCCACCGCGAGATTCACCGTCACCGTCGACTTTCCCACCCCTCCCTTACCACTACCGATGGCCAGAATGTGCTTCACCCCTGCAATCGGTTGGGGGCCCGCTGGCTTGCGGACCGTGGCCGTGAGATTCACCGTCACTGCCTCCACCCCGGGTACCGCCGCCACCGCCGCCCTCGTATCCTGCTCCACCTGCTCGCGCATGGGGCATGCCGGGGTAGTCAGCTCCACGGTGACCGCCACGGTCCCGCCCTCCACCCGGATCTCTTTCACCATCCCAAGCGAGACGAGGTCCCGGTGAAGCTCGGGGTCATTGACCTTCCGCAAGGCGTTGAGAATTGCTTCTTCGTTGATCACGCTCTCCTCATTACGCGAACGACTTCTGCGAGAGCGACACTCCCCCCTGAATCCCTATTTCGCTTTCCCTTGAGCTGGTGAAACCCCTGGGTTGTCGCGGAAAAACTGCGCGTTTTTCTCGATGTAAGAGACCCACTGCTCAGGTGTTGCGCTTTCCTCAAAGATCGCCGTCACGGGGCATTCGGGCTCACATGCCCCACAGTCTATGCACTCCTCGGGGTGGATGTAGAGCATATCTTCACCCTCGTAGATGCACTCTACGGGACAGACATCGACACACGCTCGGTCCATCACGCCAATACATGGCTCTGCGATGATATAGGTCATCTTCGTCCTCCTCTACGAGCGCACCCGATTTCTCATCGTATGCGTCTTTTTGTCCCCTCATCGTATCACATACAAGGACGCTTCGTTCCGGAAAACCCGGACTGTCTTGGCGGAGGGGATCTCGGAGTAGCGGTCCGTCCGATCCCGCCAGATTCACCCGCCGATCTCGCTCTACGAGACCCCCTCACACAGGAGTTCACTAACTTTCGCCTTGCTCCGTCTCCCGCCTCTTGGCGATCGTCTGCCGCTCGATCTTTTCCTGCAACTTCAGTACACCGTAGATAAGAGCCTCCGGTCGCGGGGGACAGCCGGGAACGTAGACGTCCACCGGAACGACTAAATCTACCCCCTTGACCACGTGGTAGGCGTCATAATAAAAGGGACCCCCGGAAATAGCACAGGCGCCCATCGCGATGACCCACTTCGGCTCAGGCATCTGCTCGTATAGCGTCTTGATCCTGGGCGCCATCTTCTCCGTCACCGTCCCGGCCACGATCATGACATCAGATTGCCTCGGTGAGGGGCGGAAGACCCCGGCCCCCAGCCGGTCCAGATCAAACCGGGAGGCCCCGGTCGCCATCATCTCGATCGCACAGCACGCCAACCCGAAGGTCATCGGCCAGGGGGACGACTTGCGGGCCCAATTAAAAAGCCAGTCCAGCGAGGTGGTGACGAGGCCTGGCTCGATCTTCGATTCTGCCCGCGGCGCAGGCTCTGCGATCGAAAACTTAGCCGAACAACTCCTCGGTCCCTGACCTCTCTTTCTTGCGCACCAATTCCTGAAAGAGCCGGTCTACCCAAGTGCGCCAAGCGAGACCCCTTAGATGCTCCCTGCGCCTGCGCCCTCTCCCGAGCACCAACTCCCCAAGCTCTGCAAATCCTAGGAATTCTCGGACTGTGTATCCGCAGGCTTCACAGCGCTTATAAAAGTACGGCCATCCCCCTTCCCCACGCTGCATTCTCCCAGTCCGCTTCATCTGCCGGGAACAACAAGCGCTAGGAGACGGAGGAGAGACAATCTCTCGGGGATATCGATTTTTCGGCTTCCCCTGGGCATCATAGCGGACGATCGTCATCACGAGTGCCCCCCAACGGTATCATTGTAGGCCTCCATCCCTGACCACGGATTCCCGCCCGTGGCGGATGACGTGCCGAAGGGTCTCTGGCGCATCCACGCTGACTTCATGGGGGACCAGGCCATAACGACGGAAATCCCCATCGCTCCCCAAGGCACCTGTGGTGATGACCACGACCGGGAGGTCAGGCGTCACTCGGTGGATCGCTTCCACAAGAAAAGGGCTCCCACACCCCGGGGCCCCACCGTCTAGAATGACGAGGTCAGCCGTAAGGACTGATAGGGCTTGGAGGACCTCCATTCCCCGCTCGCAGACCTTCATGCGGTATCCTTCCCCGGCGCAGACCTCTTGCATTGCCTGTCTGAGAGAACGATCACTCGTGCAAAAAAGGAGATCGAGCATATGCGGCTCCCTTTCTCTTGTCCAGAGGGGGGGCAAAGGCCGTGCCAGTGCCTGAAGATGCTCTGAGCGTGTACCTAAGTTTTCGGTCTTAAAGGGAAAAGTGGACCACGGGATAACTCAAAAAGGAGGAAAAGTGGATGCAAAAAACAGGGAATTTCTGGAGGGGAGGGAATTTCTCCCTGGTCAGATGTGGATGTTGTATCGCTGAATCTTATGGGTCAACGTCTTCACATCGATCCCTAAGATTCGCGCGGCGGGCGCCTTCTTTCCCTGGGTGTATCGAAGCGCCCGGATGATAGAGAGTCGTTCGACCTCGGCCAGCGGAAGGGGCGGTTCCCCCCCTCTGGCCGAGAGATCCGCGCTCGGACCGATATTGGATGGCAGGTCACTCGGTCCAATGATTGTTCCGGGAACGAGAAGGACTAACCGTTCGATTGTGTTGGCGAGCTCCCGGATGTTCCCAGGCCAGGCATATCCCATGAGGAGGTGCATCGCCTCGGGGGAAATGGTTTTGGGCTGCTGACCCGGAAGCCCGAACCGGCCGAAAAAGTGTTCGACCAGAATCGGGATGTCCTCCTTCCGGTCCCGGAGGGGCGGGATGACCAAGTTAATGACGTTCAGGCGGAAAAAGAGGTCCTCCCGGAAGCGACCGGCGCGGACTTCCTGATGGAGATCCTTGTTGGTGGCGGCAAAGATTCGCGTGTCGACTCGCCGCAGCCTTGTGCCGCCGACGCGCCTGAGCTCTCCGGTGTCAAGGACCTGCAGGAGCTTGGCCTGCATTGCCGGGCTCATCTCGGCCACCTCATCCAAAAACACGGTCCCCCCATCCGCCACCTCAAAGAGGCCTGCCTTGGCGCTTGTGGCACCTGTGAAGGCGCCCCTCTCGTGGCCGAAAAGCTCGCTCTCCAAAAGCTGGTCTTGAAAGGCGCTACAATTGATAACCAGAAAGGGGTAATCCGCTCGGGGGCTCGCCTGATGGATCGCCCGGGCGATGAGCCCCTTGCCCGTGCCCGTCTCCCCGGAGATTAGGATAGGGGCATTCGAAGCCGCCACCCGCTCGACCATCTCCAGCGAGGACTGCATCGCTTGGCTCTTGCCCAGAAGAACCGAGCCGTCGTCCCCCTGGCCCACGATGCGGCGAAGCGCGATGTTCTCTTCTTGGAGCTGCCGTTTCTCTGCCGCCCGTCTCAGGACCGCCTCAACCTCCGACAGCTTGAACGGCTTGGTCAAGTAATCGTAGGCCCCGAGCTTCATAGCCTCGATGGCGCTCTCAACCTCCGGATGCCCCGTCAGCACCACCACCTCCGCCGCAGTCCCGCTGCTTCGCAATTGTCGGAGTGTCTCCATGCCCCCGAGACCGGGCATCTTGAGGTCGAGAAGGACAACGTCGAAATCCTGCCTTGCCAGGGCCTCGAGAGCTTCCTCCCCACTCGGCACCGTGACCACCGTGCATCCACTCTGCGGGAGCTCTCGCTCCATGAGGACTCGGGTCGGCTTTTCGTCGTCAACCACGAGCACCTGGATGGACTTTCTTGACTTCACGACTCGTTGCCCCTTTGTCGTGCATCCATCGGAAGACGAATGATCACCGTCGTCCCCTTTCCCACTCCATCACTCCTGACCTCGATCGATCCTCCATGCTGCTCCATAATTCCCTGGCAAATGGCCAACCCGAGGCCGGTTCCCCTTCCCACTTCTTTCGTCGTAAAGAAGGGATCAAGCACCTTCGCCAGGTGCTCGGGAGGTACACCGCACCCCGTATCATGGACAAGAACCTCGACCTGTCCGGGGGCCGAAGACGCTGTCAGCCGGACCTCTCCCCCTCCGTCAATCGCGTCCAGGGCATTGGTCAAGAGGTTCAAAATCACCTGCTGAAGCATCTGGCGATCCGCCTGAACCGCGGGAAGCCCCGGAGCGATGTCGAGAGCGATCCGCTTATTGGCCACCGCCGCCTGGCGTCTGATCAAGGCGACGGTATCTCGAATGAGAGATGACAGGTCAAGAACCTCAAGACTCGGTTCCCGCTGGCGCGCGAAATCCAAGAGGCGTCTGACGATGGCCGATGCCCGTGCGACCTCTTCCTGGATAAAGGTGAGATACTCGGAGACGTCCTGAGACTCGTCCACCCCGGGAGGCCGCTCCGATTGCGCTCGCCGTTGGAGGGCCTCGGCAAAGCCCGCCACTGAGGAAAGGGGGTTGTTGATCTCGTGGGCTAAGCCCGCGGCAAGGCGGCCCAGAGAGGCCAGTTTCTCCTGCCGAAGCAGAAGATCCTGCGAGCGGTGGAGTTGCTCGTATGAACGACGCACCTCCTCATAGAGGCTGGCGTTCTCCACAGCGATGGCGGCCTGGGCGGCCAAGGTAACTGCAACCGCCTCATCCTCTTTGCTAAACTCTTCCGCTCCCTGCTTTTCGGTGAGGTACAGGTTGCCAAAGACCCTTCCCTTCGACACGATGGGCACGCCCAAGAAGGACCGCATGGGCGGATGATTCTCCGGAAACCCGTGTGCGCGAGGGTCACTGGTCAGATCCCGTAACCGAATGGGCTTGGCTTCCCGGACAACCACTCCCAGGATGCCTTTCCCCACCGGCAGAGGCCCGATCCTCGCCGTTGTCTCTTCATCGATGCCCACCGTGATGAATTGACTAAGCCCCCCGCCATCCTCGTTCAACATCCCTACCGCCCCGTATTTGGCCCCGAGAACCTTGCACGCGAGCTCCGCAATCTTTTGGAGGACCGATTCCAGTGAAAGCTCTTTCGCCAAAACCATGCCGGCTTCGACCAGGGCTCGGAACTGCTCCATGCCCCGGCGGACGACCCCCTCTCGCTCCTGGAGAAAGGCTAAGGCCACAATCACGAGGATCCGGTTGGCTACCGGTTTAAAGAGCTCGAGGGCGTCGACTAACCGGCTGGGCGTCTTCCCGTACTTTTGCGTCAATGTTTGCTCACAGACACCCTGTAGAGTCAACAGCGCACCAAAAATGTGCTTCGGGGACAGCCGGCGGAGCACGCCCCGGGCGGCCATGGCCTTGGCCAAGGCCTGCGCTCGGTGATAGTGGCCAGTCTCTAGACAGTTGAGATACGTCTCCACGATGGCCACCGAATCGGCCTCGAGCTCTTCTGAAGTCGCTCCCCGGAGATAGGCCCGGGTCTCCATCTCTTTCACCCACTGACGACGAAGCAATCCCTCTCGCCTCCTGAAGTGGGCCAGCATCTCTTCGAGGAGCCGATTGACCGGCAGACGGGTCTGCCGCCCCGTACCCGCGGATTTGGTTTTGCTTTTCCGCGCCATCGTCATATCCTCTTGGATCAAGACCTCCTTCCCGGGGGCTTTCTTAGTATACTCGCAAACGACGCGCAGGGAAAATCCCCGGGAGCGCCCTTTCCCTCCAACCCCCTGGGTGATCCCAACCGTACTCCATTCACTATAAACACAAAACAGAAAAACGCGTCCAGGAGAGGAAAAGCTTGACACGGGAACGTCGAGACGATAATCGAACACTTCTGCACCTCCCCAAGCGAGATTCCGCTTCCTCGGCAGGACACGGGCGAGATGAAGCAGAGGCTCCCTGGAAGGTCGCTTCGTTCTTTCACCCGCTAGTGGTATCCTCCATGAGCGGGTAGAGATTTCCCGCTCCCGGAGGATCCAAAGAAAGGATTGATTCGAGATGATCGCCGCCTTCGCTGGTTTTCTGATGGGATTCATCGGATCCATGCCGATCAGCGGCCCTATCTCCCTTCTCGTATTCCATCGTGGCGTGCTTGCCCGGTACTGGGACGGCTGGGCGATCGGCCTTGGGGGCGCCATCGCAGAGGGGATCTACTGCGCGTTGGCCATCCTTGGCCTTAGCGCTATGCGCGACCGCTTCACATTTCTCGAACCGCTGGCCAAGGCATTGGGCATCCTTGTGCTGTTTGCCATAGGACTCTACTTCGTGCTTGCCCGCCAGGAGAATCCTGAGGCGAAATCGGTAGGACAGCCATCAGCCGCGAACTGGGTGGGCCAATTCTGTCTTGGGCTCTCCGTTGCGACCCTCAATCCGACCTTGATTCTTACCTGGTCTGCCTCCGCGACCATCGTTTACTCCATCGCCAACCTCACCTTCACGACCCACGAAGCAATCGTCTTCGCCACGAGCGTCATATTCGGGATTGCAGCCTGGTTTGGCGTACTGCTGGCCCTGCTCCGGCGCTTCAGAGAACAGTTCCCGTTCTTGATGCTCCAACGGGTGATCCGCAGCGTTGGCGTGTTGCTCGTCGTCACCTCAGTGGCCTGGGCGGCATCGCTGCTCCTCGGCTGACTGTTCCCGCCCTCTCCGTTGGCACGGCGAATCTCGCACCGATCCAATGACTCAGTCAGTGACGCTTATCGCAAAGTATCGGAGAGTCGAGGCGGACTCGATCAAGAGGAGGGGTCTTCAGCCGGTGGCCTGCAGCTGAGCGAGGAGCTCCGGGTCGATCTTGCTCTTGACGGTGCGACGATCGAGTTGCAAGCGGCGCGCGGTCTCCTCGTAACTCCCTGTCTGGGAGTAAACAAGCGTGCAATACCGTCGCAAGAGCTCGTCGGCCGTCAGCGTGCCGCTGCCAACCGCCCTCGTAAGATCCTCACGCGGCGAAAGCGTGCGCGGTTCCGGCGGTCGATATTCCTTGCGAATCAGCACACTGCGCACGCATTGCTCTAACTCGCGGATATTTCCGGGCCAGCTGTACTCGGTCCCAAGATGTTTGACGATCCAAGCCTCGACCTCATGGGATAGCGCCTCGGCCTCCGCGCCAGCTAGCCGTTTCGCGATAAAGAGAATGAGTTCTCGCAGTACGGCGGGAGATTCGCGTAGTTGTTCTTGGAGGGTGGGAGTCACAATCAAGTCCGAACACAACCGATAGTAGAAGTCTTCGCGGAACTGTCCCTTCTGCATGGCTTCACTGAGATCGCGATTGGTTGCGGCGATAATCTTGCCGTGGAAATGCCGGTCGGTGGTCTCCCCCAGCGGCTGAAAAGTGCGGGCCTGGATCACTCGCAGAAGCTTGACCTGAATCGCCGCGTCGAGGTCGCCGATCTCGTCGAGGAAGACTGTCCCCCACGGCCGGCAGATTTCCAACCAGCCACGCCGGTCCTTCAGCGCACCGGTGAACGCGCCGCGCCGATGGCCAAAGAGTTCTGATTCGATGAGCGTGGGTGGCAGTGCGGAGAGGTTAAGCGCATGAAACGACCCAGTGAAATCCTCGACAAAGGCCAATTTCTCGGGATCGAAGGGGATATAACGGGACAGGCCGATGGCTCTTGCGACTAGCTCTTTCCCTGTCCCCGTGGGACCGGTAACGAGCGTCGTAATATCGCCCATCCGCTCGTAGAGCGTATAGCGAAACCGCCGCATGTCGTGCGTGAAGATGGACTGCCATACGGTCGCACGAAGCCGGGCCCCCGCCATCGAACCGCCGATGATGTAGCTGAAGATGTGATGAAATGCACGACGCACTTGAAAGTAACAGGCAAAAAAATGCGGGGCTTGGTGCTGCGTTGGCAGCGTGAACCCGGGAACATAGACGTAATGTTCCCAGTCGCGAAGAAAGTTCGCATAGAAACCGATCCGTCCAGCACCACTTTTCTCGTCGAGCGCCCGGAGGATGACCTCGGTCAAGGGGTTTCGATAGCGGTGATACAGTAGAAAAAGAACGGCGTCTTCGTAAAGGATCAGGTCTTCCCGAGAGGCGGCGGTGCGGCCGGCGAGGCGCTTCTTTAACTCTCCGACCAACGTCTCAACCCGCTCTGCGATCTTGAGGGCATTCACGGGCGAGGTGTCGGGATCGTCGACCCGCATGCTCCAGACCGGCTCTGTCTCCCGAAAGTCTGGGCCAAGCGCTTCACGTTCGTACTGAATACGCTCGGGAAGGAATGGGTTGCAGTACCCCAGCTTGGAGACCGCCTGCAAAAAGGCCCGCTCGCTCGCACCTAGAAAGGCCATTCGCCCATCCTCTAATAATGTACAATCAATGTACATGACCTATCACTAAACGTCAAGATATTGTCACTGTAGAACCTTCCTTCCAAAGCCTAACTTCATGATTTTAGCGATAATGACGGGTAGGAAAGCCCATGGCACATCCCTTGCTCTTCTCATACGCGGAAGGCAAGAATGAATGAGCCGAGCCTTCCCGCACAGGGGGTAAGCCCGGCCGAGTGAGGAAAGCGATGAGCCTGACGTCGGATACAGAGATCAACCACCAACACCGAGATAACCGACGACCCGGGATCGCTCTTCCGGCTCTCTGTATCGGTATGCTGTTTGCCGTCGTGGTGGGAGTGCTTCAGTCAAACCCTGGCATTTTCATCTTTGTTGGACCCCAAGGTGGCCTCCGTTTCAGAATGCTGCGGCTCGCGCAGATCGCATCCGTCGCCCTGCCGTTGTTGACCCTCTTATATGAGGGGCTCAAGGCGAAAGCTTCTTGGGACATCCGGCTTGCCCGGTCGGGCTGGACCGCGATGTTGTGCGGCATGATTGGACTGCCCTCAATACTCACAGTCGCAAGTCTGACGCATGTCGAGTTCAGGTTTTTCCTCCCACTCCCGGCCGTCGCCACGTTCGCCGGCACATTGTGTGGCGCGTGGCTGGCCCGACGGCAGGGACGTCCTTTAGAACGGTGGGGCTGGCTGGTCATCACTCTGAGCATGGCTGCTGGTCTCCTCATGGGCGTGTACGCCTTTGATGGACCGCTGCCGCCGCCTGCCTTTATTGGTACCTATAACAACCTTGTCCGGCGCGCGATCCGCCTGGCCCACGCCTACGCTATCGTGGTGGGGTTCATAAGCATTCTGATCTCACGAGCGAAGGCGGACATTGACGGTCACGCCCGGGTACGCTTCTGGAGGTGAACCATGAAAATCGGTCTTATCGCTATTGCGGGTGTCAAGATTCAGACTCGCAAGTTTATCGACTTAGGGGTTACGCTGCCGCAGTTCGTGAATCGCGGGCGCGTCATTGCGCAGTTGCCCAGCTTGGCACTGCTCACACTCGCAGGCGCAACCCCGGAGAACGTGGAGCTGGAATACGTCGAGGTAGATGACGTCACCGCCTTCGCGCAAAGGCCGCGCGTCGACTTCGATCTGGTGGCCTTATCCACGTACACGGCCCGAGCATTTGACGCGTACCGGGTGGCCGACGCGTACCGCGCCCATGCAGTCCCAGTCGTTTTCGGCGGACTCCACGCCACGGTTTTGCCAGAGGAAGCCGCCCTCCATGCAGACGCCGTGGTCGTCGGGGAGGGTGAAACCACCTGGCCGCAGGTGGTCCGGGACTTTCAACGGGCCGGACGAGCGGGATTGAAGCCGTGGTATCGAGAGGCTCGGCCGGGGCAGTTCCATCTCAGCGACGGCCCGATGCCGCGCTTTGATCTCCTTGTGGAGCCACAGCCAACACCCGCGACAGCCTTATCCGAACCCGTTACGAACGGTGAGATCCACCGCTTGGGGCCATACAACCGGGTCACCATCCAAACCACGCGCGGGTGTCCCTGGGATTGTGACTTCTGCGCCGCCTCGAAGCTCTACGGACCACGCTATCGCATCAAGCAGGTCGATCGGGTGCTTCAGGAGGTGGATGCAGTGCGGTCGTTGTGGCACCGACCTTTTATCGAGTTCGCCGATGACAACACCTTCGTGCACAAGTCCTGGGCGAAGCGGCTGCTTCGTGAGCTTGCCGATCGTGAGGTCCGCTACTTCACCGAGACCGATGTCTCGCTTGCCGATGATGAGGAGCTTCTGGACCTCTTATACCCCAGTGGGTGCCGCCAGGTGCTCATTGGCTTCGAGAGCCCCAGACGAGCCAGCCTCGAGGGCATGGACCGTGCCAACTGGAAAATCCGCCAGCACAGTCGATACGTGGAGGCCATCGACAAGATCCAGGGTCGGGGGGTGAGTGTCTGTGGCTGCTTCATTGTCGGGCTCGACTCAGACACGCCCGAGGTCTTTGATGAGCTACGGGAGTTCATCGACCGCTCCCGTCTGCTCGAAGTCCAGATCACCATCTTGACGCCCTTCCCGGGTACACGGCTGTATCAGCGGCTTCTGGCCGAAAGACGGCTATTGTATCCAGGGGCCTGGGATCGATGCACCCTGTTCGATGTCAACTTTCGCCCGTGCGGGATGTCTGTGGAGCAACTTGAAGAAGGCGTCATGCAACTGTGGCGGGATACCTGGAACGTTGAGGCCTTCACCCGGCGAAAACGACATTATCGTGAGCTCCTGCGGGCTCGCCAAGATCGAGCTGAGCAGGAGACCACAGCGGAGGTTGAGGAGTACTATGCACTCCCTGTCGCGTATTAGCCAGGTGATCCCACCGGGATGACCGTACTAGTATTTCCTCGTGTCTTTCGCCGTCAGTGGCATTTCCCACGTGGGCGGACGGCGTCGAGCCAGTTCGCAGAATGCTGGGCAGCGAGCGCCTTTCACAAACTTGCGGGCCGAAAAATTACGGGACGTCTTGTGACGAACCCCTCTGGCGCTCGGTTTGCATGGAGATTGGCGGGCGAGAAGATCACCGAGGCGCAACGATAATGCCGTTCGGCAAGTACAAAGACCTCCTGAAATCTTTTGGTTTTCAGGCCTTCCTCTGGACCCAGTTCCTGGGAGCTTTCAACGACCACCTCTATAAGATCGTCGTCGCCATGCTCGCGGTGAGCGTAGCGACCAGTGCCGGCGGAGGAAGCAGCTACCTCTCCCTGGCGGGTGCCGTCTTCATCCTCCCTTTCTTCCTCTTCTCGGGTTACGCGGGCCACGTGGCCGATGTCTTCAGCAAACGGTCCGTCCTCGTCGTCACCAAAGTTCTTGAGATTGTCGCTATGGGCCTAGGATTCCTTGCGTTCCTCTCCGGACGGATCGAACTGATGTTAGGCGTCCTATTTCTCATGGCTCTTCAGTCCACGTTTTTCAGTCCGGCCAAATACGGCATCCTACCCGAGATGTTGCCTGACAAGGATCTCTCCCGAGGCAACGGCCTGGTAGAGATGACGACCTTTGTGGCCATCATCTTCGGAACCTCGATCGGAAGCCTGATGTTTGCCGCCTGGAAAGACCGGCTGGGGTTGATTGGTTTTGTCCTGATCGGGATCGCGGTCGCCGGGACACTCACCAGTCTCGGGATTTCCCGGGTGCCGCCATCGGGCTCCCACAAACCGTTTCGCCTGAACCCCTGGGCCGAAATCGGCAAAGGCCTGAAGCGGCTTCACAAAGAGAAAATCCTCTGGCTCACCGTCGTGGGAATTGCCTACTTCTGGTTTCTGGGCGCCCTGCTTCAGATGGACATCATCCTCTTGGGCAAAGAAGTGATGCGGCTGAATGACTTTTGGACCGGAATCCTCGGAACATTCCTGGCGATTGGGATCGGCATCGGCAGCCTGGCAGCCGGGCGACTGTCGGGGGATAAGGTAGAGCTCGGGCTGGTGCCCCTGGGTTCGATTGGCATGGGAGGCTTTTCAATTCTGCTGGCATCTTCTGCGTCCTCGTACGCCCAGACGGTAATCGCTCTCACCTTGCTCGGGTTTTCGGGCGGACTTTTCATCGTACCCCTGAATGCCCTTCTACAGCAGAAAAGCGGCCGGGAGGAGAAGGGCCGGTTGATCGCCACGGCCAATTTTCTCACCACGGTGGGTGTCCTCCTGGCCTCCGGATTGCTCTGGACACTGAGCGATCTGCTCCAGCTCCAGGCAGACCGGATCATATTCATCTTCGGACTCTTCACCCTCGCTGCCACGGCGTACATCCTGACTATCCTTCCTGATTTTCTGATTCGATTCACCCTCTGGATGTTCACCCACACCATTTACCGAATCCGCATTGTAGGCCAGAAGCATATCCCCTTCCGTGGGCCAGCGCTTCTGGTTTGCAACCACATCTCGCACGCCGATGCTCCCCTCGTGGGGGCATGCGTGCAGCGATTTATCCGCTTTATGATGTACCGGCCCTATTATGAGCTCAAGGTCCTCAACTGGCTCTTTCGCCGCATGAAGGCCATTCCAGTTTCAGCCCGGAATCGAAGAGAAGTTTTGGAAGGTCTCGAGCGGGCGCGGGAAGAGCTACGTCAGGGCCACGTGGTCTGCATCTTTGCCGAGGGGGCGGTGAGCCGGACGGGGAACCTGCTTCCCTTCAAAAGGGGTTTCGAGAGGATTGTGGAGGGGCTGAACGTTCCTGTTATCCCTGTTCATCTCGACCGGCTGTGGGGGAGTATTTTCAGCTTCAAGGATGGCAAGTTCTTCTGGAAGTGGCCCGAGCGCATCCCGTATCCAGTGACGGTCTCATTCGGGGCTCCGCTGTCCTCCAGGACGACGGCACAGGAGGTCCGGCAGGCGATCATGGAGCTCGGCAGTGCAGCGGTGGAGTATCGGCGGAGCCCCCGGAACTTGCTGCATCTTCGGTTCCTCAAGACCGCCAAACGACGGTGGTTATCATTCTGCATGGCTGACTCCACCGGCAAAGAGCTCACATACGGGGGAGCACTCGTGCGCAGCTTGATACTCGCCACGTGGGTTCGGAATCAGTGCCCGAAAGTCTCAATGGTCGGACTCCTACTCCCCCCTTCGATCGCTGGCGCGTTGGCGAATATTGCGGTGCAGTTGGCTGGGAAGGTCCCAGTCAACATTAATTTCACGGCTGGGCGAGAGGCCATGACCTCGGCCATCCAGCAGTGCGGCATCCGGACGATCCTGACCTCCCGGATCTTTCTGGCAAAAGTGAAACTTGAGGAGATGGAGGGGATGGTTTTCCTCGAGGAGGTCATGAAACGGGTCACCCCCCTTCAAAAAGTCCAGGCCACCATTATGGCCCTTCTCCTTCCCTCTCGCCTGCTACACGCCCTATGCACGCGTGGAGACCAGAGGCCCGACACCCTCGCCACAGTCATCTTCTCCAGCGGGAGCACCGGGATCCCGAAGGGGGTCATGCTGTCCCACCAGAACATCCTCTCCAATGTCGACGGCTTGGCGCAAATATTTTGGGTCACCAAGAAGGACCGGCTCATGGGGGTCCTGCCATTCTTCCACTCCTTCGGCTTTACCGGCAGTCTATGGTTTCCATTCCTCTCCGGCTTCGGTGCGGTCTATCACTCGAACCCCTTAGATACGAAAACGATCGGCGAGATGGTGTCAAAACACAGGGCGACGATCCTGATCGGTACCCCGACATTCTATGCGGCGTATCTCAGGAAATGTACCGCCGAGGAGTTTTCCTCGCTCCGGATTGCGATCGTCGGCGCCGAGAAGCTGCGCGAGCCGATCGCCAAGGACTTTAGGGAGAAGTACGGCCTAGACCTCTTGGAGGGATACGGTTGCACGGAGCTTTCGCCGGTCGTCTCTGTGAACATCCCGGATTTCGAGGAGGGGACCTACCGACAGACCGGCCTCAAGCCCGGGACGGCGGGTCACCCCATTCCCGGAATCGCCGTGAAGGTCGTGGATCCTGACACGGGCGATCCACGTTCCTACGGGGAAGAGGGCTTACTCCTGGTGAAAGGCCCCAACCAGATGGTCGGCTATCTGGGGCAGCCCGAACAGACAGCGGAGGTCCTGCGGGACGGCTGGTACGTCACCGGAGACATCGCCGCGATCGATGAGGATGGTTTCATCCGGATTACGGACCGTCTCTCCCGGTTCAGCAAGATTGGGGGCGAGATGGTCCCCCACATCAAGGTGGAGGAGGTCATCAACCGCATCCTTGGGGATCAGGGCTGCGTAGTGACAGCGATTCCGGATGAGCAGAAGGGTGAACGCCTCGTGGTCCTTTATACCCACAAGGAGGTCGCTCCGGAAACACTCTGGGATCAACTATGCCAGACAGATCTCCCCAAGCTCTGGGTTCCCAAGCGAGAGAGCCTCTACTACGTCGAGAAAATCCCGATCCTGGCAACGGGAAAGGTCGACCTGAGGCAGGCCAAGATGATGGCCATGGAGAGGGTAAGAGGATGAGCATGGGCGTCACTCGATGGTTCCAGTTGCCGGCGGGAGAAAGTGGCGTGAATCTTACCGCAGCAAGAGCGGAGGAAGCCGTAGCCCAGCCGACGGTCCCCAGGATTCCCCGTGCAGCCATCGCTGTCCTAGCCATCGCGGTGTGGTTCGCCAGTCAATCGCTACTCGAATCACGGGGGTTCCCGGAAGGCATCGTTGACGGAGTTCACCTCCTCCTTGCCCCAGCCACACAATGGTTAACTAATCATAGTCAGGCGGCTAACGCGTTGCTCATCGTTACGTCCGGGCTGATCGACATATTGGGATGTTTTCTGTTTGTCTCCGGAATCATGGGGCGCAGCATTCGGCCAATGCTCGGCCTGATGCTGCTCTTCATCCTTCGACAGGTCTCCCAGGCCCTCGTAGCCCTGCCCCTCCCGAGGGCATGATTTGGGACTACCCCGGGGTGCCATCTCTGTTCGTCACCTACGGAACCACGAACGACTTTTTCTTCTCGGGTCACACCGCCATCGCCGTCTATGGGGCGATCGAACTCGCCCGGTTTCGCCGTCCGTGGCTCACCCTCGCCGCAACTGTGGTGGCATTCATCGAGGCCATGACGGTCCTGGTGCTCCGGGCGCACTACACGATGGACGTGTTTGCCGCCATCCTCGCCGCAGCTATCGTCGCACGCATTGCGGTCAGCGTGGCACCTTCGTTCGACCGGCTGCTCGCTGGCTGGCGTGCCTACCGATGGCAGATTACGGATTAACGGCTAACACGAGGATAACTTCTCAGATGGATACAGCTCGACAGGAGAACCGTCTGACGGCGCAGGCCTTTCGGATGCGGGTACTGATGATCCTCGGAGTTGGCATCGCAGCGATCAGCGCCGCGCTTTCGCTGCCGCCGATTGCCCAGGATCCGGCTTATCACAACTTCGCGGATCAGCGTAGTATGCTGGGCGTTCCGAACGTGCTCAACGTTATGTCCAATGTCCCCTGTGTCGTGGTGGGCGCGCTCGGCTTAACGTTTCTGCTGTTTCAAGCACCAAAACAGGTGGGTGGTTCTTTTACGGACGCCTGGGAGTGCCGGCCGTTCGTCCTGTTGTTCGTGGGTGTGGGACTTACCGGTTTCGGATCCGCCTACTATCACCTGGCTCCCACCAACGCCAGCCTCGTCTGGGATCGACTGCCGATGACCATCGTGTTCATGTCGCTCTTTACCGCTATCATTACCGAGCGGATCGGCCTGAGAGCGGGTCGCCGACTGTTCCTGCCGCTCCTGGCAGCGGGGATCGGAAGTGTCGTGTACTGGCACATGGGAGAGTTGCAAGGAGCCGGGGATCTCAGGTTCTATGGACTCGTGCAGTTTTTCCCCTTGCTCGCCATCCCGCTCATGTTGTTCCTGTTCCCGCCGCGGTACACGCGAACTGCCGACCTGGTTGGGGTGCTGGGTTGGTATGTTATGGCGAAGATCTTCGAACTCACGGATGTACCGATCTTTGGAACAGGAGGGCTCGTGAGCGGACACACCCTCAAACACCTGGCATCCGCCATGGCGGCATACTGGATCCTTCGAATGTTGAAGAGGCGGCGCCCAGTCAAGGTTGTCCATGCCACGGGAGACACGCCTCCCGACGCTGCAATGACAACCGTGGAACACCAATCCCGGCGGATGTGAAACCGATTGGACTTATTTACATGCCCTTGAGGATTTTACCGACCTCACCTTCAGTGTACGCGCGAAGGGTTTCGGTGCGGACGTTGCCTAGAGAGCCGGCTGCCAACAGCAGCCGCGTTACGGTCACATCGTCAGGAGCATCCACAACCGTGACGACATCGTAACGCCCCATAGTCCAGTAGATCTCCTTGACGCGTACACCCATCTTTTTGGCGAGAACCCGGAAGGCCTCAGCGCGCTTTGTGGTCTTCCTAATGTTCCGGATCCCCTGTTCTGTGTAGTTGCCAAGAATAACATACATGGGCATCGCACTTCCTCCTTTCACGAGTTCACTATGGATTGAGTCCTTCCAGGGAAACTCGTCCGCGTCCAAAAGATGTAAATGCTTTGCCCGGGACAACACATCCTCATCCCGGAGAGAACTGAGGTTGATTGTAGCCCGATTCCCCCGACCCCGCCATCCCTTTATAAAAAAGAAGTGAGCCAGGCAGAGAAAATCTCTTCTAGGGAAGAGGGAGCTTTCGCCTTGACTCCATTGGCCGTGATCGGTAGGGTGAGACCTCAGAGGGGAGAGCCATGAACGAATTTGTCAAAGCCCATGGCCTGGGGAACGATTACATCATTGTCAACGAGGGCGACCTCGATTTTCGTCTGACGCCGGAGGCGGTTCGTCTCCTCTGCCGTCGACACTTCGGCGTCGGGTCGGACGGCATCCTGGTTCTGTTCGGACCACGAACGGCCCCTTTTGGCCTGCGGATCTTCAACCCGGATGGAAGTGAGGCTGAGAAGAGTGGGAATGGAATTCGGATCTTTGCCAAGTACCTCTTCGAGCAAGGCTTCACTTCGGAAAAGACCTTCTATATCGAGACCAAGGGGGGCATCGTGCGTGTCGAGCTCGAAGTGGAGGGGGACCGTGCATCCTTCGTGACGGTCGAAATGGGACGGGCGAGCTTCCGCAGCCTCGACATCCCCATCACAGGGGAAGACCGAGAAGTGCTGAACGAGGAGCTGGACGTCAATGGGGAACGTGTCCAGTTCACCGCGGTCTCCGTCAGCAATCCCCACTGTGTGATCACGGTCGATCAGCTCGACCCGGAGGAGCTCCGACGGCTCGGGCCCCAGATCGAGCACCATCCCCTATTCCCCCAGCGGACGAACGTGCAGTTCGTCAAGGTGAGCTCCCGAAATCGGATGGCCATTCTGGTTTGGGAGCGGGGTGCTGGCTACACGTTGGCCTCTGGCACGAGCGCCTGCGCGGCCGCTGCTGCATGCCGCCGACTCGGTCTCGTAGATGAGCAGGTAACCGTTCAGATGCCGGGCGGGGAACTCGGCATCACAATCCAATCGGACTGGGAACTGGTGATGAAGGGTCCGGTGAGCAACGTCTTTACTGGAACGCTGAGCACGGATCTGATTGAAGAAATTCGGAAAACGTGACCTGCTTAGAGAGACGCCGTTCGTCGGGCAAGATTACTTCTCTTCTTCGAGCATCGCAAAAGCTTTTTCAACCGTCTCGCGCTCGCTCCGGTACGTCAGGCGCGTCAAGGTCTCCTTTACCGGAACCCAGTGGACCTCTTCCACTTCCAAGTCGTGCAGATTTGGATCGCCTCCCGTGTGCTCGAAGAGATAAAAGTGAACCCGTTTGTGGATCCGATGCCCTGCCTCCCGGTCTACAAACCAGTATTCGACCTCCCCGATCTTCCCCACGGCCCGACCTGTGAGACCCGTTTCTTCCTGGACCTCGCGTGCGGCCGCCTGCTCAGGATCTTCGCCTGGCTCC
This sequence comes from uncultured bacterium, assembly GCA_964348275.1. Taxonomy (GTDB): domain Bacteria; phylum Methylomirabilota; class Methylomirabilia; order Methylomirabilales; family CSP1-5; genus CSP1-5. The sequence goes on from CAYGBT010000013.1 coordinate 36,702, forward strand.
ACCAGCCCTTTCGGCAGGGCCCAAACTTTTCCGCCTTTCAGCACGATCACAGCGATATCCGGTTCCTGTCCCCCCCGGCGGTACAGGACGCCGCCGGAAGAAACCTGATCCCGGATTGGCATTTTCACCCTTCCGGCCGATCTATTTTCCATGTCGACTTCGCCCTGTGGGCATCACATTTCGAACCAAGCCCATCTCTCGACCAGAGCGCGTCCACATGACAGGACGGACGGGGCCGTGTCGCCTGGCCATTGTTCGGGGATCAACGGGTCACGGCCCCGTCAGAGGCCGAGGAGACCAGCCGGGCGTATTTCGCCATCACGCCACTGGTGTACCTCGGCTTCGGCGGTCTCCACTTCGCCAGACGCCGCTTGATCTCAGCAGCGCTGAGCTCCACATCCAGCCGACGCTTTTTCACGTCGAAGACAATCACATCTCCATTGTTGATCGCCGCAATGGGGCCGCCCACGGCCGCCTCAGGCGCCACGTGTCCCGCCATCAAGCCATGGGTGGCACCTGAGAAGCGTCCGTCCGTCATTAAGGCTACGGAATCCCGAAGTCCCGCACCAACGATCGCTCCGGTCACCCCGAGCATCTCCCGCATCCCCGGTCCTCCCTTGGGCCCTTCATAGCGGATCACCACGACATCGCCCGGCTTGATCCGGCCGTGCTTGACCGCCTTGAATGCGTCCTCCTCCCGGTCATACACTCGCGCCGGGCCCCGGTGGACCATCCGCTCATGCCCAGCGAGCTTGATCACACATCCCTCAGGTGCCAGATTACCTCGCAGGATGGTCATGCCCCCGGTGGTTTTGAGAGGGTTCTTGAGGGGTCGAATGACGTCCTGCCCCGGTGTCTCCTGGGCGGCCTTCGCCTCCTCACCGATGGTTCGCCCCGTCACCGTCATCGCGTCCCTGTGAAGGATTCCAGCTTCCAGCAGGCGTCGCGCCACCAGCGCCATCCCCCCTGCGCGATACATCTCGGGGGCAGTGAACCGTCCCCAAGGCTTCAGATCGGCAAGCACCGGGGTCTTACGGGAGATCTTGTCGAAGTCATCGATGGTGAGCCGGATGCCCATCTCGCGGGCCACACCCAGCAGATGTAAGACCGCGTTCGTAGAACCTCCGGTGGCCAACACGCCCGCAATAGCGTTTTCCAACGCCCTCCGAGTAATGATCTGCCGTGGGGTGATGCCCCGGCGAAGCAGATCCATCACCAGCCTGCCGCATTCAAAGGCCACCTCATCTTTCGTGGGGTCCATAGCAGGGACATCGCCGAAGCCCATCGGAGAGATGCCCAGCATCTCGAAGGCGGTTGCCATGGTGTTTGCGGTAAACTGACCGCCGCACGCCCCCGCGCCCGGACAGGCACAGTTCTCAATAGCAAGGAACTCTTCGGCCGACATCTTGCCGGCGTTGAAGGCACCGACGGCTTCAAAGACATCCTGAATGGTGAGGTGACGGCCCCCGTGTTCGCCATACATAATCGAGCCGCCATACAGCATCAGGCCCGGCACATTAACGCGGCCGAGGGCCATCACGGTCCCCGGAATCGTCTTGTCGCAGCCGGAGAGGGCGACGACGGCATCAAAGAAGTTTCCCCGAGCTACCAATTCGATGGAGTCGGCAATGACCTCTCGGCTCACGAGCGACGTCTTCATCCCCTCACTCCCCATGGTAATCCCATCAGAGATGGAGACCGTGTTAAACTCGAGTGGCGTCCCGCCAGCCGCCCGAATTCCTTCTTTGACCTTGGCTCCCAGGCGGCGAAGGTGGTAGTTACAGGGCCCAATCTCGATCCACGTATTGGCAACGCCCACCAGGGGTCGCTCCAGGTCTGCATCCTTGAAGCCAATCGCTTTGAGCATTGCCCGTGCCGGTGCGCGGTCTGGCCCCTCGGTGATGGCACGGCTATGCGCCTTCGGATCCACGATCATGGCACATCCCTCCCTGGTTCTTAATTCCCGCTAGCCCGAAGATGGATTGATGAAACGAAAAGATCACAAGCGATGTCAGTATAACTGATCGGGATCACATGGTAAAGCGCGGTAAGCGATCAGCAATCAGGGGGCAGCTATCAGCTTGAAGGATTTCGGATTTGGAATTGCGAACTTGGGATGTTGTGGCAGAGCCCCTTGGATTTTCAAATTCGAAATCCGAATTCGAAAATTCGCAATGAAATGAGTTGACATCTGACAGCCGACTGTTATTTTGCGCGTCCTACCTGGAGTTTTGGAAGCAGTGACCAGTTGAAATCGTGACAGGCAGCGGGACCCAAGTATTCCAGGGACTGCCGGCACCTTTCGATTCCCTCTAGGAACCTGTTGAGCTCGACACCCCGGTATCGTGGAACGTAAGGCACGACCTTCGCCCGCCCGTTCCGGAACATGCTTATTGCACCGCGGTAATTATTCCGCTGAATGTGATAAAAGGCCACGCCGAGTTGAATGAGACCCTGGAGAAAGCGCCGCTCCGGCCCCCGCCAATCCATCCAAACTTCCTCCAAGATCTCATGAAACTCGAAGAAAAGGTGATGTCGCCACAGGAGCGCCGCTTGTTGGAGGATGCCCGGAAGCGCCTCGGTGTAACGCCGGCGGTGCAGCTCCTTTAGCAACCCCCAATAGGCGGTCGCTTTCTTGCAGACCACGGAAAGCTCGTCGAGGTATTCCGGGGCAATCGCCACTTCTGCGTTGCTAGGCCGAAATAGTCCCGACTCGGCAACCAACTTGCGACCCCAGACCTCATTCAGCTTACCACACCAGCGGACCTCCCGCTCGTGCCGCCCGACGTACTCCGCCAATCGGGAAAATGGAACGGCTGGGGGATCGCTCCCCCCGGCCACCCGGCAATACGCGCGAAGCCAAAAGATCATGACCGACCTTTGCCGGTGCTTGATCGCCTCCATCAAGAGTTCCCCCACCTTGTCCCGAAGTTCCGATTGCATCAGCGGAGCTCCAACAGCTCCAGAAGACGATCCAGGCCGAGCGATCTTTCCACCAGGGACAAATCATCCGAGGCGTCCGGACAATAGGGAATGGAACCGAGAAGCGGACCCGGCAGTCGGTCCACGAGTGCCTGGAGGTTCGCTTGCTCTGATGGGCCGGGCGGACCCGTCGCGCTGTTCACCACAACCCCGAGTATTGGAAGTTTCAAGTGACTGGCCCAATGCCACGTCAGCAGGGTGTGATTAATGGTCCCGAGAGAGGCACGGGCCACCACAAGCACGGGGATGCAGAGCTTCTGGATCAGGTCGGTGTTATCGGCCGTATCGGTGAGCGGTACCAGAACACCTCCTGCCCCTTCTACCAACGTCACCTGGTGGCGCCCGGTGAGATCGCGGAACCGGGACGCGATCCGGTCAAGGTCGATAGTGATGCCTGCTGCCTCCGCAGCCACCGACGGGGCTGCCGGCATCTCGAGGGCATAAGGACAGATCTCGTCCAGTGGATCAGCGGTTCCTGCCTTCTCTTGGAGGTATAGCGCATCCTGAGGCTGAAGCCGTCCGTCACGCATGGGGCAGCCGGTCTCGACAGGCTTCATCACTCCGACATCGATCCGCCGGGCTCGAAGGAGGCCCGCCAAGATTCCCGCCAGGAAGGTTTTGCCCACACCTGTGTCTGTCCCTGTGATGAAGAGACCCTTACTCATCACCCTCTTAGGCAACTGTCAGCACTGAGGCTTCTGTCGGTTGTCAGCCTGAGACCACCGATAATCTATGACTTGCGGAGGTTCTGGCTTCATTTGCAATCGCCGACCAAAACGTGCTCCCGGTACTTGGCGTGGAGCACACCCGCCCAAGGGTAAGGTGGACGCCCCGTAAAGATGCCGGCAATCTCTTTGACCGGAAGAACCTCCACGACCGCATTGGAGATCATCACCTCGTCCGCCTCCTTGAGATCTGCCATCGTGACCGGGCGTTCCTCTGACACGAGACCTGTGTCCCCGGCACTCGCAATGAGAAGACCGCGGGCAATCCCCGGCAAAAGACCCGCAGAAACCGGAGGGGTGATCAGGCTCTGCCCCCGGACCAGGAAGAGATTTGCGGTCGCCGTTTCGGCGATTTCCCCCCGTTCATTGAAGAACAAGGCATCGTAATATTCCCGGTGCCGGGCCCACTGTCGGCTGTAATTATTTTCAAAATAGTTCGTGGTCTTGAATGTCAGCAGGGGAGAGTCGGAGCAGCGAGCAAAAGGGGCTCTCACCAGACGCACGCCCCCCCGCTGGTACTGATCTGTCGCTGTGAGGACGGAGGAATGGGTGAGAACGCGAGTCTCTTCAGGGCCCTCCTCTCCCCAGACTTCTAAAGTCACGCGGAGGCGAGCCTCTGCCTGATCCGAGACCGCCTGGAGCTCCCTTTTGACGGCTTCGGCAAAAGCCGTCTTCGAAAAGGGAAATCGGAAAAATTCCGCCCCGTCCGCCATCCGCCGACAATGGGCATCGAGGAGGGGAACCCTGCGGTTCAGATATACCCGGAGGGTCTCAAAAAGACCCTCACCGTAAAGCAATGTGCGATTGATCTGTCCCGTTGGGTTCACGGTTCCTCGTTCACAGTTCACAGCTTATGACTCGCAGCTAAGGATTCGGAATAAGCCACGTTGATTTCGGATTGCTGACTGCTGACAGCTGATAGCTGACTGCTTCGGTCGCCGGTCATCGGTCTAATCGGCGACTACTGATAGCTAGAGACCTGGAGCAAGCTCTGAATGGTCGTCAAGACCGAAGGCTCTCAGAAAGGCAGCAGCCTTGACGAGACACTCCCGATATTCTTCCACCGGGTCGGAGTCTCCTAGGATTGCACCCCCCACCCCGAAGCAGGCGTCGGACCCGGCAACGGCGAGCGTACGAATGGCCACACTAAGGGTCATTTCTCCTCCAGGTGTGAGGAGGCCGATGGCCCCGGTGTAGACGCCTCGGCGGTACCTCTCGAGCTCGTCAATGATTTCGCACGCCCGCTTTTTCGGCGCCCCCGTCACCGAGCCCGGGGGAAAGGAGGCCCTAAGCACGTCCGCCGTGCCGATGCCCGGCTTGAGACGCCCGGTGACCTCCGAGATCATCTGATAAAGGGTCCGGTACCCCTCCACGCTGAACAGACTGGGGACAGCCACGGTCCCGGTCTCGGCCACCTTGCCAATGTCGTGTCGCATCAGGTCGACGATCATCACATTCTCCGCCCGGTCCTTCGCACTCCCCCCAAGATCATCGCGGAGACGCCGATCCTCCCAAGGGACCCTCCCCCGGGGCCGCGTCCCCTTCATCGGCTTGCTCAACACGGTGCCGTCTTTCACCCGCAGGAACAACTCCGGGGATCCGGAGACCACAAATCGCCCCTCCCCGAGATTGAGAAAAGCGGCGTAGGGAACCGGCTGAATCTCTCGGAGCCGGCGGTAGAGGTCCCAGGGGTCAAAGCACCCTGTGCACAAGATGGGCTGGGTGAGGTTGACCTGGTAAATATCCCCCGCAGAAATATAAGCCTGCGCCCGCTTGATTGCTTGCAGATAGGCGTCCTGGGAGTGGTAAAGTCGAATCTGCCGAGGCGACGGTGCCCGCTCCACCTTCTGGATTCGCGAAGAGGGCCATCGCGCAGACCCTGTTTCGCACCACCGCCGAGACATATGGTCATAGCAGAGGACGCCGTCGTACACCCCCATCCAGGCATCAGGCAGGACCACCATGGGAGGATTCCGATCCGGCAGCTCCTCGGTGAGGAGCCGGAGATCATAACCGAGATACCCCAGGCAAAAGCCCTCTCGGGTGGCCGCCTGAAGTTCCTCGAAATAGCGGGACTCATGGTGAGCCCGATCAATAATCAGCACGCGCCGAGGGATCCGGGCGATGAAGGAGTACCGCTCCCGGGCCGTAGGCTTCTGGGTCTCCAGGAGTACCGCCCCGGGCTCCTGCCAGCAGCGGGCAAAGACCTCGACGGGAGTATCGATCAGGCTAAGGGACTCACTATGCAGCATCACCTTCGGTCACTTTCTTAATGGCCAGAGAGACCGCATGAATGAGCGTGTCGATTTCAGCTTCGGTGACAGACAGAGGCGGCATAAGGACAATGACGTCGCCGAGGGGGCGGACAAGGACTCTGTGCTGCCGAGCTTCCCTGATCACCTGATGCCCCATCCTGTTCCCAGGGGGGTAAGGCCGACGAGCACCCACGTCCTCGACGAGTTCGATCCCAACCATAAATCCCATCTGACGGATCTCTCCTACATGCCTCAAGGATCGCAGTCGTTCCAACCCTGCCCTCAGAAACGTAATCTTGGACTGAAGCCGCTCCAGGACCCGATCCTTCTCAAAGATCTCCAGACTGGCTAACGCGGCGGCGCAGCCCAAGGGGTTGCCTGTGTAGGTATGGCCGTGGAAGAAGGTCGTCTTCTGCTCCACTGGGCCCAAAAACGCGTCAAAGATCTCCGAAGTCGTGAGCGTGGCGGCCAAGGGGAGATACCCACCCGTAAGCCCCTTGGCCACCACGAAAAGATCCGGAAGGACGCCCTCATGCTCACACGCAAACATCTTTCCCGTCCGACCGAATCCGGTAGCCACCTCATCGGCGATGAAGAGGATCTCGTTGGCACGACAAAGCTCCCAGACCTCGCGCGTAAAACCCGAAGGGTAGGGCCGCATCCCCGCCGCTCCCTGGATCAAGGGCTCCACAATGAGGCCCGCCACCTCGCGATGGTGGGTTTCGATGACGCGCTGCACTTCTTGGAGAGCCACCTCCTTTTCCGCCAACGCGTAAGGCGCTGGGAGGGAGTAGGCCTCAAATAGCAGCGGCTTATACAGGAAGTGAAAGAGATCGATACCCCCCACGCTCACCGCGCCCAGGGTGTCTCCATGATAGGCACCCGAAAAATATAAGAACTTGGTCTTCTTGCGAAACCGCTCGGAACCCTTCTGCTGCCAGTATTGATACGCCATCTTGAGGGCGATCTCCACGGCGGTCGCCCCATTATCCGAGTAGAAGACCTTGGTGAGACCGGAGGGTGCCATCTGCGCCAGGTTTTCCGCCAACAGGATGGCTGCGGGGTGAGAGACACCCAAGAGGGTCGAATGGGCGATCCGCCGGAGCTGCGCGAGGATGGCCTCATCGATCTCGCGTCGTCCATGACCGTGGACATTGCACCAGAGCGAAGAGACCCCGTCGAGGTACCGGTTCCCGTCGATGTCGATGAGATAGTTCCCTTCCCCCCTCTCGATGATCAGTGGTTCCTCGGTAAACCACTCCTCCATCTGGGTAAAGGGATGCCAGAGGTACCGATGATCCTTTTCCTGCAAGGCCTTCTTAGAGAACATGAACGACTCCCACCGTGCGGGTCTCAGACTTTTCTCAAGGTTGCTGGTACAATACCGGGGAGACCCGGCAGCGTCAAGGGAGGTCACCAAGAGGCATTTCTGGGCCTGCAGCGAACTGCCGATGGCTTCCTATCGGGGGGAAGGGAGAGATCTGATGTGGAAAGGTCGGAAGTCGGGAGGCGAGTATGATCAAGGTCATCAAGTCCAAAGAGCGCCACTATAGGCACATGGGGTGGCTGTCCACCCACTGGCATTTCTCTTTCGCAGACTACCACGACCCTACCAACATAAACTGGGGACCCTTGCGCGTCTTCAATGACGACGTCGTCCAACCCGGCCAGGGCTTCGGGTCTCACCCACACCGTGACATGGAGATTGTCACCTACGTTTTGGACGGAGAGTTGGAGCACCGGGATAACCAGGGGAACATGGGAGTGGTTCATCCTGGCGAGGTACAGATGATGTCAGCCGGCACGGGGATCGTCCACTCCGAATACAACCACTCCAAGGAGTATCCCGTCCATTTCCTTCAGCTCTGGATCATGCCCCGGACAAAGGGACTGTCGCCACGTTACGAACAGCGTCAGTTCACCCCCGAGGACCGTAGGGGAAAGCTGTTGCCCGTGGTTTCGGGGGGAAGCATCCCAGGAACTTTGCGAATTGATCAAGATGCGGCGATCTACGTCTCTGCGTTGCTTGCCAGGCAAGAAGCGATCTATAAAAGTCGCGCCAGCCGCAAAGGCTACCTCTTCTTGATCGCTGGCAGTCTAACTGTCAACGGGGTGGGGCTCGCGGCGGGTGACCAGGCCCGGATCGCTGATGAGCCTGAACTCACCCTCCAGATGATGGAGGACTCCGAGCTGATCCTTTTGGATCTTCCATAGTAAACCCTGTACACTAATGGCCGTGACCAGTAACCAATCACATGACCAATTACGGAGAGTCGTTATGCAGAAACTTGCCCACACCAAGTATCCGATTCACGAACTGTTACAGCGACGCTGGAGCCCTCGGGCGTTTTCCGGTCGGATGGTGGAGCCAGAAAAACTCTGTAGTCTTTTGGAGGCGGCGCGATGGGCAGCCTCATGTTTCAACGAGCAGCCGTGGAGTTTCATCGTTGCCACCAAGGAGGACACGGCGGAATACGAACGATTATTGAGCTGCCTGATGGAAGGAAACATCACATGGGCGAAACACGCGCCGGTGCTTATGCTCTCTGTAGCGAAACTCGCTTTTGACCGGAGTGGAAAACCGAACCGGCACGCCCTCCACGATGTGGGGCTGGCGGTCCAGAACCTGGCCATCCAGGCGACGGCCCTCGGCCTCTTCGTGCACCAGATGGCTGGATTCCAAGCGGAAAAGGCACGCCAGCTCTATGGGATTCCAGATGGCCACGATCCGGTGGCCGCGATGGCCGTCGGTTACTCCGGCGACCCGGCGAGCTTACCCGATGATTTGCGCGAGAGAGAACTCGCCCCACGCAGCCGTAAGCCCTTTCAAGAATTTGTCTTCGCCGCCCGTTGGGGTCAGGTCTCTTCGCTGGTCGCTTCTGCACGTTAAACGGAAAGCCTCAGGAGCCGGCACAGAACGGTTGCCAGCCAGAGGAGTTAGCGTTGGTCGAAGAGGCAGAGTAAGAGAAGGAAACCGCAGCAATAGGTTCGGTGTCAATTGCGTGTACGCGAGCCATGGAGAGGCGTCAGTTAGGCAAGACCGACATGCATGTGAGCGTGCTCGGCTTCGGCGGGGCCGAGATCGGCTTTGAAGGGGCATCAAGGCGGACCGTTACGCGATTGTTAAGTAGCGCCCTCGATGCCGGACTCAACCTCATTGACACTGCCGAGTGCTACGACAACAGTGAGGAATTAATCGGGCAGGCGGTGGCCGCGCGACGAAACGAGTACTACCTGCTCACGAAGTGTGGTCACCCGGACAGTTCGGCAAGCGAGGATTGGCGGCCGGCGTCGCTCCTTCAAAGCATCGAGCGGAGTTTGCGGCGGCTGCGAACGGACCACCTGGACGTGATTCAACTGCATAGCTGCTCCGAGGCTGAACTACGTAAGGGCCAGGTGATCGAAGCCCTGCAGCAGGCCCGCGAGCGAGGATACACCCGGTACATCGGCTACAGCGGAGACAGCCATGCCGCACGATACGCCGTTGCGTGCGGCCAGTTTGACACATTGCAGATATCAGTCAGTATCGCCGACCAAGAAGCACTTGAGCTCATCTTGCCGATTGCTCGGGAGCGGGAGATTGGCGTGATCGCCAAAAGGCCCATCGCCAATGGCGCATGGAAGAGTCAGGACAAACCTGAGGACGAGTATTACCACACCTATTGGGAGCGATTACAGGAACTGAATTACGACTTTCTTCGCGGTCACATGAAGGATGCGGTCGCAACGGCACTGCGCTTCACGGTGAGCGTACCAGGCGTCCACACGGCGATCGTTGGGACGGCGAGGCTGGACCGCTACAGCGAGAATGCTGCGATGCTCACCGCTGGACCGTTGCCTCCGGAACAATTTGAAAGGATTCGCGCCCGTTGGCGAGAAATTGCCGACAGCACCTGGGTAGGCCAAGTCTAGAGGAGAAAAGACCAAGGAAAAGCGAGGGTATGGCCCGCATTACTGCTCGCCCTTGGCCACTTGAACCTCAATGGTGGCCTGATGGCTTCGCCGGTTGCTTCCGTCGGTGCTGACAGGCACCAACTCAAGATTCTTCCCCGCCGTGCCGTAGACGGCCGTCTTGGAAAGATAGAAAACCGTCCTCTCGCCGAGCCAGCCAAGGTAGATGCTCGTCTGGAATCCGATGTTTTCGCTGACTTTCGATCCCGCGTCCGAGGCAATCTTCCGAATCTGGGTCAATCTCCGATCGGCCACTTGTAGAGTCAGGATTCCGTCCTTCTCATCGGTTCCCGGAAGCACTGCATCGCCAAGTGGCGACCAAATGGCGTATTCGACCTTTTCCCTCACTGGACGGATCGTGCCCCGCGCAATATTGAGCTCAAACAGTTGCTCTTTTTCGGCGTTTAAACTCGCGCCCGGACGACCGGCAGCCTTGGCGGTGAAGAGGACGGATTTGCCATCGGGCGAGAGATCAAAGAAGACATCCTGGGAACCGAGGACGCTCGCAAGGGCCTTGCGCTTGCCGGAGGGAATCTCCAGGGCGCTGATCATTCCGTGGTAGACGTTATTTTCCTTCTTCTGGATCTGGAAAATGAGTAAGGCTCTCGAGTCGGGAAACCAGGGATGAAGGGCACTGGTGTTGGAAGCCAGAGACTTTGGGTCTCCGCCCTTGACGGGAATGAGGAGGATTTCAGGTAGGTTTTCCTCCAGCGGCGGTGTTTTCTCTTGCGCGATTCGGCTCAGAGAGACGTATCGCCCATCAGGACTGAAGCGCGCGTATGTGGCATTGGATCCGGTGAACAAAACCCGACCTGTCCCAGAGGACAGCATGACCAGCGTGAGCACATGATTTTTCCCCGTGATCTTAGCATCGCTCTCTGTGACCGCAAGAATCTCCTTTCCACTGGGAGCATAGCTGGCAAAGATAGGGTTCCCACCGGGAAGGCTGTACATCTTGACCATCTTGCCCTTGATAAGATCGAGCGCAAAAAATCCCTTTGGCGCGGAATGAGAATCTTCCCGTCTCTCGATACATCGAGCTCGATGGGAAAGCATGCCGTCATGAGCAGGGCAACGGCGAGCACCATCCTTGACAGTCGCATCGGAATCCCCCCTAAACCATGTTTTGCCATTCTCCACGGTTCCGGCATTTGTGTGCCTATTTCGAGGAAAACCCGATTCCAACTTGACCCCTTTATTCAGGTGTCATCAGGCCTCGCAGCTACATAACTCAGCGAGGGCAACGGACCTCGGACGGAGGTTCTTTCCTCGCAACATTCATTCCACCTTCATGAACAGGCGTCTGTCCCCCCCTCTTGTCCCGCAGAGGATGGACATCTCTTACCATTCAACGATCAGAGAGGAATCATCGGTCGTCAGAGGAGGCCGAACTCGCGGAAGGCCCGCTCGATCGCCTCGAGAGCCTCGCCCAGATCAGCCCGACTGTGCTCTGCAGTGACGGTGAACCGGAGCCGGCTAGTGCCGGGAGGCACGGTGGGGGGGCGGATCCCCTGGCTGAAGACGCCCAGCTCGAGGAGTCGCTGGCACAAAGCCATCGTCCGCTGCCGCTCATGAGTCATCACGGGGAGGATATGGGTCACACTGGGCTCCGTCGAAAGGCCCAGGCGCTCGAGTCCCTCTCGAAATTGGCGCACGTTATCCCACAGGCGCTGCCGGATTCCCGGCTCCTCCTCGAGGAGCGCGAGGCCAGCAGTGGCGGCCGCCAGGGCTGGAGGGGCCATGGCACAGGTAAAGATAAGGCTCCGGGATCGATTGATGAGGTACTCGCGGAGGCTCCGATTTCCCACGACATAGGCCCCAAAGCTTCCGAGCGCTTTCCCCAAGGTGCCGATTTCAATATCCACACCATCAGGGGCCTCCAGACCGAAGTGCTCCGCCGTACCTCTTCCCCGCTTGCCCAGGACCCCCGTCCCGTGGGCGTCGTCGAGCATGGTGAGTGCACCGTAACTTCTGGCCAGCTTCGTGAGATCTGGCAGCGGCGCGAGGTCCCCGTCCATGCTGTAGACTCCATCCACCACGATCAGCTTTCGGCGGAAACCGGTATCCGATTTAAGCAGGCGCTCAAGTACATTGACGTCGTTATGCGGAAAGACCTTCACCGACGCCCGACTCAAACGACAGCCATCGATGATGCTCGCATGGCTCAAGGCGTCGGTGTAAACCACATCCCCCTCTCCCACTAAAGCCGAAATCACACCCAGGTTGGCCATGTAGCCCGTGCTATAAACTAGTGCGGCTTCTCGCCCTTTGAAGACCGCAAGCCGATCCTCCAACGTCACGTACAGCTCATTATTGCCTGAGATGAGCCGCGAGGCCGCAGAGCAAACCCCCAACCGGTTCGTCGCTTCGATCGCGGCAGCCTTGAGCCGAGGATGGGTGGCAAGGCCGAGGTAGTTGCTGCTACAGAGCACAATCACCTCCCGGCCATCCACCTGCATCCGGGGTCCAGCCGCCCCCTCCATTACCCGCAGCCACCGGTACGAGTCCTTGCGTTTCAGACGCTCAATATCTCGCGCGAAAATATCGCTCACCGGGGACACACCTCCTCGAACCAGTCCCTCGAGATTGGGCCCGGGAAAGGGCAGGCTCCGTATATCACATCCCACGCTCCTCGACAATGCTCCCCAGTAAGGCGGTCCGGCATTCCTCACCCTTTCCGCTCCTACCACCTTCACCTCTCTCAAGCCCTGTGGTATCATCCCCTCCGCACGAACCCTGTCGCGGACAGGAGGATACCGTTCGACAAGCGATTGCAACAAAACTACCTGCGTTGACCTTCGATCGGTCGGAACTCGCTGGGAGCCTCGGTGATGTTGGGATTCTTTTCCCCATTGCCTTGGCCTTGATTCGATTGAACGACCTGAATCCGACCGCTGCCTTTCTGACCGCCGGTCTGCTTTATATCGGTGCCGGCTTCTACTATCGGCTTCCGCTCCCGGTCCAGCCGCTCAAAGCCGTCTCGGCCATCGCGATCGCTTTCAGCTTCTCCCCGTCCACGATCGCCGCTGCAGGTTTCATGATGGGGGGGATCCTCCTCCTGCTAGGGGTCACCGGCTTGGCGGGGACCCTTGCCCGCTTTTTCCCCAAGCCGATCATCCGGGGGATTCAGCTCGCTATCGGCATCATCCTTGTTCGGACAGCCGTCAATCTGATGGGGAAACCGGTGAGCGGCGTCGAGCTATCCGGCAGCCAAGCGCCTCCCGTCAGCTGGACTGGATACCTCGTCGGCGTGGGGGGGTTCCTCCTGATCCTTGCGCTAAGAGGGAATCGACGTTTTCCCGCCTCGTTGGTTGTCCTCTCCTGCGGCGCCCTCGTTGGTCTCGCCATTGCGCCCCCCTCCTGGCCCACCTTCTCTTTGGGGCCGGTCTGGCCAGCCATTGGCTTGCCCTCTGTCGGAGACTTCACGCCTGCCCTGACTGCACTGGTGATTCCCCAAATTCCCTTGACCTTCGGCAATGCCATTGTGGCCACCGAGGATTTGGCCAGAACGTACTTCGGCGATCGTGCCGAGCGGGTGACCGCTTCACGGCTGGCAGGAGGCATGGGCCTCGCCAATCTTTTCGCGGGGCTGATCGCGGGGCTTCCCGTCTGCCATGGATCTGGCGGGTTGACTGCTCATTATAAGTTTGGCGCACGCACGGGCGCCGCTCCCATCATGATCGGCCTTGGGTGTTGCCTCTTGGGACTAGCGTTTGGTGCGGCTGCCGTCTGGATCATCGGCCTGATCCCCCTGGCTGTCTTAGGGGCCTTCCTCCTCTTTGTCGGCCTCGAACATTGCCTCTTGGTTGCCGACCTCGTCGGACGCGATGAGTTCCTCGTCGCCCTCGCGACCGCGAGTGTGTCCGTCGCCACTGGCAACCTGACCGTCGGCTACGCGGCCGGATTCGTGATGCAGCTTTTCTCAAAGCCCGCTGGGCACCCCGACCGAATCGGCTAGATTTTTCTCCTTGACTTCTCGAGATGGCTTCGTTAACTTCGTTAACTAGGAATAGTGACCAACTCCTTAGGGGATATGATTCAGTTGGGATTTTTTGTCCCCCCGATTCAGGTATTACCCCCCCACGCGTTTTTCGCCCCCCTCTACCTTGACTACCGATCCGCGCTGCGGAAAATCTATACCCACCGAAAGGAGGTTAAAGATGAATGAAACAGAGGCGCAGCTCTTTGCGCGGCTGAAGGAGGAAGATCCCGAATTCCGCCGCCTCGCCGAAAAACACCGCGAGTTTGATCGCAAGATCATGGAGTTCGACCGGATCTACTACCTGACCAGTGATCAGGAACGCAAGCGCAAAGAGCTGCAAAAGACCAAACTCAAGATCAAGGACGAAATGTACGCCATCATGCGGCGTCATACGCAGGCCCAAAATGCATCGGTTATCCCATCTGGATCGCCTGGGCCGAGCCAGGATGGTGGATATCAGCGAAAAGGCTGATACCAACCGTGAGGCAACAGCCCGGGGTATCGTACATCTGCAATCCAAAACCCTCCGGATGATCCTCGACAAATCGATCTCCAAAGGGGATGTATTCGCTGTGGCCCGCGTCGCTGGGATCATGGCAGCCAAGGGAGTTGATCGCCTCATTCCACTCTGCCACCCCCTCCATATCACCTCGGCGGAGGTCACGTTCAGCCCTCACGCAGAACAGGGGATCATCGAGATCGAGTCCCGAGTCAAGGTGAATGGCAAGACCGGGGCCGAAATGGAGGCGCTCACCGCCGTTTCGGTGGCCGCCTTGACTATCTACGACATGTGCAAGGCAGTGGACAAAGGGATGACCTTCGAGAACATCCGGCTCGTTTCCAAACGTGGGGGAAAGAGTGGCGCATACCGCCGCCCTGACGAAAAGGATTGACCCGCTTCTCATCGAGGTTTCTCACCCCAAAGGCAACCGCACATGACCAGCTCGACCCAGGCTGTTTTTTTCTACACCCCAAAGTACCAGAAGTTTGACTACGGCTCCACCCATCCCATGAAGATCCGCCGCCTGAAGCTCACCCATGATCTTATCGACGCCTATGGCCTTTTTCATCCTCCAAACGTCCGCCTCGCAGACGTCTCGGCAGCCCCCGAAGAAGATATCATGCGCATCCATACGAAGGAGTATCTGGACATTTTGCGGGATTCGAATGATGGGTTCGCTGCCCCCTACGCATGGCACTTCGGCCTCGGCGTAGGAGATTGCCCCACCTTTTGGGGTGTCTACACCTATTCCGCTCTGCTCACGGGCGCCTCGCTCGAAGCGGCCCGCCTCTTGGCCTCCGAGGAGACCCCTTGCGTCTTCAACATCGCCGGAGGTCTCCACCATGCCGCATCCAATCGCGCCTCCGGCTTCTGCTATATCAACGACGCCGCCGTAGCCATCAGCTTGCTGACCGATTCCGGACTCCGAGTGGCCTATGTGGATATTGACGCCCATCATGGAGACGGGGTCCAGAATGCCTTCTACGACACGGACCAGGTACTCACCATCTCACTGCACGAAACAGGCTATTCCCTCTTCCCCGGCACCGGCTTCCCCGAAGAGTTTGGGACCGATAACGGGGAGGGATATTCCGTCAACGTTCCCCTCGCCCCGGAGACGGATGATGAGATCTTTGTCTGGGCCTTCGAGGAGACGGTTCCTCCCCTCCTCGAGGCCTTTCGTCCCGACGTTGTGGTCACGCAGTTAGGGATCGACGCCCACTGGAGTGATCCCTTATCCAACCTGCGATTAACGATGCAGGGTTTCCTCCGAGCTGTCAGGCGCCTTCAACAAAGTGCCCCTCGCTGGCTTGCCCTGGGGGGTGGAGGGTACCACCTGGGAAATGTCCCGCGAGCCTGGACCGCGGTCTGGGCCCTCATGGCGGGAATCGAGATCCCCCCGGAGCTGCCCCCCCGGGCTCTCAAGCAGTTCCAGACCGAAGGATGCACAGAGACCTCTCTCACCGATCCGCCGTACGAGACCGGAGGGGTACAGAAAGAGGAGGCATGGGAGTATGCCCGAGCACAGGTGAGCCGCGTTCACGCGCTAATCTTCCCCCGCTTGGGGGTGCGAAGCTAAGGAGGGAAAGGAGGATGGGATGGAACTTTGAGGATCGACCAGGGGTTGCAGGACCGACTGGCACGCATAAGTATCGAGGAGGAAATCATGTCCTTTCAAGATAGGATTTTGACCTGCGTGGAGTGTGGAAAAGAATTTGCCTTTACGGCCGGGGAACAGGAGTTCTTCGCCCAGAAGGGCTTCACGAACGAGCCAAAACGGTGCAAAAGCTGCAAAGCGATGAGGCGCGGGAGTGGGCTCAACCTCGGACCGAGGGAGATTTTCGAGGCGGTCTGCTCCCAATGCGGCCAGCGGACGACGGTTCCCTTCCGGCCTATGCCAGACCGTCCGGTATTTTGCAGGCCTTGCTACCAGGCCCGGCGCGCAGGAGCGGTACAGGAACTCTCGTAGGCGGTACAGGCAACCCCCACCAAAAGCCACCTCCGGGTGGCTTTTGCCTTTCCGGCTCCCGCCGCAATTTGCGTTGCAAGAGACTAGAAAGTATAGTATATGTAAGCACTTAATGATATCTTTCCGTGAAGAGGCGTTCCATGGGTACCCCAGAACAGAAACCAAGTCTCCTCCTCCGCCAGATCCCCTCGGTTGACGAAGTTCTCAAAGAACCAGTCGTCCAGCGGCTTCTCGAGGTGCATCCCCGGTGGGTCGTGGTCGCGGCAGTCCGGGAGATCTTGGATGCGCACCGACAACGCCTCCTGGCGTGTCTTCGCGACGGGACAGAGGCCTCTGTTCCCCATCTTTCCACCGTCCTCGGCCAGGTCTCGCTCACGGTTTCACGCCAGGCCCGTCCGAGCCTCCGCCGGGTGATCAATGCTACCGGAGTGATCCTCCACACGAACCTGGGCCGGGCCCCCCTTTCTCCCGAGGCTCAGGCCCACGTCCGAGAGGTCGCACAGCATTATTCGACCTTAGAATTCGATCTTCGGCAAGGGATTAGGGGCTCTCGCCAGGTGCACGTGGAAGGACTCCTGACCCGCCTCACGGGGTCCGAAGCCGCCCTCACGGTGAACAATAACGCGGCTGCAGTTCTCTTGAGTATCAATACGATGGCCGAAGGCCGGGAAGTCCTCGTCTCCCGGGGAGAGCTCATAGAGATCGGCGGTTCTTTCCGAATCCCGGACGTCATGCGAAAGGCAGGGGGAATCCTCAGGGAGGTGGGGACGACCAACCGAACCCACCTCAAGGATTACGAAGCGGGGATCACCGAAAGCACGGCCCTCCTCCTCAAAGTCCACTCCAGCAACTTCCGGATCGTCGGCTTCACGAGCGACGTCCCCCTTGCAGATCTGGTCGCCCTGGGCCAGCGGCAGGGCGTACCGGTGATGATGGATATGGGAAGCGGCGCCCTCACTGATCTCACCCCCTTCGGACTCATGGGGGAGCCGACGGTTCAAGAAGTGCTGAGAAGTGGGGTGGATTTGGTCACCTTCAGCGGCGATAAGCTGCTCGGAGGACCCCAGGCAGGGTTGGTCGCGGGGAAAAAGATCCTGATCGAACGCCTCCGGAAGAATCCCTTGGCTCGAGCCGTTCGCATCGATAAGCTCTCGCTGGCAGCCCTCGAGGCCACCCTTCGGGCCTATCTGGAAGGGGAAAAAGGCTGGAGCACCATTCCCGCCGTGGCGATGATCACGTGCCCCCTCCAAGAGATCCGGCAGCGAGCGGAACGCGTGCAATCGGGCCTCAAGCGGCAGGCGCATCCGTCGGTCAGGGTGACCATAGAGGAGCACCGGTCGGAGGTTGGAGGGGGTGCGCTTCCCGCCGAAAGCCTTCCAACCTATTGTGTAGCCATTCAGGCGCCACAGGTCCCTCCCCATCGACTGGAGGGCGCCCTCCGGGAGGCGGATCCGGCGGTGGTGGGGCGGGTCAAAGAAAACAAGGTCCTCCTCGATCTTCGGACCGTCCGGGAAGAGGAAGTCGCGCTCTTGATCGATGCTGTCGGTCCGGTCCTTGCATGCGAGGCAAGTTCATGAGCAGCTCACCCGTCGACCCACCTTCCACTACTCTGACTCGCGAGGAGGCCATTCGCCTCGCCCAATCGGAAGAGACTGAGCCCAGAGTCCTCGAGGACTTGGCCTCTCAGTTCCCGGATGACGACGAGCTCTGGAAGCTCCTCGTGGCGAACGCCGAAACTCCCCTCGCCACCTTGATTTATATAGCGGACCGGGCGCCGGCTTCCGTCGCCGCCCAACTGCTGGAGGATCGGGTCTTTCTCTTCCACAACCCCGTCGTCGGTCACGCCCTCCTCAAGAATCCCATCCTGAGCGAGGCGGACCGGCGGAGATTACACTGGATCCTCCAGGAGGCCACGAAGGAAGAGCGGGAGCGAAAGAAAACCCTGTTCCAGTTGATCAAGGAAATGAGCGTCGGCCAGAAGCTGACGCTGGCCAAGAAGGGGAATAAAGACGCCCGAATGATCCTCGTCAAGGATCACAACGAGTTGATCGCTGTGGAGGTGGTGAACAGTCCGAGGATTACTGATGACGAGATCCTCGCAATCGCGCAAATGCGCGATGTCTCTGACAAGGTCCTGAGGGCGATTGCCAACATCAGGCGTTTCCGCACGAACAAACATGTCGTCACCAGCCTTCTCCACAACCCCAAAACTCCCGTCGGCGTCTCGCTCGGCTTGGGGCTTCCGAACCTCACCGATAAGGACCTCCAGCTGCTGGCCCGGGATCGCAATATTCCTACCGCGGTTTCTCGGGCGGCCCAACAGGTCATGGAGCGCCGGGCGAAGGGTCCAGTACCCAAGAAACGCTAGCGAGGATTACCCTCGAGAGGCGTAGCGATCCACCAATTCCCCGACACGTTGTGCCACCCTCCATGAAAACGGGCCTCCTCATAGTTTTTGAAGGCATTGATGGATCGGGTAAGGCGACCCAGACTCACCTCTTCCTCAACTACCTGAAAGAACGAAGTGTCGCTTGTTCCCTCTTGAGCTTTCCTCATTATGACACACTCTATGGCCGCCTTGTCGCCCGATACCTGAATGGAGAATTCGGCGACGTATTCGAGGTGAGTCCTTACCTGTCCGCTCTTCCGTATGCTGGAAATCGCCTAGAACATCGTGATCTTCTTTGGGAAAGGCTGGGGGCAGGGGAGATCGTCTTGGTCGACCGGTATGTTCCGTCAAATATGGCACACCAGGGAGCGAAACTTCCAGTCGAGCTGAGAGCGGACTTTGTCAGTTGGATTGATGAACTCGAATACAATGTGCACGGAATTCCACGAGAGCATTTGGTGTTTTACTGCAGGATTCCCGTGAGCATGGCGCAGCAACTTGTTGACAAAAAAGACGCGCGCCGGTATACAGCACATAGGCGTGACATTCACGAGAAGAACACCGCATACCTTCAGAGCGTATGTTCCCAGTATGACGGGTTGGCGCAGAGGTATGATCATTGGGAAAGCATTGAAGCCGTGGATCGCGAAGGGAGACTTCGCGCTCCAGAGATTCTCCACAAGGAAATTGCACACCGTTTCGAGAAGCGGTTCACGCTTTGAACCCACGGCCCGCAGGAGGTAAGCTTCTCAGGACCGGCATCGCGGAATGAAAGAAAATGAGTTTTTCTAAGATCATCGGCCAGGGACAGGCAATTATGCTCTTGCGGCGAGCGATTGAGACTGGTCGCCTCCCGCATGCGCTCCTCTTCATCGGACCCAAGGGGGTCGGGCGATTCTCAACGGCCATCACGCTCGCCAAGGCGCTCAACTGCCTCGAGGGCATGAAAGGGGATTGCTGTGACCGATGCGTCGCCTGCATCAAGATTACCAAGGCGATTCACCCGGACGTGCACTTGGTGTGCCCGGAAGGTGCCACCCTGAAGATCGACCAGATCCGCAACCTTGCCCAGGAAGCAACACTGAGACCCTATGAGGGACGCCGAAAGGTCTTCATTCTGGATCAGGCCGAGACCATGACGGAGCAGGCCCAAAACGCGCTCCTCAAGACCCTGGAAGAGCCGCCGGGCGTAACGCTGTTGGTCCTCATAGCTCCCGAAGCCTCCGCGCTCCTTCCCCCGATCGCTTCCCGCTGTAGCCAGATCCGGTTTGTGCCACTCCCGGAAAGCGCGATCGCCGCCCGGCTCCAGGACGAGGGGTGTGATGAGGGAGAGGCCCATCTCCTCGCCAGCCTGGCTGGGGGGAGCCTCGGTAGGGCGCAAGAGCTTCGTATGAGCCCCCTGCAGGAGATCTGGGATCTGGTAGAGCAGACCTTCGCACTCCCTCCTGGAAGGACCGTCGCCATGCTGGAGCTGACCCAGCGGGTCGTCCGCCAGAAGGAGACCCTTCCCCTGTTTCTGGAGGCGCTCCTCGGCTGGTGTCGGGATCTGATGGTCGCAAAGGTCTCACGGAAGGAGGCACTCTTGGTCTATCGAACCCGCGGACCGGCCCTTGGGCGCCAGAGTGAACGGCTCACGCCAGCTCAACTTGTGGCAATGTATCAGACGGTAAAGCAGACGCTGGACGGGCTCAGCCGACATGCGAACCCCCGGCTCAGTCTGGAGGTCATGTTCCTCAAGCTCCGGGACCTCCAGGCCGCCTGAAAGGATTTACCATGATCGTCAAAGTCTACTTTGATGAGCGAGAGCGGTTTTACGAGGCAGGTGCGCTATCCCTGGACCTGGGGGTCCACGTCGTGGTGGAGCACGACGAGGGTCTCCGTGTAGGCAAGGTCGTGGGGAAAGCTCCCTATTTCCCTCGCCACAAGCTGAAAGAGACCCTGAGGCCGGTAGTGCGCCTGGCCACTTCGGGAGACCTCGATCGGCTCCGCCGGGCGTCCGAGCGAGAGGCGAGTACCCGTCACCTCGCTGCACGGCTGACGGAGGAGCGGGATCTGCCGATGAAGATCGTCCAGGTCCGCTTGAGCAGCGACGGAAAAAAGTTCACCGTCTTCTTCGCCGCGGAGGAGCGGGTGGACTTCCGGGAACTGGTCCGGGAACTTTCCCATCGGTCCCGGGCCCGGATCGAGATGAAGCAGATTGGAGTCCGGGATGAGGCGGCGATCAGCGGACCCGGCCTTGGATCCTGCGGGCGCACGTTGTGCTGCAAGAGCTGGCTCCCGAGCTTCCATCCCGTCACGATGAAGATGGCCAAGGAACAAAAACTCTCCTTGAACTCGGCCAAGATCACCGGCGTCTGCGGTCGTCTCAAGTGCTGCCTGGCCTACGAATATCCAATATACAGTGAACTCGTCAGGCGCTTGCCCAAGGCGGGCCAGCCGGTCGACACTCCCCAGGGTCCGGGGATTGTGCATGTGCAAGATATCCTGAGCGAGGCGGTCATGGTTCAGATCGAGACCGGGGAACGACTCTGGGTCACCCTGGAAGAAATCATGCAGATTGCGACCGCCCGGTATCAGGAGCGAGGCGGCGGCCACTTGTGCAACAAATGTGGTGAGTATTGCGGCAACGGGGCTTGCTGCGGAAAAGGATGCCACGACGCGCGGTGTCGCGCCAACTCGATGGACCATGAGGAAAGGCATGAAGACGGACCAGGACTCAGCGAGCCATGAGCGATCGGACATTTTACGTCACCACCCCCATCTATTACGTCAACGACGTCCCCCACCTGGGCCACGCGTACACTACTATCCTAGCTGATACTGTCGCTCGCTTCAAGCGACTCACTGGACATCGGGTTTTCTTCCTCACGGGAACCGACGAGCATGGAAACAAGATCGCTCAGGCGGCGGCCAAGGCCAGTGAGGATCCGAAGGCGTATGCCGACCGGATCAGCGCTGTCTTTCGCGACACCTGGCAGGCCTTGAAGATCACCTATACCCGTTTTATCCGGACGACCGATCCCTCCCACCAGCGGCTGGTTCAGAACCTCCTGCACCGGATCTACGATCGCGGGGACATCTACCTCGGCGAATATGGCGGCCAGTACTGCTTCGGCTGTGAGCGCTTTTATACTGAGCGAGAGCTCGAAGATGGCAAATGCCCCGACCATCAGGTCGAGCCCACCTTCATCAAGGAACGCAACTACTTCTTCCGGATGAGCCAATACCAGGGGCGGTTGGTCAAGCACCTCGAAGAGCTCCCCGACTTCATCCGTCCTGAGCAATATCGGAACGAGGTGCTGGCCTTTCTCCGCGAACCATTAGAAGACCTGTGCATCTCGCGGCCAGTCAGGCGTTTGAGCTGGGGGATCCCGCTCCCCTTCGATCCCGACTATGTCACCTACGTCTGGTTCGATGCCCTGATCAATTATTTGAGCGGCCTGGGGTATCCGGACACCGACGAATTTCGGATCTTCTGGCCCGAAGCCAATCACCTCATCGCCAAAGACATCGTCAAGCCCCACGGCATCTATTGGCCCACCATGCTCTGGGCGGCTGAGATCCCCCTCTACCGACATCTGCACGTGCACGGGTACTGGAAGGTAGAGTGGGGGAAGATGTCCAAGAGTCTGGGAAATGTGATTCGTCCACTCGATCTCACCCAAAAATACGGCCAGGACGCCCTCCGATACTTCCTCCTTAGAGAGATGGTCTTTGGACTGGATGCCAGCTTCAGCGAAGAGGCCTTGATAAGCCGGCTCAACTCCGACCTGGCCAACGATCTGGGAAACCTCGTGAGCCGCGTCTTGACGATGGTCGAAAAGTACTTGGGGGGGAGCATCCCACCGCAGTCGAGTCCCGCAACGTCTGAGGATCAAGAGCTTCGTCACCAGGCCGAAGCCAGCCTTGAAGGCATCTCCACGGCCGTGGATGAATTAGCCTTCAACCGCGCCATGGAGTCTCTCTGGGAACTCGTGAATGCAGCCAACAAATATATCGACAGCACCAAGCCCTGGGAGCTAAGCAAAAAGAATCCTCAAGCTCTGGAGCGAGTCCTCTCCCATGCCTGGGAGGCTCTGCGGATCGTTGGGCTCCTGCTTTCTCCCTTTCTTCCGGATTCCGCGCAGGCCATCACCGACCAATTGGGCATCGACGGACGCATCAATGAGATGCGGATCGAGCACGCCACATGGGGAAGCCGTCACGCCACGGGTATGATCAGGAAGGGGGCATCCCTCTTCCCCCGCATGGAAGGAGGCTTTGCAGCGATCCGGGCTCAGGAGGATGCCGAGACCGCCATCCCTCAAATAAACCTTGCGGAATTTCAGCGTCTCGACCTCAGGGTGGCCGAGATCGTGCGTGTCGAATCGGTGCCAGGCTCGAAAAAACTTCTCAAGCTCACCGTGCGCCTCGGCGACGCAGAACGGATCATGGTCGCCGGGCTTCAGGGGCAGTACACAGTCGAAGCGCTGGTTGGCAAGAAGGTGGCCGTCGTAGCCAACCTTGCACCGGCGAAAATCAAGGGAATCGAATCGCAAGGGATGGTCCTCGCCGCCGAAGATGCCGAGGGGCGCATCGTGCTCCTTACCCCCGACCGGGACATCTCTCCCGACTCAAAAATCCGCTGAACCAAGTCGCCTCTCCCTTGTCATCGCTCCTTGGATCAGCCGGGAAACACTCATTTCCACCGACTCCGTGCTATGAAACGAAGACTGGATCAAATAACGAGGCATCGAACGGGCCTCGTGAAGATCCGCGTCGTGGTTCCGACGTTATGGAGTCCTCGTCAAGGTTGCGTGAGGCCAGTGCAGGCCTGGGCGGGATCGACAGGATCAGGGGGAGCCTCGTGATCAACGACGGTCGTCAAAGCAGTACAGATTGTGGGCCAGAAGTGGGGGAAGTTAGCGTGCACCTGCCCCAGAACCCCCGGTACCCCCGCAATCTCTCTGTTCGCGGCATCGGGAGCGTGGTTCAAGGTCAGGCGGCGTCCCAGACAGTCGCCACCTTGAGTATCGCCTCCAACAATTGTGTCAGCACTGTTAGCCGCAAAGAGGTTCACATAGAGGACACCATCGGCTTGGGATGGACGACTGGAGGGCGCCTCGGCAGGGTTGCTGTAAGTGGCACTACAATTGTCCGAGAAAGAATGAGCGTTCAGATCCGTAATGAAGGAATTATCGCCTGACTGGTTCGTGTTGAAGAGGGAGGGGACGCCCGCAGGGCAGCTGTGACAGGAAAAAAATTGACTCTGCAGAGTGGCAGTATACCCACCGCACAGCTGACGCCGCGCCCGGTCTGGTTCATTGGCGTTGCCGCATGTGAACACGCCACCGGCCCCATGGTTCGGCGCAGCGAGAGCGACGAATTCGGAGACCGTGATGGCGCCACCCTGCCGGCTTCCCATAAGGTTCTTAATGTAGTAACGACTACTCATGGCCCCCTGGCTGTACGCGACATTCGCGACCCGCCGGGCCGCCTGATACGCCGGCATGTTGAGAATCCCGACCTGCTGAGCGCCTTCACTATCGGGCCCGCCCTCGATGATCGCCAAGATGTCCTGGGCGTCCTCTCCAATGCTCCGATCGAGTATCAAAGGATCGCTGCCTCCATGGACAGGGAGTTCCAGGAAAAACGCGTCGATCGGCAAGTGTGGATTCGCCGCCAGCGCCGCGGCAAAGGAGGTGTATCCGGCCGTGTCGAACCAAGACTCGGCTGAGCCTCCGCTGTGTCCGTGGACAAACAGTACAGGAATTCGTTCGCCAAAACCCTGGGGCCGGTAAGCCACCGCGTCCACCCGGCCAGCCACCGTAATCGGAGAAAGCTCCTGCCATGTAAAGGTGCGGATGAGGCGAACCGGCCCCAGCCGTTCGGCCACTGCTAAGGTCGAACCGTCAGGAGAGAAATCGGCACCACGGAACTCATCGCCGGCGGAAATACTCGTGACCTCGACCAGATCCGGATTCCGGCGGATGCTCACGGTGTTCTCGCGCACCAGAGCGATCCAGCTCCCGGAGGGATCGATGGCGACATGGCGCACCGCTCCACCGGTCTCCTGCGGCCCCACCGTATAACCAGCGTCCGCGTTGAGCACGACGAACCCCGACGCCGTGCCCGCAATGAGTCGGGCACCGTCTGGAGTGAAACCAAGGCTCAAGGCGAGCACTCCAGGAAGGCTCGTCAGAACCGGGTAGCCAGGACCGGTCCCAAGGACCGTCAATCCTTGGGGCGTCGCCACGGCAATTTCACTGCCACCAGGGCGGTAAGCCAGAGCCGGCAAGGGTCGTCCCATATCCCGATCCAAGGGCTGAGGTCCCCCGATCCAGAGGTGCCCAAACAGGGCGGCCAACGGATCAGGTCTCCAGGGGATAGCGGCGGCCAGAGATTGGTTGTCGGGAGCGTAAGTAAGGTCCCAGGGACAAGAGGCAGCACTCACCGCCACCGCAACCTCCCCATAGGTGCTGGTTTCAAGCTCCACGACCCGATTGCCGAAGCAGATCGCCGCAGCAAGCCGCTCTCCATCAGGCCGATAGGCCAAGTCCATCACCTCCTGGTACCGGGTGATTTCATGGAGTGACTGCCCGGTATCTATATTGACTATCCTGAGCAGATTGCGATTTGCAATCGCAAGCTGCTTCGGCTTAGGCGGAGCGCAACCGCTCCACAAGACTGCTATTCCAAGTATGGCGAGCGCGAAGAACAGTGGCCTTTGTTTCGCCGTTCGGCCGAAAGAGCTCATATGCTATCCCTCCAGGCGTGAGGTCTGCACGGTCTGAAGGCCAAGAGTCGTCAACACTCTTCGGAAAAGGGGAATATCGTGCGCGCCGCGCACACGTTCTTGGGGAAGACGCCCTTTGGAAGGATAGTATCCCTCCCCCTGACCATGTCGCAACCCATTCCTGGGCCATCTGGTATCGTGTGGTTGTATCGGGCTCGAAGGTGAAGCGAGGGCCCAAATGTTTCACACTGTGCAAGCAACAAGACCGGCCCTTGTTTCGCGAGCCACTCGATTGGTGAGGGGAAACGCTAACACCTTAAGCAGCGTCTCGACCCCATGCCTAAAACGGGGGCAAATTCCAGAGAAGGATACGGGACCGCGTGGCGCTGAGAACTTGCTCAGGTAGTAGCAGCAGCGGGCTCGGGGTGCGGGATTTTTTGGTGGCAGACGGGGCAGGCCTCGAGGAGATCCAATTGGGCATAGTGGGCATAGAAGGTGGAATCAACCCATTGGATCGGCTGAACCCAGATTTTGCAAACGTCGCAATAAACCATTGTCGCAAACTCCCTTCCAACCTTTCCACTGTAGCAACGAACGTGCCAACCCATCGGTTCCCGCCCCAGAGTACGATCCTACAAGTTTCAGACGAAACAAGAACCTCGCTCATTCCGATCCCTCAAGGAACACACCTGACATATCTGCCTCACTTGTAAAGAATGGCCATACATTGGGGGCCTTATCACCTTTTCGCTATGAGAATGGGTTGGCCTCCGATCGGCCAACTTGCTGTGGAAATCTCAGGCGTGATACCTTAATAATTGCTGCGGGAAGGATGCACCTTAACCAACTTCCCCATGGCTGGCGCAATTCAGGACTGTTCAGATCCAGGGTAGCCAGAAGTCGTACAGCAACTATTTCGAGGCGGGGGGATGACCATCGAGGCAAAGCCTGAAACGATCCTCATATGTCGCGAGGTCTCCGGGGGGTACGCAGTGGATGCACAGGCCCACCGGGGTGTCCTCATGGCGATCTCCTTTCAGGTGCAGGCGGGGGACTGTCTGAGCATCACCGGCCCTTCCGGCTCCGGTAAGTCCGCCTTGCTCCGGCTTCTCAACCGGTTCGATGATCCCACCCAGGGCGAAATCTATTTCCATGGAAAGCCCCTGCAAACCTTCGACCCGCTGGAAATCAGGAAGCGGATTTCCTTGGTCCTTCAGAATCCAGTGATGTTTCATGGAACGGTTCGGGAGAACCTCCTCCGGCGTCCGGACAAGCAACAGCTTTCCGAGACCACCCTCGTCCAAGCCCTGGAGGAGGTGGGACTCGACCGATCATTTCTTGATCGCAATGCCATGGAACTCTCCGGCGGAGAGAAGCAGCGAATCTCCATTGCGCGATCACTTCTCGGAGGCCCCGAGATTCTCCTCTTAGATGAACCCACATCGGCCCTCGATCGGCGCAGCCTCCACCTCATCGCCGACCTGATCACCCAGCTCAATCGGGTCAAAGGCCTGACGCTGATCGTGGTCACCCACCAGGCAGAGCTGGTCCACCGGATGGGGGGGCGAGTTCTGTTTCTCGAAAGAGGACACATCGTGCAGGAAACATGGGCGGAGCAGGCCACGAGGCTGCTGGAGGAGCATCGATGAAGCCGATCATCGATGTAGGTACCATCCATCTCATTCTTGCACTGTTTCTGATCCTGGCCGTCCTCGCCATCTCCTACCGGGAACGGCTCGGCCTCGAGCGGGATCTCATCATCGCAACCGCCAGGACCTTCCTCCAGCTTTTCGCGGTGGGGTACTTCCTTGTCTACTTATTTGCCTGGGACCGCTGGGAGCTGGTCCTCTTGACGCTCGTCCTGATGCTTGCTGCCGCTTCCTGGATTGCTGTCGGGAGATTGAAGCAACCGCTGCCAGGGGCTCGTTGGATTGCGGTCGGGTCATTGGCTGTGGGGAGCGCCATTACCCTCGCTTTTGTGACCCAGGTCGTGATCGCGGTCGAGCCCTGGTACGACCCCCGCTACCTCATCCCCATCGGAGGGATGATTCTGGGAAACGCCATGACCGGCGCAGCGTTGGCAGGGGAACGATTCCAGGGGGAGCTTCGCAGCCGGGCCGAGGAGGTGGAGACACTGCTTGCGCTGGGGTTCTCCGGGGTGGAGGCCGTCCAAGACCTTTACCGTTCCGCCATCCGGGCGGCCATGATTCCGACCATCAACGCCATGCTGGCGGTCGGGATTGTGCAACTTCCCGGGATGATGACCGGGCAAATCCTCTCCGGCACCACCCCCTTGATCGCGGTGAAGTATCAGGTCGTCGTCATGCTCATGATCACCTGTGCCGTTGCTTTGAGTTCTTTTCTCTTTCTTCACCTCGCCGTCAAGCGCTACCTCACCTCCGCCCATCAGCTCAAACGACACCTCATCATTTAGGCATCCCACCGGCCGGACCGCCTCTCTTTTTGGTTGATCCTCTGTATTTGCTTTTTCTATGCGTATAATAAGAACTATTGATTTGACCTATTATAGTAGGTGCTTCAAAATAAGCGATACTTGCGCTTTGCCAAGGATCGTGATGGTGCACACTGTCTCGCCTCAAATGACGCCCGCGGCGCCTAGAACGGAAAAAACGTACTGGGAAGAATACTATACGGCCGCGCGACGACTTGGCCACTCCTGGAAGGACGAGGCCAAGGCGTTCGCCCCTTTGATCGTCCGCCTGAGAAGTGACGGGATCTCGCGGGTCCTAGACCTCGGTTGTGGGGCCGGAGACCTCAGCTCCTTCTTGAGTGGCGAAGGATTTCAGGTGATCGGCCTCGATCTCGCAGAGTCTGCCGTTCGATTCGCCCGTGAACGCCATCCAGAACTCAAGGTCGTTCAGGCCAATATCGCCCAAAGGCTCCCTTTTCAGTCCGGCACCTTCGATGCCGTTACCGCCTCTCTGGCGCTCCATTACTTCCCCTGGAGCACCACCCTGTCGATCTTCGAGGAGGTCCACCGGCTCATCAGTGAGGGAGGTTTCTTCTTCTTCCGGGTGAACTCCACGACCGATCAGGCCCACGGCGCAGGACGAGGGCAACAGGTGGAGCCGCATCTCTACGAATGGGGTGGGCGCCTTAAGCGCTTTTTCGGCGAGGCAGACTGTCGCTTCCTCGTCCGGTGCTTCCGCCTCCATTTCCTTGAGCACCGACTGATCCCCCATCTCGACTGTGTGGACGGGTGCTGGGCGGTCCGAAATAAGGCGGTCTGGGACTGCCTCGCTCAAAAGTGCGGATTGCCACATGCTTAGCGACGGCATGGACACATGGGGGAAGCGTTGATGCGCCATGGTGGATTCACTGGATACACACTCCTTCGCCATGGAGGACTGTCGCAATCTCTCAGGCATGTTAGAACGTGACCGGTGCATCGGGCCCTGGATTGCCCCCTTGATTTCCACCGGAGTATAGGGGATACTTCGTCCTCTACCGCAAGATGCAGAGATGAAATCGGCGAATCAATAGCCAGTCCACGTTGAACACTGCGTTTGCATATGATGAGTGAGAAGGAACGCCTTCCCGGGAAGATCTTGCCTCGGAACGGCGTTTTGGTTTTACAAGAGAGTAAAACCAGGGCATGACCATCCCAGCGAGGTGACGTAAAGGACCACGGACACCAAAGGAAACACAAGGAGGTAAATCATAGCGAAGATTCTCTATTACGGGACCTCGGGCTCGGATGATCCTACACGGGCGGGATTTCCCTTCAACTTTGCACTCGGGGCAAAGGAGGCGGGGCACGAGCCAGAGATCTTTGTAGCCGGCGAGGCGGTCTACCTTATGAAGGACGAGATCGTCAAGGAGGTTTACCCTGTTGGGATGCCACCGGTCCGCGAGATGCTACAGAAGGTGATCGAGCACAAGAATCCGATCTATGTCTGAGGCCGCTGCGGGATGGCCCGGGGGGTCACTGACAGCGATCTTAAGCCGAAAAATGCCGAGTTCATTAATCCCAAGGTGTTCGCCGAGCGGGTGGCGGCCGCGGACAAGGGCGTCTCAACCTGACGCGAGCGAGCGCTGATGGCCACAGAGCCCGCCTATCAGTAGGAGAGTGAAGCCCCATAGTGATCCTAGTGTAACAGGTGAACATACCCGCAACAGAGATCCGCCTTGGGCTCCGGGAAAATCTTGGCCAGTTCTCGCTCCTGGTCCTGATCACGGCGTTCGTCGGGTCCATGGTGGATGCTCTCCCGGACAAAGAGCACCGAGAAGAGTAACCCCGCAGCGGCGATGCCGATGCTCAGATAGAACGGTTCGGGAGGGAGCGAGTAGGCGGCAGCGGACACGGTTTTTATATCTGAGACCGCGGTTTTCCCTTGACACGGGTGATGTCACTCGATATGAACTGATTGACGTCAGAAAGATCTGTGACCTCAGTCATACACCTTGACGAATCTTTACACCGGCACCTTGGTTGGCCGCGTGGGAACCAAGGGAGGACTAGAGACAAGAGCTTCTCAAACGAGGGATAATGAACTCCCGGACTGATCATAGCCCTCCTATCTACCTGCGATAACGGTTAGCATCGATCGAACACCGGAGGATCAGATCCCCTCTCTCGCAAAATAAGCCCGAGGGAACGGTCTTAAGGATTTTGCATATCCCCATTCCGGTATCAACGAATGGTGGAAGAACCTCCACCTCGGGCTTTGCAGCAAAGAAACGCACAGCGGTGAGGCTGAACAATTCACGCGCACCCAACGAGACCAGGAGGTGAATCATGGCGTACCAATTGGAAGGACAATTGCTAGAGGCCTGTACATGCAATGTGCTCTGTCCCTGCTGGGTCGGAGAGGATCCCGATCGCGGCATCTGCGAGGGGGTACTCGCTTGGCATATTGACAAAGGGACGGTCAACGGTGTGGATGTCTCGGGTCTCAACCTGGCCGTCCTGGCCCATATCCCTGGCAACATCCTCAAGGGGAACTGGCGCGCAGTTGTCTACGTGGACGACAAAGCTACGGACCAACAACAACAAGCGCTCCTGAACGTATGGACTGGAAATCTCGGGGGCCCCGTAGCAGACTTGGCGCAGCTGGTCGGCGAGGTGGCTGGCGTAGAGCGGGTGCCCTTCACCTTCGAGGTCAAAGGGGGCAAAGGGACACTCAAGATCGGTCAGGCGATCCACGCCGAAATGGCACCTTTCCAAGGAGCCACCGGCCAAACCACCACGCTTCACGATACCGCGTTCACCACCATTCCCGGCTCCCCTGCCTACGTGAGCAAGGCCTCGACGTACCGGGTGAACGCCCCCAATTACGGGTTCAATATCAACCTGCAAAATCACAATGCGATTCAGGGGAGCTTCCGCTTCCAGGGGTAACGCACATTCACGTTTCCAGGCGTCGCCATTCCCACGGGTAACCGATTGGCAGGGTAGAGCGTCAGATCCATCACCCGGGAGGAGAGCAGACTCGTGTGGCCGCAGGTAAACGATCGAAGAGTGTTCACCGCGTTACTCGTGACTCTGATCGCACTGGCCTGGGTGGCCCTGTGGGTGTGGGGTCAATCGCCCTACGCCCGCTATCTCAGTCACGAGGAACTGGAAGTCATCAGGCTTCCCGGAGACACTCTCCTGCTTGTCGTCTTCGCGGGGGGCTGGACGTTGATGACAGCCGCCATGATGTTACCAAGCAGCCTGCCGCTCATTGCGATGTTTCACGCCCTCACCCGGCGGCGCCCCAATCGCCTGTCGCTCGTGGCCCTGCTCGTCTTCGGCTACCTCGGAACCTGGACGCTCTTCGGCGTCGGCGCCCACCTGGGAGATTGGCTATTGCACCGAGCGGTCGAAGGGAGCGGTTGGCTAGAGGCCAACGCCTGGGCACTTGGGGCGGGCATCCTCATTGTGGCCGGAATCTTTCAGTTTACTCCGCTCAAGTATTACTGTCTGGACAAGTGCCGCTCGCCTCTCAGCTTCATCACGGAGCATTGGCGGGGAAGCCACGAAAAGGCCCAAGCCCTTTGGCTGGGGGTTCGTCATGGGATTTTCTGCATCGGCTGCTGCTGGGCGTTGATGCTACTAATGTTCGCGGTCGGGGCTGCAAACTTAGGGTGGATGTTGCTGCTTGGGACGGTGATGGCCCTCGAGAAAAACATGCCCTGGGGTCGGCGGCTGAGCGCGCCGCTTGGCGTGCTCCTCCTCGCTTGGGGGTTGATTCTGGTCCTGATTGGGGGGCGGGGAATCGGAGCAATTCTGTGAGGACGTCCATGGACGTCCTCATATGTTGATCTTCATCACCTGTTCCGGTAGCATAAGGTGGTGTCTTCGGAGGCCTCAATGAGGTACCGGTCTGTCATCTTTGACCTGTTTGATACCTTGGCAGACTTCAAACGGGAGCACCTTCCTCTTGTCCACATTAACGGAGAGGCGGTCCGCTCCACCACCGCCGTCGTCTATCCCCTCTTCGCAAGACGGTTCACCCATGTCTCCCTGGAGGCCTTTTACCAGGCCTTCCGGCAGAGCTTTGATGAGGCAGCTCGTCTTCGAGAAACGGAGGATCGAGAGGTCTCAGCCTGCGAGCGGTTCCATCTATTCTTCCACAAGTTGGAGATCCCCGTCACCCCGGAGATCGAACCCTTTCTCATGAGCCTCCTGAACACCCATATGGCGTGCATCGCCGACGCCGTTCATAGTCCACCGGAGCATCGGGAGCTGCTGGACTGGCTGAGGCCACGATATCGTCTCGCCCTGATATCCAATTTCGACCATGGTCCCACGGCCCGCCAGATCCTGGACCAAACTGGGTTGACCGCGTTCTTCGATCTGATCCTGATCTCCGATGAGTTAGGGCAGCGGAAGCCCCACGCGGCGATCTTCGAGACGGCGTGTCAGGCCCTTCGAATTCGCCCTCACGAGGCGATTTTCATCGGGGATAACCCCAGCATCGATATTGCGGGAGCAAAGAGGGTAGGTATGGGAGCCATCTGGCTGAATCGGTGGCGAGAACACCTCGACGCATCTATCCCTCGCCCCGATCACATCGTGACTGCCCTGGAAGAGATCAGGAGCATTTTAGGATAAGGCGTCGGCGGCTCGAGGTGTGTCCTTCCTTGGCGTGCCCTATCGACGCTTGTCTATCGGCACATAATCCCGCTTATCCGCCCCCGTGTACACCTGCCGCGGCCGCGCAATCTTCTGGTCCG
>CAYGBT010000014.1:0-60826 GCA_964348275.1 uncultured bacterium
GGGCTGCTCCAGGCCATCGCTCCGTCTTCCTGGAGGACGCGCACGAAGTAGACGTTCCAGCCCGGCGACCACTCCTTGTCCTGAAACGCAAAGCGCACTTCCCGGGGACCGGGTCTCGGGCTGACGCGTTGAAAGCTCAGCTGCTGGCGGATCCCTCCAGCGGGAAAGACAACGGGTTGCACGGTGATCTCTCCCAACCTCACCTGCACCTGCTTGGGGCCCGTCTCAAACGCCAGGATGGTCTCAGGCCCACCCTCGATTTCCACCTCCACGCCGTCCGTATCGCCCGTCGTCGTGGAACGCCAGGTGATACGGTGTGACTCCCGCGTGAGGATCCGCTCGTCCGGGCTGTCCATGGCGTACTCCCGAGCCTGAAGGACGCGGCCACCGTGCAGGGTGAGATCGCCATCCCAGATCGTCTGCCGTCCTCGGTCAAAGATCCGCGCCCCACTCCACGCAACTCGCACCCAACTGGAGTCGCGGGCGGCATCATCCTTCGGCCGTTCGGCAAATATGACCTGGGTCCCCCGCTTGAGCTCCACCGCCTCCAGGCCAGCCACTCCCACCACGTACACCTCAAACACCGGCGGCTCGGTGGCGTCGAATTCCTCTCCCATCCAGTGCTCCCCGGTAGTGAAGTGGAGGATGATGCGCTGTCCCGTGGTCCCGTACACCCGGCGTTGCTTTAAGGCATCCCACAACCCTTCGCGAGTGAGGGACGAGGCGTAAATGCAGGTTAGCCCTCCTCGCACACCGAAGAGGCCTGCCCCGGGATAGCTGGCCCCCGGGCGGCTCTTGTGGTCGTCGCTGCCGGCCACGATGCCAAGCCGGTAGCCGCGTGCTAACGCCTCATCATAAAACCACTCGAACGTCCCCCACGCAGAATGGATCTCCAAGACAGGCTCTAGCGCGGGGTGATGCCAAGCCAGGCTCGCCCGCCGCCCCCCCATATGAGGGACGAGCATCACCTCGGAACCCTCGAGGCTCCGGTACAGCACATCCAGGGGATAGCAATCGGTCGCAGCATCGCTCTTGTCGGGAACCTGCCAGTGACTTGTGCGATGGAGTGGGCCCTCGTCATGCAGGAACATCACATTGCGGTCTCCTCCTGCTCCAGTCACCGCCGACCACTCGTAGCCCAGGAAGGTCACGAACCGCCCCGGTTGATGGTAGCGGTGCGTGGTCCGGCGGATGTCCTCCCAGATCGCACCCGTGATCTGAAAATCGTTACCCTGGTGGCAGCAGAAATCGATCCCGGCCTTCTCCCGGGCGAATTGAAAGTATTCCTCCACCGTGCCAGTGCCGATCGTCTCTCCACTCTGGCCGTGCAGATCTCCCCAGTAAGAGATCCAGCGGGGAGGGGCGGAATGACACACAATGGGGTTGCTCTCTCCCCGTAATGGCTCGGGGCCTTCGGCGCGGACCCGGAAGAGGCCGGGGGCCTGCCAGCGCAAACCCTCGACCCGCCGGACGCCCCCATCGCCGCGGGTGAGATGGAGCGTGTCCGGGAGACCTTCAAGGGTGCCGTCGGTCTGGAGCGTCACCTCCCCCTCCCACGGCGACGGGTTTCCCCAGCAATCGAGCAGCCGGAGGAAGAGCCAGCTCGGCTCCCCTGTCACGACCTCTGTCGGAGTAAACACCGTAAGTTCGGCCGGCTCAGCGGCCACAATGGGAAATGGAAGTCCCCCTGCTGCTTCTACGAACTCACCGCTCCCGAAGCAGTCCACAAAGACCCTGAACTGGAAGGCACTCTCGCAGAAGGTCTGGGCCCGGGAACCTCGGGAACCCCCGGATCGATCTCCCAGGGTAAAGGTGAGGGTCTCTCCTTCTCGGAGGAACCCGTCGAACACATCCACCACCACACTCCTTTGCCAGGGGCGGATGTGTCCTTTGAGGTCATAGCGCACCCTAAGCTGGGCGGCTCCGTCGGTCACGACCGAGAGGTAATTGTCTCCTGCCGGCTGCCCATTCTGCGGCCTGCCCCAGTCACTGGCAAACCGGTGGCAGAGCCTCACCGTTCCTCCGTCGTCGATGCCGTACCGGCCCACGTGGAAAACAATCCGCCAGGTCCCCCACGTCCCGGCCACCAATGGGCCCATAGGGTTCATCTCCATCCATCCAACGTGGTCCCGCACCCAGTTCTCGTCCACGAGGAAGCCTCCTCTCCTATTTCCGGTCTACCCCTCCCTACTCCGCCAACGTCGAGAAATATAGAGGACCGGCCAGTCACAGGCAAGAATACTACACGATGAAGCGTTCGCCTCGTCTCCTGGGATCGGGCGTTGGTGGTCCCCCGCGGGCGACGCTTGATGTGCAGGAGAAGTTCAAGTAAGATTGCGCGAACCAATGCACCGTGATCGGCGACGGCTCCACGTCGGACGCACCAAGGCATGAGAACCTTCCGGCCCCGGAAGCCTCAATGTTCCC
The DNA here is from genome assembly GCA_964348275.1 of uncultured bacterium. GTDB lineage: Bacteria > Methylomirabilota > Methylomirabilia > Methylomirabilales > CSP1-5 > CSP1-5. The sequence continues at coordinate 2,428 of CAYGBT010000014.1, forward strand.
TCAGTGGCTTGCGCTTCCTATAGTCATGGCTGCGGCCTTCGGCGCAGCAGTGGTCCGCGGTGCCACGGGATTTGCACAAGCGCTCGCGATTCTTCCCGTCGGACTCTTCTTCTACTCACCTCTTGTGATGGTACCTGTCGTCCTCATCCTGAGTGCCGAGGTCGCCCTGATGTTTCTCGGGAAGTATGGCCGCGAACACGACTGGGTGGCGGTACGGCAAACAGAGCTCCTGCGGCCGAGTTCCCTGTTCGTGCTGGTCCCAGGAATGGCGGCCGGGGCAACCCTGCTCGGAGCGTTCCCGGAGGACCGCATCCGGCAGTTCATGGGACTGATCGTATTTCTCGCAGCCCTCCTGTACATTGCCATGGATATCTCGGTGCTGCACGACCGCCCGCGAAGACGGGAGACCCAATCACGTCGGCGCCCCCTGGTCGCCCGGGTCGTCACGTGCGTTGCTTCCGGGGTAACGCAAGGATTCGCTGGAATCGGTGGTCCCCCGGTTGTGTTTTATCTCCTGTGGAGAGGCGTGGGACCTGAGACATTCGTCGTCACCTTCAGCGCGCTGTTCTTACTGGCGGACCTGTTTCGCTTTGCCGATTACGGCCTTCGCGGGTACTGGACACCCGAGGTTCTTTATCTATCTGTGTCCCTCACGCCGGCAACCATTCTCGGTTTCCTCACGGGAGACTGGCTCCGGCGCCGGTTTCTTCGCCCGAAGATCTTTCGCCGCGTCGTTCTTGGGGTGCTCATCTTGGTCGCCCTCCGCCTCATGATGCGCTGGTAAAATCTCCGCCCTTTTCCGACTAAGCCACGCTTGCGAATGCAGGCGGAAAGTGCTAAGGTCCCACGGGCCAAAAAGGGGAGTCCCTCATGCGATATGGCTTTGTCATCGATCACCGCAAGTGCATCGGCTGCCACGCCTGCAGTGTCGCCTGCAAAGAAGAAAACGGAGTTCCCTTGGGGGTCTACCGGACGTGGGTGAAATATATCGAGAAGGGGGAGTTCCCTGACACCCGTCGGTACTTCACCGTCTTGCGGTGCAATCACTGCGACAATGCGCCATGTGTCAGCATCTGTCCGACCAGAGCCCTCTTCCGTCGACGAGACGGCATTGTCGATTTCGATCCCAAGCTCTGTATCGGCTGCAAATCGTGCATGCAGGCCTGTCCCTACGACGCGCTCTATATTGATCCCAACTCCAACACGGCGGCCAAATGCCACTTTTGTGCGCACCGGGTCGAGGTAGGGCTCAAACCGGCCTGCGAGATCGTCTGCCCGACCCAGGCGATCCTCTCGGGCGACCTGGACAACCCCCACGGCGCAACCGCTCAGCTTGTCGCGAGCCAAGCGGTTCATGTCCGCAAGGCGGAACAGGGAACCAAACCCAGGGTCTTCTACGTCGAGGCGGACGCAGCCGGGTTACATCCCGGGGCGACCGCGGAGCCTGAAACGTACATGTGGGCCCAGGCCCATCCTTCGTACCACGAGCATGTGCACAAAGTGGACGAGGCGAAGGCGCGCACGGTGTACGACGTGGACCACTTGGCGCATCCCTGGGGGTTAAAGGTGGCAGGGTACCTCTGGACGAAATCCATTGCCGCGGGGGCTCTGCTGGTGGCGGCGCTTGCTCCCGTTTTCGGGTGGCCGAGTGAGCCGGGTCTCTTTGGCCTTGCAGCCCCGAGCTTGAGCCTCGTGTTCCTTCTCCTCACCACCCTTCTCTTGATCCTGGACCTGAAGCGCCCGGAGCGATTCCACTATGTCGTGCTCCATCCGAACCCCACCTCGTGGCTCGTTTGGGGAACATGGATCCTCATCGGATTCGGGATGGTAGCAGCAGGCTGGCTGGCAGGTGCAATCGTGGACAGTCCCGGCCTTCTCAACGTGCTCCGCTTGCCCGCGATCCTCCTCGCCGCAGCCGCGGCGGGCTACAGCGCGTTCCTCTTTAGTCAAGCGGAGGGTCGGGACTTCTGGCAGAGCCCCTTGCTCCTCTGGCATTTTCTGGCGGCCGCGATCGTTGCAGGAGGCGCCACCCTTCTCCTCGTGGGGCAGGTCCTGGGCCGCGGGACCGTGGTCGGTCACTTGGGCTCCCTCCTCGCCGCAGCGCTTATGATCAACACCCTCATGATCGGGGCGGACCTCTTCAGCTCTCACCCGAATCAGGATGCGCGTCAGGCTGCGCGCCTCATGACGGACGGCGCGTTTCGGGTTCCGTTCTGGGGGGGCGTGGTCGTCGCTGGAACGCTGCTCCCGCTTTTGCTTCTCGCCTGGGGCGAGGAGGTTGGAGTGACCGCCGCAGCCACTCTTAGTCTTGCCGGGCTAGCGATCTATGAACATCTCTGGGTGAGAACCGGGCAGGCCATCCCCCTGAGCTAGGAAGGTCGGTAACATGACCCTGGAAAATCGAGATCCCCTCCATCCCTCCGCCGCGCGGTTGGATCCACCGGCAGGAGGGTTAGCGAGCTTTCCCCCAGCCGAGCAGTGGGAGAACTGGACGGAGTACGACCCCACTCAGTGGCCGGAGAAGGTCGAGAGGCACTACACGCTCATCCCGACGACCTGCTTCAACTGTGAGGCAGGCTGCGGCCTCTTGACGTATGTGGACAAGGAGACCCTCAAGATCCAAAAGTTCGAAGGCAATCCCGCCCATCCGGGGAGCCGCGGCCGCAACTGCGCCAAGGGGCCGGCCACCATCAATCAGGTCCACGATCCCGAGCGGATCCGCTTTCCGCTCAAGCGTGTCGGGAAGCGAGGCGATGGCCAGTGGGAGCGCGTGACATGGGATGAGGTGCTCGACGACATCGGCGGCCGAATCCGCAAGGCCCTCATCGAGGGGAGGCAAAAGGAGGTCATGGTTCACCTCGGTCGGCCGGGGCACGAACTGATTTATCTTCAGCGCATTCTTCACGCCTGGGGGATCGACGGGCACAACAGCCACACGAATGTCTGCTCGGCCTCCGCCCGGGCCGGATACGCCTTCTGGCACGGCATCGATCGCCCCTCGCCCGACCACGCCAACGCGCACTTCATTCTGCTCCTCTCGGCGCACCTCGAAGCTGGTCACTACTTTAATCCACATGCCCAGCGGATCATCGAGGCAAAGCTCCGGGGGACGCGGGTCTGCGTGATCGACACCCGGCTCAGTAACACCGCCTCCATGGCGGATTACTGGCTGTCCCCCTGGCCCGGGACCGAGGCCGCTCTCCTTTTGGCCATCGCTCACGTCCTCATCCGGGAAGGCCTGTACAACAGAGACTTTCTCCGGCGATGGGTGAACTGGGAAGAATATTTGAGAGAAGAGCAGCCCGGCTTGCCGCAGACCTTCGAGGCTTTCGAAGCAGCCCTCGCCGACCTCTACGCGACCTACACCCCGGAATTCGCCGAACAGGAAAGTGGGGTCTCCGCCGCCCAGATTGTCGCGGTTGCCCGTGACATCGGACGAGCGGGTCCGGCCTTGGCGACCCACGTGTGGCGGAACGCCGCCGCAGGAAACCTCGGCGGCTGGCAGGTGGCCCGGGCTCTGGAATTCCTCACGGTCCTGATGGGGGGAGTGAGTACGCCCGGTGGGACCGCGCCGAACCTGTGCAACAAAGCCATCCCGGCGCCCCCGTTGATGCCTCCGCCAGCCAACGTCTGGAGCGAGCTCCTGATGCCCAAAGAGTACCCGCTGGCCTTTTTCGAGATGAGCTTCCTCCTGCCTCACTTCCTGAAGGAAGATCGAGGCAAACTCGCCATGTACTTCACTCGCGTCTATAACCCCGTCTGGACGAATCCGGACGGCATGAGTTGGATTGAGACGCTGACCGATGAACACCTCGTGGAGTGCCATGCGTGTCTCACCCCCATCTGGAGCGAGACGGCGTGGTTTGCCGACTACGTGCTCCCGATGGGGCATGCCTCCGAGCGGCACGACCTTTTGAGTCAGGAAACCCACGCCGCCCGGTGGATCAGCTTCCGCCAGCCGGTCCTCCGCGTCGCTTTGGAGAAGCAGGGGAAGCAATTCCCCCTCACCTGGCAGGCCCATGAGGCGGCCGGTCTGGGCCAGGTCTGGGAAGAGGATGAATTTTGGATTGAACTGTCGTGGCGCATCGATCCCGATGGATCCCTCGGGATCCGCAAATATTTCGAGTCACCGTACCGGCCCGGAGAGAAACTGACAGTCGAAGAGATGTACCGGTGGATCTTCGAGCACAGCGTTCCCGGACTGCCGGTATCGGCGGCTCGGGAGGGCCTCACGCCCTTCGCATACATGCGCAAGTACGGGTCGTTCCTCATGGAGGAAAACACGTACCTGACCCACGAAAAGGCGCTGACCCCCGACGAATTGTGCGGCGCGCATGTCAACCACGAGACCAAGGTCATCCTCAAGGATGGTCAGCCAATCGGGGTGGAGATCGATGGAACGGCACGCCTCGGTTTCCCGACCCCCACGCGCAAGCTCGAGTTCTTCTCGAGGACCCTCAAGGAGTGGGGCTGGCCCGAGCACGCCATCCCTGGCTACATTCAGAGCCACGTCCACTGGTCGGTCATCGACCGAGAGCAGGGCGAGATGTGCCTTCTGCCAACCTTCCGGCTCCCGACCCTGATCCACACCCGCTCGGGCAACGCCAAATGGCTGTACGAAATCTCCCACACGAACCCATTGTGGCTCCATCCGAAGGATGCGCATCGCTTCGGGGTCAAAACCGGTGATCTGCTCAAGGTCTCGACTGCGATCGGCTACTTCGTGGACAAGGTCTGGGTCACTGAGGGGATCCGTCCAGGCGTCCTTGCCTGCTCGCACCACATCGGGCGCTGGCGGCTCAAGGAGGAAATGGGCGGCGAGCGATGGTCCACAGCCCTGGTGGACCTCAAGCAGGTCGAGCCCGGCAAATGGTTGATGCGCCAGCTCCACGGTATTCGGCCGTTTCAAAGTGACGATCCAGACTCGGAACGCATCTGGTGGGAGGACCCCGGAGTCCATCAGAACCTCACCTTTCCGGTCCAACCCGATCCGGTCAGCGGACAACACTGCTGGCATCAGAAGGTCCGTGTCGAGCGCCCGGGACCCGAGCACAGGTATGGCGATGTCTTCGTCGACACGAACAAGGCCTTTGAGGTCTACCGGGAGTGGCTCAAGCTGACGCGACCGGCCCTAGGGCCGGGAGGCCTCAGGCGGCCCCTCTGGCTCCTCCGACCGTTCAAGCCAGCCCCCGACGCCTACCTCATGCGGTAGGCGACCCTTCCTGCCCCGGTCCGACAGACCTGCCCTTGTCTCCTCTTGTGCAGAGAACGATAATACCTGTGCCGGCAGATGCCCTCTTTGCGAGAGTCGTCGATGATTAACCCTGAGATTGCTCGTATCTTTAACGTCATTGCCGACATGCTGGAAATCAAGGGGGATAATCCCTTCCGCATTCGCGCCTACCGCCGTGCCGCGCAAAACATTGAGGGACTAACCGAAGATGTCGCGATCCTCGTCGAGCGGGAAACGGTCGAAGAGATCCCGGGGATCGGCAAGGACCTGGCGGCCAAGATCCGCGAGTTCGTCACCACCGGGACACTGCGGGAGCATGAAAAGCTCAAGGCAGACGTCCCTGCGGGTGTGGTCGAGCTGCTTCGCATTCCCGGGATAGGCCCCAAGACCGCGAAGCTTCTCTACGAAGAAAAGGGGATCGAGAGCACGGAAAAACTGGAGGCGGCCACCCGGGCGGGGGAGCTCCGAGGCCTCCCCGGGATCAAGGCCAAGACCGAGGAGAACATTCTTCGGGGAATCGAGATGCTGAGGCGCGCCTCGGGGCGCATGCCTTTGGGCCTCGCCCTTCCTTTGGCCCAGGAGATCATTGCCTGCCTCGGACAGGTTAAGGGCTGCCAGCGGATCCACTACGCCGGCAGCCTTCGGCGGATGAAAGAGACCGTCGGAGACATTGACATCTTGGCCATCTCGACCGCTCCGACGAAGATCATGGACGCGTTTGTCGCCCTCCCCTCCGTCCAAGACATCCTGGCCAAGGGTGAGACCAAGTCAAGTGTGATGACCCGACAGGGCATCCAGGTCGACGTCCGGGTGGTCGAGCCCGAGGCCTTCGGGGCGGCATTGGCCTACTTCACCGGATCCAAGGCTCACAACATTCGCTTGCGGGACATGGCGCGAAAAAAGGGACTGAAGGTCAGCGAATACGGGGTCTTTGAGGAGCGCACTGGCAGGCGCATCGCGGGCCGGGAGGAGAAAGAGATCTACGAAATCTTGGGGCTCCCCTTGATCGCCCCAGAGCTTCGCGAGGATGCCGGCGAGATCGAGGCGGCGCTCAAGGGGCAATTGCCGGACCTGATTACGGCGGAGGATATTCAGGGCGACCTCCACGTCCACAGCACGTGGAGCGACGGAGTCCATTCCATTGCAGAGGTCGTGGAGGCTGCACGGCGACGCGGTTACGCCTACATCGCCATTACCGATCACTCCAGGGGATTAGGGATTGTTCACGGTCTGGGTGTAGAGGATCTGGCAAAGCAATCGGATGAGATTGCGAAGCTGAATCAACGGCTCGAGGGCTTTCGCATCCTCAGCGGCACCGAAGTCAACATCCGCGCCGACGGGACCCTGGACCTCCCGGATGCGGTGTTAGGGACGTTGGACTTTGTGGTCGCCTCGGTTCACTCTGCCTTTCGGCAGGACCGGCAGACAATGACCCAGCGGATCGTGCGCGCCATGGGCAACCGGCACGTGCGGGTGCTCGGCCATCCCACAGGCAGGCTCTTGGGCGAGCGGGAGCCCTACGAGGTTGATTTTGATGAGTTACTGCGCGCGGCTCGGCAGCGTAACATTGCCCTGGAAATCAATGCGTCCCCCTCTCGCTTGGACCTGAACGACGTGCATGCCCGCCGCGTCAAAGAGTCCGGTCTCCCCCTCGTCATTAACACCGATACCCATACCCTTCCGAACTTTGACTACATCCACCTCGGTGTCGCGACCGCGCGCCGCGCTTGGGTGGAGAAAAAAGACGTCCTCAACGCCCTTCCCTTGAATCAGCTCCTGAAACGCCTCGCCCGCTGACCCTCCATTTACCTGGGGGCTCAGGAGCCGGATGTGGGAGAGTCCCCAAGGGCGAGGACTTGCAGCATGGCATCGTGGATGTGGCCGTTCGAGGCCACGATCTCTGCCCGAAAGATTCCAAAAGGACCTCCCCGAAAATCACTCACGGTCCCGCCCGCCTCGTTCACCAGGAGAGCACCGGCAGCCATGTCCCAAGGCTTCAGCTTGAACTCCCAGAAACCGTCGAGCCGCCCGGCCGCTACATACGCAAGGTCTATGGATGCCACGCCAGGGCGCCGCACCGCCTGAGCCCGCATACTGAAATTCCGAAAGTGGTTCAGGTTATTGTCGGGAGACTCTCTCATGTCATACGGAAAGCCGGTCCCTAAAAGCGCTCCCCCCAACTGATCGGTGTCGGAGACGTGAATCGGCTCGTCATTCAGGGTGGCCCCCCCTCCAAGCACGGCGGTGAACCATTCTTCCCTTAGGGGATCGTACACCACCCCACAGCGCAGCGTGCCCTCCTGCTCCAGGGCGATCGAGACAGCGAAAAAAGGAAACCCGTGGGCATAGTTGGTGGTGCCATCCAGGGGATCAACGATCCAGCGGACTCCCCCCTTCCCCTCATACCCCTGGCCTTCCTCCGACAGTATGGTGTGGTCCGGGAAGCGACGATGAAGAAAAGTCACGATGGCGGCCTCCGAGCGTCGGTCGACGTCGGTGACGAGATCGATCCGTCCTTTGTAATACACCTGAGGACGGCGGCCGAAACGTTCCATCAGGATTTGTCCCGCCTCTTTTGCGGCGACCCGTGCCGCGTCGAGGTGTTCCCGGTCTGCCGGATTCATTTTTTGTTCCTCCGGGGCTGACTCTAGCACACGGAAAAAGCATCCTCAAGGCTCGCTCCGGCCCCGGCTCACCAGTCTGCGCTGATCTTCGCGGACTGGATGCGGACCGCCGGGTCCCCTCCCGCAGTAGTGGCCGAGATCCGCTGCCGGCTCACCGATGCTTCGCCGGCGGTCAGGGAGGCCTTCCGAATGCGAAGGGTCGACGACGACTTTCACTTTGCGTTGAGGCTCGTCGTCCTCCTCGCCCGCCCCGCCTGATAGCGCCAGCCGTCCCATCTGAGGAGAGAACAATAACTTCCGTGCCTCAGCAACATCATCTCGAGGCTTGTCGAGCAAAGTGCCGGCGGAATCTTGAACAACAAGAAGGGATCCGGACGATCGCGCAGGGAATGGGGGGCAAAAGATTGTCCAGCGGTCCAGGGAGGAATGTGCAACCGGGTTTGATCGTCAGGCGCCACCGTGAGGGAGGATTTCACGACGTCTAGCGCATGGGGCGTGAGCCGCATCGGCCACTGCTGGCGGCGGTTAGCCTAATCCAATGGCAAAGAAGCCCCACTGACACCTAGTGAGAACGACGATGGCGTACCCCAGCACAAAACAGAGCACGACTGCCCCAACGCCAAGGAGAAGATTGTCGACATTCTCGTTCTCACCCGCTGCTTGCAAGGCTCCCTCAAGCCGACACACGAACGAGAAGGTGGCACACGGAGCGACGTGCGATATATCTCTTGGCTCATGATCAACCGCCGAACCCACGTAACCCTGAGCCGTTGCGACGCCTGATCGTGGAGAATTCGCCATGCGCCTGACTCCTACCTCGACCGGATGGCGTACCATGGGAGGGTCCTATTTGCCTCCCGGGGTTCCCTACATCTTTCGGCCAAGGTGATCTATGAGGTACCTGCGCAAACCAGATGCCGCAATGGCATGCCACGAACAGGCGCCCAAGTGCTCAGAAAAAAAGAGTGAGGGCCAGATGCGGACAGATTGACCGCCCCACAGGAGTCGGTAAATAGACGCCTGATGTCCGAAGTTCGACCAGTAATGCCAGCCGATAAGACAAATCGGCAAAGCACTTATCCTGGGTGTCGAAAAGAAAATCCTGCGAGGGTTCGACTGAATGTGTCGGAATTCCTCAGAGGCGGGATCGATCAGGAAGACTAAAAGCTGATCGTCTTCCCCTGCCAGCGGTAGGAGCGGGGGACCCGCTTACTGATGTTGCAGAGGACTTCGTAGGTGATTGTGCCGAGGCGTGCCGCCCACTCATCAGCAAAAAGAATTTCGTCTCCCTGCCGTCCAAGGAGAACCACATCGTCACCCGCTTGCACTCCTCCCACCCCCGTCACGTCAACCATAATCATGTCCATGCAAACCTGGCCGATCACCGGGGCCCGCTGTCCGCGGACGAGTACCTCCCCTCGATTGGAGAGCAGGCGATTGTAGCCGTCCGCATATCCCACGGGCAGCGTGGCAACCAGGAGGTCCTGGGGGGCTTCGTACGTGCAGCCGTAGCTCACCGTCCCACCCTTTGGCAACTTCTTTATCTGTGCAATTGTCGTCTCGAAGGACAGGGCAGGCTCCCACAGACCGTGTTGGGGAGGAGATGGAGACGGGGGATATCCATAGAGGACGATTCCTGGTCGCACCATGTCCAGGCGGGCCTCGGGAATCTCCAGGAGAGCCGCACTATTGGCGGCATGCCGAACTGGGATGGCAATCCCTGCCGCCTCTATGTCTCGCGTCGCCTCGAAAAAGGACCGAAGCTGCTCGAGCGCATGGCCTTTATCCGGAGCATCGGCTGCGGCAAAGTGGGTCATCACCCCCACGAGCTCCAATCCGGGAAGATGGGCAATCGCCTTCGCGGCGGCCGCAGCCTCGGCTGGGGGGATACCCAATCGGCCCATCCCGGTGTCGATCTTGAGATGAACTTTCACCGGTGTTGTCGATCCGCCGACGCAGTCCGAGAGCGCCGGAGCGTAAAGCGGATCATAGATTACCTGATCGAGACGGTATTCGACGAGGATGGGTGCGAGGTCGGGCGAGGTCGAACCCATAACCAGAATGGGGACCTCAAGGCCCCTGCGCCTCAGTTGGATCCCTTCTTCGACCAGGGCCACGCCCAACGAGTCTGCCCCGGCATCGACTACCGTTCGGGCAACCGGCACCGCACCATGACCGTACGCATCCGCCTTGACCACGGCCATGATCTGGCGTCGTCCCCCGACACAGTCCCGCACCCGACCAAGGTTCCGGGCGATGGCATCGAGGGACACCACGGCTTTGGTTGTTTTCTCCCTCACGATACGTCCCCCTGATTGGGTGCCATGATATCAGGACACCCTTCTCCCCGCAATAACCGGACATTCATGGTAAAAACTGCAACATTTCGACTTTTTGGGCGAAATTAAGAGTAAATAAACTATAACATTCTATCAACACTGTATTCGCTTTCAAACTATCTCAAATGAACTTAAAGCCTACTTTGCATGAGGTCCGGTTGTCGAATATCCTACACGGCGTTAGCACTCGCTTAGATCGAGTGCTAACAGCGAGAGCGCACAGCCCGAGTTGGAAGGCACACGAGACGAGATGCAACTCGGCGGGGATCAAATAACCATGTCAACTGAAGAAGGAGGGTGAGAAGGTATGGGCGTAAGGATTCAGCCACTGCACGATTACATCTTGGTCAAACGGTTCGAAGAGAAAGAAGTCAAGAAGGGCGGCATCATCATTCCCGACACGGCAAAGGAGAAGCCTCAGGAAGGGGAGGTGATCGCCGTCGGCCCCGGGAAGCTGACCGAGGAAGGCAAACGGCTCCCGATAGACGTGAAGGTCGGAAACAAGATCCTCTTCGGAAAGTACTCCGGGAGCGAAGTCCGCATCAACGATGAAGAGTTCCTTATTATGCGGGAAAGCGAGGTTCTCGGCATCCTGAAGTAGCCCTAAAGGAGAACCCCGGATCCCGCGATTCGCTGAATGACGTTGGAACACTTTTGAAGAACACACAGACACGTTTCAAGAAGGAGGGAGTGATCGATGCCCGCAAAACAGCTCAAGTATGATGAGGAAGCCCGACGGGCCACGATGCGGGGCGTAGACCAGCTCGCCCATGCGGTGAAGGTCACCTTAGGCCCCAAGGGACGCAACGTCGTCTTGGATAAGAAATGGGGTGCCCCCACGATTACCAAGGACGGGGTCACGGTCGCCAAGGAAATCGAGCTGGAGGATCCCTTCGAGAATATGGGGGCCCAGATGGTCAAAGAGGTGGCCTCCAAGACCTCCGACGTGGCAGGGGACGGAACCACCACCGCCACGGTGCTCGCCCAGGCCATCTACCGGGAGGGGCAGAAGAACGTGACTGCGGGGGCCAACCCCATGGCTTTGAAGCGAGGCATTGACAAGGCGGTCGAGGTAGTGGTGGCAGAGCTCAAGAAGCTCAGCATCGCGACCAAGGGGAAGAAAGAGATCTCCCAGGTGGCGACCATTTCGGCCAACAACGATCCCACGATCGGTAACCTCATCGCCGAGGCGATGGAAAAGGTCGGCAAGGACGGTGTCATCACTGTTGAAGAGGCCAAGGTGATGGAGACCGCCCTGGACGTCGTGGAGGGGATGCAATTCGACCGGGGCTACCTCAGCCCCTACTTCGTCACGGACCCGGAGCGCATGGAGGTCGTCCTCGAAAACCCCTACCTGCTGATCAATGAGAAGAAGATCTCCAACATGCGGGACCTCCTCCCGGTGCTGGAACAGATTGCCAAGATGGGACGGCCACTGGTGCTCATCGCCGAGGATGTGGAGGGGGAGGCCCTGGCGACGTTAGTGGTCAATAAGCTCCGGGGGACGCTGAGCTGCGCGGCGGTGAAGGCCCCGGGCTTCGGCGATCGCCGAAAGGAGATGCTCAAAGACATATCGACCTTGACCGGGGGCGAGGTGATCGCCGAGGAGGTCGGGATCAAGCTGGAAAACATTCGTCTCGAGGACCTGGGGAAGTGCAAGAAGGTGGTTATCGACAAGGAGAACACCACCATCATCGAGGGCAATGGCGACCACAAGGCCATCGAAGGGCGTATCAAGCAGATCCGGGCCCAGATCGACGAGACCACCTCGGACTATGACCGCGAGAAGCTGCAGGAGCGGCTGGCCAAGCTGGCCGGCGGCGTGGCCGTGATCAAGGTAGGCGAGGCCACGGAGGTGGCAATGAAGGAGAAGAAGGCGCGAGTCGAGGATGCCCTGAACGCCACCCGCGCAGCGGTCGAGGAAGGGATTGTCGCAGGTGGCGGCGTGGCCTACCTGAGGACCCTCAAGGCCCTGCAGAACCTCAAGCTGGAGCACGATGAGAGGATCGGAGTCGACATCGTCCGACGGGCCCTCGAAGAACCCATCCGACAGATTGCCGAGAACGCCGGGAGCGAAGGCTCGATTGTGGTGCAAAAGGTCTTGGAAAAGACGGGCAACTTCGGCTTCAATGCCGAGTCCGAGGAGTATGAGGATCTCATGGAGGCGGGGATCATTGACCCCACCAAGGTCACCCGGATCGCGCTGCAGAATGCGTCCAGTATCGCGTCGCTTCTTGTGACGACCGAGTGCCTGGTGACTGAGATCCCGGAGAAAAAGGAAAAGGCGCCCATGCCTCCAGGCGCCGGTGGAATGGGCGACATGTACTAACGGGTGTGGCCGAGGGGTGGGACCCCACCCCGTGCACGGTCCGACACAGCAAAGCCCCCGGAACGATCCCCGGGGGCTTTGCTTTTTCTATCGGCGGAACCCTACGCGCGCTTGGACCTTCCCCCGCTCCCACAGGGACCCGAGGACCATGACGCCCACGAGCGACCACGGGAAGAGGAGAATCGCGCTAACGAACATCTTATAGTAGATACTTCCCATCTGCTTCTCCAAGCTCGATTCCAGATCAGGTTAAGAACCGTTTCGCTCCCCTCTCGCAAAGGTCGTGCCACAACATTTCGCCAATAAAATCAACTGGTTACGAGGTGAGGAAAATTCAGAGAGCACTAAGACACGACAGGTTGCCCGAAATGCCTACAGGGCGTCAGCGGATGACGGGTAAGCGGCGGGGGAACCGCAGGGGTCATTGGAATCTCCGGGAAGCTGATGTTGTTCTAGAAGTGAACACACAGAGGCCCGGGGCACATTTCCGTTGACAGAGGTGGGAGGATTGCTACTGTATGATCCAACAGGAGACCGCATGACCCGAGAGATCAGAACCATCGAGTGGCTTCCCGACGGGGGAGTGTGCCTCCTCGACCAGACTCGGCTTCCCCTGGAAGAAGTGTATGTCGAGTGCCGGGATGCAGAAGCGGTGGCGGAGGCGATTAGAAATCTCCGCATCCGAGGTGCCCCCGCCTTGGGGGTGGCTGCGGCCATGGGTCTCGCCTTGGGGGCCCAGAGACTCCAGGCAACCGATGCATCCGCCTTCCTCCGGGATCTCAAGGAGATCGCCGGGATGCTGGCCCATACCCGTCCGACAGCCAGAAACCTCTTCTGGGGGTTGGAACGAATGGTGACGGTGGCGGAAAAGCACCGGGATCTTCCTTTATCTGCGCTCAAGCGGCGTCTCGTCGACGAAGCGGTGAAGATGCACCAGGAAGATTTGGCCTGCAATCGTGCGATGGGGGAGCATGGCCAGCGGCTCATTCAAAGCGGCGACACGATCCTCACGCATTGCAATACGGGTGCGCTAGCGACGGTCGGGTACGGGACCGGTTTGGGAGTCATCCGTGCCGCGTGGGAGAAGGGTAAGCGGATTCGCGTCTTGGTGGATGAAACCCGCCCAGTGTTACAGGGGGCCCGGCTGACCGCGTGGGAGCTCGCTCGCTTGGGAATTCCCGCCCGCCTCATCACCGACAGCATGGCTGGAGATTTCATGCGGCGCGGTGAGGTCCAAGCGGTCATCGTTGGGGCTGATCGGATCGCCAGGAACGGGGATGTGGCGAACAAGATCGGGACGTACACCCTAGCGGTCCTCTCCCGGTACCACAATGTCCCGTTTTACGTTGCGGCTCCCTTGTCCACCATCGACCTCGGCCTTTCTGCGGGAGACCAAATCCCCATCGAGGAGCGGGCTCCTCAGGAGATCACTTCCGTAGCGGGGGTTCCCATCGCGCCGCACGGATTTCCGGCGGCGAATCCCGCCTTCGATGTCACGCCGGCGGGGCTGGTCAGTGCCCTCATCACGGACCGGGGGGTTCTCAATCCTCCCTTCGCCGAAGCCATCCAGACTCTCTCCGCATCCGCTGCCGTCCCTGACTAGCGCGCATGAAAGAGAAACGGGCAAAACGGGGAATGGCTCGGATGGCACGGCCCGTACTCGTCGCCCTCTTCCTGGGACCCGTGCAAGCCATTGCCAGTGATCCCCCGCCCTCCTTTGACCAGGCCCTCGTCGCCTTGGAATCCAATGACTGTCCGGCGGCCCTGAGCGCACTTCACGCAATCTCCCATCCACCGCCCGTAGCGATCCGGCACCGCATCACGTTTCTCACAGGCTACTGTCTTTTGAAGACAGACCGACCGGCCGACGCGCTCCCGCTCCTCGAGCAGGCAGCAGAAGAGTACGACCTCCTGGCTGATTACGCCACGGTCTATGCCGCCCTGGCAGCCCTCGCCCTCGAGGACTACCGCAAGGCGACCCAACTCCTCTCCCGCCTATTGATTCGCTACCCGAATGCCCGTGTCGCTGAGGAGGCCACCTTCCGCCTCGCCACGACCTATCTGGACATGGAGCATCACGAGGATGCGGAAAAGGCCTTCCGTGACTTTCTGGATCGCTATCCGGCATCAACCCTGGTCCCTGAGGCCTCACTGCTCCTTGCGAAACACCTCCTCGCCCTGGACCGGGACCGGGAGGCAGCGTCCCACCTCAAGCACCTCTACATCCACTTCCCGACCGACCCCTCGGCCGCGGAGGCCGAGAACTTCCTCCGGGAGACCATGTTCCTGAAGACCGTCACTCCCCAGGAGCACTTCCTCCGAGCAAAGGCCTTGTATGAAGAGGGAAAGTACCCGGAGGCAGCCACCACACTCACTCCCCTGCTCCGCGCGGATCCTAAGAACGCAGAGATCCGGCTCCTCTTGGGGCGCAGCTTGTTCGCCATGAAAGAATACGCGAAGGCCAACGACACGGTACTCCCCCTGACCGATCGCACCGTGTACGCTCCCCTCCGGGTCAAGGCCCTGTATCTCCTCGGAAGGGCTTCACACCGGTCAGGGAGGTATGCGCAGGCAATTGGCTATCTCAAGCGGGTCCCCGCTTTATTTCCTCGAAGTCGCTTAGCGGACGATGCCCTGTATCGCATGGGCCTCAGCCAAGAGGACCGGGGGAACGTTGAAATGGCCCTCGAGGTCTACGCTCGCCTCCTCAACGTTTATCCGCATGCGGGCTTGGGGGACAGTGCCCGGTGGCGGCGAGCCTGGTTGCTCTACCGCCAGAGAAAAATCCAGCGGGCAGATCATGAGTTGGAACACCTGCTCAAAGATTACCCCCACTCCCCCCAAAAGGCCCAGGCCCTCTACTGGCGTGGGCGCCTGCTCGAGGAAATCGGGAAAGAGCAACTCGCCATCAGGACATACCGACGACTGCTCAAGGATGCGGCGTACGATCCGTACTACCTCCGGGCGGCGCGGCAGCGCCTCGGCCTGAAGCCCGACCGATTATCCCGAAGACCGCTTCTCTCCGCCCCAGACCCGGCTGCTCCTGAGGTCGCCAAGGCCCGAGAACTGTTCTTCTTAAGGCTTTGGGAAGAGGCCGCAGCCGAGTATTGGGAGATCGCTGGTGCCTATCCCCGACGGGTTCCGCTCCAATGGGAAGCCTGCGAAGCCCTGGTGCGAGCAAACCAGTTCGACCGCGTGTACGAGCTCGCGCAGCGTACGAAAACCATTCTGTTCAGGACGGGCCGGCACGAGGAGTTCCTCCCGTCCTTCTGGACGTTTCTCTACCCTCGGGCCTTCTGGTCGTGGGTCGATTACTACGCGAGAGAGACCCGTCTCGATCCGTACCTCGTGACCGCGCTCATCCGCGAGGAAAGCGCCTTCGTCCCCGCCGCCACCTCCAAGGCAGGGGCCCGGGGACTCATGCAGCTTATGCCTGCCACCGCGGCGCGCGTGGTAACCGAAACAAACTTCGCCAATCCCCCCGACCTCGACACCCCCGGCATCAATATAGCGCTCGGAACGCGGTACCTCGCCCGGCTTTACGGGGAGTTCGGTGGTGACGTGGTCCTCACCCTGGCGGCCTACAATGCGGGGCCCACCGCCGTTCGGCGCTGGCTCAAAGACTCTCGTTCCATCCGGGACCCGGAAACCTTCGTGGAGGAAATCCCGTACCCCGAGACCCAGCGCTATGTAAAACGGGTCCTCGGCAGTTACGACCGCTATCGCACCCTCTACGACCCACCCGGGTAGCCCGACGCCGACCGGAAAGCTTGCCTGAACCAGTGAGGTCGGGCATAATGGATCCGACCCGAAAGGAGAGGCACGATGCGACGGGCCCTGACCATCGCAGGCTCCGACTCCGGCGGAGGGGCGGGGATTCAGGCAGACCTCAAGACGTTTTGTGCCTTTGGGGTCTACGGCGAGTCTGCGCTCACCGCTATTACCGCGCAAAACACCCTCGGGGTCCAAGGCGTTCAGGTTCTTCCCCCTGACTTTGTTGGGCTACAGATCCGCTCTGTTCTCTCCGATATCGGCGCCGATGCCGCGAAGACCGGGATGTTAGCCACGAAGGAGATCGTCGCGGCGGTCGCGCAGGAAATGGGAGCATCTCATCTCCGGAATCTCGTGGTGGACCCGGTCATGGTGTCGGCGACCGGCCATCGCCTGCTCGATGAGGATGCGGTGGAAGCGATGCGGACCCGCCTCTTTCCGTTGGCGATGGTCGTCACTCCCAACCTCGATGAAGCCGCGATCCTCTGCGGTGAGAAGATCGACAACCTCGACGGGATGAAGGAGGCGGCGCAGATCATCAAAGCGCTTGGTCCACAGTTCGTGCTCGTGAAGGGCGGACACCTCTTGGGACCGAGGATCTTCGATGTCCTCTTTGACGGAAAATGCTTTGAGGTCTGGGAGGCCCCGAAGATTCCTACCGAGAATACCCATGGCAGCGGGTGCACCCTTTCCGCGGCCATCGCTGCGGGACTGGCCAAGGACCAAGAAGTGAAGGAGGCCGTGGTAGCAGCCCAACGGTACCTCCACGCCGCAATCCAGACGGCGGTCAAAATCGGGAAGGGGAAAGGTCCGATAAACCACCTGGCTAAAGTCTGAGGGTTCAACGTCCAAAGTCCACGGTCTTGGGAGAGTATCAGGGAAGGGTTTCCGGTATGACGCGGAGCTTGGAAGGGAAAGAGATCATCCTGGGGGTGACCGGGAGCATCGCGGCCTATAAGGCGGTGGAGGTGCTCAGGGAACTCACCAGACGCGGTGCGGCCGTCACCGTGGTGATGACCGAGAGTGCGCAGCGGTTCGTCGGTCCGCTGACGTTCGAGGCCCTTTCCAGACGCCGCGTCCTGACGGACCTCTTCGCCCTCGATGACTACAAGCAGATCGGTCACGTGACTGCCGGCGAGCGGGCCAATCTCCTCTTAGTCGCCCCCGCCACGGCCAACATCATCGCCAAGTTCGCCCACGGCGTGGCAGACGACATTTTATCCATTCTGTATCTCAGCAGCTCCTGCCCCGTCCTCCTCGCTCCCGCCATGGACCGGGCGATGTATGCCCATCCCGGGACCCAGGAAAACCTCACCCTGCTCAAGGCCCGCGGGGTGCGCGTGCTGGAACCCGAATACGGAGAACTCGCCTCCGGGTTGGTTGGCCGCGGGCGCCTGGTTGATCTCTCCGCCATCCTCCATGAGGTCGACGACCTCCTCCACCTTCAGCAGGATTTGAAAGACGAGACAATCCTGGTGACCGCCGGTCCCACTCAGGAACCGCTGGACCCCGTCCGATATCTCTCCAACCGCTCCTCGGGAAAGATGGGATTCGCCATTGCTCAGGCCGCGCAAGAGCGGGGCGCCCGTGTCATGCTGGTGAGTGGCCCCACCGCGCTTCCTACCCCTCCAGGGGTCGCGCGGACCGATGTGACGACCGCCGAGGAGATGTTCCACGCCGTGGTGGAACGCCTCGATGCCACCACCGTCCTGATCATGGCCGCCGCGGTCGCCGACTACCGCCCGAGTACCCGCGCTGCACACAAGATGAAGAAACAAGAGACCCTCACCATCGAACTCCTCCGCAACCCGGACATCCTGGCCGAGGCGGGCCGGCACAAGGGATCACGGATCCTGGTAGGCTTCGCTGCGGAAACGGAAGACCTGCTCCAAAACGCCAGGGAGAAGCTCCGGAAAAAGCATCTGGACCTGATCGTGGCCAATGACATCCGGGTTGGGTTCGCCGGTGAGACCACACGCGTCACCATTCTCGACCGCCAGGGGGGCGTTGAAGAGCTGCCCGAGCTGACAAAGCGGGAGGTCGGCCATCGCATCCTGGATCGGGTCGTTGCCCTGCGGTCTGGAGATCCGACCTAAGGACTTGCCGTACGAGTCCGGAGCTTGAAAAAGACGGGGATGACACCATGGACGCGAAACCCGTGCGCCACGAGGCAGCGGAGCTCGTGAAAAAGACCCGGGAGTATCTCGAGGCCCAGCAGCAGTTGGGATTCGATTTCGTCCCGGGCCATCCGGAAGCTTCCGAGCGAGACAGGCCGCGGTCCGAACGAGAGCTCCTCCTTTCCGGCACGTTGGGCCTCCGGGACATTCGACACGTCCTGGGGGAATGCACCCGGTGCAAGCTCCATCCGCATCGGACCCAGATCGTCTTTGGCGTCGGCCACCCCGAGGCGGATCTCGTCTTTGTGGGAGAGGCCCCCGGGGCGGACGAGGACGCACAGGGGGAGCCTTTCGTCGGGCGGGCGGGGCAGCTTTTGACCCGGATGATCGAGGCGATCGGCCTGAAGCGCGAAGAGGTCTACATCTGTAACGTCCTCAAGTGTCGGCCGCCGAATAACCGGACCCCGGAGCCCGACGAGATCGCCTCCTGCGAACCGTTCCTGATTGCGCAGCTCAAGAGCATCAAGCCCAGGCTCATCTGCGCGCTCGGAGGCATTGCGGTCTCGGCCCTGTTGAAGACGAAGACGCCGCTCTCCAAGCTCCGCGGCGGATTTCATGACTACCAAGGGATTCCCCTGCTCGTCACCTATCACCCCGCCTATCTGTTACGAAATCCCAACGAGAAGAAGAGCGCCTGGCAGGACCTCCAGCTCCTCCAGAAGGAATATGTCCGTCTCACCGGCCGCCCCTTGCGCTAGATCAAGCACAAACTCTCCTTCCATTCCCGCGCCCGCCGCTACACAGGAACCTCGAAGGAAAGGGTCCGGAAGTTGCGGGAGCGGCAGCTGAGCGACTCTGACCCACGGGCTTTCGTCAAGCGCATCGGCGAAGGTCTTCGACGGGGGGTCACATTCGACGGGGGGCGACGGGGGGTCGGGGGCGACGGGGGGTCAGGCTTGCCATTTGCTATTTGTGCGACGTCACATGGAACCTCGCGAGCGCCACGGATGCCGACTGACCCCCAAGCTCGGGGACCCCTCTGAGTTAGTGGGGTGAGGACTAACCGCTGACCCTGGGCGCCGAGTCCTCGGCCTGGAAGCCGGCCCGCCCATGGCTCCCATCGCAAAAGGGTTTGTTCTGAGAGTGGCCGCAGCGGCACAGCGAAAACGCCGTCTTGCCTTTGAGATCGAACTCTTTCCCTTCTCCGTCCAGCAACTTGATCTCCCCATCGTTCACTTCCACGCGATAGGGACCGTTCTGTTTCGAAGTGATGGTCACTCGCATCGGTCTCCTCCTTCTGCGTCATCAAGGGCACAACCCACTGAGAACCTCTCGTCACCGCCTGGGGATCATACCGGCAAGCCAACCAGCCGAACTGTGACGGCTCTCACAAGAAGACCAAGGGCAGAGAGCCGGACGCGCTCTCTCTTTACAACGGAATGCAGAACCGCGTCAAGATGCCGACAGAGTATTGAACGCAAGCTTCGCTATCGATCCGGCGCAATGATGTGACTCCGGAGCAGGCCAATCCCCTCGATCTCGGCCTCGATCACATCCCCCACGTGAAGCCACTTGGGAGGATCGAAGCCTGCGGCCACTCCAGAAGGGGTGCCGGTGGCCAGGATATCCCCTGGTTCCAGCGTCATGCCAGCAGAGAGCGTCTCGATGAGATCGGGGACTTTGAACACCATGTCAGCGGTATGGCCCGTTTGGCGCGTCTCGCCACTGACTCGAAGGCTGATCCGCAGCTGGTGCGGATCAGGGAGCGCCGATTTGTGAACGATCCAGGGACCCATTGGGCAAAAGCTGTCGAGACTCTTCCCCTTGAACCATTGCATGTGTCTTTTTTGGAGGTCACGCGCGGTCACATCGATCAGGATGGTGTAGCCGAAGACGTGGTCGTATGCCTTCGCCCGCGAGATATTCACGCCCCGCCTCCCGATGATCACGGCCAATTCAACCTCGTAGTCGAGCTGCTGCGTAATGTGATGATGGGTGACCGGCGCCTCGTGCCCGATCGCGCTGGTGGGGGACTTGGTGAAGAAGACCGGAACGGTGGGGACCTCCGCCGCTCGCTCCTTCGCATGCTCCGCGTAATTCCGCCCCATGCAGAAGATGTTCTTTCTGGGACGGGGAATCGGCGCGAGGAATTGGACACGATCGGCAGGCCGGAGCAGAGGGTCGCCCGCCTTCGCGCGCTGCCTCCCCCGCGCCTGACGGCGAGCCGCTTCTCGACAGAGCTCCTGCACTCCCCTCAGAGACGAGGCACCCCCGGCGATAAGCTCCAGCATATCCAGAGGGGCCCGCCCCCTCCACTGTCCCGACCTTTTCAATGCCGCTCCATAGGCCGGAAGGTTGAGAACATCCTCTCCCATAATGGCCACAAGCGTCGGCTGTCGATCCCAGAGCACCGAGGCAAGTCGCATGGACACCCTCCTTTCAACCCTTTCACCCGTTATACTATTACTGTCTCGTTACGCCGACGTCTCGCGGACCGAGAGTCCCCTGCGGGAGACACGGCAGGGAAGGAGCCGTGCCCGGTACCGCGCGATCAATGTCTCGAGCTTCGCCCGTGCATCCGGATCGACCAGAAAGGCGATACACCCCCCACCGCCCGCCCCGCAGACCCGGGCACCGAGGGCCCCGGCACGCCGGGCGACGCGGATGAGGGCATCGATGAGCGGGGTGCTCATGCTGGGCAACATCGCCTTTCGGATCGCCCAGTCCTCGTTCAACACCTCGGCGACCGCGCGAAGCTTTTGCCGAAGGAAGGCCTCCCGCATGGCCACCGCGTTCGATTGCAGCCGCTCGAAGAACCGGATGACCTGCGCATCGCCATCCATGTGTTTCTTGAAAAGCCGCCAGTTGTTGGCGCCCGAAAACCGGGGTTTTCCGGTATACGCGAGCAGCAGATGTTGATCCAGCTCATCGAGGAAATCCCCCGCAGCCATCGGCCGGCGGACGATACCGGCGAGACCGAACTCGATCGCGCTGGCTCCCCCGTAGACTGCCGAATAGTAATCCTGGTATCCCGTCGGAACCCGGATGGTCTGGGTCTCGACGGCCCTCGCATATTCGATCAGCTCAGGCCTCGTCATTCGACACTTCGTGAGCTGGGCCAGCGCGGCCGTGGCGGCGATGGCCAGGGCCGAGGAGCCCCCGGTTCCCGCTCCCGCGGGAGCCTGACAGTCGGTCGTCACCTCAACGGCCGACGAAGGGGCGAAAGATTGAAGGAGGCGAGCCATCAGCTCTAGAAAGCGATCCTGCCGCCAATCGATGCGCTGCGAGGATGCCCAAAAGGCCTGTTTGTTCTGGTCCCGGGCGACGAGGCGGATCCCTCGGCCCCTTCCCTCCCGCACGGTCACGGTAGCACGGAGGCTGATTGCAACATTAATCGTGAGCGCTGGCTGATGAAGGTGATACAGGGGAGGAATATCAAGCGTGCCCCCAGCGAAGTCAATACGGGTCGGGGCGGTCGCGACGATGGTCTGGCTCACACCGGCACCTCATCCAGGGTCTGACAGCGGTGATGGTCAAACTCCGCCGGAAGGGTGGCATACCTTTGTGCCTCCCGGAATCGCTCCCGGATCTCGGGATCGGAACTCCCGAGCGCCTCCGGCGGGACCCGGGTGATCCAGAACGTCTCAACCCGAGGGTAGTGAGCCTTGATCAGATCGAGCTCCCGAGGATCGTTATCCACCACGGTCAACCGGTCGAACCGCCCGGTGAGGGTCGCAACGACCTCCGCCTTGGCCTGCTCCTGACGCGTGTAGAAAACCTCTTGGAAGAATTCGGCCATGCGTGCGCCGTGGACCTTAGAGGCCTGCCAGGCAGGATCCCCAAAGGAGAGGAGAAAACAGGGGACCCGATCCGCCTGCAGCCGCTCGAGAAACGGCTCCACGTCGGCGAAGCGGTACGGCCGGAGGTCCGCAAAACACTCGCGGAACACCCGCTCGATGGTCGCCAGGTCGGCACTCGTCACCAGCCCGTCCCGGGCGAGATGGTCCAGGTGCTTCTCGAGCGAATACCCGGTAGGCCACACCCGTGCGTAGCTCTCTTCCCAGATCTCGGAATCGATGGCGATCCGAGCAAAGGCACCGCGGACATCGACCCAGAAGAATCGATCGGTGTCGAAGAGGGTGTGATCAAAATCGAGGAGGAAGGCGCGTTCGCCGCCCATGCCCTCTTCTCAGGGAAATGAGGAAGGGCCGCCCGACATCCGGCGGCCCCAGACCTCTCGCCTCATCGTGAAGGAATCGCTGCTTCCTCAGGCCTTGGCCCCAGCGACCTCTGCCTCGTAGGCCTCTTTCATCGTTTGGACCTCTTTCTCGATCCCGTCGATGCTCGTCTTGATCGTGGACCAGGTTGCCCGGGCCGAAGCTCGCATCGCCAGGTAGAGGGTCTCCAGGATTTCCTCCTGGGTGGCACCCGCTTGCTTCGCGGCCGCGAAGCGGGTCGGCGCTCACGTGTCGCATCCGGCAGTGACCATCGCCGCGAGCGCAACCAGTTGCCGCGTCTTTTCCTCTAGGCCGCCTTCCACGTAATACATCCCGGCAAATTCCTTGATCGCCATATTGCTCCTCCCTTACGAGTACCAGATGAGCGAGATGGGTCCCGAAACCCTTTCATTGTACCCGTTCACCCTCCTCTTTACAACCCGTTCGCGCCCCATATATAGTCCTGAAGAGCACTCCCCTTACCAACCGAGAGGAAGAGAAGTCATGGCTCCAACAGATCACCCCCCTTATGCCGAAGTCGCTCTTCCCCTGGCCATCGATAAAACACTTACCTACGCCGTCCCATTCCATCTGCGGGCGGTCGCCGCCCCGGGCAAGCGCGTCATCGTCCCCCTGGGAGCGCGCGTGGTTTCTGGATACCTGGTGCATCTGCCAGACCGGGTCGACATCCAAAACCTCAGAGAGATTCAGGACGTCCTGGACCCAGAACCCCTCCTGGACCGCCATCTACTCGAACTGACCCGCCGGGTCGCTGACGACTACGGCACACCGTGGGGGGAGGTGATCAAAGCGGCTTTGCCGCCGGGGATCGATGCATCCACCCGCCGCGTGGTGCGTCTCACCCCTGAGGGGCACCAGGCCGTGGCGCAGGGGAACCAGGGCCTCGCAAGCGGAGAACACGACTTACTCCGATTGCTCCTCTCCGACACCCCGGTCCCCACGAGTCGCCTCACCCGCCAGCTCGGCAAGGTGACGACTTCCCTCCTCCAACGGCTCCGCACAAAGGGTCTCGTTGCGGTAGAGACGACCCGGTTGCCCCCTCGCGTCCAGATCAAACAGGGGCGTGCTTTTCGCCTCCGCCGTTCTGAGACCGAAGTTCAAGCAGCCATCGCCGCTCTCACAGCTCGGGCTCCTCGCCAGGCAGACCTGCTGGCCCACCTCCTCCGTGTGGGCGGGACTCTCCCGGCTCACGAGACGCGGACCGTCGCCCGATCTCCGTCGGCCATCTTTGCCCTCGTGCACAAGGGATTCATCGAGCCCTTCCTCACTCCCCTCCAACGAGACCCCTTCCGGGATATTCCGGTGACCCCGTCTGACCCTCTCCCCCTCTCTGCACCACAGCGCGAGGTCCTTGGAGAGATCGAGGCCGCGGCCACGTCGGGCCGCTATGTCCCGTTCCTCCTCTTCGGCGTGACCGGCAGCGGCAAGACCGAGATATACCTGCAGGCCATTGCGGGGATCGTCAAGCCGGGGAGGCAGGCGTTGGTCCTGGTCCCGGAGATCGCCCTCACTCCCCGGGCTGCGGAAAGATTCCGGGCCCGCTTCGGGGACCGGGTGGCCTTGCTCCATAGTGCGCTGACGCCGGGCGAACGTCTCGACCAGTGGCTTCGCATCCGGGGCGGGGAAGCCGATATCGTGGTGGGAGCCCGGTCCGCCGTCTTTGCCCCGCTGCCCCGCCTCGGGATGGTGGTAGTGGACGAGGAGCACGACCCGGCCTATAAACAAGAGGAGTCACCGCGATACCACGGAAGGGATGTGGCGCTGCTCCGGGGTCAGATGTGGTCCTGCCCGGTCCTGCTGGGGTCAGCCACCCCCTCGCTCGAAAGCTTCCACCGGGCCACGGTCGGCGCGTACCGACTGCTCTCCCTTTCCGAGCGCATCGGGGAGGGCGCGCTTCCCAAGGTCACGGTGGTCGATCTCCGTCAGGAGCCGAAGAGGCCGCGTCAACCCCTCATCCTGTCTCAATTCCTGGAAGCGCGGATCCGCGAACGCCTCGACCGCCGAGAGCAGGTCCTGCTGCTGCTCAACCGGCGCGGCTATGCCACCTCCCTCCTCTGTGGCGATTGCGGCCACATTCCCCGCTGCCCCCACTGCAGCGTCGCCCTGACGCTGCACCGCGCCGCTCGGCTCCTGCGATGCCATTACTGCACGCATCAAAGGCGACCTCCGGATCGCTGCCCGGACTGTCGCGGGCCAAATCTTCGACAGCTCGGGATAGGCACCGAGCAGGTGGAGCGGGAACTCAACACCCTCTTCCCCCGCGCCAGGATCGCACGCATGGACCGGGATACCACGGCCGGCCGCCATGGGCATCACTTCCTCTTGCAGCGGCTGGAGCGCGGGGACCTGGATATCCTGATCGGCACGCAGATGATCGCCAAAGGACACGACTATCCGAACGTCACGCTGGTTGGGGTGCTCTCGGCGGACATCGGTCTCAATCTCCCCGACTTTCGCGCGGGAGAGCGAACCTTTGCCCTTCTCACGCAGATGGTGGGCCGCTCCGGAAGGGGGCCACTCCGCGGAGACGCGGTGATCCAAACATACAACCCCGACCATTACTGCATCCAGGCGGCACTGAACCAGGATTTCCCTTCGTTCAGCCAAGAGGAGCTTCAGCGGCGCCAAGAACGCAACCTCCCGCCGTTTACCCGCCTCATTCGCCTCCTCGTCTCTAGCCCGAACGAGACCACGGCGTCCGAAGCCGCTCACCACCTTAGCCTCCTCCTTCGGCGGGACCGGAGCACCATCGAGATTGACGGACCCGCCCCGGCCCCGCTCGCCCGCCTCCGGAACCGATTCCGCTGGCACCTTTTCGTCAAGGGTCCCCCAGATGCCCCCCTCCGCGAAAACGTCTCCAAGGCGCTGGAATCCTCTCCGGCCACCCGAGGAGGGTCGATTTCCCTGGACATTGATGTGGACCCCGTGGATACCCTTTAAATTCTGCCTTTTTTGCGGCCTGCTGGTTTGACATTGGTCCGCATTTTGCTATAGATTGAATCCAACTGCCAATGTGGCGTTGCTGGCCGTAAGCTGGCGGAAAGCGCGGGATTGTGAGGCAGGAAAGCAGAGATTCTACCGGAGATACGGGCTTTTTCCGAGAGCTGGCTGAGGTTCTCGTCGGCATCAAGAAAGCCACGAAAGTCTTCCTTGCCTACGGCCGGAACCACCCGGCCAGGGCCCAGGCCCTCGACCGCACCCACAAACAGGTCACAAATCTCCTCGCCCAGCGAGCTCCCCTGTCCCTCCGGGTCGGCGGCGAAGGTTTTTTCTGTGACGACGTTCGTGTGGGACGAGATCATCCCCTCCTTCAAGGCTTCGGCCCGGAGCTCGTCCTCCGAGGCATCCAAGCAATTCGCCTCCTCCCCGGGATTCGCCTCGACGACCTGCAGCACCTGACTGAGCTGTTGACGACGGACGCTGCGGACGTATCCTGCCAAGGAGGCAGCAGAGCCTTCCTTCAGGCGCGCGGAGCGAGCACCGTCGAGGTGGAAGATCTCGACATGAAATTTATCGAGTCCGCGTCCCCTCGACCCGAGCCCGTGATCCACCAAGAGGGTATCGTGTCGGAAGCCCCTCCGAGGGTACCGTCTGATCCGACCGATGAGGAGACGGTTCGCAGGCCAGCCGGCAAAACCGATGCGGAGGGAGCTGAACCGGCCGATGCCGAGGAACCGAAGCTGGAGGAAGCACCGCCCGATCTGGAGGCCCTCATTCGCGAACTCCGAGAGACGGACCGTCCAGCCCGGTACGAGTACCTGACTGAGGAACTGTCCCGGTGGGGCCACGAGGCAGTGGCCCGGGGCGAGGATGAAACCTGTCTCCGAATCATGAGCGCCCTCGCGCTCGAGCTCCGCCCCGACAGCTCCAAGGACGAGAAGGTCACCCGCTACGCCCGTTGGACTCTTCGCTCCATGCTCGATGAGATTGGACCTCATTTCTTGATTGAGGGCTTCTGTCGAAGCGAAGCGATTCCGGAGGGTGACTTGGTCCACCTCTTGCTTACTCTGAAGGAGGAGATCGCGGGTCCGGCGGTCGACCGCCTCCTAAGTGAGGAAGGGACGGCGGCCCGCCGAAAGCTGGCAGACCTCCTCATCCAGATGGGGGAGGTCTCCCTCCCGGCCGTGAGGTCGGCGCTCGAGGCACCATCCTGGGAAACGGCCAGGCGTCTGTTCCCCCTGCTGCCGAAGCTCGCGGCGCCTGATGCCGTAGAAATCTTGAAACGGCTTTTCCGGCACGCCGATCCCCTGATCCGCCGGGAGAGCATCAGGCTCTTTGGACAGATGGGGACGGAGGCCACCCCCGAGCCAGTCCTCGGCGCACTATCAGATCCGGATGCCTCGGTGCGACAGGCGGCCATGGCTATTCTAAGCGGGATGAAGGCGAAGGCCGCCGTTCCGCTCCTCCAAAGGATCGCCCAAGAGCTTCCGGGGACCCGGGACCTCGAGGAGCAGAAGATGGCGATTGCTGCTCTGGGGGCCATCGGAGACCCCGAGGCGCTGCCAACCCTGCTTACCGTGCTGCGCCGAAAGAGTTGGTTGTCGCGCCGAAGGACAGAGGAGCTTCGGGAAGCCGCCGCATACGCGCTCGGTGCACTCGGGGGAACCGAAGCGGTGGAGACGTTACGTGCGGTGGCCCACGCGGCGCCTCCAGCCCTCAGACGGGCCTGCGAAGCAGCGCTGAGGGGTGCGCACGACTCGCATGAACCGGAGGGGACCGGATGAGTTCGGTTCTCAGAGACGCCGAGCAGTTTCTCCAGAGCATCAATGCCGCGTGGAAGAATCTCGGCCTCTATTCCCCCACCCACCCGGCCGCCACGACCGCCTTTCAGAACCTCAGAAACGCCTTCGAAAAACTGCTTGATGAACGAGACCGGATCACCCTGGGGGTCTTGCACGACATGCCGGTCTTCGATGGGGTCCCCTTAATGGGGAAACCTGAACTCGCCCGGAATATTGTGACGCGGCTCAAGAACGGGGAGATCCACGGGATCACCTTCTTCAAAGGCTGTACTCCGGAGGAACTTCGGACCTTCGTGGAGGTCCTCGGGCTGAATCTGAAGAGCGTCGAGTTCGACCAGGAGCTCAAGAAACGGGAGGTCACCCACATCATTCTCGTTCAACTCGTTCAGGAGGTGCCACCAGAAGAGTCAGTGCCCGAGGAGGCGGAGGATCGGGTTGGGGCGGGGGCCATTTATAGCCGGGCCCTGCAGACCATCCGGAAGGTCTTCCAGGAAGTGCGGCTCGGCAAGGTCCCCTCCGTGAGCGAGGTTCAACGCACGGTCGAGGATTTGGTCGGCGGAATCTTGAAGGGCAAACACTCGCTCATGGCCCTCACCATGATCAAGAGCTACGACGAGTATCTCTTCAATCACTCGGTCAACGTCGGAATCCTCAGCATGGCCTTGGGGGAGAGTCTGGGTCTTGACGGGACGGCCCTCCGGGAACTCGGGCTCGGTGCGCTGCTCCACGATGTGGGGAAGATCCAGATCCCCGAATCGATCATCAAGGCCCCCCGAAAACTGACCGACGAGGAATGGGAGTTCGTCAAGCGGCACCCGATGGATGGGATGCGGATGCTGGAGCAGATGGGGGTGCAGTCCGAGATCCCCCTCCGGGTGACGAAGGAGCATCACGTCGACTTCGACGGGAGGGGGTATCCGATCTTGGCGCCTGACGAGCAGCCCCACCCCTTTAGCATGATCGTCCACGTCGCCGATGTGTACGATGCCATGACCACGGTCCGAGTGTACAACGGAGCCGTCGATCCCAACCAGGCCGTCTTGCGGATGAAGAAGCTGGCCGGATCCGCCTTCAACCCACTGACCCTCGATACGTTCGTCGACATGCTCGGCATCTATCCCCCGGGGACGGCGGTGCGTCTGACCACGGGAGAGATCGGCGTGGTGACCCGTCCGGGGAGCGAGGACTCGTCCCGGCCCTGGGTTCGCATTGTCCAGGATGGAGAGGGGAAATCCCTGGACGACGGGGATGAGGTCAACCTGATGGAATGGGATTCAGAGGGGGAAGACTACGCTCGGTCAATCGTGATTGCCCTGGATCCTACGATCCGGCGAATCGATGTCGCGAAGGTATTGCAGGAGAAAGGTCCTACACCGGAGGGCTGATCCCCTTGAGCTGCCCCTCTTCCGCCACCCGGACACCCAACCGACCCAGGGCCTCCGCCACCCGAACGCGAATGGCCGGGGAGTCATCCGTCACCAGAGGGAGGAGCGGACCAACCGCCCGCACGTCCCCCAGCTTCCCGAGCGCCGTAATCACCGCTTCCCTGATCGGACCGGATGCCCGCTCAAGTTCCGAGAGGAGAACGTCCGGAGGCTTGGGTCCACCGAGATCGCCCAGGGCCTCCACGATGAGGCCCTTGACGTCGGGGTCCGGATCCTCCAGCACCTCGATGAGGTGATCCACGAGCCGCGGGTCGCGCGTCCGAGCGAGTAGCTTGATCGCCGCCGCCCGGACCTCAGGCTGAGGAGCCTTCAAAGCGTTGACCAGGATTCCAAATGCCCTCTCCCCGCCGATCTCCGCGACGGCATACACGGCTCGGAGGGCAGCAGCCGTGTCAGGGGACTGGGCGGTGACGGCCAGATGCTCCAGGGCGGATGTCCCTTCGATCCGCTCCAGGCCTTTCGCCGCTTCGATCCGGACGTCGACCTCCTGATCACGGACGGCAAGCGTGAGGGCGAGACGGATGCGCATGAGGGTCTCTTCCATTTCTTCCTCCAATCCGTGGGCGACGCGGAGGAACCTTACTAGATCCCCAACAGCCTGTCAAGGAAGGGAAGGATAGCGTCCATGCGGAAGTTTACCGTCGGGATCGCGCAGCTCTCACCGGTGCTCGGCGACCTGGACAGAAACCTCGTCCTGCACGAGACGATCCTCCGTGAAGCAGAGAGCGAAGGCGTAGACCTTTGCCTCTTCCCGGAACTCTCCCTGACCGGCTACTTCCTCAAGGATATGGTCCCTTCCGTCGCCCTCACCCCCCGCGACCCCCGGCTCGATCTGCTGAAACGGGCGAGCAAAAGGATGGGAATCGTAGTCGGCCTTGTGGAGCAGTCCCCGGATCATCGCTTCTTCAATGCCGCCGCGTACTTCGAGGACGGAAAGGTCCGCCACGTCCACCAGAAGCTTTACCTTCCCACCTATGGTCTCTTTGACGAACACCGGTATTTTGCCGAGGGCGATAAGCTGCGAGCCTTCGACACCCGATTCGGCCGAATGGCCCTGACCATCTGTGAGGACCTGTGGCACCCGGCCACCGCCTACCTTGCTGCCCTAGACGGTGCTCAAGTCCTGCTCTGTATCTCCGCCAGTCCCGGCCGTGGCCTCCGGCCAGAGGGAACCTTTGCCAATGCAGCAGCGTGGGAGCACCTGACCCGCGCCTACGCCCAGCTCTTTACGACCTTCGTCTGCTTCTGCAACCGGGCCGGGTACGAGGACGGCACCTGCTTCTGGGGCGGGTCTGAGGTGATCGCACCCACAGGGGAGGTCTTGGTCAAGGCCCCCCAGCTCGACGAGGCTTTCGTTCGGGCAACCATCGATCCCGGGGAGGTTCGACGCGAGCGGATCGCGAATCCCCTCCTCCGAGACGAGCGGTTGGATCTCACCCTCCGGGAGCTGCAGCGGATCACTCGGCAACTCGAGCGAATTCGTCGGGATCGCGCCAAGGGGAATGGATGAACTCCTCGGTCATCACGCCGGAACTCACCCTGGATTGGACCCTCTGCACCAAGATCTTGACCGGCTTCATCCAGAGCGAAGTTCGACGGGCCGGCTTCGACCGGGCGATCGTCGGGCTCTCGGGAGGCGTGGACTCCTCGGTATCCGCCACTTTGGCGTCGACCGCGTTGGGTCCCGCCAACGTGTGGGGAGTCGGCATGCCCTACAAGACCTCGAGTCCCGACAGCATCGCCCATGCCAAGCTCATCGCCGAGCGGCTCGGAATCAATTTTCTCCAGGTAGACATCACCCCCCAGATTGATTCGTATTTCGCCGCGTTCCCGGATGCTGATCAGATCCGACGCGGAAACAAGATGGCCCGGGAGCGCATGACGATCCTCTACGACCACTCCGCGCGTCTGGAAGCTCTCGTGCTAGGGACGAGCAATAAGACGGAACTCCTCCTCGGCTACGGCACCCTCTACGGGGACATGGCCTCGGCGTTGAATCCTATCGGAGACCTCTTCAAAACCCAGGTCAGATGTCTCGCCTCACATCTCGAGGTCCCTGCAGAAATTGTCGGGAAGACACCGAGCGCGGATCTCTGGGCGGGACAGACCGACGAGGAGGAGCTGGGCTTCACGTACGAGGCGGTCGATCGGCTCCTCTATTACATGGTGGACCGGCGGTACGAACTCCGCGAACTGACCGACCTCGGTTTCGAACCCCATTTTGTCCAGGCGGTCTTTCGCAGAGTACAGTCGTCGCAGTACAAACGGCGGCCGCCAGTCGTCGCCAAGGTCTCGGTCCGCACGATTGATCGAGACTTCCGCTACCCCCGAGATTGGGGACTCTAAATTAGTTGATGGTCGAGAGTTGAGAGTTCACGGTTGAGGGTTCGGGGTCAGAGATTCAGAGTTCAGGAACGAAAGTTCAAGGTTGAGCGTTCAGCGTTCAGAGTTGAAAAATTTTGTCCATGAACCATGAACTCTGAACTCTGAAAGGCGCGTGGAGCGCGGTATGGTTATTGGCGTGCCAAAGGAGATTAAAGACGGGGAACATCGGGTCGCGATGATCCCGGCCGGGGTCCAAGCCCTGACCGCGAAAGGGCACCGCGTGCTCATCGAACGGGGGGCAGGAAGGGGCGCTGGGATAGACGACGACGAGTACGCCAAGGTCGGCGCGGATCTGGTCGCCCCTGCTCCTGAAATTTATGCCAGCGCGGAGATGATCTGCAAGGTGAAGGAACCCTTGCCGAGCGAGTACGGGTCCCTCCAGTCTGGTCAGATTCTTTTCACCTTTCTGCATCTCGCCCCATCGCTCGAACTGACGCAGGCCCTCCTCACCCGCCAGGTCGTCGGGATTGCCTACGAAACCGTCGAAACGAGCGACGGCCGAAAGCCGCTCCTCGAGCCGATGAGCGAAATCGCCGGTCGTATGGCGCTCCCCATTGCCGCCCACTACCTCGCAAGCCCTCTCGGGGGGCGGGGAGTGCTATTGAGCGGCGTTCCCGGGGTCCCGCCCGCTACGGTCATAATCCTGGGGGGTGGCATTGTCGGCTATAACGCAGCCCGGATGGCGGCAGGCATGGGGGCCTCGGCCTTTCTCCTGGAGGTGGATGCCCCGAGGATGCGGTCGCTGGATGAGCTCCTGCCGCACAACGTTACCACGCTGATGTCCAACCAACTGAACATCGAGGAATGTCTCAAGCACGGGGACGTCCTCGTGGGCGCCGTGTACATCGCCGGGGCCAAGGCACCCCGGCTCGTGACCCGCGACATGCTCAAGCTCATGAAACCAGGTTCCGTCATTGTCGACGTCTCGGTGGATCAAGGGGGGTGCGTCGAGACAACCCACCCCACCACCCACAGCAACCCGGTCTACCAGGTGGACGGCATCCTCCACTACTGCGTCGCCAACATGCCTGGCGCCTACGGCCGGACCGCCACCTTTGCTCTCACCAACGCGACGCTTCCTTACGTCCTCGAGATCGCGGAGAAGGGATGGAAGGCGGCGGCCCAAGAGAACGTGGAGATCGCCAAGGGACTCAACGTCGTCCACGGCCACGTCACGTATCCGGCCGTGGCTGAGGCCCACGGCATCGAGCCTGTCCCGGTGTCCCGGTTTTTGTAGGTTCCCAAACAGGGCCCATTTCAATATCGTAGGAGAAGGTTCAAAGGGCGTCTAGGAGCTATAGAGGAAATTATAGCGATGTCTGACCCCGGCGGGCCGCGGTGGGCTTTCCTCGGTCTCCCGCTGTTCGTCGAACCGGCGCAGCCCTTCGCGGTGAACGTGCTCGGGGGCCATACCCGTTCCGCCGAGAAAGTCTTTCGCATCGACCATGATCTCGTCGCCAGCATCAATTTCCATCATCTCGAACCTGAAAAATCCGGTCTCCCAGGTCAGGAACTCGAAGATGGCGTCCTTGATCTGGTGACGGATCGCCTCCCCGAGCATTGCGTGGGTGATGAAGCCTTGCTCAACCAAGATGGCACCGAGCCGTTTCCGTTGGGGGCTGTTGTGCTGCAGGTCAAGAGCGACCATGAGGTCATCCTGGCTGAGGACGTTCCGGGACAAAAGGATCTGGCCGAGTGTATTTTGGGTTGCATCGGCGGCCGCGTGGATGATCTTCCCACTCTTGAAGAGGATCTCCCCACTGCTTTCCAACCGGCTGAGCGTCAGTTTTCCGGTCTTCTTACTCAAGCCCAACAACTGGAGGATGTCGCCAACACCGGCCTCAAGTCGTCCCGTAAAAGCCACAATTTTCCCTTCTTCTTGGAAAGTGACAAAGGATCTTCCTGGGCAACAACTCCCCACGGGCAAGGCGATCATCGCCGACGCCTGTCAGGAGGAGAGATTTTCCCCACCAGAACACTCTGTGGACCTCACAGCAATCATTGTGCCAAAGGGCACCTCTCATAGGAGGAGTTGCGCAACGCCAATTCTGTATGGTAGATGAAGGTCTCCTCTCTTTTCGGATATACCCTTCTTTGTATCTCTTCAGGAAATCCTTCCGGACTGTAAGCGAAAGAAGAGACCTGGCGCCAGCTTGTCGTTCATTATCTATTCGGCCGCCGCTCCTCATTGAGGATGTACTTCAGGGGGTTGACGGAGATGCCTTTCACGAGGACTTCGTAATGCAGATGGGAGCCCGTGCTGTGGCCTGAGCTTCCGACCGTCCCAATCACCTGGCCGCGCTTCACCCGCTGGCCCTTCTTCACCTTGTTCTTATGATTGTGGGCATAAAAGGTCTTGAAGCCAAAGCCGTGGGTGATGACAATGGCGCGCCCGTAGCCAGCCATCCTGCCTGCAAACGTAACCACGCCGTCCGCCGGGGCCACAATGGGCGTGCCACGCGAAGCCGCGATGTCGATGCCCATGTGCCGCTGCCGCCGCCCGGTGAAGGGTGAGGTGCGGGGGCCGAACTTGGAGCTCACGTAACCCCCCCTGGTCGGCCAGATGGACGGCGTCGCAGCCAACCGGTTCTTCTGCTCGCCCAGGTAGGTGGTGAGGGCCTCGAGGCTCTCGGACCTGAAGGCCACCTCCCGCTCGAGCCGTTCGAGGTCCTCATAGAGCTGTCCGATGAGGACCCGCCGGGCCGCCTGCTCCTCCGCGGTGAGGACCTGCTCGATCTCCAACGCCCCACCGCCCACTGATGCGGTCCCCTCCGCCTTCGCTCCGGTCTCCACGCCCACCATGCGCCGGATATCGTGGTCCACACCGCTGAGACGACTGACCTCCTCGGTCAGCCTCTCGAGCCGGGCGGCCACGCCCTGCTGGGCCCTGGCAGTCTGGCGGAGGCGCTCGATCTCGTCCTGACTCACCTGGAAGACCATGTAATGATAGAAGAGGTAAGCGATGAAAACGAGGGCAACGATCCCGGCGAGGACGGTCAGCCGCAGCCAGGGCTGACTGAGCTGAAACTGCTGCGACCGTAACGTACCGTCGGTGAGAACGACAAAGGTGTACGACTTGCGGGCCATCGCCTCCTCAGTCGAGGTCAGTCAACCAACGGAGCCACCGAAAGCTGGCTAGGCTTCTCGGTCGTCCCCGACTGCTCGGCGGCCTCACGCGACACCGAGGTAGACCGAGCCTCTTCTTCGGGCCTCAGGGCAGCCATCCGGCAGTTCCCTTCGAAGAGGACCCCTTCCGCGAGCACCACCGCAGGGGCTTCCAGGTCTCCGAAAACGCGGGCAGCCCCCTTGAGTTCCACCCGCGATTTGGCCTGGACATTGCCGTGCACTTCGCCCATGATCACGACCGACTCCGCCCGGACGGTGGCACTGACGACGGCCTTCTCGCCTACAATGAGCGCATCCGTGGTGACGATCTCACCCTTGAACCTGCCATTCAGCAGAACAGTCCCGGTCCCCGTGTACGTGTACTTCCCCTCGATCTCAGAGCCTTCATCGATGAAGGCCGTGATGCCGGTCTGCTTGGCGGAAGAATTACGCTTGAAGTTCAAAAACATGGGAAGCGGTACCCTCCGCAGGATCAGGATTCCCTGCGTCTAGCGTTTTTGGACGAGCTGCTTCAGATTTGATCCCGGCAAAACCCTCGGGTCCAGAGACTGCAAATTCCATGCCTTATTAGGCGAATCCATTGTCCACGTGACTGATCGGTCACGCGGTCGGGTGGCATTTCCTCACACCCGCACGCACCTCTCATGCTAGAATCGCAGAGTGATGGTACGGACCACCCCTGGACCAGTCAGCGCTGAAATGGGCGACGTCTCTGCAGGAATGAGGAGCAATGGATTCGTTAATTCGGGCTGTGGGCGAGCGACTCAAAGCGGCCACGTCGGTGGCGGTACTCACGGGGGCAGGGGTCTCGGCAGAGAGCGGCATCCCCACCTTTCGGGACCCCGGGGGCCTCTGGCAGCAGTACCGACCGGAAGACTTAGCCACCCCTGAGGCTTTCCACCGCGACCCAAGGCTGGTCTGGGAGTGGTACGACTGGCGGCGCCAGAAAATCGCCCAAGCATCCCCGAATCCCGCGCACCATGCCCTGGCCCAAATCGAGCGCATCACTCCGCAATTTCTTCTGATCACCCAGAATATTGATGGCCTGCACCGGCTCGCGGGGAGCCAGCGCGTCCTCGAGTTGCACGGATGTATCTGGTGGATCCGTTGCCAGGCCGAAGGCACGGCCCACGAAAACCGCGAAGTCCCCCTGACCGACCTGCCGCCGCGCTGCGACTGCGGCAGTCTGTTGCGCCCCGATGTGGTCTGGTTCGGTGAACCCCTTTCCAGCGGGGCTCAAGCTCAGGCGTTTGCTGCCGCAGAGGAATGCGATGTCTTTCTCACCGTCGGCACCTCAGCCTTCGTCCACCCCGCCGCTTCCCTTCCCATCGTGGCCAAGAACCACGGGGCATTCGTTGCCGAGATAAACCCTGTCCCGACTCAAATCACTCCCCTTGTTGACAGCCACTTACAGGGTCAAGCCGGAGTGATTCTTCCCAAGATTCTCTCCACGCTGACAAAGACCTAGGCACTCAACCCTAAGCTCAACAACTGGACGGATGGAAAAAGGATTTGACAAAAGCGGTCTTTAACTTTCTAATTCCGAGAAACAAACGCTCGGAGAAGTTTACTGACAGTACGTCGATGACACTTTTGCAGAGCGACGGGGCACGTCGAGCATGGCGAGCGTCCTCCTTCGCCGCCGGGCTGAGCGGCGAGTCCTCAGGGGACACCCGTGGATCTACCTGACGGATGTGGAGGGCATCGACGGTGCACTCGAGAAGGGGAATCTCGTTGACGCGTACGGAGCTGGACGCCGTTTTCTAGGTCGGGGCTATGTCAACCCGGACTCCCAGATCTTCGTGCGTCTCCTCACCCGAGAGGCAGAGCCGATCGATGCCGCCTTCTTTCACCGGCGGATCGCAGCGGCCATGGCCTACCGGCAACGGCTCGCCATCCCCTCCACCGCCATCCGCATGGTGTACGCAGAGGCGGACGGTTTGCCCGGTCTCCTGCTCGATTGCTACGGGGACGTGGTGGTCTTACAGATCCTCACCGCCGGCATGGAGCGCCTCCGTGGGGTGTGGTTGCCAGTGAT
Organism: uncultured bacterium; assembly: GCA_964348275.1. Classification (GTDB taxonomy): domain Bacteria; phylum Methylomirabilota; class Methylomirabilia; order Methylomirabilales; family CSP1-5; genus CSP1-5. The sequence goes on from CAYGBT010000014.1 coordinate 38,815, forward strand.
CCAAGAACACCTCAATCCCCGCGGAATCCTGCTGCGGAATGACGTCTCTTCCCGCCTTCTGGAAGGCCTCCCATCAGAGAAGGATTTCCTGGGGGCCCCCTTCGACCCGGTGGTGACCATCGAGGAGGAGGATCTCTGCTTCCGCGTGGACGTTGCCGCAGGACAGAAGACCGGTTTCTTCCTGGATCAGCGAGACAACCGGCTGGCCGTGCGTGCGCTGGCTGCTGACCGCCAGGTTCTGGATTGCTTCTGCTATACCGGGGGGTTTGCCCTGCACGCGGCCAAGGCAGGCGCGCGACGCGTGGAAGGCATCGACATTTCCCAGGAGGCGGTCACGGCGGCGACAGAGAACGCGAAGCTCAACCACCTCTCGGATCGTTGTACCTTTCGGAACGGAAACGTCTTTGACGAGCTTCGCGACCTCCAGGCAGCGGGGCGCCGCTTCGATCTCATTATCCTCGACCCCCCCGCCTTCACCAAGTCGAAGGAAGCCGTGCTATCGGCCCTGCGGGGATACAAGGAGATCAACCTCCGGGCCATGAAGCTCTTGGATCCCGGTGGAATCCTCGTCACCTCCTCTTGCTCTTACCATGTCAGTGAGGCAACCTTTCTCGAAATGCTGCAGGATGCGGCGGCCGACGCCAGGGTTCGGTGTCGGATCTTGGCGATCCGGACCCAGGCGAGCGATCACCCGCCCCTCTTAGGGGTGAAGGAGACCCAATATCTCAAATGCGTCTTCCTGCAACGGCTTTGACCGAGAGACCAGGAGCGCGGGAGGGTTCATGAACGAAATCGAGTTTGACGGCAACCAGCTGAAGCTCGTCCAGGACGCTTACGACTTGATGGCCGAGGAGTATGACATCCTGGACGAGCGGATCAATCCCTTCTACGTCAATGACTGCAAGTTCCTGGATCACTTCGTCCAGAAGCTGATCCCCCACTGGCGCGGGCGAATCGTCTTGGACGTCGGCTGCGGGTCAGGGCTCCAGACCATCCAGTTTGCCCCCCGGGCAAAACACGTCGTTGCGATCGACATTTCGGGGGCACTGATGCGAAAAGTCCAAGAGAAGATGGGGTTGCAGGGGCTCACCAATGTCACGCTGCTCCAGGGAAACGCCACCCAGCTCCCTCTCGAGGACTCCTCGGTGGATTTCGTCTCCGCGTACGGGGATGTGATCGGTCACATCCCTGAGTACGAGCGGGCGATTGCCGAGATGGCGCGCGTCTGCCGTCCAGGTGGTACCGTCACCATCGAATACGATAACAAATGGCACCTCGGCCTCCTGTATAATCTCCGCCAGCTCTGGAACGCCGTGAGGACTCGGCGGAGGGGGGATCTACGCCTGTGGACCTATGAATACCTCAACCACGACTTGACCGTGAACCTCACCTACAAGACGTTCACCTTTCCGGAAATGCAATCCCTCCTGAATCAGTGCGGACTCGTTGTGGCCGAGCGCGCCGGAATGCACATCCTCTCGTCACTGATCCCTGACCAGATTCAGGACCCTCCCAAGGATAAGCGCCCCCTCAAGGCACACCATGCTTGGATCCTCCAGACCTTCGGACACTGTGACTTTCGCCTAAAGGACCGCTTCCCCTTCTATACCCTCGGTTACTCCGCTATCGTGGTTGCCCGCAAACAATAATCGACATCCGACGTCGGCAATGACACCGGCGAGGGGAGTACATGCACGCCCCTCGCTCCGGGCCTCCCATTCTAGCTGTGCCCAGAAGCGCTCGGGGAGTGGGGCTTCCCCGGCGGAACAATTCCACGGATCGGTCTGATGGAACCTGATACTTCCGCGCCGAGCGGTTCGCCCCGGCATCAGGACGGCCATCCCCCACCTTCACTTCGCTCCGATGGGAGGCTCCCCCTGGCCGCCCGCAAACCAGGTTCCGCCGGGTCCAGACCCAGCTCCCCTCGCCCTTCCGAGGCACTCCCGACTCTCCTCTCGCATTTTGTTCTTAGGCAGCACCTGCAGGGCCCGAGCGACATTGCCGAAAGCGGCGGGGCCCCTCGGCGAGCGACGGCCTGGGAAACCGAGGCGCGATCCGTGCCTACCGTCCTTGCACGGATCGTGAACACGGAGGGACCCAGGCCGTAAGCCGCCGACCAGGGTCGCCGCGGGCCCGAAGGGTTCCGGGCTCTTGCGGAGAGGCCTGGAGCGAGGGGCCGAAGGTGCTACCGTTACTGAAACAAGATTCAGCAGCAGAGGGAGGGGCGATCCGATGACGAGCGGAACGGTCCTCCCTCGGCTGAAACAACGGGAAGGCCGTAACGAGGGGCCGAAGGTGCAACGTGGACATGGGTCGATGACCGTTGACGGTTATCCGATGACGGCATGCACTGAAATGTCTTTCTCAGCCGTCCGTCGTCGGTGGTCGGCCAGCGCTAGCGGCTCGCTTTGAGCTCGGTCCAGATGCGGTCGTAAAGGATGAGGGCCTCTCCGACGTCCCGAATCGCATCGAGCCGTGTCGTCGCCGCCCTCGGTGGATAGACCGCAGGGTTTTCCAGAATCGTGCGAGGAAGGTGCGCGTGGGCTCCCTCGTTCGGAGAGGCTTGCATGGTGTAGCGGACGATCCGGGCTGCCACTTCGGGCCTCAGCAGGTAGTTGATAAAGACCTCGGCCGTCCTCTGCCGACGGGAAGAGCGAGGGATGCAGAGGTTGTCGTGAAAAATGGTCCCGCCCTCTTTGGGAATGACATACTTCAGCGATGCTTTCTCCTCCGCCACCTTGGCCACATCCCCATTCCAGGCATGGGCGAGCACGACCTCCCCTTGGAGCAGAAGCTGATCGTAGTTTTCGCTGTTATAGGTCCGAACGAGCGCTTTCTGCTGTTGCAGCAAGGCCTTCGCCGCCTCGAGCTCTTGACGATCGGTGGAGTTGATGGGATAGCCCAAGAGACGCAACGCGACGGCGAGGGTCTCCCGCTGATCATTGAGCATGCTGATCCGGCCGCGATAGGTTCCATCCCACAGGACCCACCAGCTCTCCGGCCGGGGTATTTTATCCGCGTCGTAGGCCAGACCGGTCGTCCCCCAGAGATACGGCACACAATATCGGTTGTCGGGATCGTAGGCGAGCCCCAGGTGCCGGACCCCGATGTGCCGGAGGTTCGGGAGGTGGCTCTTGTCGAGCTCTTGGAGGAGCCCCTCTTTGATCATCACTTCCACCATGTAATCGGAAGGAACGATGACATCGTACCCGACTCCTCCGGCCTGGAGCTTCGCTAACAGATCCTCATTGCTGGCGTAACTATCCTGCACCACGCGGATACCGAACTCCTCTGTAAAGGCTGTGAGCACAGCGGGATCGATGTAGTCCCCCCAATTAAACAGGTACACATCCCCGTCCGGCCCCGAGACGGAGGGGCCGGGACCACATCCACTTACCACGAGCAGCAGACTGACCGCCAGCTTCCCGATGATCGAGCTCCGTCTCATATTTCCATCCCCATGCGCCGTCCCTGCCAGAGAAGCGCCCCCGCGATGAGACTGATGGAAAGGAGAAGCAGCAGAGCCGAGAGGGCGTTCACCTCCGGGGTGACCCCGTACTTTACCAGAGAATAGACGCGGATCGGAAGGGTGGTCGCCCCGGGCCCCGATACGAAGTACGCAACCACAAAGTCATCCAAGGATGCGGTGAAGCTGAGCAGCGCGCCGACCAGGAGGGCTGGACGGAGGAGTGGGATCAGGATGTAGCGGAGTGTCCGCGGTTCGTCCGCGCCGAGATCCAGGGCCGCCTCCTCGACGTCCCGCCCGACCTGCTGGAGCCGGGCCCGGACCACCAGGGCCACGAGGGGGAGATTAAAGGTCGCATGCGCCAGGATGATGCTCGTCCGGCCCAAGGGGATACCCACGGTGACAAAGAAGAGGAGGAGGGCGACGGCTATTGTAATTTCCGGGATGACCACGAGCAGATACAACCCGGTCAAGATCGTTCCCGCTCCCTGGGGTCTTCTCACGGCGATGGCAGCCGCCGTCCCAACCAGGACGCAGAGGAGGGTGGAGACGACGGCGACCTCGAGGCTGGTCCGGGCCGCCATCAGGATGGCCTGGTCGCTGAAGAGACGAACATACCACTGGAGAGTGAAACCCCGCCAGGTCGCGGTGAACCGCGAGGCGTTGAAGGAATACAGGATCAGGAGACCGACAGGGGCGTACAGAAAAAGAAAGACCCCCCCCGTGACGATTCGTGAAATCCAGTGCAGGGGTCCCGACGTGAGCGTCCAAGGGGGCTGGGTTTCGCCGGTGAGGAGCTGCGGACGCGTCCAATCCCCCCGGGCCCAGGGCCGAAAGAGGAGCACACCCACGAGGGTGAAGAAGAGGAGTAGGGTGGAGAGAGTCGAACCAAAGGGCCAGTCCCGAACGGTGAGATACTGTTGTTGGATCAGGTTGCCCAGCATGAGGTCCCGCGCCCCGCCCAACAGGTCTGGGATCACAAAGGCAGAGACCGCCGGGATGAAAACGAGGACGGTCCCGACCGCCACGCCAGGGAGGCTCAACGGCAGCCAGACGCGCCAGAGGAGGAGGCCCCGACTGGCGTAGAGGTCCTGGGCCGCCTCCACGGTTGCCGGGTCGATCCGCTCCATGGCGGCGTAGATTGGGAGGATCATAAAGGGAAGGTAGCTGTAGACGAGACCCAGCAGGATCGCCCCGGGCGTGAACAGCATCGTCAGCGGCGGAAGCCCGAGGGAAGTCAGAAAAACACTGAACGGCCCTTCCCGTCCCAGGAGAAACATCCAGGCATAGATCCGGACCAGAAAATTCGTCCAAAAGGGAATCATCAAGAAGAGGAGGGCCAGGTAACGCCGGCGTCGGGGGAGCAGCACGAGGGTGTAGCCGACCGGCAAGCCGAGCAGGAGCGTAATGACGGTGGTCAGGAGCGCAATCCCGACGGACCAGAAGGCGACCCCCGCATACAGCGGTTCAAGCAGGCGAAGGTAGCTCTGGCCGCTGAGGATCCACTCCACCCCCCCATAGGGCCGCCGCTCGGCCAAGCTGTACAGGACGACGAGGAAGAGGGGGAGGAAAAAGAGGCAGCTGACCCACAGGAGAGGGGGAATGTGGAGCTTGCGCACAGGGTGGCTCCCCCTGTCAAACGTGCTCAGGGAGGAGGTGGTGCTGTGATACGTCCCAGCTGATCCGGACCTCCTCGCCGATCTCGTGGCTGCTGACAGCGGACCGACCAACGACCTCCACGTCCGTGTCGAGGCGCACCGTGCAGAGGGTCTCCCCCCCTTGATAGAGGACCCGGGTCACCCGACCGGAGAGGCCACGGCCATCCTTGGTGAGTCGCACCCACTCAGGCCGAAGAAGGAGCAAGACGCGACTCCCCACGGGAGGGGCCGCCGACGCGGGGATCCGCTGGGGAGGCACGCCGTCAATCATCACCTCCACAAACCCTCCTTCGGCAGCGTGGACCCGGCCCGACAGAAAACTTGCCCGCCCGACGAACTCGGCCACAAAGCGGGTCGAAGGTCGCTCATAAATTGCGCGCGGGGATCCGACCTGTTGGATCGCCCCGCGATTGATCACCGCGACCCGATTGGAAAGCGCCAGCGCCTCGTGCTGATCGTGGGTGACGTACAGGAAGGTGATACCCATCTGGTGCTGCAGGCTCTTGAGCTCGGCCTGCATTTGCTGCCGCAGCTTCAGATCGAGAGAACCCAAGGGCTCGTCTAACAGGAGGAGTTCCGGCCGATTCACCAATGCCCGCGCTAAAGCGACTCGCTGCTGCTCGCCGCCGGAGAGCTGGTGCGGCTGCCGATTCGCGGCGGCACCCATCTCGACCATTGCGAGCGCCTCCTCGACTCGACGGCGCACGTCAGGATGAGGAAGGCGCTGCATGCGCAGGCCGAAGGCGACATTGTTGAAGACCGAAAGGTGAGGAAAGAGGGCGTACTGCTGAAAGACGGTATTCACGGGGCGGCGGTGCGGTGGGGTTTTCCCCAGCTCCTTTCCCTTGAGGAGGACCGCCCCGGTATCCGGCAGCTCAAAGCCGGCGATCAGACGGAGAATGGTACTCTTGCCGGAGCCGCTCGGTCCGAGAAGCGTGAAGAACTCCCCGTGCTTCACCCCAAAGGAGACCTCCTGAATCGCCGGCACCTGGCCGAAAGTCTTCCGAACCTGTTTGAGCTCCAGGTGCATGCTTCTCCCTCACGACCCCTCTTTTCCTTTTTTTTCTCCCTCCCAGCCGATCCGGGCCTGAATAGAGCCGCGGGCCAGGTCTATCTTGACGTTGTCGGCGATCTTGAGCCTGACCTTGTTCTCATCGATATTAAGGATCGTCCCGTAGATCCCGCCAGCGGTCACGATCTGATCCCCGGTCTTGAGCCCTCTCAGCATCTCCTGATGTTGCCGCTGCTTCCTCTGTTGCGGGCGGATCAAGATGAAGTAGAAGATGGCGAACATGAGTAGCAGGGGGACGAGCGCCGTAAAGCCTCCGGCTCCCCCACCGCCTCCGGGCTGCTGCCCCATCGCGTAGGCCAGATCGATCATCGGTCCTCACTCCTTTCCTCTGGTGCCGGGTATGCGGATGATTCCTCGCCCGAGAGCCAGCGGAGTGCCTCTGCCTGACAATCGCCGTAGCACCCCCCGTCAATGGCTCGACGGGCATCCTGCATGAGTCGACCGTAGAAGTGGAGATTGTGGAGTGTGTTGAGACGAAGGCCAAAGATCTCCCCCGCGACAAACAGGTGACGGAGGTACGCGCGGGAGTAACGGCGGCACGCATCGCACGTACAGGACGGATCCACCGGGGACGGGTCGCGGGCATACTTGGCCCCCTTGATATTGATGCGGCCGGTGCGCGTAAAGAGATTCCCCGTCCGCCCGTGCCGCGTCGGCATGACGCAATCAAAGAGGTCGACGCCGAGGGCAATGGCGCAGAGGAGGTCCTCGGGCGTACCGACCCCCATGAGGTACCGAGGCCGATCGGAGGGGAGGAACGGCAGCGTGGCTCGCAAGCCGTCCTCCATCTCGGCCTTGCTTTCCCCCACACTGAGACCTCCCACGGCATATCCGTCAAAATCGAGCCGAACGAGCTCGCGAGCCCCCCGTTCTCTGAGATCAGGAAAGACCCCACCCTGGACAATCCCGAAAAGGTCCTGGTCGGTCCGCTTGTGGACATCTCTCGACCGCTCCACCCACCGCAGGGTTCGCTCCATGGCATGCCTGGCCTCGTCGTGGGAAATGGGATAGGGGGGACACTCGTCCAGCGGCATGATAATGTCCGCCCCGAGCGCGTGCTGAATGGCGATCGCCTTTTCCGGGGAGAGGAAATGTTGCGACCCGTCCAGGTGCGATTGGAACAGGACGCCGTCCTCGGTGACCTTCCGCAGCGGCGCCATGCTGAAGACCTGAAACCCCCCGCTGTCGGTAAGAATCGGGCCATCCCAGCCCACAAAGGAATGGAGTCCCCCGAGCTCCTGGATCGCCTCGTCACCCGGCCGGAGATAGAGGTGGTAGGTATTGCACAGAATAAGCTCCAACCCTGCCTCCCGGACCTCCCGAGGGGAGAGGGCCTTGACCGCACCGGCCGAGGCGCAAGGCATGAAGGCAGGCGTCTCCACCGTCCCATGGGCAGTGTGAAGCCTCCCGCGCCGGGCCCCGGACGGATCGATCGCGAGGAGTTCAAACGTCATCAGATCTCCACGTTCTCGAAGGTCACCGCAACGCTGAAGGTCTTAAAGGAAATGGTCCCCGCGACGGCGGAGGCGGTATAGCTCAGGTTCTCGGGGGCCTGCTCCACCAGGACAACCCCCCGAACGTTTTGCTTTCCCTTTGCCAGGTGCTTCCGTACCCAGCCAATGCGCTGCAGGGTCTCTGACACCAGTTCCTCCCCCTGTCCCCGCTCACCAACGCGCACCACCACCAACGTTCCGCTGCTGTCACGGGCCAACAGGTCGATCGAACCCACGCCAGTGGAAAACCCTGCTCCAATCGGTTTTCCCTTGTCATCGGTCAAGACGCTGAGCCCCGGCTCCAAGATCTCCGGCTGCCTCGCGAGGAGCTTCCGGAGCGCTGCCGCATCCAGGTTGAAAACGGGGACGGCCCCTGTAGGACGCGTCTCGGCCGGCATTACTTCCTCTTGCTTCTCTTGCTTGTCTTGCCTCTCTTGCTTCCTTCCCTCTGCTTGCTCTTCTTGCTCTTCTTGCTCCTCTTTCTCGACCACCGGCTCGACGCCCACATCTGGCTCCGCGACTTCTTCTTCGACAGCGAGAAAATCCTGCGAGGAAGTGGCAGCCCGGGCCCGGCCGGCACGCTTCTCTTTTCCTTTCACAAGTTCCGTTTCGCGCCCGACGGCCTTGGGCACATGTCCGCAGTTCGGACACGTCATCTGCCCTTCTTCGAGCTGTGTCCCACAGAGTCCGCAGACCATCATCCCCTCACAAGATCAACGTTGCGTCACCGTAGCTATAAAACCGGTACCCCTTCTCGATCGCCTCGCCGTACCCTTTTACAATGAGATCCCGACCGGCGAAGGCACTCACGAGGATCAAGAGCGTGGACCGGGGCAGGTGAAAGTTGGTCACGAGACCATCCACGACCCGAAAGCGGTGTCCGGGGGTAATGAAGAGGGACGTCGTCCCCTCCCCCGCTCGCATCCCTCCCTCCTGCAGCGCGGCCCCCTCCAATGCCCTGGTGGTCGTGGTCCCGACCGCCACCACCCGCCGCGCCTCGGCCTTCGCCCGTTTGACCGCGGCCGCGGTCGCCTCGGGAATGGTATACCGCTCCGCCTCCATGCGATGCTGCTCGACCTGCTCGACCGTGACCGGCTTAAAGGTGCCCACCCCGACGTGCAGGGTCAGAAAGGTAATCTCTACCCCCTGACGTCCCAGGTCTTTCAGAAGGGCGTCGGTAAAATGAAGGCCGGCAGTGGGAGCCGCGATGGCCCCTGCCTGCATCGCATATACGGTCTGATACCGCTCGGCGTCGAGCGCCCGGTCTCCAGTCCTCGCCCCGCGCTTCACGTACGGCGGGAGCGGCATCACCCCGATCCGAGGGAGCAGCGTGACGATATCTTCCGGCCCGTCAAACTGCACGAGCCGTCTCCCGCCTAGCGCCCGATCAACGACCTCAGCGGCCATACCCTCTTGAAAGGTCAGCCGGCGGCCCACGGGTAACTTGTGGCTTGGCTTGCAGAGCGTCCACCACCGGTTCGGCGCTTCTTCCTCTATCAGCAAGACCTCGATCTTACCTCCACCACCTCGGTGCCCGTGGAGCCGAGCGGGGATCACCTTGGTATCGTTGAGCACGAGGAGGTCTCCCCGGCGAAGCACCCCGCCCAGATCTCGGAAGCGATGGTGATGTATCGCCCTATCCTCCCGGTCGATTACCAGCAGGCGAGAGGCGTCCCGCTCCGGAAGAGGGTACTGGGCAATCATCCCCTCGGGCAGATGGTAATCAAAATCGGACAGGTTCATGGTTCACACAGTCTACGGTTCACAGTTCACCGTTCACGGACAAACCAGTTGACACCTCATGCTTCCTATTGGAATGTCTGATTTCAAATGCCCAACACCCAGGATCCAACACCCAATCTGCGACGTGCGAGATATGTGCCACCCGCTGGTTCAGAGTTCACCGTTCACGGATAAGACGCCTAGAGATAAAGCCTATCTTCTTCGGTGAACTGTGAACCGTCAACTGTGAACTCTCAGGGGAGGCGGACAAGCTCTGCCAGGGGGAAATAATGGTTCAGGATACGCGTGTAATCATAGGCGAGATCCGCCATCCCCTTGGCTCCCCACTGACTCAACCCCACCCCGTGTCCCCATCCCTGACCAACAAAGAGGAACGCGGGGCCCTCCGGATAGAGGGTAAAACGAGTGCTCCGGATCCGGTCGCGGCCCAGGATTTCCCGGAACCGCGTCCCGAGGATGCTGATCCAGCCAGCGCCATCCCAAATCCGAAGCCAACGGACCCGACCTGACCGGGTCCGATGGACCGTCTCGATTTGCAGGATCTCTCCCACACGCCAGCCGGCTTTCATGAGAGCCTCCCGGATCTCGGAGCGAGGGACGCGCGCTTCCCAGTGATGGGGGGGGGCGTCCTTCGAATACGGGTCTTCCACGCCCACGATGAACGAGTATTTCTTCTCCCAGACTTCCACCGCATCCTCGGTCCGTCCCCCCGAGGCCGCATGGTAAAACGCTGGAATGATCCGCCCCCGGTAGACAAGCACCACGCCCCGGGTCGCCCACACGGCCTTATCCGTTCGGGGGTCTTCACCGTTGATCCCGCGGTAGACCTGAGAGGCGGTCGTAGCCTGCAGGTGATACAACGCTCCTGGACTGCCGAGCCGCTCGTACAGGGCAAAGGTCCGGGCCACCACCGCCTGGGTCTTCAACGCCTCGATGGGCCACTCGGGGTTGGCCTCGACCTTCATCACCCCCCGAACGTAGTCTTCGAGACCGACCTGGTTGACGACCTGAAGACCCCCCGAGGTGTTCCAGACCTCCACACTCCCGCGATAGGGCCGCCGGTTCATCCAGAAGAGACCCATGTCTGGCCGCAACCGAAAGTGCGCCCCAGCCCTGCCAGTCCAGGCCACGCTGACTTCTTCACCGGGGGGGAGGACCTGCACCAGGCGACCCTCGATTTCTTCGAGTCGGGACGGCCCCGCGCTCTTCAGCCGAATGTTGGACGCTCCTTCCTTCAACAAGACACGAACCGGCCACCCCTCTGCCCAGAGGAGCCCGGGGGTGAAGAGAAGCAGGATGCCACTGATTAACCACCTGCCCATCAACGGCCTCCGCTTCACCGGCGACTGAGGACGGAAAAAAGAAAAGTCAGGAGGATACTGATCAGGATGGAGGAGGCCAGGGGAAAGTAAAAGGTAAAGTTCCCTTTCTGGATATAAAAATCGCCCGGCAGCCGCCCGATGAACGGAATTTTTCCCACGACCAGGAGGAGGCCCCCGAGAACGGTCAGGACGATCCCGAAGAGGATCAGCAGCTTGGCGAATCCTTCAAAGCCGAACATCTTCCTCACCCGCGTGTCCTGATTCACCGCGCACAGAGCCAGCGGTAGTATAGCACTCTCCACTGGAATGTGTCAGCCAGCCCGGTCCACTCACTTTGCGTTCGACCACAGATCTCCCTGAGGGCGATTCTTGGGGGTGAGGCCGAAGTGATCAAAGGCCAACCGGGTTGCGGTCCGGCCGCGAGGCGTCCGGGCCAAGAAGCCTGCCTGGATCAGAAACGGCTCGTAAATGTCCTCGATGGTCCCCTTCTCTTCGCCGACGGCCATGGATAAGGTCTCGAGGCCCACCGGGCCCCCATCGAATTTCGAGATGAGGGTCTGAAGGATCCGCCGGTCCATGTCGTCCAATCCCCGCTCGTCCACCTCGAGCCGCTCCAGGGCCAGGTGGGCGATCGCCTGGGTGATCACCCCATCGCCGAGCACCTGGGCAAAATCGCGCACCCTCCGGAGGAGTCGATTGGCCACCCGTGGCGTGCCGCGCGACCGACCGGCCAATTCGCCCGCCCCCTCCGGACTGATTTCGGATCCGAGGATCTTCGCGGACCGGAGGATGATCTGGTAAATCTCGTCATCGGTGTAGTAGTCGAGCCGGTGCATCACCCCGAACCGATTCCGTAGGGGGGCGGTGAGGAGACCTGCCCGCGTGGTGGCTCCGACGAGCGTGAAACGCGGAAGGTCCAGCTTGATGGTTCGGGCATGGGGACCCTGGCCGATCACGAGGTCTAATTGATACTCCTCCATGGCGGGATAGAGGACCTCCTCCACGACCCGGTTCATCCGGTGGATCTCATCGACGAAGAGCACGTCCCGGTCTTCGAGATTCGTCAAGATGGCGGCCACGTCGCCGGGTCGCTCCAAGACCGGACCCGACGTGGCCCGGACAGTCACCTGGAGTTCCGTTGCAATGAGATAGGCCAGGGTGGTCTTTCCGACGCCCGGGGGACCGTGAAAGAGCACATGATCGAGGGGCTCTCGCCTGGCCCGCGCCGCCTCGATGAAGACGCGAAGGTTCTCCTTCACCTTGTCCTGACCGACGTATTCCTCCCAGACCTTTGGCCGGACGGTCGGCTCCCACTGCTGATCGTCTTCGACGGGGCGGCGGCTCACGATGCGCTCGGTCATGGACTACCCCTTTACCTGCTCGGCCAACACGCGCAGGGCCTGCTTGATCACCATCTCGAATTCCTGATCCCCGTCCGCGGTCCGGACGGCGCTGGCGGCGGCCCTGGAGGCCGCCGAACGGCTGTAGCCCAGATTCAGCAAGGCAGAGATCACGTCCTGCAGGACCCCTTCGCTCGGATCCCGCTCCGTCGCGGCGGCCGCCGCGACCGCCTCGAGCAGCGACCGGACCTTTTCTTTGAGCTCAAGCACGATCCGCTCTGCCGTCTTGCGCCCCACCCCCGGGATGGCGCTGAGGCGCAAAAGGTCCGCCCGCCCGATCGCGGGAATGAGTTCCTCCGCCGTGATGCCAGAGAGGATATTGACCGCCAGGCGGGGCCCAATTCCCGAGACACCCCGGAGCAAATCGAAAACTTCTCGCTCGTGTTCCGTGAGGAAGCCATACAGATGCAAGGCGTCTTCCCGCACATGCGTGGCGGTGTAGAGAAGGATGTCGGTCCCCTCATCAGGCAACCGGTAGTAGGTGGAGAGCGGGATGAAGACGCGATACCCGACGCCGTGCACGTCGACAATGACCTCGGCGGGATCCCGCTTGGCCAACTGCCCTCTGAGCTGCCCGATCACCGGAGCCCCCCTAGTCCTTCGATTGTGACAATCGAACAATAGAACATTAGACCGCCCCTCGATCTTCCCCCTCGATCTTCCTCGGGGCCGTGAGGCTCTCGCACGGCTCGGGGTGGTGAGCCTGTCGAACCACAATGGGACATTTCCCCTCCAAGGTCACTCAATTGTTCTACTGTTCCACCCTTCGACAGGACTTCGGCGAGCTCCCTTCGGGTCTGAGCGGTTCGGCCGAGCTCACCGTCGAGGCCTCAGGGTCGAAGACAGTCGAGCCGCTCAGGGCGGTGAGCATGGTCGAACCGTTGCTCCAAAGGAAACGCACTTTGTGCGTTTCCTTTAGTATACGATCAAGATGCGGGTGAGATCGATACGCCAGCCGTCCGCCGCCCGAGTCATCGGATAACTCCGGACAGATGGGGCGCAGTTAAAACGGGGGACGGTGGGCCCCGAAACTTCCAGACCGACCTTCCCCGTCACCACGACGAGCCTGGGCGACCGATAATCCGCCGAGTGGAGCTCAAAGGTGGTATGACAGCAGGTCGTCCGGCATCCCTGACCGCGCATTCGAACGATGAATTCCTTCCTGGTGAAGAGGCGCTTGGTCGTCGCCGTTCCCCGGTCGTAGATGGCTCCATAATCCTCTGCATGCCAGAGGTCCAGGATCTCTTCCACGGCCGTGGCGGCCTCCGCCCGGGCCCGCGCGATCTCCTCCGGATCTGCCACCCCCAAGAGGAGCGGGAGCAGGAGCACAAGGCTATACCGTCGCCATGCGCCTGTGAAGACCCACCCCATGGACATGACAGATCGCGAGCGCCAAGGCGTCCGTCGCATCGTTGGCAGGGAACGCTGGCGCGAGGCCGAGGAGCGACGCGACCATCCGCTGGACCTGTGCCTTGGACGCCCTCCCAAAGCCGGTCACCGCGCTCTTGACCTCCAGCGGACTGTACTCGAAGACTTCAAGTCCGGCCTCGACCAAGGCCACGAGCGCGGCCCCCCGGGCCTGGCCGAGCTGGAGCGCGGTGCGGACGTTCTTGGCAAAAAAAAGCCCCTCCAGGACCGCACATCCGGGCCGATGGCGCCCGATGATTTCCTGGAGGGACTGGTGGATCACCTGGAGTCTCAGGGGAAAAGCCTGCCGGGGAGAGGTGGCGATCACGCCGTGGGCGATGGAGATGAGGGAGTTGTTTCGCACCTCCACCACGCCATAGCCGGTGGCGGCTGTCCCGGGGTCGATCCCCAGTACCCGCAATCCGTTGGTTCCCCCCCTGTGCATCTCCCTAGGCCGTCAGGGCCGCCATGATCTCTTCGGGAATATCAAAGTTGGCGTAGACGTGCTGGACGTCGTCGTGCTCCTCCAGTTCGTCCATCAGACGGAGCACCTGCTCTGCCACCTTCCCCTCGACGCGGACGGTGGACTGGGGCACCATGGTGACCTCCGCCTGCTCGATGGGGAAGGAGGCCTGCTCGAGTGCTGCCTTGACCCCTCCAAAACCCTTGGGGTCGGTGACGATCTCGTACGTCTGCTCCGCGCCCCGCACATCCTCCGCGCCCGCCTCAAGGGCCATCGCCAAGAGCTGCTCCTCGTCCACGCCTTTCGCCGAAACCTGGATCAGACCTTTCTTGTTGAACATCCAGCCGACACACCCTACCTCGCCCAGGTTTCCGCCAAATTTCGAGAAGATTTTTCGGATCTCGGCCGTCGTCCGGTTCCGGTTGTCGGTGACCGCATCGAGAAGCACCGCCACCCCGTGGGGACCGTACCCTTCGTAGGTGCACTCCTCGTACGAGACGCCTTCCAGTTCGCCGGTCCCCTTCTTGATCGCCCGGATGATGTTCTCCTGGGGCATGTTGGCGGATTTCGCCTTATCAATAGCATCGCGCAGGCGCGGGTTTCCTGCCGGATCGCCCCCGCCGAGCCGGGCCGAGACCGTGATCTCCCGGATCACCCTGGTGAACACCCGCCCCCGCTGGGCATCGACTTTCGCCTTTTTATGCTTGATCCCTGCCCATTTGGAATGGCCGGACATTCGTGAACCTCCTTCGCTCGAAACGTATCGAAAAGTCCTGTCGCTGTAAAGGGAAATCTCCTTGACAAGCCCTGGCGCGCGGTGGTAAGTACCCTAGCACATCTGTCTGGACCCCTCAAGGAAGCGGAGTCGGGGCCACGGGTGATCCCGTGGCTTTCTCTTTCGGAGGAACGCGATGATCATTGTGATGCAGGCCGGGGCCCCTGAAGAGCAGCTCCAGGAGGTCCTTCGACGCGTCGAAGAATTAGGATACCAGTCGCACATCATCCGGGGGACCATCCGCACCGTGGTCGGGGCCGTCGGCGATGAGCGGGGCAAGGCGAAGCTGCAGAGTCTCGAGGCGCTGGCGGGTGTTGAGAGCGTGGTCCCCATTCTGCAACCGTTCAAGCTGGCCAGCCGGGAGTTTCGCCCCCAAGAGACGGTCGTCAAGGTCGGGGAGATCGAGGTCGGCGCCGAGCGCCTCGCGCTCATCGCCGGACCGTGCGCGGTCGAGAGTGAGACGCAGATCCTCGAGTCGGCCCGCGCGGTCAAGGCGGCGGGAGCCACCATCCTCCGCGGTGGAGCGTTCAAGCCTCGCACGTCTCCGTATAGCTTTCAGGGACTGGGCGAGCACGGGCTCGAACTGCTCGCGCGCGCCCGGGAGGCGACCGGGCTCAAAATTGTCACCGAGGTCATCAACGATCGCGATGTGGAGCTGGTGGCGCAGTATACCGACATGCTTCAGGTGGGAGCGCGGAACATGCAGAACTTCGCCCTCCTGCACTCGGTCGGCGAGGCGCGCAAGCCGGTCCTCCTCAAGCGCGGTATGTCGGCCACGATCAAGGACCTCTTGATGTCGGCCGAGTATATCCTCTCCCACGGAAACTACGACGTCATCCTCTGCGAGCGGGGCATCCGGACCTACGAGACCGCAACCCGCTTCACCTTGGACCTCAACGCCGTCCCGGTCCTCAACAAGCTCACCCACCTGCCGGTCATTGTGGACCCGAGCCACGGGACGGGCCACTGGGAGTATGTGACCGCTATGGCGCGGGCCGGCATCGCCGCGGGTGCGGACGGCCTGATCGTCGAGGTCCACCCCAAGCCCGATGAAGCCCTGTCCGACGGGCTGCAGTCGCTCACGCCCGAGCGGTTCCAGGAACTGATGCGGCAGGTGGCACTGGTGGCCAAGGCCGTCGGCCGCACGTTGTAGCCTGCCATGGCTTTGCGCTTCAGTCAGTAGCTAGATTTGCACACCCGAACAGAAGCCGGCTTATAGGCCCACTCCGGCCATCTACCTTTCCTATTAAAGAGTTACACCCTCTTTGGCCCGCCTGCAAAAACACCAAAAAACCGGGGCACAGAATCTGGGCCCATAAGCACAGGCCACCCCCCGGTCTTACAAGCAGGGGGTCGGAGGTTCGAAACCTCTTTCGCCCACCAATAACAACAGATAGTTAAGGATACTGCGGTAAATCCACAACATGACTGGTGCCGGTTTTGGTGCCGGTTAAATTTTTTTGGTAGCGCCTCCAGGCGGACTGCATGCAGGCTGGAGTTTACGCCCACGTGACGCCGGGGCATGTAAGGAGAGCCCGAGGGAGGTTACCGTGGGGGAAACAGTAGTATAATGTGAAATGGAGATTGCCATGCAAAAACATCCTTTATATCTCAGCTTCTCAGCGGAAATAGATCAGAATACCTCCGAAAATCTCATGGGCGTGTTTGCCCAAAAATATAACGAAGGGGTCCGTGACTTTTACTTGCTCTTCTCGAGTTCCGGCGGCAACGTCATCAACGGCATCAACGTTTATAACTTTCTCCGCTCGTTGCCTATCAAGCTAACCACCCACAATGTCGGCATTGTGGATTCAATTGCTAATGTGATCTTTCTTGCGGGCCAGACGCGGTATGCGGTGAAAAACTCTTCCTTTCTCTTCCACGGCGTGGGATTCAATATCCTGCAGCCGACCCGCCTGGAAGAGAAGAACGTGAAGGAGCACCTGGAAATGGTGCGGCGCGACCAGAAGTTGATCGCCAACATTATCGCTGACCGCAGCAAGCTCTCCGTGGCTGATGTGGAGCAGATGTTTCTCGAAGCCAAGACCATGACCCCGGAGGAAGCTCAGGTCAAAGAGATCGTGGCCGAGGTGCGGGAGGCGAAGGTCCCGGAAGGGACGCAGGTGATGCAGTTTGTGTTTCAGAGGAAGTAATCGTAGAATGAAGCAACATGAAGCAGACAGGCTCTATCATCGCAATCATCGTTCTCCTTATCGTGGCCTACTTTCTGTTTTTTCAGGGAGACACGTGGCTCGGCCACTACTATCCCGATAGAACCGATCTTACCAAGAGTATCCGCAGCCCCGAATTCACCTCCCTAGAAGAATGCCGCGCGTGGGTGGAGAACCAGGTCCCGATCTATAACCTCACTCGGGAGGGGTATGATTATGAATGTGGCAAGAACTGTCGATTCGAGAAGGATTACGGCATCTATGTATGTGCGGAGACTCTTCGATAAGATGTCTTAGGCTGCCATCGGCTGTACGGAAGGAAGGAAAAAGGCCGGCATCTCGCCGCCCCCTGTTGTGGGGCAGGGTTCCTGATCACACCTCTTTTGAAAGGGCACTCCACACAGTGCTTTGGTGTCGGGGTTTTTGGCGTGAGGAGGCAGCATGGCTGAGCGGATGGACAAGCGGGAGACGATCTCTTTGGAGGAACTCGTCGTTTCAAACGTCTACCAACTCGAGGCTTTAGTACTGCTTCTGGACGAAAAAGGGATTCTAACCGTGGAAGAACTCATTGAGAAGATCAAGCAACTACGGGCGGAGAAAGAAGCGAGGGCGGAATAAGGAGGGAGTGTCATGGCGAAGAGACTGGCCGACCTGGGCAAGGCGGTGGAGGGGTTAATCGGCGGACGGAAGAAACTCGCCCAGGCCGAGCGGAAGGTCGTGAAGGCATTGAACCGCGCGCTCGGCAGGATCGGGTACAAAGTCGTCGCGAAGACCGAACCAGAAAGAGAGAGAATGCGCCGGGCCAGGAAGAAGGTGGCAGCCCGGAAGCGCCGACGCCGGAAGGCCAAGCGGCCCAAAGGCACTTAGCCTATGTTGATGTGTTGAACTGAGGATGTCATTGAAGAAATGCTTGAGAAAAAAGGTAAAAAGAGTGAAGTTGAACCCATCGCCAATAGCCGGTGTGGATAAGCATGTGAGGCGGAGAGCTTAAAAGGATGAAAGTAGACGATGCTGCGACTGAGTTTCAGAGTTACCTCTTTTTCCTTCGTCACTTCTGTGAATTGATCTGGGCAGGACGTGCCCCTGATCGAGAACCGAGCCATCTTATCCAATGCCTCGTCGAAAACCAGACACCCCTCGTCGCACACTTAACCGAGATCCCTCCCAGTGAGGCACAAACCAGGGAACTTCGGAAATATATGTTCACGGCTTGGAACTCCGAAGCTGTCGCTCGCCTATCGGCGGTGTTCGATTCTGATGTGCGGCAGTTTACGAATCAATGGAAACCTGTGCAGTCGTACTATGCGATCTACTTTTAGCTTGTGTCTTTGCAGTACGTGGTAACGGGCATGGTTTCCAAGCGCCACGAACCCACTCTTCGATTCGCAACACAGTCAATTCTTCCTTGGCTTCCGGTTCCTTGGTCGCTGCGTTTGGACTACGAAGCTAGAAGACTAGTCAAATTCCCTGATGGCACCTCGATGAGAGGGGACTCGGGGTGGAATTTAACGAACAATGAGCCATACTTTCACGTTGCAAATTTCTTTAGAAGGACTGCCCAACGAAATCAGGTAGATAAATGGAGAGGGCACTACAAGGGCAAGGACAGACGAATCCCCAAGGGGCCACGCGCAGGGCGCCTCTACCGGATCGTTGATGTTCCCGTCGATCCAGTGTCTATTTTCGACGTTCTCTGGCGGTTCCGCCGATGGGCGAATTATCAAGAGGCTGACACCATCATCCGAGGCGGGGAGTACGAACCGCACGCGGTAGAGTTTGACACCTGTTTCGATCTGATAATAGAGACCAGCGCCTCGGTTGTTGAACACGTCCTGTGTCGATACTTAGGACGCGATGCGATGCGCGAGCTGTACGAAAATTTTATCGATCTTACACATGGGCGGTTGGATTGCTCTGCGGTCGAGCGACGGCGAGACGTGATCTGCGCGATTATGCGGTGACCAACATATATACCGGTACTATGCCTGTTCCCGGCAACCTCTTGACAGCGGAACGATCCGGGCGCCAAAGAGAAAGGGATCAAGTCTTTTGTTGAGAAATTTCTCCCTGTTAGGGCAAGCTCCCAGGATGGCCCGCCCGCTGCGGATCGAATACCCCGGTGCAGTTTTTCATCTCACCGGCAGCGCATCAGCCTCTTGACAGCCCGGTTCCAAGCAATCTAGCAGGCTACAGATCCTTTCGTCTTCTCCACCCGCCCGGTTTCCCGGTCCATCCCGTAAGCCGACCGCAGTTTGGGCTTGACAGGGTCCACGCCTTTTCGCTACTTAGTGACCACGGTCACACAATGAGCTGATTCTTGTCACCTTTCTCTGGAGCGGGGAGCTAGCAGTAGCTAGGGGCAGCGATGGACCCGGGGGGAGCATACTTCCCAGCCCACGTCTGGCACAAATATCGGCGCACCAGCCATTCGGGTCCCTTCGCGGGCGGAACACGGCCCGCAAGGAAATTGTGGTGATTATCAATCACAGAAGGATGTAGGAAGGGTCAGACGGACCAGAGATCGAGGAAGACGTTAGTCGTTAGCTTGGACGGAACGACTATAATGAAACAGATATTAACGGATTTCTCGAAATTCATGGAGCCGTGGATCCCACTTCTCCAATCTCTGGTATGGCCAATCGTCATCTTAGTGCTCCTCTACATTTTCAGAAAACAGGCCGGACAATTCCTTAGCACAATAATCCGCCAAATAGAACGGGGTGCAGGACTAACCGTCGGACCCCACGGGATCACACTGGGCGAGATAAAGTCGCAAATTGAAGAGCAGCACAAGAAGATCGACAAGATTACCACCAGCATTGATAAATTAAGCAACAGCACCGAGAGCTCGATCGGTGCCCTCACGAGCTTTCTTATTACTTCCCCGCTTAATAACACAACCTACAGGAGGTACATCGACGAACGGATCAAATCACGGAAGATGATCATCGTCGGCTGCAGTGAGTTTACCGAGCAGCGCCTTCTCTGCGGGATTGTCAGTACTCTCCTGACCAAAGAGGCCAAGTTTGACCAGGTGATTCCCAAATACAACTTCGGCGGGGCCGCGAAGAACTTTGTCGCGCTGGCGCGGGGAGAGATTGACATCTATCCGGTGTACACATGGACTGGATTTGAAATGGCCTTTTCCTCTTTCCTACCTCTCATCGCTCCCTCTTTGATGCCGTTAGAGCCTCCCAAGGCAATTTCCGAGTTGAACCAGGTATTCGAACAACCACCGTATCCACTCTCTTGGGTATGCTATCTGGGTTTCAACAATAACTGGGAACTTGTGATGCTGGCAGATGAAGCCGACAAAAAGGGCATCACAAAGATCTCCGACCTGAGAGACTGGAATGACAGACTCAGGCTAGGCTGCGAGCCGGAGTTCTTTGCGCGGACAAACGGTTATGGTGTGCTTCGGAATCCTAAACCCCTTGGCTATGGGGTCCGATTTGATGAAGTCAAATTCTACCGGCACAAAGATGTTTACAATGTCTTGTCCGGCGGAGAGGTCGACATCATCGATGGGTTTACGACCGATCCACAGATTAACGCGCCCGTATACAGACGGTTAAAGGATGATGAATGTCACTTTGGCCTTTATCATGCCGCTGTGGTCGCTCGAACGGATCTTCTCGAAAACAATCCAGAGATTCGCGAACTTATAAATACTCTAGCCGGCCAGATTGAAGCGTCGGAGATGGGCCAAATGATTCAGGAGGCCGACCGTGCCGAAGAGGGCCGCGGTCACATTCGTGTGGTTGAGGGGATTGCGCTCGATTTTCTCCTTCGAAAGCGCCTTCTTACTACAACCACGACCGGGAAACAGCAGGTCGAAATCGGTAAGCAACAGCAACCTTAAAACCAATACGTATAGTTTAGCTTAAACTCGCCGGACTCACTTTGGGGGACAAGAAAGGCACCTCCAGGCGACCGTGCGGGCACTCAGTTAGGGGGTCAGGTCTTGAATCTTGATATTTCTACAGGCGCGAGGAGACAACGACGGAACAAGTACCCGCGGTCACACCGGAAGTGTCTCGGGGGCGGCGGGGGCAACCTCGGCGCCCTTCGTTTTTTTGGCGTCAGGAAATGCGGTATGATGAGCAGATAGGGGGTCAAAGATAGGGGGTCAGGTCTTGCAATCCCACACCGCCCCTGCTACCCTTCTCCCATGGCTCGCCCGCTTCGCCCCCAATATCCGGGGGCCGTGTATCATCTCACTACGCGCGGCAACGCCCGGCAAAGGATCTTTCGGGACGATACCGACCGGGAGGTCTTCTTCCATACGCTCGCCCAGGTGATCGCCCGCTACGGGTGGCTCTGCCACGCCTACTGCCTGATGGAGAACCACTACCACCTGCTGGTCGAAACCCTCCGGCCGAACCTGGCCCTCGGGATGCGCCAGCTCAACGGCGTCTACACCCAAGCCTTTAACCGGCGACACCGGCGGGTGGGCCATCTCTTCCAGGGGCGCTATAAGGCGATTGTCGTGGAAAAGGAGGCGCATCTCCTCGAACTCTGCCGCTACGTCGTGCTGAATCCGATCCGGGCACGGGTCAAGAAGGCGGTCGGGGCCTGGCGCTGGAGCAGTTATCGGGCCACGGCCGGGCTCGCCCCGGTCCCCCCCTGCCTCACGGTGGATTGGGTCTTGGGGCAGTTTAGCCCCAGACGACCGCAGGCGCAGGTCCGGTACCGGCGCTTTGTCCGAAACGGGCTCGGCCAGCAGCCGTGGCAGCAACTCACGGGGCAGATCTATCTGGGCACCGAGCCGTTTATCAAGCGCCACACGAAGGGCCTGGACCGCCTCAAAGAGGTCCCCCGGGCCCACTGGAGACCGGTGCGGCCGCGGCTCGCGCAGCTCTTTCGCGCGGGGGGCCAGACCGCGATTGCGAGCGCCTACCGGGAGTACGGGTATCGCCTGCACGAGATCGCCGATCATCTGGGGGTGCACTACGCGACGGTGAGTCGGCGGTTGCGCCAACTCGAGCGGACGAAGCGGGGTATTGTGTGATTGCAAGACCTGACCCCATTTTTTCCTGCTG
>CAYGBT010000014.1:60926-66699 GCA_964348275.1 uncultured bacterium
TTGTGTGATTGCAAGACCTGACCCCATTTTTTCCTGCTGACCCCATTTTTTTCCTTAACCCCATTTTTTTCCCACTAGTAACCCGAGCACGACGCCTGGACACGGTAGAGCGAGCGAACCGCCGCTTGAAGACGGTGGGGGTCTTGGCCCTGGGAGTGATGGCTGCCGTAGTATTGATCGGGCAAGTCACGATCAGTCATGCTGGTTCGGAGGGAGCCGATGCCGGTCGGGCAGCCGTGAAACGAGATGGCGTGCCCGTCTACGCGCAGATGACGACCAGTAGCGACGTAGTGAAAACCCTTCAGCGTGGGGCCATGGTGATGGTTGAGTTCTCCATGACCGGCGCCCAGGGAGCCTGGTGTCACGTGACCATAAACGGAACCACAGGCTACATGCGCTGCGAGGAGCTGGAGCGCGAACCAACGTCTCGCTGGCGGGAGGAACCTGCCCGCTCGCCCGGCACAGCCCGGTTGCCGCGGGAGCAGCGCCCCAGCGCGAGGGAAGCCCTCGAGCTACTGAGCAATAAGTACAACCCGCATTTCTGGATGCAAAAGCTCGGTTTCACTCCGCAACAGCGGGCCCACGCCTTTGAACTAGCCAACGAGACTGGCGTGACGGAATGTGACCGCAAATTTCAAGCAATTAGTCGCAAGTACGGCTGGGACCCCCGGTCTAAAGGTCCTACAGACTTCGAGAGCTGGACGAAAGTAATACGGGAGTGGGCACCGCATGACTTCGCATGTCGATCCCGGTTCGCGGAGTTCTGGAATCGGTTCGGGGAGACTATGACTCCTAAGCAGACGGCGGCGTTCGAGGAGGCGCAAAAGATGATCCCCGACATCCCCTATCTCACTCAATAGGTGTAGCCTTCGATGGCACCCGCCCATTCCCGCGGATGGGGTTCGGGTCTCGAATCTTGACATTCCTCCGGGCGCGAGGAAACGGCAAGGGAACAAGTAGCCGGGATCACACCGGAAGTGTCTAAGGGACGTCGGGCGTCAGCTCGGCGCCCTTCGTTTTTCTAGCGTCAGGAAATGGGGTATGATGCGGGGGAACGCGGAAGGCAGCCGGGTGAAAATTCGTCGAGTAGCTAGACGCAATTCAATATGGGAGGAATCATCATGGGTCCAAACCGTAACACAGCATGCTCTCCCCCGCGAAGGAACCGGTACTTCCATGGGCAGCTTCTTTCGGCCGACGATTTCCAAGATGAGCAGACATACTTCAGGAATAAGCACTGCCTTCATAACCGTTTACTGCACGGCTCGGGCGTCGTCACGGGATTGAAGACATCGATGGGTCCGGATAGAATCCGGCTGGAGCCGGGACTTGCCCTCGACTGTTTCGGACGTGAAATTTGCGTCCCTCACGTGGTGGAATTCCGACTCCCCACCGCAGGGAGGGTTGCATACCTCGGACTCTGTTATATGGAGCAGGCTGTCCGGGCCACGCCCGTCATCGCCGTTAACGACAGCCCAGGAACACCACATGTAGAGGCAACACGGATCGAGGAGGGGTTCGAACTCCTCTGGGAATCGTCGAATACCTTCTCAGGCCACCGGAGACGTGGCGGTCGTTGGGAAGCCTGCGGAAAGGAACATAGTATACCCATTGCACGGCTGCGCCGCTCGCGGAGACGGTGGCGTCTCGATTCGAGGTTTCGACGACCTCAAGTGAGGTAGACTTCCTCAAATGCGCGTGAAGTACTCTCAATCAAGGGGTCAAGTCTTTTGTCGACAAATTCCTCCCTGTTACGGCAAGCTCCCGGCAGGGCCCGCCCGCTGCGGATCGAATATCCTGGCGCCGTTCATCATTTCAATGCCCGGGGCAACGCCCGCCTAATGTACGTCTGTTCCAATACGACCTCACCTCCCACCATGTCAAATTGCCTACCAACCCAGCCTGAGGTATTCTAGTGTGAGCCATCAGTTCAGTGTAGTACGCGCACCGGTGCGGGCGGATTCCCACTTGAAGAGACGAGCCGAAAGATTCACAATCAAGACCTGTCAAATGTAAAGGTTACACCCCATATTCCTGCCGCAAGAGAGAATAAGTGGTGGCAATGTCTTGGGAATGCCCATGCGGCGTTTCTAACCGAGACTCAAGAACCAAGTGCAAGGCCTGTGGAACGCCGAAGGGGATGGTGTGGACACCTAAAGGTTTCCAGCCTCCAGAGGAAGCTCACCGTCTGGAGAAAGTGCATCAGGAAAAAAATCCCCGGGAGGTTTGGAGTGTTTCGAACGTGATCCGTCAAGCGTTCATCTGGGGGGAATAATAGCAGGGATCTGCGGGGGAATATATCTCGCCTCTTTTAGAATCAGAGCAGGTCGGGAGGCCACGATAGCTCTGGTGAATTATTATTTCTACCTTCCATGGAACTACTTGCCTACCTGGCATAGTACCGAAGGGTTGATTGGTCTTGGAATAGTCGTATTGTTTTTGTTCTTTGCGCTGATGGGTAGGCTGGAGGATTTACCGAATTGGGTTCGCGAACCTCTCTCGACTGTTTTTGAAGGCATCTTTTTCGGTATCTTTCTCGGTCTGCTCATGGTTGCCGTTACTTTCTTCTTTTTGGTGTTTGCACATGAAGCCTCCCAATTCCTTCGCGGTCATGGTGTTTTGTAGGATCTCACGGGCTTAAAAGAGGCCCGGTCGGAAACACGAGTCCCAACCGTGTCACATGTAAAGCTTTGACCCCATATTCCGCGACGCCATATCCCTTGTCAGATTGATCCACAACCAACATGGATTGAACAAGAGAAATGGGTTTGGAAGCAGGTCTGTGGGGGGAAAATTGCCAACTTCCACGAGGGTGACGATTACGGTGACCAGCTGGACCCGAAAATTTCTGCAGGGTGGCTGAAAACGCGGGTGCTACGACCACCATTCCTGGAGATAATCCTTCTCCATGAGCCTTACCGGAGTGCTTTATCCCCTCACGGCGTACGTATAGAAGGGGCGTGGTTTGATGAGACGGTCGACGTATCTGATGCGACCATTCCTTGTCCGTTGGGGCTGGAAAGATTCCGCTTTGAGGCAAGCGTCGATTTTACTCGATTGCGGATTGATAGTGTTATTTCCCTCCAAGGCTCCAAATTCACCGGGAAGCTGGATATGGACAGCCTCCATGTGGAGAGCGACCTCTTGATGCGCGATAGGGCCGAGTTCGCCGAGGTGGTTCTCTTAGGCACCAAGGTCGGGGATCAGCTGGACATGACGGAGTCCAAATTCACCGGTCACCTGAATATGGAAAGGCTTCAAATCGGCACGGATCTCTTCATGCGGGACATGAAGGTAGCACTGGGAAGTAAGGTAAATGTTGGCTATGCGCAGATTAAGGGCAACATGCTTATCTGGCACAGCAACCTCCCTTCCCTCGACCTGACTGGCACCAAGATCGGTGGGGAACTTATTCTCGGAACGCCGACGTTTGCATCGGTCAAATGGCAGAGGGACGCATTACTGACACTTCACAACACCGAAGTGGCGACCTTCGTAGATAGGGAACACGCTTGGCCAGACAACCTAAAACTTGTTGGCTTTACGTACGCTCGTTTACCGCGAGGTATAGCTATTCGTGATGTTTCCCTGTTTAACCAGGAGTGGTTGCAAAGCAGACGGAATATTCGCCACAAACATATGAGCAACTAGCCAACGTGTTACGAAAAGCCGGTCATAGGGACAAGGCAAACGACATCTTGTTTGCTGGCACAGAAAGGGAATTACGCCAAACAAAAGGGCGACGGAGGGTATGGTGGGTGGCCCTAAGAATCTTCATAGGCTACGGGTTCAAGATCTACTATACGCTTAGGTGGGTCTTCGCTCTTACTTTTTCCGGCATGCTAATGTTGGGACTAACAAAACAAGGTCCGATCAACGGGATGCCCTACGGAGTCTCCTAGAGCTTAGACATGCTATTGCCCATTATCGAGCTGAACAAACGTCACTACGAGATCCAACTAGCCCGCTTCGCGAGATACTACTTCTACTTCCACAAGATAATGGGTTGGATCCTGGCGTCCTTCATTGGTGCCGGAATAAACGGACTCACAGAGAAATCATGATTCTTTGAAGGTATGGGGTATGGCCGAGAAACTCGATTCGAAGCAAATGGTAAGCGTTGAGGAACTCCTCTGGTCCATCGTGTACGAGCAGGAGGCCACAAGGCGGGTGATGGTGCGGAAGGGGCTGGTGTTCAACTAGGAGGGGTTGGAGGAGGAAAAGGCGGGGCGGCGAGAGCTGAGAGCAAAACGCGTATGATAAGCTCCCCCACCCGCTTCCACGGTCCTGTCTCTTGACACCCTCGACCTAGAAAGGGATACTCGGGGACACCTTAGGGGGGCACGAATGAAACCGGGGTGAGCCTAACAACTACCCCACCTCTGAATTCACCAGCGCATCAGACAATTCCGACGCCTTCCCGGGCGCAGTACGGCACGAGGGGCGTTTTCATTTTCACCCTAGCAAATTCCTTCTTCCCCACCACGCAAAGCATCGATAATTTTGTCTTGCAGCCTAAGCAATTTGGCAATGCTGACCATGTCCGTGGCGCCCAGAGGGGCTTGTGCATTCGCGGCCCGCCCGCTTAGGTTCATAACTCACTGTTCCAAAGCGGGCGTAATTGAAATCCCTTTGCTTCGCTCGCCTCACGTGAGGTCGTAAGGAGGAAGTCATGGCTCAAATTGCCGATCGAATGAAGAGATATAACAGAGTACGCAATCAGATGCGTCCCAGAGATGTCATTGCGTTTGGAGGCAAAGGTCACTTCTCGGAAATAATCAAGTTTGTCACCCGGTCCGTCGTGTCTCACGTAGGAGTGATCTTCCAAGTAGACAGAAAGGGTGAGCAATTCAAGAATCTTGTCATCGAGTCAACTTCACTTCACGGCAAGGCAGGCGTTCAGATCAACTTTATGAGTCAGCGGGTTCGGAGCTACGAAGGTGATGTGTGGTGACTCCCGCTCGAGAAACAATACTCAAATACTATCCAGAAGTCTGATAAATTCTTTGAGTTTCTGCGTACCCAAGTAGGCAAAGAGTACGATATGGGCCAGGCAATCAAGGCGGGCTTGGATATTTTCGATGATGTTTGGGGGGTCTCCGTAGCGACCCTAGCGAAAGAGGACTTTGACAAGTTTTTCTGTTCTGAGCTCGTTGTGGCGGGTCTTGAAACGGCTGGAGTTTTTGGTAAGTTGAACGTCAATGCCTCAGAGGTAACTCCAATTGATCTCTGTGGACTAAGGCTTTATGGACGGGAGGGTCTCCCTGAGACAGGACGGGGGTACTACCAATTAGGAGGAGATGACCGCGTGAGGATCACTCGGTTCAACACTGTCCCGTTCGAGCAGCTGCCTAGAGCCAAGTAATCCGCCGCCTAGGGAAGGAGGCAAACCGCTGAAAGAGAGTTAGAGGCAGACTCTCACGTCTTGACACCGCGTCTGTTTTTGTGAGCAGTAGGCGCTGCGGCGCTGGGGTGCTGCGGAAAGGACTAGTGACGAACCAGGAGGGGCGGGAAGAGGTTAATGCGGGGCGGCGGGAGGTGGTCCCCCACCCCTCTTCCACGGTCCTGACGCTTGACACCCCTCCCCCACTTGGCGATACTTAGAGCCTCAAGAGGGGGGGACCGATGAAACCGGGGTGACCATAGCCATTAGGCCACTTCCGACACAATCAACGGCGCACCAAGTATCCAGATGCCCTCTCGGGTCTAATACGGCCTGGGAGGGCGTTTTGCTTTTGAGGAGGATGCATCGGCCAACGCAAATACTGGAGCA
>CAYGBT010000015.1:0-63357 GCA_964348275.1 uncultured bacterium
TCCCCTTGGCGCTGCTCTCGCTCTGTGTGGCCGGGGCCGGAATCGGCGTGGCGTACATGCTGTACGTCCGCCGGCGCGACTTGCCGGAACTGGTCGCAACGCGGTTCCGGCGGCTCTACCAGGTCCTCTATGAAAAGTACTACGTGGACGAGCTATACCAGCATTGGATCGTGAACCCGCTCGATCGACTGGCGTTTTTGCTGTGGCGACGGTGTGACGTGGCGGTGGTGGATGGGGCCGTGAACGGGCTGGCCCGGATGATGGAAGTGGGGAGCTGGAGGCTCCGGCGGATCCAGACCGGGGTGGTATTTACCTACGTCCTGTCGATTCTGGCCGGCGTCGTTCTCCTTTTGGGGTATTTGGTCATCGGGAGGTAGGCGTGCCCCTGTTGAGTCTGATCACTTTTCTGCCTGCGGTGGGCGCTTTAGGCCTCTTGGTCATTCCTCGGCAGCGGGAGAACTTGATCCGGGGACTCGCGCTTGGGATCTCGATCCTGACGTTTCTGATTTCTTTGAGGCTTTATACCGGATTTCACCTGGGGAGCGCCGGGATGCAGTTCGCGGAGGAGGCCGAGTGGATTCCCAGCCTCGGCATCGGGTACAAGCTGGGGGTCGACGGGATCAGTCTCTTTCTCGTCCTCTTGACTACCTTCCTGATGCCCATCGTTGTCCTGGCTTCGAACGGGATTCAGCATCGGGTGAAGGAATACATGGTGGCGATGCTTGTTCTGGGGACGGGAATGATCGGGGTCTTCGTGGCCTTGGATCTGGTCCTCTTCTATGTCTTTTGGGAGGCCACGCTGATTCCCATGTATTTCATCATCGGGATCTGGGGCGGGCCGCGACGCGTCTACGCCACGATCAAGTTTGTCCTCTTCACCATGGCCGGTTCTCTCCTGATGCTCGTGGCCATTATCGCGCTGCCCCTGCTGCACGCCCAGGGGGGAGGGGCTTTCACCTTTGACCTGACGATCCTGATGAATATTGAGATCCGGACTGAAATTCAGGTGTGGCTCTTCCTCGCCTTTGCCTTGGCCTTTGCCATTAAGGTCCCTCTTTTTCCGTTTCACACGTGGCTGCCGGACGCCCATGTGGAAGCTCCCACGGGAGGGAGCGTGATCCTGGCCGGAGTTCTCCTGAAGATGGGGACGTATGGATTTCTTCGCTTTGCACTCCCCCTATTTCCAGATGCCACCCTGCTTATGCTTCCATATATCTCGGGACTCGCCTTGATAGGAATCATCTACGGGGCGTGGGTGGCGATGGTACAGCCGGACCTCAAGAGCTTGGTGGCGTATTCCAGCGTGAGCCACCTCGGCTTTGTCGTGCTGGGGATCTTTGCGTTGAACGGGGAGGGAATTGCTGGATCGATATTGCAGATGGTCAACCATGGCCTCTCTACGGGGGCCCTCTTCCTCTTGGTCGGGATGATCTACGAACGTCGGCACACCCGAATGATCGTCGACTTTGGCGGCCTCTATCGGCGGATCCCACTGTTTGGAGGCATCTTCATCGTTGTCACCCTCTCCTCGATTGGGTTGCCGGGATTGAACGGGTTCGTGGGGGAGTTTCTCATCCTGCTTGGAACCTTCCGCGTGCAGCCGGTATTCGGCATTGCAGCGGTGACGGGGATCATCTGGGCGGCCTGGTACATGCTGGCCATGCTGCGGCGCGTCCTCTTCGGACCCCTCGTCCATCAAGAGAACGCGGAACTCTCTGACCTGAATCGGACTGAACGGGCTGTCCTGGTTCCCATTATTATCCTCATCGTGTGGATCGGGGTGTATCCTGCTCCCTTCCTCCGCCGAATGGAAGCGTCGGTCGAGCGCGTCATCGCCCAGGTGGAACGCCGACAGATGGCTCATAGTTCAGGGTTCATGGTTCAGAGTAAGAGCACAACAGACGAAGAAGCATCGTCCATGAACCATGAACGATCAACGCTGAACCCAAGAGGCATCGTCCATGAACCATCCACCATGAAAACGGGACCGTCATCCATGAACCCTGAACCATTAACCCTGAACCGGGGGAGAAGGTGAGTGTGAGTACCCCACAGCTTGACTGGGGAGGGATGGCCCCGTTCCTCTTCCTCACGGGTACTGCCCTGGGGACGATGCTCCTTGACCTCTGCCTTTCGCGGCGGCGGCAGGTCTGGCTGGGCTATGTAGGACTTGTGGGGATGCTCCTCACCATGGTGATGCTGGTCCGAAGCTTCGGCGGAGCGGAGCAGGTGATCGCGGAGATGCTCATCCTCGACGACTTTTCGCGGTTCTTCCACCTTGTATTTCTCCTCGTGGCCGCCCTGACTGTTCTGGTGTCGGTCCGATACGTGGAGCAAGAGGGACTGTACCAGGGGGAGTATTACGCGCTGATCCTCATTGCGACCCTGGGAATGATGGTGATGGCGTCTGCCGGGGATCTCATTATGATTTTCTTGGGTCTCGAGACTCTCTCGATTCCTCTCTACATCCTGGCGGGCTTCCTCCGAGGCCGTCTCAGATCAAACGAGTCTGCCCTTAAGTATCTTCTCTTGGGGGCCTTTTCTTCCGCCTTTCTGCTGTACGGTATCGCTTTCCTGTACGGGGCGACGGGAACGACACGCCTGGAGAGAATGGCTGCCCATCTGAGTCGCGGGGTGGCCTGGGAGAATCCCCTCGTATTCCTGGGGATCGGTCTTTTTCTGGTGGGGCTTGCCTTCAAGGTCGCCGCGGTCCCGTTTCACATGTGGTTGCCGGATGTCTATGAGGGGGCTCCGACCCCCGTCACCGCCTTTATGATTGCCGGGACCAAGGCCGCTGCCTTTTCCGCACTCTTGCGGGCCTTCGGAACTGCGTTGACGCCCCTCCCTGCCACATGGGTTGCGCCCCTATGGGTGCTCGCCCTGCTGACCATGGCAGTGGGCAATGTAGCCGCCCTCACCCAACAGAGCATTAAGCGGATGCTGGCCTATAGCTCGATCGCCCACGCCGGCTATCTTTTGGTCGCGTTAGTGACCGGCACGAGCCGGGGCTTTTCTAGTATCCTTTTCTACCTCGTCGTCTACGCTTTCATGAACCTGGGGGCCTTCGCCGTGATCATTGCCCTGGCTCGACGGGGAGAAGAGAGTCCGACCCTTTCGGCCTATGCCGGCTTGGGTTTTCGCCATCCCGCCTTGGCCTTCAGCATGGCGGTGTTTATGTTTTCGCTGGCAGGTCTCCCCCCCACGGGAGGATTCATGGGGAAGCTTTACATCTTCACTGCTGCCGTGGAGGCCGAGTATGTGGGCCTCACGGTCTTGGCTGTCATTTGCAGTCTCATTTCCGTCTTCTTTTATCTCCGGGTCGTTGTGGTGATGTACATGGAGGAGCCCCGGGAGGGACTTTCAGGTCTCGGTCTCTCTCCCGCCATCCTCATCACCCTTGTGCTTGCGGTGGCGGCCACACTCCAGCTGGGGCTTCTGCCGGCAGGGGTTTGGGATCTGGCGGTCCGTTCAGTGCAAAGCTTTTGGGGGTAGAGGAGCATGAAGCACGAGAGGTCGGACCGGTCGATCAGGCATCGGATCCCTGAAAGGACCATCACCCGCCTGAGTATCTACCTGAGATGTGTGGAGGAGCTCGTCGCCGATGGAACGGCTGCGGTCTCTTCCCAGCAGTTGGCTGAGCGTTTCGGGTTCAACTCGGCCCAGGTCCGAAAGGATTTGGCGTACTTCGGCCAGTTTGGTGTTCGGGGACTCGGCTACTTTACCGAGGAACTCAAGGAGAACCTGGAGCGGATTCTGGGCCTCAAGCAGGAGTGGGCGGTAGCCTTAGTGGGTCTCGGAAACCTGGGTTCCGCCCTCCTGAATTACCGGGGGTTTCAGCAGCGGGGGTTCCGCATATCGGTGGTCTTCGATAACGATCCAGGCAAGGTGGGCCGGTCGATTGGCAAGGTCCAGGTCTATGACGCTGAGAAGATTGTTCCCATGCTCAAGCGTCGCAAGATCAAGATGGCCGTTATCGCCGTGCCCGCGGGAGCGGCCCAGTCGGTGGCTGATCAATTGGTCGCAGCCGGGGTAAATGCCATGCTCAATTTTGCCCCGACCCAGCTCTCCGTTCCCAAGGGGGTCAAGGTCCAAAACGTGGACCTCTCCGTGATGCTCAAGACCCTGAGCTTCTATACTATTCGATCCGCCCGGGACGCCCGAGCCCCGCGAGCGCTGCGTCGCTGAGCAGCCCTAGCTAAGGCCCTATTCCCGCCACCGGTGATCCACCAACGCCTTGGTAGCTTTAACCATGATGATCTCGTCGGGCTAGTCCCGGCTGAAGCCCTCCGACGGCCACTTCCCGGTCCCATCCACATCTATCTTGGATCCGTACAGGGGAAGCCGGCTCGCGTGATCCTTTGAGCCTGAATTCGATTGCGTCGGAGTGTATAAACTGGCGAGATGAGAGTCGCGCGGAGATCGACGGGCGCCTACAAGATCCTGTACAGACTCTTCCCCTTCCTAGCAAGGGCATCCACCTTGTTCGTGACCTCGGGGTCCTCGATAAGCGGAGGGGCATGGTGGGACTTCAGCCGCGCATCAATGATCAAGGATTTCCGGCATCCCCAGTGCTTGTGCTCGATGAAGCTTCCGACCCCATGCACGTCATGGGAGGGATTCGACCGGGTAAAGGTCACCCAAAGGAAGTTTCTCAAGTTCCTTGCGGTGAATTCGGCATCATCCACAAGGACGATGAGTGTGATGCCTTTCAGGTTACACCGCTCGTCGAGGAAGGTCGCGAACGAATCCATTTCCGTTTCGGCCGTGTCGTAATCGGAGAATGGCGGTCCCTGGACAACGGCGATACCCGGCATGGCGAGGGCGCACTTGGAATACCCCCCTGGCAGCGTGAAATTCTCCGGGATGTTTCTCGCCAGCTCCCGCTTCTTATTGCCCGCCGCAGCAATGACGAGTTTGGATCCGGCATTCAGGCCTGTTCCCGAGTAGTCGAGCGTATCGATGGTCGTACGCGTCTGGAAGTGCAGATCCCGCGTCCAGTCAACCCGCTCCAAGGCGTGCCCGAGGAACTGTTCGATCTGGTGAACATCGAGCTCGGGGTTGTCTTCCCCGGCAACGATGAAAAGGTACTTTGCGAGGGAGCACTGGCCAAAACCAAGCAGGGCATTCGCCATGGTCAGTATTTCCTGGGGGATCCGCTCTCCGTAGGGAACGTACCGCTCACTGCCGATGGCGAGTAGGAGAGGGTGGACCCCGGCTGCGTCGACCGCGTGGATAGCCTTCACGCCGGGGATCTCGACGGGGACCATTGGTTGCGTGATCTCGTGGATGAGCTGCCCGAAGGAGGTGTCCTCTTGGGGGGGACGGCCGACAACGGTGAAGGGCCAGATGGCGTCCTTGCGATGATAGACCTTTTGAACCTCGAGGACGGGAAAATCGTGGGCGAGGCTGTAGTATCCTAGGTGATCACCGAAGGGTCCCTCCGGGAGGGTTTTCTTGGGATCGATGGTCCCGGTGATGCAAAAGTCCGCATCCGTCGAGATGACAAAACCGTCCCGGAGCGTGTAACGGAATCGGCGGCCACCGAGCATGCCGGCGAAAAGCAGCTCTGTGAGACCCTCAGGAAGAGGCATGACCGCGGCAAAGGTATGCGCCGGCGGTCCCCCCACGAAAATGCTTGCCTTCAGGCGTTCACCGCGGCGAATAGCTGCTGCATGGTGGACGCCGATTCCGCGGTGAGTCTGGTAGTGGAGCCCGATCTCCCGTCCGACTTGGTACCGGTTCCCCGCAAGCTGCACACGGTACATGCCCAGGTTGGAGTTCATCACGCCCCCCTTGTCGGGGTGTTCCGTGTACACCTGGCCTAACGTGATAAAGGGACCTCCGTCGTCGGGCCAATTCTGGATCTGGGGGAGCTGGTCAATGGTGGTGCTCCCCTCGAAGACTGGCCCATCCGATACCCGTCGAGGCAAGGACTGGAGTCCGGTGAAGGGGACTGTGGCGAAGCTGAACGGCGTCCGCCAAAGGTTCGAGGGATCGGCCTTAAGCCCGACGATTTTCTTCACTCGCTCGAGGCTGTCCCGGAAGATAAACCGACACCGCTCGATGGTCCCAAAGAGGTTACAAACGGCTGGAAATCGGCAACGCTTGACGTTCTCGAAATAGACGGCCGGACCTTTCACCGCGTATATGCGCCTCTGGATCTCCGCCATCTCGAGGTAGGGATCAACTGCTTCGGTTACGCGCACCAGGTGACCGTTTCGCTCGAGATCAAGGACACATTCTCTGAGGCTTCTATATCCCATCGCCTGCCCGTGCCTGCCGTCTTCTGGCCAGCACCACTTCCCCTCTCTTTTTCACGAGGGTGAGACTCAGCCATCGTACAAGTGACGTGGCTTCATGACAAGGTAGAATTTCAGAGCCTTCGCGTTGGGAGAGGTGCGGAGAAAGGGGGGAACGAGGGATTTTTCGGGAAATATCCTTGACCCATTTTAGGGCGGACCGTATACTGAGCTGCGCCTCTCGATTTGTGGAGCAGAAGTGGCTCATCCATCGCGACAAGATGATTCAGGGATCTCCCTCCTGATCGGTGAAAGCGGGGATCGACTTGCGCTTGCCTTGGAAGAGTTTTTTGGCAGCGTCAATCTGCCAAGGCTGCTTATGGGAGATCATGACAGTATGGGGGAGCGGCAGCAGCTGCTCCGGCTTCTCCGGGAGTTTGTCGATGGTGAACGACAGGCCATCTGGAAGATGCACCGGCAGGGCGCTCGTGGGTTGGAGGTAGTGAAAGCGCTCACGGATCTCGCTGACGTCGTGATCCTCCAGCTCTACCAACGAAGCGCAGAGGCCTGTCGCGAGGCGTTTCAGGCCGATTGCCCCTGTGCCTTGGTGGCCCTTGGGGGGTATGGCCGTCGTCAGCTGAATCCCGCCTCGGACGTCGATCTCATGTTTCTCCACTCGGCCCCGATCAGCCGATCCGTGCACGCCCTCATTCATTTCCTCATCCCCCTCCTCTGGGACGTCGGCTTTGCCATCGGGCATAGCGTTCGAACCCTAGAAGACTGTGCCCGGATGGCCGCGGAGGACCTCAGTTCTCAGACCGCGATGCTGGAGGCCCATCTTCTGGCTGGTGACAAGGGTCTCTACGACCGGATGGAGTCTATCCTTCACGGAGGCCTTAGGCGAAGGCGGGGAAATGCCTACATCCAGGCAAAGCTCCAAGAACGGTCGGCGCGATTCGAGAAGTATGGCGGCTCGGTGTACCTCCAGGAGCCTCACGTCAAGGAGGGGGCCGGGGGTCTCCGGGATGTGCACTCTGCGCTCTGGATCGCCCGGGTGCGCCACCAAGCAAGACGCCTGGAGGATCTCGGGGGTTCAGGTCTCCTCACCCGCGAGGAGCTACAGCAGTTGCGCCAGGCGGTCGATTTTGTCCACCGGATTCGCAATGAGCTGCACTACCTCTCGGGCCGGAAGAACGATCTTCTCCTGTTCCATTTGCAGGAACCGGCTGCGGCGCACCTGGGCTTTGGGGACGATCGGGCAGCCCGGGGGGTCGAGCGGTGTATGCAGCACTACTATCTCCAGGCGCGAACCGTCTTTCGCCTCTCAGAGCGGGTCATCGAGCGATGTACGCAGGTGCGGAGCTCCAAGGAGAGTATCATGAGACGAATGAGGGCGAGGGACTTGGGGGATGGCTTGGCGGAGATCAATCGCGAGATCCAAATCCTTCCTCGGAATCGACGGCTCTTTGAGAATGACCCGGTCCGGCTCCTGAAGACTTTCTGGTATGCCCTCCAGACTGGCTATCCGATAAGCTCTGGAGCCCAGGAGCTCATCCGGGAACACCTCTACCTGATAGACGACAAGTTCCGGCAGTCGAGCCGAGCCCTCAATTTCTTCTTGGCCATCCTTCGGGAAGCCAAGGGAGTAGCAGCCTCGCTCCGGCTCATGCACGAACTCGGGGTTCTCGGGGCCTATATTCCAGAGTTTGGCGAGCTTACGTGTCTCGTGCAGTATGATCTGTACCACAAGTACACCGTGGACGTTCACACCCTACTGGCACTGGAGCACCTGGAATCCTTGGATCAGGACTCTCCCTGTCATGGTGAGGAATTCCGGGCCATTATCGCCGAGCTGAAGCGGCCGGAGATCCTCAAGTTGGGAGTTCTCTTCCACGACGTCGGAAAGGGGAAAGGGCACGGGCATGTGGAGCGGGGGGCGGAGATGGTTCAGCACATCCTGACTAGGATGGGTCTCCCCGAGCCCGAAGTGGCCGAAGTGCGATTCCTGGTGGAGCATCACCTAGACATGGCCCACATCTCCCAGCGTCGGGACCTGGATGACGAGACGATGCTCATCGAATTTGCTCGAAAGGTGCGGGATATCGAGCGGCTCAAGATGCTCTACCTGCTGACTTACTTGGATATCCGGGCCGTGGCTCCAGAGGTGTGGACCGCGTGGAAAGGCACGCTCCTCTGGGAGCTCTACATCCGCACCCATACCCTTCTCACCCGGGGGATTCCTGAGGGGGTGGACGAGCTGGCTAATGCGGCCGAGATCAGGGAGCGCCTTTCGCAAGAACTTCAGGAGGAGTTTTCCCCGCCTGTTGTTCAGGTCCATCTGGAGCACGTTCCCGTCCGCTACCTCCTGACCGTGCCCTCCGCGAAAGTAGCAGCCCACCTCCGCATGGTCGAGCGGGTTGCGCAGGGCGATGACGTGGCGGTGCAGTGGACCCCCTATCCGCTGGTGGGTCACTCTGAGGTAACCGTCTGCGCGTTCGGTCGGCCGGGGCGTTTTGCGCAGATCGTTGGTACCCTCACGGCTAACCGGATGAACATCCTCGGC
The DNA here is from genome assembly GCA_964348275.1 of uncultured bacterium. Classification (GTDB taxonomy): domain Bacteria; phylum Methylomirabilota; class Methylomirabilia; order Methylomirabilales; family CSP1-5; genus CSP1-5. The sequence goes on from CAYGBT010000015.1 coordinate 8,803, forward strand.
GCCCAGATTTTCACCCGTCGGGATGGGCTGGTCCTCCGGACGTTCCATGTGGATGACGGGAAGGGAGCAGCCATTACCGATGGGGAAGTGTGGCGAAGGTTCGAGATGGATTTGGACGGGGTGCTCGCGGGTCAGGTGGATGTCGGACAGCTCATCTTGAGCAGACAGCGGGAGATCTTGAGCCGGCCTACCCGGAAGGGGGGGACCCCCCCTCTCACCCGGGTGGAATTCGACAACTACGTTTCCGAGACGCACACGGTGATCGATGTGCGGACCCACGACCGCCTGGGTCTTCTCTACATCATCTCCAGAGTCCTCAGGGAGCTTGGGCTCGATCTCAGACTGGCCAAGATCACCACGGAAGTTGACCAGGTGGTGGATGTTTTCTACGTCACCGAGCAGGACGGGAGCAAGGTGCGGGATGAGCGACGGATGGAGGAGATCCGTGCCCGATTGGAGGCCGCCATCGCTCAAGGTCTCCCGCACGAATCCCAGATCGTCAGGTGATAAGATTCGGGATAGAAGGAGTGGCAGGGAGACTGCCTCGTGGTGAGGTCTGGCGAGCGGTCAGCGCCTGTTTCTATGGCTCTAACTGGCAAATCCACGGTGTGTGTCTTGTTAGGGTATCCGGTCGCCCACAGCGCCTCTCCCGGAATGCAGAATGCCGCCTTTGCCGCCCTAGGGCTCGACTGGGTCTATATCCCATGGGCGGTACGGCCTGAGGCGTTGCCGAAGGCCATCGCTGCCTTACACGGGATCGAGAATTTTGGCGGGGCGAATGTCACGATTCCGCACAAGGAAGCAGCGGTAGAGGCCTTGGATGAGCTTAGCTCCGAGGCGCTCTCCGTCGGCGCCGTAAACACCATTGTCCCCCGGGGAGACATCCTCGTCGGGCACAATACGGATGGAGAGGGATTTCTGACCTCCCTGCGGGAGGATGCCAGAGAAGAGCCAAGCGGAAAGCGGGTGGGTCTGGTGGGGACCGGGGGAGGAGCAAAGGCGGTAGCCTATACCCTGGCACAGGCTGGAGTGGCGGGGCTCACCTTCTTCGGTCGGAGTCAAGACCGGACTCGATCCTTGGTCGACCATCTTCGGGGATTGTTTCGAAATATCGATATTTTGGCATTGGGCTTGCAGCATATTCAGCCCGATCGATTGCGACGGTTGGATATCCTGATCAATGCGACACCGGTGGGGATGCAGCCCTCAGACCCGCCTTTGTTCGATTACGGGATGTTACCAGAGCACTTGTTGGTTTGTGATTTGATCTACCGCCCCCCCGAGACCCGTCTCTTGACGTCGGCCCGCGTGCGGGGGTGCCGGATACTGAACGGTTTTGGCATGCTTCTCTATCAAGGGGTGCAGGCTTTCGAACTCTGGACGGAGCAGAAGGCCCCGGTCCCTGTCATGCGACAGGCGTTGGCTCAAGGGGAAAAGGGGACTTGACAGCTTCCGGAATGGAACAAGTATAATAACGTTCCTCTTAATGGGTCTACTTGCAGTGGAGCGGAGGTTGGGATGACCCTTGGGTCAAGTCGCCTCGGTGAGATGTTGGTCAAATCAAAGCTCATCAGCGAGGACCAGCTCAAAAAGGCTCTAGCTCAACAATCGACGTCCGGAGGACGTCTCGGGAGCAATCTGGTCAAGCTGGGGTACCTTACCGAGGAAGACATCACCAGCTTCCTGAGCAAGCAATACGGTGTTCCCTCCATTAACCTCGCGCACTTCGAGATCGATCAAAGTGTGATCAAGTTGGTTCCGGGCGAGATTGCGCAAAAACACATGGTCATCCCGATTAACCGGAAGGGGAACGTCATCACCGTGGCCATGGCCGACCCGAGCAACATCTTTGCTATCGATGACATTAAGTTCTTGTCCGGCTTCAAGGTAGAGCCGGTGGTGGCTGCCGAGACCTCGATCAAGAATGCCATTAACAAGCATTACGACTCTACTGGCCTGGTTCGGGACATCATAAAGGGCTTCGACGACCGGGAGGTGGCCACGGTCGAAGAGGGCGATGAAGGACCGGAGATCGGCGACCTGCAGCGGGCGACCGAGGATGCCCCGGTCGTCAAGCTGGTGAACTTGATCCTGAGCGATGCGATCAAAAAGGGAGCCTCGGATATTCACATTGAACCGTACGAGAAATCCTTCCGAGTCCGGTACCGCATTGACGGGGTCCTCTACGACGTCATGCAACCTCCCATGAAACTGAAGGCCGCCATTATCTCCCGAGTTAAAATCATGGCCCAGCTCGACATCGCCGAGCGGCGGCTCCCCCAGGACGGGCGCATCAAGATTCGGATGGGGCAGAAGGAGATCGACTTCCGTGTAGCGACCCTTCCAACCTTGTTCGGTGAGAAGGTAGTCCTGCGTCTTCTCGACAAGTCTAACCTACAGTTGGAGATGACCTCGTTGGGGTTTGAGCCGCAGGCGCAGCAAGTCTTTGAGAAGGCTATCCTGGCGCCTTACGGGATGGTCTTGGTGACTGGCCCCACCGGAAGTGGAAAGACGACCACGCTCTATTCGGCCCTGCACCGCCTGAACACCACCGAGACCAATATCATGACCGCCGAAGACCCGGTGGAGTTCAATCTCCCGGGGGTCAATCAGGTTCAGATGAAGCCAGAGATCGGGTTGAACTTCGCCGCGGCCCTCCGCTCCTTCCTCCGGCAGGACCCGGACATCATCATGGTGGGAGAGATCCGAGACTACGAGACGGCCGAGATTGCCATCAAGGCAGCCCTTACCGGGCATCTGGTCCTTTCCACCCTGCATACCAACGATGCCCCCTCCACGATAAGTCGGCTCATCAACATGGGCGTGGAACCGTTTCTGGTGGCGGCCTCGACCAACATGATGTTGGCCCAGCGGCTTGCCCGAAAGATCTGCAACAGTTGTAAAGAAGAGATCACGGTGCCTCGCCAGGCCTTAGTTGACGTGGGCCTTGCACCCGAGGAGGCCAAGACGATCAACTGCTATCAAGGGAAGGGGTGCATGGAGTGTAACGATACCGGGTACCGGGGGCGGGTGGCTCTGTACGAGGTTATGGCGGTCACCGAGGATATCAGGGATGCGATCCTGCAAGGAGCTTCGGCAAGCGAGCTCAAGGAGCTGGGCCGGAAGAACGGGATGAAGACGCTTCGGGAAGCAGGTCTGCAGAAGATCCGAGAGGGGATGACCACGATCCCCGAGGTCATGCGAGTCACGAGCGGAAACTAGTGCCGTTCCAACTTGATACGCCGAATTTGAGGGGCGGGACTTCTTCGGACAGTTGTGAGCGTGTGCAGCGAAAAGTGGGTAGAAAATAGTTGGAACGGTACTAGGTAGGAACCAAATGCAGAGGCGGTCTGTTTGTTCGGGAGCTTAATTAAAGGATACGGGCGGCAGTCTCCGTCTCCCGCTTGATATTGCAGCCGGGAGGAGTTATGACAAATCTGGATCAGATGTTAAAGGAATTGGTGGCCCGGGGGGCTTCGGATCTACACATTACCACGGGAATCCCACCCATGATCCGTCTGCACGGCCACCTGAGGGTTCTGGGGGATACGCCCCTCACGCCGGCGGTCACCAAGCAGCTCGCGTATAGCATCCTGACCGATGTGCAAAAGCAAAAGTTTGAGGAGCAGAAAGAACTCGACTTTTCGTTCGGCGTGCGGGGGCTTGGTCGGTTCCGGGCCAACGTTTTCCTCCAGCGGGGGGCAGTGGGAGTTGCCATCAGAACTATTCCGTATAAGATTTATACCTTCCAGGAGCTGGGGCTGCCCAAGGTGGTGGAAGAGCTTTGCAACAGGCCCTCGGGGCTTGTCCTCGTCACCGGACCGACCGGTTCGGGAAAGTCCACCACGCTGACGACCATGATCGACAAGATCAACAGTGAGCGTTCTGAGCACATCGTCACCATCGAGGATCCCATCGAGTTCGTCCATACCCACAAGAAGTGTATTGTGAATCAGCGTGAGGTCCATGCGGATACGGACTCTTTTGCGAACGCTCTGAGAGCGGCCCTCCGGCAGGATCCGGATAAGGTCCTCATCGGGGAGATGCGAGACCTGGAAACCATCGAGTCAGCTCTTACCATTGCCGAGACCGGACATCTGACCTTTGCCACCTTGCACACTAACTCGGCGGTCCAGACGATCAACCGGATCATCGACGTCTTTCCGGCACATCAGCAACCGCAGATTCGGGCGCAGCTCTCCTTCGTCCTGGAGGGGGTCCTCTGCCAGACCTTGCTCCCCAGGGCGGATGGTCATGGGCGGGTGCTGACGCTGGAGGTCATGATCCCGAACCCCGCCATCCGAAACCTGATCCGGGAGGACAAGGTCCATCAGATCTATTCGGCGATGCAGGCAGGACAGGAAAAATCGGGGATGCAGACGATGAACCAATCGCTCCTAGAGCAGTATATGAGGCGCGCAATCAGCAAGGACATGGCCCTTGGGGCCTCCCAGAACCCGGATGAACTGTTGCAGATGATGCAGCGAGTTCAATCCCCCGGAGCCGCAGCGGGAGGGAGGATGCAAGCGGCCGGGAGCCAATGGGGGAGGAGATAAACGATGCCGGTTTTTGCCTTCAGCGGGAGAACACGCACAGGACAGGTCGTCAACGGTGAGATGGAGGCCCCCAACCGGGAGGCGGTCGTCGCACAGCTCAGGCGACAACAGGTCATGGCCACTTCGGTCAGGGCCAAGGCAAAGGATATCGAGATACGGGTCCCCGGCTTTGGTGGAAAGGTCGGTGATCGGGACTTGGCCGTCGTTACCCGGCAGCTGGCAACGATGATCGACGCCGGGCTCCCGCTGGTCCAGTGCCTGGAAATCCTGTCCCAGCAGGCAGACAACAAGGTGCTCAAAAAGACCCTCTATGATATCCGCATGGATGTGGAAGGCGGCTCGACCTTTTCCGCTGCCCTCAGGAGGCATCCAAAGGTCTTCAGCACCCTGTACACGAATATGGTGGAGGCCGGGGAGGCCGGAGGAATCCTCGACACGATCTTGAACCGCCTGGCTGCGTATATCGAGAAGGCAATGGCGTTAAAGAAGCGAATCAAGTCTGCCATGTTCTATCCGGCAACGATTATCAGCGTGGCGGTGGTGGTGGTAATCTTCCTCTTGATCTACGTCATCCCCACCTTCACGCAGTTGTTTGCGGGATTCGGGGCCACACTGCCTCTCCCCACGGTGATTGTGCTTGAGCTGAGCCGGATTGTCCGCGCCTATATCCTGTTCATGGTGGGGGGGTTCTTTGGCTTCGTGGTCCTGCTTAGGTTGTATTACCGGACCGAGGGAGGTAAGAGAAACGTCGACGGCATCCTGCTCAGGTTCCCGATCTTTGGCACCCTGATTCGAAAGGTGGCGGTGGCCAAGTTCACCCGGACCCTGGGGACGTTGGTCTCGAGTGGCGTGGCCATCTTAGAGGGCCTGGACATCACGGCCCGAACGGCGGGGAACAAGGTGGTGGAGGACGCCATCCTCAAGTCCCGCACGACCATTGCCCAGGGGAAGACCATCGCCGAGCCCCTGCACGCCTCAGGAGTCTTTCCACCCATGGTAACCCAGATGATCGCCGTAGGGGAGCAGACCGGCGCCCTGGATCGCATGTTGAACAAGATCGCCGACTTCTACGATGAGGAGGTGGATGCGGCCGTGGCTGCTCTGACCTCCATGTTGGAGCCGCTCTTAGTGATCTTTCTCGGGGTGATCATCGGCGGCGTTGTGATCGCCATGTATCTCCCCATCTTCAAGCTGATCAGTGTGGTGGGCGGATAGCCCGCTTCGTGCACGGTTCACCGTTGACAGTTCACAGATGGACATTCCGGTGGGTACCGTGAGCCATGAACCGTGAACTGTGAACCGGTTCTTAGGGGCACAGGGATGGCGGAGGCCAAGGAAGGAGGGGGAGGGCGGCCAGGCTGGCAGAAGCGGCTGAAATGGGTTATAGGTATCCGCCTCTTGGTGGCGATCCTCTTCCTCGGTTCGGCGGCCATCATCCAACTGAAAGAAGAGCCCCCGTATCCGACCGGTCCCCTCTTTTTCCTTTTAGCACTGACCTTTGCCCTGAGTGGTTTCTATACGATCCTGTTGCCACGGGTAAAGCGCCTGGATGAGTTTGGCGGCTTCCAGTTCGCCGCCGATCTCTTCCTGGTCACGGGGTTGGTCCACTACACCGGGGGCATCGAGAGCCCCCTGACCTTCGTCTATATCTTCCCGATCTTTGGCAGTGGGACGCTGTTAGGACGGCGAGGGGCCCTCTCGCTATCTTCGCTGGCGAGCATCCTTTTCGGGCTCCTAATCGGTCTGGAGTTTTATCGGATCATACCCCCTGTGAGCCATGCCGCCAGCAGCTATCTCTCTCCCGGCTTCGTGCTTTTCCGGGCCTTTATCAACATCGTTGCCTTTTTCCTGGTGGCGCTGTTGAGCAGCCATCTGGCCGAGCGGTTGCGGGAGGCCGGGAGGCAACTCGAAGTCCAGCGGATCGACCTCCGGAACCTCAAGACTCTTTATCAAGATGTGATTGCCAACATCCCGAGCGGTATCATGACCTTTGATCTTGAGGGACGCATTGTGGCCTTTAATGCGACAGCGGAGCGGATCACTGGTCTCAATGCGAGCGAGGTGATCGGATCGTCTTTCGCTAAGGTGGGCCTGGTGGACTTCCCAGGCCTCCAGGATTTCACCGCGCGGGGCAAGGGTTCGATCCCGGCAGCAGCGTTCGAGGCGCCCTTCACCCGGAGGGACGGAATGGTAATCCCTATCGGCGTCACCTATTCCTCCCTCCAAGACGGAGAGGGAAGGCTCCTCGGGGTTGTGGCCATCTTTCAGGACCTCACGGAGCGGAAGCGGATGGAGGAGCAGCTCCGGCGTGCGGACCGGCTGGCGGCAGTGGGACAGCTCGTCGCCAGCATAGCGCATGAGGTCCGGAACCCGTTGGCGGCCATTAGTGGCTCGATTCAGCTCCTCGATGAGGAGCTGAAGGGCCAAGGGCATGAGCGGCTGCTGGGAGTAATTCTTCGGGAGGCGGACCGTCTGAAGCTGATCACCGGCCAGTTTCTCAATCAGGTAAGGGTGCCGGGGCCACCGGAGAGAGGATGCGATCTCGTGGCCTCCCTGGAAGAGACGCTGTTCCTCCTCCAGCAGAGCGAGGAGTGGCGTCCCAGCACCCACCTTCGCTTCGAGAAGAGGATAGAGTCCCTTCCGGTGAGAGCCGATCGGGACCGGTTAAAACAGATCTTCTGGAACATCGGACTGAATGCCTTGCAAGCCATGTCAGGGGGCGGGACACTCTCTGTGGCCGTCGGGACAGATGGGGGATTCGGCACTGTCGAATTTTGCGATTCCGGTGAAGGGATCCCTGCCGAACAGCTCTCCAAGATTTTTGAGCCGTTTTATACCACCAAAGGGAGGGGGACCGGGCTTGGGTTATCCATTGCCAAGCGGCTGGTGGAGGATCTGGGCGGGCGGATCGAGGTAATAAGCCCTCCCGGCGGAGGCGCGACCTTTCAAATCTCCCTTCGGCGGCTTGCAGACGTGGGATCTGACGCGACGAGCTCTTCCACCCTCTCTCCGGCTGGGGGTCCGCGGTGACCAGAGTCTTAATTGTCGACGACGAAGCGGGGATGCGCGAGTTTCTGACCATCCTCCTTGAACGGGAAGGGTTCGAGGTCGAATCTGCACAGGACGGACAGGAGGCCCTCCAGACGGTCCAAGACGCCTCCTTCGACCTGATCATCTCTGATCTCAGAATGCCGACGGTGGACGGTGTCCGCCTTTTGGAAGGGCTCAAGAGATTTCAGTCCGAGATCCCCGTCATCCTGATAACGGCCTATGCGTCGGCCGACTCGGCCATCGAGGCCATGAAGCTCGGGGCGTACGACTACCTGAGCAAGCCCTTTCGGGTGGAAGAGATCAAGCAAGTCATCTCCAGGGCCTTAGAGGCCAAGGCCTCTCGAGTGACAGGTGTCTTTCCCTGGTCGGGGGAAGCGTATCCCCGACCGGTGGCGGGGCTCATTGGGCGAAGCCCCAAGATGGTCGAGCTCTATAAGCTGGTCAGCAAGGTGGCGAGCGTCTCCGGGACGGTTTTGATTACGGGGGAGAGCGGCACAGGGAAGGAGCTCGTGGCCAGAACCATCCACAAGAGCAGCGACCAGGCCGCCAAGCCGTTTCTCGCCATCAGCTGCGGGGCGATCCCGGAATCGCTGCTCGAGAGCGAGCTCTTTGGCCACGTCAAGGGTGCCTTCACAGGGGCGGTGACCGCCAAGGCTGGTCTCTTCGAGGTGGCCGATGGGGGGACGGTTTTCCTGGATGAAATCGGGGAGACGAGCCCCGCCATTCAGGTCAAGCTCCTTCGGGTCTTGCAGGAGCGAGTCTTTCGGCGGGTGGGGGGGACCGACGACATCGAGGTCGATGTCCGGGTCATCGCTGCCACCCATCAGGACCTGAGGGAAATGATCCAGAAGGGGCGGTTCCGGGAGGATCTCTACTACCGTCTCAACGTCATACCTATTCACCTCCCCCCCCTCCGAGAGCGGCGGGAAGACATCCCCCTCCTGGCCATGAACTTCCTGGCCAAATACGCCGAGCAGACCAAACGACCCATCCGGGGGATTGCCCCCGAGTCCATGGAGCTCCTGTTACGGTACTATTGGCCGGGCAACGTTCGAGAGCTCGAAAATGCCATCGAGCGGGCCGTGGCCTTAGGGACAGGGGGAGTCTTGACCCCAGACAGCTTGCCCGAGACGGTCGTGGGGCAAGCCGGGGCCTTGGACTCCACAGGGCAACCGATGGAGGGCGCTCTGCCAGTCGAGGTCTCGGAACTCCTGTCCTCCGAAAAAATGGATTTGGATGCCATCGTCTCCCGGGTCGAGCGGGACCTGATCTTGGAGGCGCTCAGACAGGCTGGCGGCATCCAGAAGAAGGCGGCCCAGGTCCTGGGGCTGAGCTTCGAGGCGTTCCGATACCGGATGAAAAAGCATGGAATCGACCCGACGGAGCGCAGAGCTGAGACTGGAGACCAGGGGCCGGTGATTGGAGACCGGTGATTGGAGACCAGAGACCAGAGACCAGAGACTCTTCTGTCTCCCGTCTCCTGTCGCCAGTCTTCCCCAGGGGCGTGGTTTTCAACGCCGAGTGGTGAGATCCCCCAATTTGCATAAGAAGAAATTGAGGGCGTAGAGTCGAGAGCCGAATGTTACAAAATCTTTTAAAATCAATGACTTGTATGGAATGTGGTCGGCAGTCTGCCTCCTTGGCACAGGATCTGCATAGTTCTCAAGCCGGAAGAGAAACCATTAACTTAACCAAGGAGGGAAAGTATGTTGAGTCGGTTCGTTAAACGGGACGAGAAAGGATTCACCCTGATCGAGCTGTTGATCGTCGTCGCCATCATCGGGATCCTGGCCGCCATCGCCATCCCGAACTTGATCACGGCGCAGCGGCGCGCGCGGTACTCCAGGGCGGCGGGAGACACGAAGTCGATCATGACCCAGGCCCAGGTGATGACAAGTGACAATAACATGGTCGTAGGGACAGTTTGCGGTGGCGTTGGCAATGCCCCTATGTGCCTCTGGGATTCTACCCTGCAGACGGCCGCTGGCGTTACCCCGACTGTCTACATGGCCAGGGTGCTAGACCCCTGGGCCCCGACGGCTACACCAGACTACCAGTTTAGCGAAGCAGCCGGAACGGGATGCGCTGCGATGGGGCCGGGCTGCGTGACGTATGCGGTGCGGACCGTAGGCGCTGATTCGAACTCGCCTGGCACAGCTTGGACTGGAGTGGGGGCAGGGTCAGTCCCGGCTGACGACGATCTCGGCAACTCGACCGAGGTGGGTTGTGCCTTTGGACCAAACGTCGGTATAGCCAACCCGTGCTAGGCATTTGGAGTCACTCGGAAGGCCTAAGTATTCAAGGCCCCGCCCGAGCCGGGCGGGGCCTTATTTCAGGTGCAAACATGGGACGACCCGCTACAACTGATGAAAAGGGTTTCACCCTGACCCACCTCCTCATCATCGTCGCCATCATCGGGATGTTGGCTGCCATTGCTTACGTGTACATGGTCAGGAGCCACCGGCGGGCGCGGTACGCCCAGGCGGCGGCCGATACCCGGAACATCGTCCGCCAGACCCAGGTGCTCACCAGCGACTTCCACCTGACCCCGGTGGCCGGGATTGGCCTCCCCTCTGGCGATCCTTCAATTCTCTGGACGCGGCCGAAGCCGGCAGGTTTGCCACAGCTGCCCGTTTACATGCCTCCAGTAGAGGACCCCTGGGCAGCGGCCGGCACCAACTACAAGTTCTTAGAAGCGCCGGGACCCGGCCGCGGTTGTGGGGCCGCCCCTGCGCCAGGCTGTGTGGTTTTTTCGGCCTGGACCGTAGGTAAGGACGCGAAACCTGACTGGGACGGGCTTGCGGCACCTCGAGCTATGAATGACGATCTCGGAAACTCCTCGACTCAGGGCTGCGTCATGGGGCCAAACACCGGGACCACCCCGTGCTAGGCCTTATTTCCGGTGCGGACATGAGAGCCTCTGGGATACCCAATGAGAAGGGCTTCACCCTGATCGAGCTGCTTATCGTCGTTGCCATCATCGGGATTCTGGCGGCTATCGCTACCCCGAATCTGATCACGGGCCAGCAGCGGGCGCGCTACTCGACGGCGGCGGGGGACACGCGTCTGATCATCGTCCAGGCCCAGGTCTTGATGAGCGACAGTAATCAGGTACCGGACGCGGCGTGCGGGAACCCGATGCCAAGGTGCCTGTGGGACGGTACCGCCCCGAACGCGTTACGGTACATGGCCCTGGTCAAGGATCCGTGGGCAACACCGGGTACGACCTATATGTGGAACCAATCACCCGGCGCTGGGTGTGGTGTGGCCACGCCAGGCTGCGTGGTCTTTGGGGCCTGGACGATAGGTGCAGACGCCAACCCTGACTGGGACGGGGTTGCGGCACCTGCGGCTATGAATGACGACCTCGGGTATTCATCAGTTCAAGGATGCGTCTTTGGCCCTGGCGTTCCGGTCGCTGCCCCCTGCTAGTGGTCCCAAGAATCCCGGCAAACCTAACAGACCTGATAATAAACCCGATAAACCCGAAGCGACGGGGGCTCTTCTTGCCAAATCCTCGTGCATGTGTTATACGCCTCGACGGAGGTCCAATTTTTGCATAGTCGGCGACAGGGCCACGGGAAACTCTTGTCGGAGGTCTCGATGGTTGTCCTGAAGACTGAAGGCTTGACGAAAGAGTACCGCACCGGCTTCTGGCGGACCCGGGTCCGGGTGCTTCACGACCTCAACCTGGAGGTTCAGCAGGGGGAGATCTTCGGCTATCTCGGCCCCAATGGCGCCGGCAAGACCACCACCATGAACCTCCTCATGGGCCTGATTCACCCCACGGCCGGTCGGGCCTGGGTCCTGGGCCGGGAGGCCTCGGACGTCGCGATCAAGGGCCAGATCGGTTTTCTGCCGGAAAGTCCGTATTTTTACAACTACCTCACCGGCCGGGAGTTTCTCGACTTTTTCGGACAGCTCTTCGGCATCCCTTCCCAGGAAAGACGTCGGCGGATCGGAGAGCTGTTCCACAAGGTGGGGCTTTCACAGGCAGCAGATCTTCAGCTCCGCAAGTACTCCAAGGGGATGCTCCAGCGGATCGGCCTCGCCCAGGCCTTGATCAACGATCCCCAAGTGGTCGTCCTGGACGAGCCGATGACCGGGCTCGACCCGGTGGGCCGCAAAGAGATCCGGGACCTGATCTTGGACCTCAAGGGGAGGGGGAAGACGGTCTTCTTCAGCACCCATATCGTCCCTGACGTCGAGATGATCTGCGATCGGGTCGGGATCATTGTGGCCGGGCGGTTGATTCGCGTGGGTCGCTTGGAGGAGCTTATGGGGAGCGAGGTGGAGAGTATCGAGATCACCGTATCGGGTCTTGATGAAGGCGCGTGTACCCAGATCGCCCAGTGGAGCGTCCGGCCGCCCGTGCATCAGGGGGAAAAGGTCCTCTTTGAGGTCAAGACCGAAAAGGAGGCCTCCCAGGTTTTGGCACTTCTCATTGAGCGGGGGACCTCGATCCACGCCGTCCACCCCCAGCGGCGAACGCTGGAGGAGCATTTCTTGCAAGAGGTGGCAGGCCCTGAGCAAAGACAAGGGGAGGACCGTGAGTAAGATCCAGGCCATCACCTTGAATACGTTCAAGGAGGCAGTGCGGGATCGGATCCTCTATGCCATCCTCGCCTTTGCCATTGCCATGATTGCGAGCACGATCGTCCTGGCGACCCTCGGCGTCGGAAGCGGGCCAAAGATCATTCGCGATCTCGGGCTCGCGTTTATCTCCATATTTGGAACCCTCATTGCGGTCTTCATCGGGATCGGCCTCGTCCACAAGGAAATCGATCGACGGACGGTCTATACCATCGTCTCTAAACCGATCCACCGGTCCCAGTTCATTCTCGGGAAATACCTCGGCCTGATCCTTACCCTGTTTGTCAACGTCACCATCATGACTGCGGCCTTGATGGCCCTGATCTTTCTCGGCGAGGGGCTCTGGGAATTCCGCCTGGCTGCCGCCAGCGGGATGATATTGCTGGAGCTCATGGTGATCACGGGCATTGCCATCCTTTTCTCGGCTTTTTCGACCCCTGCCCTCAGTGCCATTTTTACCCTGTCCTTCTTCGCCATCGGTCGTCTCCTGGATGATCTCCGGCTCTTCGGTGAGCAGTACGCCGGTTCCCTGGGGCGGGTGGTGATTCAGGGGCTGTACTACCTCTTGCCCAATCTGGGTCGGTTCGATATCAGCGCCCAGGTGGTCCATGGGCGACCCTTGGGCGAAGTGGTCTCAGGGATGACGATCATGTACGGCTTGCTGTATGTCGTGGCCCTCTTGGCGCTCACCATTGTCATCTTTCACCGCCGGGATTTTCGATGAAGCGACTTGGGTTCGTCTGGGGGGGTATCTTTGTCTTGGCCCTCGCCGGGTCGATTTTCGTGGCGCGTAGCCTCGAGGCGAAGGCAAGGCCGGGTCAGCTGCCGGAGGACCTCATCTACCTGCCCTCGGCAGAGTTTTTGCACTATGCCTCCCTCGGCTACCGGGCGATGCTGGCGGATCTCATGTGGATCCGTGCCACACAATACTTCGGCGAAGAGCTCGCGAGACGGAGGGCCTTGAGGGAGGCCGGGAAACTCAGGGAATCGCAGGAGAGATACAAGTTCCTTTTCCCCCTCCTGGACCTGACCGTCTCTCTCGATCCCCAATTCGTCAATGCCTATCGGTTCGGCGGGCTCCTGCTGACGGTGGTCAAAAGGTATGATGAGGCCATCGCCCTTTACGAGAAGGGGTACGCCGCCAACCCCGACCGGTGGGAGATGCCCCACGATCTCGGACGCCTGTATTATCTCGACCTGAAGGACAGCGAGAAGGCCCTTTATTGGTGGGCAATTGCGATCAGGCTTCCGGGTCGCCCGGACTACATCCCACGCTTCGTCCCTCGGCTCTTCGCCCAGACCGGCCAGAAAGAGATCGCCATCGAGCTCTGGCTGGAGATGTACCAGGTCACGGATAACGAGTTGCTCAGCAACGTGATCCGGGCGGAACTCGAGAAGCTAGGAGTGACGGTCGGTGAGTAATCCAATTGTGGTCGCCTTCAGTTTTCTGTTGGGACTCGTCGTCGGGAGCTTTTGTAATGTGTGTATCCATCGGATCCCCGAGGGGGAGAGCATCGTCATCCCAGGTTCCCGATGTCCCAATTGTAGGACGGCCATCAAGGCCTACGACAACATCCCCGTGCTCAGTTTCCTCTTCCTCAAGGGGCAGTGCCGGAGTTGCGGCCACCGGATCTCGTGGCAGTACCCGATCGTCGAGATCCTCACCGGTTCTCTCTTTGCGTTGACCATCTTTCGGTTCGGCCTCACGTGGCATACAGGCGTGCTGTGGGCGTTTGTCGCGGCGCTGGTGGTTGTGACCTTGATCGATCTGGAGCACCAGATCGTTCCAGACATCATTACCCTTCCCGGGATCGCCATCGGGTTGGCCTGGAGCGTCCTGACGGCGTTGCTGTCGATCGGCGGCTATCGAGGGGTCGTCTCCTTCTCCGCTCCTGCGCCCCTGGAGGCAATCCTGGGGACTGTCGTGGGGGGCGGAATCCTCTATCTCGTGGCCGTTGTCAGTCGCGGAGGGATGGGAGGTGGGGACATCAAGCTGACGGCAATGATTGGCGCGTTCCTGGGGTGGCGAGCAGTGCTCTTGACCATCTTCCTCGGGACGCTCACGGGGTCCGTCATCGCCCTTCTCCTCCTCGCCGCCGGAAAGAAGGGCCGGAAGGATCCGATGCCCTTCGGACCGTTTTTGGCTCTCGGGGCGGTCCTGGCCCTCTTTTGGGGTGGCGAGCTGATCGCCGCGTATTTTCGCCTCGTCCGGTGGGGACTCTAGGGCAACATCAGACCTCAGACCACAGACTCCAGACAACAGACCGCAGACCACAAACAAAGGACCGAGGTTCCGAGGTCACATGAAGGAGCAAGCGAAAAGCCCCTTCAACGCTTAGTGGACGCTGTAACAATCTGAAGCCGGAGGTCTAAAGCGATGGTGAGAGATTTCAGGAGCATTACAGCCTGGCAGAAGGCTGACGACCTAGTTGTGAGAATCTATGAGATTAGCAAGACTTTCCCCAAAGATGAACATTACGCGCTTACGAGCCAGATTCGGCGTGCAGCAGTCTCAGTTCCCGCGAACATGGCCGAAGGGTCATCGATGAGCCACAAGAAGGAATATTCGCGCCTTCTGCGCTATGCAAGAGCCTCCTTGGAGGAGGTGGACTACTACTTGCACTTGGCTCGGCGCCTTGAGTATTTGTCGACAGCGACGTACGACGAATGCTTTTTGATGAAGGAGGAGGGGGCGAGAACATTGCGGGGTCTCATCGACGCCGTCATGGCCGAAGTCTGATGTCCATAGTGTGTACTCCCAGGTCTGAAGTCTGAGGTCCGCGGTCTGGAGTCCGAGGTCTAGACGATGCGTGCAGTCATCCAACGGGTGCGCCGCGCTACCGTACTCGTAGCCGAAACGGCTGCGGGGCAAATCGGTCCTGGCCTGGTCGTCCTCCTTGGAGTGGGCAAGGGTGATCGGCAGGAGGACGTGGACTGGATGGTAGAGAAGATTGCCCATCTTCGGATTTTTGAGGATGCCGAGGGGTGGATGAATCGGTCTATACTGGAGAGGGGCGGGGAGGCGTTGGTCGTATCTCAATTCACCCTCTATGGCGATGTCCGAAAGGGGAGACGTCCCGATTTCACGGCGGCAGCAGGATCAGCGGAAGCGGAGCCGCTCTACCAGCAGTTTGTCCAGGGCTTCCGCGACCGGGGGGTCACGGTCCAGTCGGGAGTCTTTGGCGCGCGAATGCTGATCCGGCTGGAAAATGACGGTCCGGTGACCCTCGTTCTGGAGACCCCAGACCGCAGACTTGGAACGAGAGACTAAAGACTGGACGAGGTCTGATGTCTGTAGTCTCCGCTCTCCGTTTGGTAACGACTCGTGGGCGACATTAGATCGCACCTTGAAGAGTTCGTGACCGCCATGACGGTGGAGCGGGGAGTTGCGGACAACACGCTTGCGGCCTACTCACGGGATCTCCGCAAGTACCTCGCCTTCCTCGAGGAAGAGGGACTCATATGCCTCGCGGAGGTCTCCCTCGCTCATCTACAGGACTTCCTCAGGCGACTCCGGAACGCTGGTCTCTCCCCGCGCTCCGTGGCCAGGACGATTTCGGCGCTGCGGACTTTTCATCGATTCGTGGCCGCCCAGGGCCATGTCCAAAGTGATCCCACCTCCCTTCTGCGGACTCCCCGGGTCCCTCGGTCATTGCCGAATGTCCTCTCTGGCGATGAGGTCGAGCACCTGCTAGAGGCTCCCGATGTCTCTCAGGCGCGGGGACTCCGGGATAGAGCGATGCTCGAGCTGCTGTACGCGACGGGCCTCCGCGTTTCTGAACTGCTCTCCCTGTCCCTCAATGCCCTAGACCCCACGGTCGGGTTCGTCCGTTGCCTGGGAAAGGGGGCAAAGGAGCGGGTGGTCCCTGTAGGATCTTCTGCTCTCGGGTGGCTTAAAGACTATCTTACCCGGGGTCGGCCATCCCTGACCGCCCAAAGAGACGCGCCGTTCCTCTTTCCAGGGCGAGGGGGTCGGCGCTTGACACGCCAGGCCTTCTGGAAAAGTATCCGATCGTATGCGAGAAAGGCTGGGATCCCCAAACAAATTACTCCCCACACATTGCGCCACTCCTTTGCGACGCACCTGCTCGAACATGGAGCGGATCTCCGTTCCGTGCAACTCATGCTCGGTCACGCTGACATTTCCACGACGCAGATCTACACGCACGTCAGTCGCGCCCGTCTCAGAGAAATCCATGAGCGATTCCATCCCCGCTCGTGATCCTGCCTTGACCTGTCTCGGTGAGCGTGCTATAAAAAGCGAGAGGTCAAGGGAAAGGAGGCAGCAATGCCCTGTCCGGTCCATCCTCTTGAGAGGCCCGTGGGGCAATGTGAGATTTGCGGCCAGGAAGCGTGTGGCATCTGTTTGCGGGATGTGCCGACCCCCTTGGACTTCGAGTGCTATAGTTGCCGAAACATGGGAACTATTGTCCTATATGAGACCCTCCGTTACCGGCCCCCGGCGTGAGGGTCCCAGAGGGGATCATGGTGGGGGCTGGTCCCAGACAAGGCATCCCCGTCCGACGAGGCGGTGATGCCTTCCTTTTTTTGGGGTGAGTCCGTGTTCGGACGGCTCCTTCTTCTTTTCACGATCGTTCCGTTGGTCGAGCTTTACCTTCTCATCAAGATGGGTAGCTATCTTGGTGCGGAGGCCACCATTCTCCTGATTGTCCTCACCGGAATGGTAGGAGCCCTTCTGGCCCGAATGCAGGGCTTTCGGGTCATCATGCAGATCCGGGAGCGCCTCCAGGAGGGGCGGTTGCCGGCGGATGAGTTGTTGGCTGGTGGGCTGATCGTGGCTGGGGGGCTCCTCCTGGTCACCCCAGGACTCCTCACCGATGTGGTCGGCTTAGCTGTCCTTCTTCCCCCCATCCGCTCCAGGGCGGTGGACTGGATCAAGGACTTTCTTCGGCGAAAGATCCAAGAGGGTCAGGTTCACGTGGTGACCTGGGAGGGAGAGGAGTGAGGTCCCGACCGCACGATCTTGCCACCGCCGTTCCGTACGAGGGGCTGGCCCTTCTCGCCGATCCCCTCTACCGGTATATCCAGTTCACGGTGCCGACGAGGGGAAGAGAGGGGGAGCAGACGGAAAAGGATTTGATCGATAGCCCCTGGATGCAGCGTCTACGGATGATCCATCAGTTGCAGGGAGCCTGGTGGGTCTATCCGGCGGCGGAACATAGCCGCTTCCAGCATGTCCTGGGCGTCATGCACCTGGCCGGCCGGTTTGCCGAGCAGCTGTACGATAGTCTCAAGGCGGTCTTCCCGCGGACCTGCCCCTCCCGGGAATACGTCCGGGAGCTTCTCCGCGTGACCGGGCTTTTGCACGACATTGGCCACGGACCCTTCGGTCACTTCTTCGACGACAACTTTTTGAAAAAATACGATCTTGATCATGAGAGAATAGGACAGGCCATTATCGTGAAGAAATTGGGGAAGATCATCCGTGGGATTCGACGAAGCCCGACCGGTCCCTTCGCGAAGGGCGAGACGTTAGATGCGCGCCACGTTGCCTTTTTGATCCGGAAACCAGACCCGCAGGAGGCTGCACGGGCACCGGAGTGGCTCACGTTCCTGCAGCCTGTCTTTTCTGGAATTTACAGTGCGGACAACATGGATTACATTCAGCGGGATGCGTACATGACCGGCTTCTCTCTGGATATGGTCGATGTGGAGCGCCTCCTGTTTTACACCTTTTTTACCGACAAAGGCCTGACGCTGCACCGAGCAGGATCCTCCACCCTCGTCCGGTTCATCAATGCCCGGGTTTCCATGTACTCCGATGTCTACTACCACCGGACCAACCGGGCCGTGGATCTGCACATGAAGGAGATTTTTCCCGAGACCATGTCGCTCCTCTTCCCCTGGAACCCCCTGCACTCGCTGGACCGATATCTGGAGCTGACAGACTGGGCCCTTCTGCAGGAGGTCATGAAGTGGCCCCGATCGAAAGACGCCAAGAAGCGGACCTTAGGGCGGGAGTGGCGAAAGATTCTCACCCGAAGGGTGAAGTGGAAGATGGCGTACGACCGCGTCCTCTCCATCGAGGAGTACGAACAGGCGGTCCGCTTTCAGAGTGCTGAGGAGCTCGAACGGGGCGTCCGCAAGCATCTCCCTGAAGGTCTTCGGCATATTCCGTTCCGAGTGGATCTGGCTGCCCAGGACACCCGGCCAGTGAATCCCTTGGCTGAGGGTACCAAGCGGATCCACATCTTTAACCCCGCCACGGGGGAGGTCTCTCCTTCCCCGTTACGCGCCCTGTTCAAAAACATTCCCCCGAAGGTGGCCCACTGCCGGGTCTTCGCCTTGAACCATGTCCATGACCGGCAGCTCTCGGTCGCCACAGAGAGGGCATTGAATGTTGGGGGGGAGGATTTCGTCTCGACCAACATCTAAAGGGTCCCGCCGTCCGAAGCCCTCGCCTTTTGACGAGCTGGTCCGTCAAGTCCTTGCGTTTCGTGACCGGCGTGACTGGCGGCAGTTTCACAGCCCGAAGGAGTTGGCCATCTCCATCAGCTTAGAGGCGGCCGAACTCTTAGAGTTCTTTCAGTGGAAGAAGCCTGAAGAGGTGGCGGCGCTCCTCTCGGATCCGGAGGGGCACCGTCAGGTCAGCTGGGAGATGGCGGATATCGTTATCCTCCTGATCTCTCTTGCCGACATTCTCGGAACGGACCTGGTCGAGGCTGCTCTGGAAAAGCTTCAGAAAAATGAGAGCAAGTACCCAGTGGAGCGGGCCCGCGGAACCGCCCGGAAATATCGGGACCTCCGATGACCGATGACGGCTCGACTGAGGCCTCGACCGTGAGCTCGGCCGAACGGCTCGCCGAAGTCCGCTGTCTGATGACCCAGTTCAGGGTTCATGTTTCACGGTTTAGGGTCCGAAGTTTGACGTCCGATATTCGACGACCGAAGAGTAAGGGCTTGGAGGGACTTTCCTCGGCGGCGCCATATTCTCCGAGGGCTTGATGCGCAGTGGCAAGGTTACGCACGCATAGGCGTTGTAATTCGCCAGGGCGGGCCACCCCCGCCTGCGCTGCGCTTCGGCGGCGGGACCCCGGCCAGTCCGAAGGACTCCGGACTCCTTCGGAGACGCAAGCCAGATGTCGCCTGCCTCGGAAGGAACCCCCTCTGCGCCCTTACCAGATTCGAAGCTTTGGTCATCGGTCGTCGGTCTGCGGTCATCGGTGAACGCTGACTCGCTCCAGGGGTATCAGTGCATGGGATCTCGAGGCCCGAGGCAGCACGCACGCCGTTGGCTTGCGGTAGCCTCTGTGCTGCTGGTGGTGGGAGGCTGTTCCCGGGAGCTGCAGGGCCTCAAGACTCAGGTGGGGGAATGGACTCAGGAGTGGGCTTCCGAGGCAGCTTTGGCTTTACTGGAGCGACATCTCGCCTACGCCCCCCACGATAGCGCCGTTCGATTCCTGAAGGTAACGGTCCTGATTCAGACTCGTGCCGTAGATGAGGCCCTTCGTGAGTATCAAGAGCTTTGGAACATCCAGGGGGATCCACATCCCCAACTCCTCGGCCGTATCCTCAACGCTTACCTTCAGGAGGAGGTTGAATCGGGAGGGTCCAACCGCCTACGAGCCGCTTCCCTCGTGGCTGGCGTTAGAGATCCTGCAGCCTATCCACTCCTCCTTGAGCTGGCCTCGAAGGGCGATCCGGCGGCGCGGAGCGTCGCTATCCATGCCCTGAGCCGACTCGGCTTGGGTTCCACTCTCCCCTTTCTGACCTCGCTCGTTCAAGATCCGGATCCTTATACCCGGGCTGAGGCCGCGAGGGGATTGGGTCGACTCGGAACCCGTGTCACAAGGCCAAGCCTGGACCCACTCCTGAAGGACGATCGTGAATTGGTCCGCGTGGCGGCGGCCGAGAGCTTGGCCAGATTAGGGGAGCGTCGGGCCGCTCCCATCCTCCTGGAGGCTCTGGAGTCTCAGCAGGTCTCCATTCGCATGCAGGCAATCGAGGTGCTGGGAGCACTGGGAATACGGGAGGTAGTTCCAGCGCTCCTCAAGGCCCTCAACGACTCCGATCACTACGTCCGGCTATACGCAGCACAGGCTCTGGTTCGGTTAGGGGAACCAAGGGGGCTCGTCGTGCTGCACAGAGCTCTCCGCCACTCCCCCCTATCGCTCCGCCTTTTCGCCGCCGAGGCGCTCGCCGATCTCCAGGATGAGAGCCCCCGTCCGTTACTCCACCGGGTGGTAGCGAATCCAGCAACGGCAAAAGTGGTCCGGCTCTATGCGGCATGGATTCTCGGAAGGCTGGACGATCCCTCAGGCATCCGCCACATCGGGGAACTCCTTCAGGATGCCGACCCATACGTCCGCCTTCGGGCTGCCTGGACCCTGGGGGAGATAGGAAAGCCGGAGGCCTCTCCTATCCTCCGAGCTGCCTTAGAGGATAGAGAACGCGCAGTCCGGATCCACGCTGCCTGGGCCCTCAGCCGGCTCCTGCAGAAACGCTACTGGATCCGGGGGTAAGTGAGATTGCTCACGTTTTGCTGGGCTTTGCTATAATCTTCGTGTCATCGCGGTATTTGTACGAGAGGCTAGACGAAGAACGATACCGAACCGCATCCGCTTCGCCAACTCTGAGCCCTGTTCCCCAGGCTACTAGAGGCTTCTTCGAGGGCTTCGGTGTGGCCGTCTGCGCCTGTGAATGTGAGAAACCCGTACCCACGTCAAAATTGCCGATGTTCGACAGTGCCTCGAATACACGCCGAGAGGGTGGAAAGACAGGGTAATGACGCGGGCGATCATCCACGTGGATATGGATGCTTTCTATGCGGCGGTGGAGCAGCGAGACCATCCGGCCGACCAGAGGCGACCGGTCATTGTGGGGGCAGACCCCAAAGGGGGGAAGGGAAGGGGCGTGGTGGCGGCCTGCTCATATGCGGCTCGGCGATTTGGGGTTCGCTCCGCCATGCCCATTTCGCGGGCCTATCGCCTGTGTCCCCAAGCCATCTTCCTGCCGGTTCGAATGGAACGGTACGAAGAAGTGTCCGAGCGGATCTTTGGAATCTTGCGACGCTACACCGATCTGGTAGAACCCCTCTCTATCGATGAGGCCTTTCTCGATGTCACTGGGAGTGTCCGCCTGTTTGGAGAGCCTGTGGCGATTGCCAGGCGAATCAAGTCGGAGATCTGGCTGCAAGAGGGACTCACCGCTTCGGTCGGTTTGGCCCCGAACAAGTTTATCGCTAAGATCGCTTCCGACCTGGAGAAGCCAGATGGTTTCGTCGTTGTCCGGCCCGACGAGGTTCAGACGTTTCTCGAAAGCCTTTCCGTCACATGCCTGTGGGGGGTCGGAGCGAAGACGGCGGCCACCCTTCAGGGCTTGGGGATCAAGACCATTGGCGAGCTAGCCCGATGGCCCGAAAGCGCGCTCTGTCGTCGCTTGGGAAGGATAGGGACCCACCTTCTCCAATTGAGTCGTGGAATCGATGACCGTCCCGTCATCCCAGGGGCTATGGCCAAATCCATTGGGGCTGAGACGACGTTCTCTGTCGATCTGGAGGACCTTCGCCACATCCGGCAGAACCTGCTCCGCCTGGCGGAACGCGTTTCGACGCGTCTCCGGCGGGAAGGCTTTGCGGGTTCCACGATCACCTTGAAGCTCCGCTATGCCAACTTTACGACCCTCACGCGTTCTGTGACCGTGCCCCAGCCCATCGTGCTCACCGACGAGATCTATTCTACGGCACTGTCCCTTCTCCAAGAGATTGCCTGGCATGGGCGCAGGATACGCCTCCTAGGGATCGCCGTCTCTAAGCTCACCGCCGAGGCCTCTCGCGGTCAGATGTCGCTCTTTCCATCGGATCCCCGGTGGGAAAAGGCTGCTGGGGCGGTGGATGAGATTCGACGCCGATTCGGGAAGGCCGGGATCGTCCGGGCCAGCCTCCTGTCCCCGAGGTCCCGGGAGGGGGAGCGGTGATCGGGCCTCGTGTCCTCGAGGGCACGCTCATCCGAGTGAATTATTCTGATGGGGAGACGGGGTATGCCGTGGCGCGCCTGGAGGTCCCTGGTCACCGGGATGCGGTGACGGTGGTGGGGAATCTCTGGGGGGCCACCCCCGGGGAAACGATCCGCATCAGGGGACAGTGGGTGCGTCACAGCCGGTACGGGGAGCAGTTCAAGGTCGAGACATACGAGAGCATTCTCCCCGCATCAGTGGCAGCCATTGAGCGCTATCTCGCCTCGGGTCTCGTCAGGGGAATCGGCCCCACCTACGCGAGACGGTTGGTGGAGGCTTTCGGGCCCGAAACGCTACGCATGATCGAGGAAGAGCCGGAGCGGCTTCTGACGGTCGATGGAATCGGCGTGGCCCGTCTGGCTCGGATTCGGGCTGCGTGGAGCGAGCAGCGTGAGGTCAGGGGACTCGTGCTCTTCCTACAGGAGCATCAGATCTCCCCGTCCTTTGCCCTAAAGATCTTCAAGGCCTACGGTCCGGGGGCACCCCTGAGGATACGGGAGGATCCCTACGGGTTGGCGCGGGAGATTGCGGGCGTCGGCTTCAAAACCGCCGACCGGATCGGAGCATCGCTCGGGGTGGCCAAGGATTCCCCGAAGCGTTGTGCTGCCGGTCTACTTCATCTCTTGTATGAGGCGGCCGAGGCGGGGCATGTCTATTTTCCCACTTCACGTCTCTTCCCCGAGGCCGTGAAGCTCTTGGGCATCGAGAGGGAGGCTCTCCTCCAGCAAGCCCTCGTTGCGCTTCACCAAGAAAAGGCGGTGGTTTGTGAGCCGGTAGCCGGGGATACCGCCGTTTATCTCACTTCGCTGTATCAAGCCGAGGAGGGGGTAAGTCGTCGGTTGGCTCTCGTGGCCAAAGCGCCCCGCCTCGGCCCCCCCATCGACATCCCGCGGGCCATCCAGTGGGCAGAGGACCGGGGCGAGATCAAGTTCACCTCCGAGCAGCGGGAAGCGCTTCGCAAGGCCCTCGCGGCGAAAGTCCTGATCATCACCGGGGGCCCGGGGACGGGAAAGACCACCCTGCTTCGGGCGCTCATCGAGATCCTTGAGCGCAAGGGGGTTCGCCTGACGCTGGCTGCTCCCACTGGCCGTGCGGCGAAGCGGATGGCAGAGGCTACGGGGCGGGAGGCCAAGACGATTCACCGCCTACTGGAGTTCGGCCCAAAGGAGGGGAGGTTTAAGAGGAACGAAACCCACCCGCTTGAGGTCGACCTCTTGGTAGTGGACGAAGCCTCGATGATCGACCTCGTGCTGATGAACCACCTGTTAAAGGCCCTCCCACCCATGGCGGCTCTCATCCTCCTGGGTGATGCTGACCAGCTCCCGTCCGTGGGACCGGGCTCGCTTCTCCA
The DNA here is from genome assembly GCA_964348275.1 of uncultured bacterium. Lineage (GTDB taxonomy): Bacteria > Methylomirabilota > Methylomirabilia > Methylomirabilales > CSP1-5 > CSP1-5. Next base: position 32,329 of record CAYGBT010000015.1, read on the forward strand.
CGATCTTATTGCATCGGCATCCGTTCCGGTGGTGCGGCTCACAGAGATATTTCGACAGGCGAAAGAGAGTCAGATCGTGGTAAATGCCCATCGGGTCAACCGCGGTGAATTTCCTCATCTCTCCCAATTTGGAATGGCGGACTGCGCCTTCATTGAGCTCGATGACCCTGAGGCCATCCGAGCCCGGGTGAGGGGTTTGGTCACCGTAACGATTCCGCACCGATATAGCCTCGACCCCCTCCGGGATATCCAGGTCATTACCCCGATGAACCGAGGTCCCCTCGGGGTCGCCGCCCTGAATCAAGACCTTCAGGCGGCGTTGAACCCCCGCGGCGAAGAAATCGCGGGAGGCAGCCGGCAGCTCCGAGTAGGAGACCGGGTCATGCAGGTCCGGAATAACTACGACAAGGAGGTCTATAACGGCGACCTGGGCTGGATCCACCGGGTCGACAGGGAAGAACAGCAAGTCTGGGTTCGGTTCGATCAGGGGGAGGTTGTCTACGACTGGAGCGAGCTCGACGAGATCAACCCGGCCTACGCCATCTCGGTCCACAAGAGCCAGGGGAGTGAGTATCCCTCCGTCGTCTTCCCCCTGCATACATCCCACTATGTCATGCTGCAGCGGAATCTCCTTTACACGGCCTTGAGTCGGGGGAGACGTCTCGTCGTCATGGTCGGCACTCGGCAGGCCATCGGGATGGCTGTGAGGAATGCCCGGGTCCGGGAGCGTTACAGTCACCTGCCCGTCTGTCTGCGTCGGCACCTCCCGGAGAAGAAAGCGTGAGGCAGCGGTGCCTTGCGGCCCTCTGTCTCTTCGCACTCCTCCTCGCGGCCTGCGGTGGATACGGACGGCGCGTACCAGGTGTCTATCATGGGGTCCGTCCTGGACAGAGCCTTTTCCGGATCGCCAAGACCTATGGGGTCAGCGTTGAGGAAATCAGGCGGGTCAACCGGATCACCGACCCGGCGAAGATTCGGGCTGGCGATGCCCTCTTCATTCCTCGCGCCCGCCGATTGCTATACGTTCCGATCTACCGGCCGGAGGAGACGGCGATTCTGGAACGAAAACTTCCCGCGAGAAGAAACAGGGCTCCCCAGCTTCGGTTTACTTGGCCGGTCAAGGGACGGATCATCACTCAATTCGGAATCGAGGACGGGTTCAAGAATAACGGGATCGCCATCGCGGCACCTCGGGGGACCCCGATCCAGGCCGCAGAGGAAGGAAAGGTCGTCTATAGCGGGGCGGATCTCCGGGATTACGGCAACCTCATCATCATCGACCATCGGGGGGGGTTTGCCACGGTGTATGCCCACAACCGGATCAACCTCGTGAAGCGGGGGGCGAAAGTGAGAAAGGGGCAAGTCATCGCCGAGGTGGGCATGACCGGGATCGCCGAGAGTCCATACGTGCACTTTGAGATCCGCCGAGCGGGCAAGGCCAAAGACCCTCTCGTGTTTTTGAAGTGAGACACTCGACTCAAGAGACACGTCCGGTCCTGGCCCAGGAGCTCCTGAGGCGCCTGCCGCGCCACCAGCGAGACCTCATCGGGACCGCGAGGGTTCTGGGACAGCGGCGGGGGGTATCGGTCTACCTCGTCGGGGGACCGGTCCGAGACCTCGTCTTGGGACGCGCAAGCGCCGACATCGATCTGACTGTGGCCGGGGATGCCCTTGGGTATGCGGAGGCCTTGGCGGCCCACCTGGGAACACGGGTGACCATCCACCCACGGTTTGGGACGGCAACCCTGATCCTGCCAGACGGCCTGCGCCTCGATGTAGCCACGGCCCGGCGCGAACATTATGCCCGTCCCGCCGCTCTCCCACAAGTCGTTCCGGGAACGATTCGAGATGATCTGCTCCGCCGGGACTTTACCATCAACGCCATGGCCGTCCGGCTTGTCCCTCGGCGTGGGCAACTTCTCGATCCTTTCGGAGGACTCAAGGATCTCCAAAGACGAGTCCTCCGGGCCCTGTATGAGCACAGCTACCGCGATGATCCAACCCGGATCTTCCGGGGAGCCCGGTATGCTGCCCGGTATCGCCTCCGCTTCAGCCCGCGGGATCGACGGCTAATCCGAAGCATTCTGTCCGAAAAGGTCTTGCAACGGCTCTCCGGCGATCGGCTGTTTCACGAGCTGGAATTGCTGCTAGAGGAGCCCAGAGCTGAGGCAGCCCTGAAGATTCTTCAAGGGCTGGGGATCCTCAGGGTGCTGGATCCTGCCCTTGCCGTTGGCCCGGGCGTGGTTGCCCGCATGAAGCGCATTCGCCGGGCCTGGCAGCGTTGTGATCAGCTAGGGATCTCTTCGAGACCTCTCCGGTGGCGTGTAAATCTTCTCGCGCTCCTCCTGTACGTCCCTGCCAGGGTTCGTCGGAGGGTCGCAGAGCATCTCGGGCTAAAGGGGCCGCCCCTCGATCTATTGATCAGAGAGCTCGGGGATTTTCGGTTCCTTGAAAAACAATTGGAGGGGAGGTCAGTAGGAGCCAGCCGTATTCGGCACCGGCTGGATCGCGCTTCTCCAGATCTCTGCATCCTCCTCTGGACCACAGGGGCACGACGAGTGAGGAACGGGGTCGAGCGGTATCTTACCCGTCTGGCCTCGGTGAGGCCCGCGCTCACGGGGGGGGACCTGAGAAAGTTCGGGTTCCCCCCAGGCCCCAACTACCGGCGGATCTTGGATCTCTTGCTGGAGGGACGCCTCGAGGGACGCCTCAAGAGCCGCGAAGAAGAGATTGCGTTTCTCCGGCAGCGCTTCGGCCGGCCGCGTTGAGCCCCCTGGGCCGCATCGGATTTCCTTGTTTTCCGATCCCAGCGAGATTGCTCGGCAGCACGCGGTGCAGCCGGGGGAGGCTGCGACCGATTGACAAAGGCGGCTCCCTTTGATAGCGTGCTATCAATCTACCAGAAGGCATCTGAGGGACACTATAATCCTATTTCTCGCCATCTTGGACCTGATTCCTATCCCCCCTCGACGGGAGCCAGGTGCTGTCCGGCCCTCCGGGTTCCACCCCAGACAGCGACCTCGCGGCAGATAGAGCACCGCGGAATGATCCTGCTAGTGATGTTGATTCTTAAGGGGACGGTGGGACAAGGAATCTGGTCAATGGTCTCCATGGCGGAAGGGTTGCTTCATTAACGCTGTGTCTTTGGGGGAGATGGATGGAAGGAGGGCGGGTCCTGAGTGGCATGCGACCTACGGGTCCGCTCCATCTAGGCCACCTCTTCGGGGCTTTGGAAAACTGGAGACGGCTCCAGGACAAGTACGATTGCTACTTCTTTGTGGCCGACTGGCACGCCTTGACTTCCGATTACGCCGATCCTAGCCACCTTCAGGAAAACATCCGCGAGATCGGACTCGACTGGTTGAGTGCGGGCGTCGACCCCGAGAAAGCAGTCCTCTTCATTCAGTCTCACCTCCCGGAACACGCGGAGCTTCACCTCCTCCTTTCCATGATTACGCCGCTGCCATGGTTGGAGCGGAATCCGACGTATAAGGAACAGCTCCAGGAGGTGACCAACAAAGACCTCAGCACCTTTGGATTCCTGGGCTACCCGGTGCTGCAGGCGGCGGATATCCTGATCTACCAAGCGAACTTTGTCCCCGTAGGGGTCGATCAGCTTCCCCACATCGAACTCACCCGCGAGATCGCCCGCCGGTTCAATTACCTCTACAAACCCGTATTCACCATTCCTGAGTCGATGCTGACCGAGTTCCCGAAAATCCCAGGGACCGACGGCCGGAAAATGTCCAAGAGCTACAATAACTGTATCTACCTGTCGGATTCCCCGGAGATGGTCGAGCAGAAGGTGAAGCCGATGGTTACTGATCCGGCCCGGATTCGCCGGAACGATCCGGGCAACCCTGACATCTGCCCGGTCTACGACCTACATAAGATCTTTACACCGCCGGAGGAGCGGGAGAGCTACGTGGTACCGGGCTGTCGGACGGCAGCGATCGGCTGTCTGGACTGTAAAGCCGGCCTCCTCAAGCATATGCTGCCGGTGCTTTCCCCCATTTACGAGCGGCGGGGAAAGATCGCCGAGCGGACCGAAGAGGTGGACGAGATTCTTGCGGTAGGGACAGAGCGTGCCCGGAAGGTGGCCCGGGAAACTCTGGATGCTGCCAAGGAGGCGATAGGGATCTGAGACATTCGAAAGAGTAATGCTGACCGCTTAGAGCGGCCGGCAAAGACCTTGACGAGCGCTAGATCTTGGGGTAGAGTCAGTTGCATCAACAACATCTTGGAATGGAGGGAGAAGTGCAATGCTACACGGGCCGTTGGAAGAGGGACTCACTTTTGACGACGTCCTTTTACTTCCAGCCAAATCGGAGATCCACCCTCGAGAGGTAGACGTCTCCACGAGTCTCACCGCACGCATCCGGATAAATATCCCCCTGGTCTCCGCAGCCATGGACACGGTGACCGAATCCCGATTTGCCATTGCCCTGGCCCGCGAGGGGGGGATTGGAATCATCCATCGGGCCTTCTCAGCGGAAAAACAAGCGGCCGAAGTGGATAAGGTTAAGAAGTCGGAGAGCGGGATGATCGTCGACCCGATCACCGTCCGCCCCACTCAAAAGATCCACGAGGCCCTCGGGATCATGGAGCGTTACCGAATTTCGGGGGTGCCGGTGACGGATGAAGAGGGACGGTTGGTGGGAATCCTGACCAACCGGGACCTCAGATTTGAAACCAAGCTCGACCTTCCCATTTCGGGGTTGATGACCAAAGACCGTCTCGTGACCGCACCGGTGGGGACCTCTCTGGAGGAGGCCCAAGAGATCCTCCACCACAATCGGATCGAGAAGCTTCCAGTGGTAGACGAGCACTTCAAACTCAAAGGACTCATCACCATCAAGGACATCGAAAAGCGCCGAAAGCACCCGAACGCCTGTAAGGACTCGCTGGGGCGACTCCGGGCTGGGGCTGCAGTGGGCGTCGAGGAAGATGCCGAGGCGCGGGTTCCGCTCCTGTTGAAGGCCGGAGTGGACGTGATCGTGGTGGACACCGCCCATGGCCACTCTCAGCCGGTGATCGAGACGGTCCGCTGGATCAAGCAGAACTATCCGCAGGCTGAGGTGATTGCCGGGAACGTGGCGACCGCGCAGGGGGCGGAGGAACTGATGCAGGCTGGGGTTGACGGGATCAAGGTGGGGATCGGTCCTGGTTCGATCTGTACGACGCGGGTCGTGGCGGGCGCGGGGGTCCCTCAGGTCACCGCCATCGCTGACTGCGCTGTGGTCAGCGATCGGTACGGGATTCCTATCATCGCCGATGGCGGGGTGAAATACTCAGGAGACATTACAAAGGCCATTGCGGCTGGCGCCCACGCGGTGATGATTGGCGGGCTGTTTGCCGGGACGGAAGAGAGCCCGGGGGAAACCGTCATCTATCAGGGCCGAAGCTACAAGGTCTACCGCGGGATGGGATCGCTCGGGGCGATGCAACGAGGGGGCGGAGACCGCTACTTCCAGGAGCAAGAAACCGAGGAGGGAAAGCTGGTCCCTGAAGGCATCGAGGGGCGGGTTCCGTTCCGCGGGACGTTAGCCGCCCATGTCTACCAGCTGGTGGGAGGCCTGAAGTCCGGTATGGGGTATTGCGGTTGCCGCACGGTCGACGAGCTGCGCGAGAATGGCCGCTTTACCAAGATCACGAATGCCGGTCTCCGCGAGTCTCACGTCCACGACGTGATCATCACCAAGGAAGCACCCAATTACCGCATGGAGAGCTAGTGCCGTTCCAACTACTTGTGCCAACTTTCTCGCTGCACCCACTCATGACAATTGTAACAAGGCACCCCACTCAAATTCGGCTTAATAAGTTGGAACGGCACTAGAAGCGGCGAGCGTGGGGCATTCATCACCCCTTGCATGTTGCAAGTCGGGGTTCTGCGTTCGACGGAGTGTAAGCTCTCTCCATCGTGATCGACTGCCGGTCAATGCTTATGATGGACAAAATTCTCATCCTCGACTTTGGTTCGCAGACCACTCAGCTCATCGCCCGCCGCGTCCGGGAATGCCGAGTCTACTGCGAGATCCTTCCGTGCCATAGTCCGATACAGGCTATCCGGGAGTTCAATCCGAAGGGGATCATCTTGTCCGGGGGACCCGCCAGTGTTTATGATAAGGATGCACCACGCTTCGACCAAGCGATCCTGGCCCTCGACCGGCCTCTCCTGGGGATTTGCTATGGGATGCAAGTGTTGACGCATCTGCTGGGGGGAAAGGTCGCTGCCGCACAGGAGAGGGAGTACGGGAAGGCCGAGCTCCGTATTGACGATCCCTCGGACCTGCTCGCGGGACTCGGATCCGAGACCATTGCCTGGATGAGCCACGGGGACAAGGTCCTCTGTCTTCCCCCTGAATGGACTGCTATCGCCCACACGGAGAATGCGCCCTACGCTGCCATGCGGCACTCCGAGCGTCCGCTGTACGCCGTCCAGTTTCATCCGGAGGTGATTCATACGCCGATGGGACGGCAGATCCTCGAGAATTTCCTCTACCGGGTGTGCGGCTGTTCACCGACTTGGACCATGCGGTCCTTCATCGAGAAAGCGGTCGAGGCGATCCGGGAGACGGCGGAAGGCGCAAAGGTCCTCTGCGCGTTGAGCGGGGGGGTGGACTCGTCGGTCACCGCCCTTTTGGTCCACAGGGCCATTGGCGAACGGCTGCTCTGCGTCTTTGTCGATAACGGCCTCCTCCGCAGGGGGGAAAAGGAATCGGTGCTGCGCACGTTCCGGGAGTTTCCCAATCTGACCCTCGTCGCCGTGGACGCTGCGGATCGCTTCCTTCATGCTCTCAAGGGGGTGACAGACCCTGAAGAGAAGCGGCGAATCATCGGCGCCGAGTTTATCGCGGTCTTTGAGGAAGAGGCAAAGAAGATGGGCCGGATCGACTTTTTGGCGCAGGGGACCCTCTACCCTGATGTGATCGAAAGCCAACGGGTCCAAGGGCCTTCCGCCACCATTAAGACCCACCATAACGTGGGGGGTCTCCCCGGCACTATGGAGTTTTTTCTCATTGAGCCGCTACGAGACCTGTTTAAAGATGAGGTGCGAGAGGTTGGAAGGGACCTCGGTCTTCCAGAGGCCATACTCTGGCGACATCCATTTCCGGGTCCGGGCCTCGCGGTCCGCGTCCTTGGGGAGGTGACCAAAGCGCGGCTGAATATCCTCCGGGCAGCAGACGCCATTGTGGAGGAAGAGCTCAGACGAGCCGGACTTCACCAGGGGCTATGGCAGGGTTTCGCCGTTCTCCTCCCAGTTAAGACTGTCGGGGTCATGGGCGATGCCCGGACCTATGAGAATGTGGTGGGCCTCCGGGCTGTCACGTCCGAGGATGGCATGACCGCCGACTGGGCCAGGCTTCCTTACGAGGTCTTAGGCCTCATATCGAATCGCATCATCAACGAGGTAAAGGGGGTCAATCGAGTGGTCTACGATATCTCCTCGAAACCCCCGAGCACCATCGAATGGGAGTAATCGAGCTCCCCCTGAGCGAATCTCGGGTGGCCCCATCAGGGAGGATTCGTAATGCCGCGTGCGGGGTTTGTGCATCTGCATGTTCATAGCCAGTATAGCTTGCTGGATGGGGCGTGCCATCTCGAGAAGCTCGTGCGGAAGGCGAAAGAGTTCAAGATGCCCGCCCTGGCCATCACCGATCACGGCAACCTCTTCGGTGCCATTGATTTTTATCGCCTGGCCCAAAGGGAGGGAATCAAGCCCATCATCGGTTGTGAGGTGTATGTGGCTCCCGGATCCCGTCTGGAGCGGCATCCTGAGGATGGACAGTACGAGGGGGCGAACCACCTTACGCTGCTGGCGAGAGACCGGACCGGGTACAAGAATCTCATCAAGCTGGTGACAGCAGGCTATCTGGAAGGCTTTTATTACAAGCCGCGAATTGATAAGGACCTCTTATCCCAGCATCACGAGGGACTCTTGGCCCTCTCCGGATGTCTCAATAGCGAGGTGTGCCGACTGCTGGCCCAAGGGGAAGAAGGGAAGGCCCTGGAGGCGGCGGCGTGGTACCGGGATCTCTTTGGCCCGGAAAATTTTTTTTTGGAGCTTCAGTATCATGGAATCGAGCCCCAGCGAGAGGTCAATCGGAGCCTCATCCAGATGGCCAAGAAATTGGGACTCTCCCTCGTCGCCACCAATGATGTTCACTATCTGAGTGTTGGAGACCACAGGGCCCATGATGCCCTCTTGTGCATTCAGACCGGCAAGGCGGTCGCTGACAGGGATCGGTTACGCTTTCCCTCGGATCAATTCTACTTCAAGAGCCCTCAGGAAATGCAGGACCTCTTCCCCGAGTTTCCCGAGGCGTTGGTCAATACATTAGCCATCGCCGAGCGTTGTAATCTCCAGCTCGAGTTCGACAGGATTCACCTGCCACGCTATCAAGTCCCGCCTGAATACACCCTGGACAGCTACCTCAGCGAGTGCAGTTGGCGTGGTCTCAGGGAGCGGTACGGTGAGATCACGGAGGAGGTCAAGAGCCGTCTCGCCGAGGAGCTCCGGGTGATCGAGAAAATTGGTTTCGCCGGATACTTCTTGATCGTCTGGGACTTCATCCGGTTCGCCAAGGAACGAGGGATTTCGGTCGGACCAGGCCGGGGTTCGGCTGCCGGGAGCCTGGTGGCCTATGCCCTCGGGATTACCAATATTGATCCACTTCGCTACGGCCTCCTCTTCGAGCGATTCCTGAATCCTGAGCGCATCTCGCCCCCGGATATGGATATCGACTTCGCCGACGATCGCCGAGACGAGGTGATCGAGTATGTCGCGCAGAAATATGGGAAGGAAAACGTGGCGCAGATCATCACCTTTGGGACTCTGGGAGCCAAGGCGGTGATCCGGGATGTGGGACGTGTTCTGGGGATGCCTTACGGCGAAGTGGACAAGATTGCCAAGATGGTCCCGAATATCCTCAACATCGCTTTGGACGATGCCATTGCCCAGAGCCCGCCCCTCAGAGAGGCCGTCCATTCCCGGCCCGAGATCAATCAACTCTGGCAGATCGCTAGGTCGCTGGAGGGACTCACTCGCCATGCCTCCACCCACGCTGCCGGGGTGGTGATTTCGGAAGAACCCCTCATCGAGCATGTTCCCTTGCACCGGGGGACCAAGGGCGAAATCACGACCCAGTATGCCATGGGGGCAATCGAGAAGATCGGCCTCCTGAAGATGGACTTTCTTGGTCTGCGGACGCTGACGGTAATCGCCAACACCCTGAAGCTCCTCAAAGAGACGCAGGGGATCGACCTCCGGGTAGAGCAAATCGTTTTCGACGATCCGAAGACGTTCCAACTGCTCTCCGAGGCGAGGACCTCGGGGGTCTTTCAATTGGAGTCTTCGGGGATGCGGGATCTCTTGAGACGCCTCAGACCTGAGCGTCTCGAGGATGTAATTGCCCTCGTGGCCTTGTACCGGCCGGGACCCATGGAGATGATCCCGGACTTCATCAACCGACGCCATGGGCGCGTGAGAATCAACTACTACCATCCCCTCATGGAGAAACATCTCAAGGAAACATACGGAGTCATGGTCTACCAGGAACAAGTGATGCAGATTGCCAGCGAGATGGCTGGGTTCACTATGGGAGAAGCAGACATCCTTCGCCGGGCCATGGGAAAGAAGAATCCCGAGCTCATGGCACGGCAGCGGGAGAAGTTCATGGCGGGGGCGGTCGCTGGGCAAGTCCCAAAGGCGAAGGCCGAAAAGATCTTTGATCTTATGGCCCAGTTTGCCGGGTACGGCTTCAACAAATCTCACGCCGCTGCCTACGCGGTGGTGGCTTATCAGACGGCCTATCTTAAGGCCAACTATCCGGTGGAGTTTATGGCGGCCCTCCTCACCTCGGACATGGGGGATACAGATAAGACCGTCAAGCACATTGAAGAGTGCCGGCAGATGGGCATTGAAATTCTGCCGCCGGATGTTAACGAATCGGGGAGCACCTTCCGGGTCGTGGAAGGGAAGATTCGTTTTGGACTGGTGGCGGTAAAGAATCTGGGTGAGACAGCCATCCAGTCGGTCCTGAATGCCCGGCTCACCGGTGGGAGGTTTTCCAACCTCCATGATTTCTGCGAACGAGTCGATCTGCGGCTTGTCAACAAGCGAGTGATTGAAAGTTTGATCAAGTGTGGGGCCTTTGACTCGTTGGGCTCCCGCCGGTCCCAACTCATGGCGACAGTAGATCACGCCATGGACGCAGCTTCGGCCGTTCTCCGGGATCGAGCGAAGGGGCAGGGTTCGCTCTTGGAGATGCTGGGGGGAGAGGCGTCTCAGACGAAGACGCCTCAAATGTCCGATATCCCAGAGTGGCCTCCTGCGCAGCGCCTCACCGCCGAGCGAGAGATCCTCGGCTTTTACGTCACAGGCCACCCCCTCACCGAATACGAAGCCCTCCGGATGCGGTATGCGACGGCCACCACGGATGAGCTCTCCAGCTTGCGGGACAAGGAAACGGTCAGCCTCTGTGGGATCATCACCGCCGTAAAAGAGATCTCCACTAAGAATGGCGACCGGATGGCCTTTGTCACCCTCGAGGACCTGCGGGGATCCGTCGAAATGATTGCCTTTCCCGATCTCTACCGGGGCAAGATGCTCTTTCTGATCAAAGACAATCCGGTCCTGGTGCGAGGGCAGGTTGATATTGGGGAAGAGGTGGTGAAGCTCCTCCTCACGGATGTCCAACCCCTCAGCGATCTTCGAGAAAAACCGGAGGGGGAGATGGAAATTGCCGTGCGGACGGAGGTTCTGTCACCGGAGGTCCTTCGACAGATCCGTGGTATCGCCGAGAACTTCAGAGGGCCTATCCCCCTTCGGCTCCGTCTGCACCTGAATCGGGAGACGGCCATCGTGATTGAGGCCGGAGAGGGACTTCACGTGCGGCCGGCGCCAGAATTCATCTCTGAGGTGGAAAAAATCGCGGGCCCCGGGTCGGTGGTTGTGTCGGGGTAGGAGTTGAGCTGTAACCTTCCACGGAAGCCGAGAATCAAACGGCCGCGATGGCTTTCTTGTTCTGCTTCGAGTCGCCTCGCGGCCGTTCGATTTTTGAGGAAGAGTAATTATTTTCCCGCCTTGAAGCGATCCTTGAGCCGGCCCATCACCTGAGGCAGGGTTGTGTACTCCATTTCTTCCAGGGGTAGGCGGTGTGGCTGGAAAGGCCCATGCCGCCGCATGTACTCCGCCACCTCGCTGGCCTTTCGGCGGGTCTCATCAAAGGCGGGGTCATCAAAGAGGTCCACCGGCCCAACCAAATGTCCCTCGGCAAGCTGGAAGCCGGCTGCGACCACGCGCGGCGGCCCGTCAAAGCGCGTCGGATTCGCCTCATGGAAGGCACATGGCATGAGCGGCCCACAGTGGGAGCCCCGCATCCATCCTTCAACCAGGTGCGGGAACGCGAAGGCCTCGACCACCTCACCTACGGCGGGCAGGCCGGACTGGCACCGGATTACCATCACTGGGTCATCCTTCCCGACGTATTTGCCGGCGATGAGGCTGAGCTTTTGGGTGGAGGCTGCTGCGGCGATCTCCCCGTCGCTCCGGCGCCGCACTTCGGTGATCATAAACTGATTGGAAGCCCCCAGAAAGACCAGGAGGTCGTACAACTCCTCAGGGCAGCTCAAGAGGATGATGGAGTCCTTCTTGGCGTCCAAGACCGCGAACTGAAATCCTTCGTGCATCTTGGGATCGATGACCAGCCCGGCGGTCGTGAAGGGATCGGCGAACATCCGATACAAGGGGAAGTTCCAGGCCCCTGGCGAGCACTTATCCCCCATGAAAACCACGATGGGTTCACTGGTCCGCTCCACGAACTCCATCTCTGCCACTCCCGGCCCCATGCCCTTGACGTTGCCGGAGAAGGCATCAGAGAGGAGATCCTGGCCGGCCCCGTATAGATGAAGCCGCTTGGCCACGGCCGTGCAAGCCATGAAGGTGTCCCACGCGAGGCGATGGATCACCTCGGCCTCGACCCCGTGACGGTGGGTCATGATGAGGTCAATATCATCCCCACAGCGGGCCACATGATAATCGATGATCGTCTTCTTGTCTTTGGCCGCCTGGAGCGACTCGGCGGCCTTCTGGAGGAGCTCGGGATGGGGTCGGTTGTGGCCAGTATAGCTCCCCACGTCGGCCTTAATGACGCTTACGGTGACCTTCTGGCTGGGCATGATCGCGTCCCTCCTTTCCAGAGCCACACATCTCCCGGGGCACCATCGTTGGTAGGCGATGAAGACCTACGGGGTGGGCTCTACTCGTACGACATACAAACATAATTATAGACGAAAACGGCCTGTGGGCAAAGAAGAAAAGAACTTCCCTCCACCCTCATTTCCTCCACATCCAGCCTCACTGGTCTTGCCAAAATAGGCGAGCCGAGAGCGCAAATGGAGTGTTGTCAAGGCGAAAGGAGAGGGCCAGGAGCGTTACTCAGACGGGGGAAGGACTTTGGAGGACTCCGACGCGGATGCCTGCTTACACAGACGATCAACGAGATTGGCGATCACCCGAGCCTCTGCCGGCTCGAGGTCGAGGAACTGCACTCCCATGCCGGTGAAGGCCGGCGGGTCCTTTTCCTCTCCAGAGATCCATGCAACCCGTGCGCGCACGAGAACGGGATCGGAATGGCCCGGCAGGGTGAAGCGAAGAAGAACCTCTGTCCCTGGTTCAGCCGGCTGTTCGGTTACGATGAACATCCCTCCCTGGCACAGGTTGAAGCAGCTCCCTTGCGTCGTCTTTACCGCTTGCGTGTATTCGACGTCGAATTGGACCTGAGCCCGTTGATGGACCCGCTTGTTGGGATGAGAAACCCATTGCCGAACCAGGGATGGCTGTACCGGGTGCTCGAAGGCCACTCCGTGGGGGAATCGTGGCCCCAGGATCGTCGACAAAGCTTTCCCTGCCGAAACGATGTGACCGTGCACGGGATCACCATTCGAGATCTGGACCGATACCGCTGTCTTGACTGCCAGGGATTCGGGCAGCAAGATTTCGAGTCCCCCGGCATTTACGTTCCGGGTTATCCCGGCGAGCGTTTGCGGCTCACTGTGCTCGGGCCTGAGGACCGTGCACTGAACGGGTAAGTAGCGGGCAAAGCGGAGGTAGCGGCGCATCAATGTCTTTGTATCGGTAGGCATCCCTTGCCTCCAACACGGATCGATGCTTGCGGCAGCGAGCAAGAAGCATGCCAGTCTGGCTTGCCCCTGAAGTATCCGCCCCCCCCAATTCTCCCCCTACCTCGACGCGAAGACAAAGTGGGCCCGGCGGTTCCATTTCCAGGCGGATTCGTCATGTCCGAGCACAAAGGGACGCTCCTCGCCGTAGCTGATGATCGAAATTCGCTGAACATCGATGCCTCCGGCCACGAGGAAATCCCGGACCGCCTTGGCTCGGCGATCTCCTAACGCCAGATTGTACTCGTTGATTCCCCGCTCGTCACAGTGGCCCTCGATCACGATACGGGCTAGGGAATTGGCCTTCAGCCACCGGATGTTGTCGTTCAAACCCTTCTTCGCACTCTCGCTCAAGACTGCCTTGTCGAAGTCGAAGAAGACATCCTTCAATGGGGACTCCTTGGCCGTCGCCGCCCCCTGACCGGCTTGTGACCGCTCTCTGCTCCCAGGCGTCACCGGGACCTCGCGAATCGGCGCCGGCTTGGCGATTTTCTCCTCTTCCATCTTTCCTTCTTGCCCCGGACCCATCGCTCCTGGCTCCCCCGTTGGAATCCCTGGCCTTCTCGCGCAGCTAATCAGAATCAGTGATGCCCCCACGAGTATCGCCGCAGCCCTCAGATGGATATATCGCCGCTCCATTCGACTCCCTCCTTCCAATCAACGTATTAGCCGGTGGTCGAACGATCTCTTCTGCCACTATCGCTGTTACAAGTCAGGAGTCAAGTGAATTTTCGCTTCAGACGGTGATATGTTAATACCCTTGACGCCACGCCGCGCCTGGGAGATGCCTGAGCCGAATCAAGGGAAAGCACAGGGGTCGCCAGGATAACCGAAGCCTTCAGTCCCCGTCTGACACAGAGATCGCCTAACAAAGCATTCAGACGCCTTCACGGGCATCGTATGATGGCGAAGGGCATTTTGCTATTATGGAGGGGCACGACCGAAGGGGGGAAGGGAAGTCCAGGGCGACTGGAGGTTGCCTATCCCCTCGGACGAGTCCTGCGACAACTTTCTCGACGAAAGCTCGAGAAACTGAACGGAACAGGATATGGATCCTTACAATCTCGGTTTGGCAAGTCTCCTTCTGACCGGTTGGGGAGTGCTATACAGCGTCTCACTTGGATGGTCGATCTATGCGTTGTTAGATCAATGGCCTCGACTTATCCGATTCGCGTTTATCTGGAGGAAGGGCTTCCTGCGTTTCAAGCCAGGGATACATTTTGGGAGAATGACGACGTGTTGGTTGCTCATACTCATCCTCATTCTTATCTCGTTGGCCTGCGTCGTGAGCGGGGCCTTTCAGTTTGGACGTTCAGGCTGGACCGCCAGCGGGGTGTTCCCACTGGTATATGCCCTAGTGGGTTTGCCAGTATTCGTCATCCCACACTTTATTAATCGAGCCGTGTGGGGCTTCGCGTTATTTTTCTTTCCCACGCAGTATCAGGACTTCGTCAGACGGCCCGACAATCGGATCTATTGGCAGATGCGATTTTCCCCCGAGACGGCGCGGGCGATTTACAGCGACCCCAAATACGCCGGGAAACAAGTATGCATTGAGTCACTGATTGGTGTCGCAATTCTCAGCTGGGCTGTGTCTGGATGGTATCCCGATGTCTTCTTCTCCTATGACACATACTGGATCCTTGCGCCTATTGTCGCCCTCTTTGTCGCCTGCCTGGCGCATTTTGCTTGGCCCGAACATGTCCAGCATTTTGACTCTGCAGACCTCCCATACACACTTGGTGAACCGGGCAAGGGTGGGGACCGAGTCGTCGAGGATGCTCCTGGGAATACCTGAGTCGCCTCTATTGGGGTACTCCAACTGTGCCAATCGTACTTGACTTCTCTGGGAGCGTCTTCTATACTTTTGGTCCGTCCTAACTACCGAAGGAATCACGAATTTACGGCCCTCAGGAGGGTTTGGATGGAGCGCAATCTGGCCCTGGAGGTGGTTCGGGTGGCTGAAGCCGCCGCGCTCTCCACCGCGCGGTGGATGGGGCGCGGCAATGAGCAGCTTGCGGAACAGACCGCTCTCGACGCCATGCGCCGGGCCTTTGATGCAGTGGGCTTCGCCGGGACCATAGTCATCGGACGAGGCGAAAAAGGGGAGACGCCCACCTTGTATGTGGGCGAGCAGGTTGGTTCCGGCGCTGGACCGGAATTGGATGTGGCGGCGGAACCCCTCGAGGGGCCGTCCATCGTTGCCGAAGGGAGGGCGAACGCGGTAGCGGCGGTCGCCCTTGCCGAAAAGGGTTGCCTCTTTCCTACCCCGGATGTGTATATGGAGAAGATCGCGGTCGGCCCCAACGCGCTGGGGGCGATCGATATCACCGCTGGACCAGAGGAGAACCTGCGATCCATTGCTGAGACGATGAAGTGCTATGTGGAAGATCTTACCGTGGTCATCCTCGACCGACCCCGTCATGGCGACCTCGTCCGGGCGGTCCGAGAGATTGGTGCTCGGATCAAACTCATTCAGGATGGCGACCTCTCCGCAGCTATTGCGACGGCCTTGGAGGATTCCGGGGTGGATGTCCTGATGGGGATTGGCAGGGCGCCGCAAGGGGTGTTGGCAGCGGCAGCCTTGAGATGCCTGGGTGGCGACATGCAAGCCCAATTTAAACCGGGGAGCGATGAGGACGTCGAGCGGATGCGCCGGACCGGCCTCAAGGAGATCGACCGAGTGCTCACCATTACCGACCTGGCTAGGGGTGGAGAGATCACCTTCACCGCGACCGGGGTCACTGACGGCGACTTCCTGAAAGGGGTCCGGTTTTTCGGCGGTGGGGCAAGAACCCACTCGCTCGTGATGCGCGCCAGGTCGGGAACGGTCCGGTTCATTGAAGCCATCCACCGCTTTGATCGTAATCCCATCTACTAACCCCGATCCGAAAAACATCGAGACCAGAATCGCGGGAATCGTGATGCGGCCTTTCTACTACGTGATCAGAGGGTCATATCCATGCACCCCTATCGTGGCCACCTGGAGCCGCTCGGAGTTTGGCCATGTGGGCTTCTCAGGAGCCTTCGGAGGACCATGCCCGCGGTTCGAATTTCGGATCGGGGCTAAACCCTCCCCGTTTGCTTGTACCAGGAGTGGTGCGGATATCCTCCCGTTTCAGAAGTGCGGAAGACAGGAGGCTTGCGGACGGCCCAAGGAGATCAAATGCGTGAGGCCCAACCCATGATCAGAGGAGTCCGGGGTGCCCCGGACATTCTGCCCGTCGAGGTCATTCGCTGGCAGCGTGCGGAGGCCGCGGCCCGGCGGATCTTGGAGAACTATGGCTACCAGGAAATCCGGACGCCCATCTTTGAACGGACCGAGCTTTTTGTCCGCGGGATCGGGGAGGGGACAGACATCGTCGATAAACAGATGTACACTTTCGAGGACCGGGGGCACGAGAGCCTTACCCTTCGTCCAGAGGGAACCGCTCCCGTGATTCGGGCTTATCTCGAGCACCGCCTCTTCACCCAGGGGGACCTCTGTAAGGTTTACTACATTGGGCCTATGTTCCGCCACGAACGGCCTCAGGCAGGCCGGTTCCGGCAATTCCATCAAATTGGGGCTGAGGCCATCGGCGTGGCGGACGCTGCGGTCGACGCGGAGGTGATCGACTTGCTCGCTCATCTGTTCGACACCTTGGGGGTCGACACGTGGGAGCTGCAACTGAACAGTATCGGCGACGAAGCCTGTCGCCCGCTCTTCCGCGAACGGTTCGCTCGCTATATGCGGGGCAGGAAAGAGAAGCTGTGTCCTGATTGTCTCGTGCGTCTCGAGCGGAACCCCCTGCGGATCCTGGACTGTAAAGTGGCCGGGTGTCGCGCCCTCGTCGCTGAGGCCCCGAACTCCCTCGATTCGCTGTGTGAGAAGTGTGAGACCCACTTCCGGCGGCTCCAGGAACTATTGCAACTTCTCAAGATCGACTACACCATTAACAACCACCTGGTGCGCGGCCTCGATTATTACACCCGAACCACCTTTGAGTTCGTGAACCCAGCTCTGGGCGCTCAAAATGCGATTGCCGGCGGGGGGAGGTATGACCTGTTGGTGGGAGAGATGGGCGGGCCCCCGACCCCCGGGATCGGCTTTGCTATTGGCTTGGAGCGTCTACTGATTTCGCTTCCGCCGGAGGATTCGAAGGAGGCATGGGCGGGTGTCTTCGCCGCGGTCTTGGGGGAGGAGGCATTTCAGATGGGCCTTCGGATCATCCAAGAGCTCCGTCGAAAGGGAATTCGGGCCGCCTTGGATATGGAAGGACGCTCTCTGAAGAGCCAGATGCGGCTCGCCCACAAGGAGTGCTACCGCCACGCCCTTATCCTGGGCGACGAGGAGCTTAAGGCCGGATTGGCGACGGTGAAAGACATGGCCCAGGGAGGGCAGGAGCAGGTTCCCTTGCGGGAGGTGGTAGATTGGTTGATGAGCAGGGAACGTCGCGGGGCCGCACAGGAAGGGAGTGACCGCTGAGGACCGTGTAGCGTTCTTAGGGTGGCTCAAGCTTTGGGATGCTTGCTCGGGTTTATGAAGAAAGCATGAGGCGAAGCTGCTATTGCGGAGAGGTGACGTCGGAGAAGGTGGGGGAGACCCTTACGGTGATGGGCTGGGTCCATCGAAGGAGGGATCACGGAGGCCTCATCTTCGTGGATCTCCGGGACCGAGAGGGAATTGTCCAGGTCCTTTTTGGCCCGGAGCACGGGCGCGATGCGTATGAGACAGCCAGACGGATTCGGTCAGAGTATGTGATCGCCGTGAAGGGCCAGGTCCGCCGCCGCCCGCCTGGAACAGAAAACCTCCACCTGAAGACCGGGGAGGTGGAAGTTCCGGCCGCTGAGATGGTGATCCTCAATGAGGCTCGGACCCCGATTTTCCCATTGGACGAGGAGCGACCGGTGAGCGAAGAGCTCCGGCTCACATATCGATATCTTGACCTCCGGCGCCCCGCTCTCCAGGAAAACTTGCGGGTCCGCCATCAAGCGTACCAGGTCGTCCGAGCCTTCTTCGATCAGCATCGTTTCGTCGAGGTGGAAACTCCCGTCCTCACGCGGAGCACACCCGAGGGGGCCAGGGACTACCTGGTCCCAGCCCGGATCTACCCCGGCCAGTTCTTCGCCCTTCCCCAGTCCCCCCAGCTCTTCAAACAGCTGCTGATGGTGGCCGGTCTCGACCGGTATTTCCAGATCGTCAAATGCTTCCGCGATGAAGACCTCCGGGCCGACCGGCAGCCAGAGTTTACCCAGATCGATGTAGAGATGTCCTTCGTAGACCGCGAAGACGTCTTGGTCCTGATGGAGGAACTCATCGCCGTCCTCTTCCGCGAGCTGAAGGGGGTTGAGCTGGACCGGCCGTTCGCCCGGCTTTCCCACCAGGAGGCGGTGGGGACCTATGGTCTCGACAACCCCGATACCCGGTTCGAGATGTTCCTCGCCGACATCAGCGACCTCTGTCGCGGGACGTCTTTCCGCCCCTTTGCGGAGGCCCTTGCCAGAGGGGGACAAGTCAAGGGGATCAAAGTGAGGGGGAAGGCCGAGGCGTTTTCTCGCAAGGTGATCGACGACCTCACCGAATTTGTGAAGGCCCTCGGCGCCAAAGGGCTCACCCCCTTTCGATTAACACAAGAAGGTCTGCAGTCTCCGGTGGCCAAGTTTCTTGAACCTGACGCGTTGCAGGGGATCCTTCGTCGATTTGAACTCGAAGAGGGCGACCTCGTTCTGGTCATCGGCGACACCGCAAGGGTGGTGGCGGAGGCCCTCGGCCGCCTTCGCGTGCAGTTGGGGCATCAGCTGGGTCTGGTGGACGAAACGCTGATCCGACCCGTTTGGATCACGGACTTTCCCCTCCTGGAGTTCAGCGAGGAGGAGAAGCGGTACGTCGCGGTTCATCATCCCTTCACCGCCCCCCTGGAGGAGGACCTCTCTCTCCTTGAAGTTGCTCCTGAAAAGGTGCGGGCCAAAGCGTATGACCTCATTATCAACGGCCAGGAGGTGGGTGGAGGGAGTATCCGGATCCACGACCGAGAGGTTCAGTCCAAGATGTTTGCTGCCCTCGGCCTTTCCGAGGCCGAGGCGCAGGACAGGTTTGGTTTCCTGTTGGAGGCCCTCGAATTCGGCACACCACCCCACGGTGGAATTGCGTTCGGATTTGACCGCCTCATCATGCTGCTCACCGGAGCCGAATCGATCCGTGAGGTGATCGCCTTCCCCAAGACGCAGCGGGCCCAGTGCCTCATGATGGGGGCCCCTACGCTGGTGGACCCGCTCCAGCTCAAGGAGCTCCGTCTCAAACTGGATGTCAGCTAACATCTTGCGGTTCTTGCGAAAAGAGGGGATTTTTCAGTTGACATTGAAAGGAAGAGGGGAGTAGCATTTTGGGGTGGGGACGGTGGGAGCCGTCCCCTGATTTCTCTCATGAGGGGAAGCATCCTGCGACACATGGAAGGCGAGCGCGCAACCGTTCGAAGACAGGTCCCTCTGCCTTCTGGACCTAACATCCAGTCCCTTTTCGGCCGGAATGATGAACACATTCGAATGGTTGAGGATTGTCTCCACGTCCGTTTGGTCGCCCGGGATGGCCTGCTGACCATCAGCGGCACCGAAGAGGAAGTTGACATTGCCGAGAAGGTCATCAGCGAACTCAACACGCTTCTGGAAGGGGGACGGACCATCGGAACTCAAGATGTAAAGCTGGCCCTCCGCCACATTGCCCGGGAGGAAGGTGAGGCCTTTCGAAAGATCCAAGATCAGGTCATAGAGGTTTCTCCCAAGAAACGGCCGGTTCGGCCGAAGAGCCTCGGACAGCAGCGTTATGTCGACGCCATCAGGAACTACGATATCGTCTTTGGCATTGGCCCCGCCGGGACCGGCAAGACCTACCTGGCCATGGCGATGGCCGTGTCGGCCCATCTGAAGCGGGAGGTAAGTCGTATCATCCTCACCCGCCCAGCGGTGGAGGCGGGGGAGCGTCTCGGGTTTCTTCCCGGGACCTTGTACGAAAAGATCCATCCGTACCTCCGTCCCCTCTACGATGCTCTGTACGATATGCTCGAGACGGAGCGGGCGAACCGCCTGATCGAGATGGGCGTGATCGAGATCGCCCCTCTCGCCTTCATGAGGGGGCGGACCTTGAATGATGCCTTTATCATCCTCGACGAGGCGCAAAACACCACATCCGAGCAGATGAAGATGTTCCTCACCCGGCTCGGGTTCAGCTCGAAAGCGGTGATCACTGGTGACATTACCCAGGTGGACCTTCCTCCTGGAAAAATCTCGGGACTGATCGAGGTGCGTTCGATCCTCAAGGACGTCAAAGGGATTGATTTCATCTACCTTGGCCAGGAGGATGTCGTCCGTCACGAGCTGGTCCAGCAAATCATTCGTGCCTACGAGCAGCGCCAGGCGTCATCCCCTGCCTCTGGAGATCAGAAACCGCACGAGGAAAGCCAGGAAGCAAACGAGCGACACTGAGAAGTCGACTGCGAGGCCGTCCCATGAGCTTTCGTCCGAACAATATGCATTGGCTGTGATCCTTCGCAGCTGTTGTTCACTTTGAGGGGACAATGAAGATTTCTCAGTGGCTTGGGGCAGAGGCGAAAACGAAGAAAGGAAACGATACCAAGACTGGGACCAAGCCGACGATTCTCCCAGCGTATCGCTACCGGCTTTCTCCGATGGGGCAACTCTTTCGAACCTCAGAGGGGCGTCCCCTTATCCCCCTGGTCGTAGTGCTCGTGCTGGGCGTGATCATTGGTTTCGTCGTTGCCTCCTATCGCCCCTACCCCTTTGGGCCCATTTCGACTCTGGCCATCTTGATCCTCGTCCTTTTCGTGCTCGGGACGCTCTATTTCTACGTCCGGTTTCTCGAGACGCGACCCACGATTTCCTCGAAGAACATTTACCTCTTGGGGACGGTGATCCTCCTGGCTATCCTGATCTTCCGCTTACAGCTCGTCATCCTCAGTTCCTTACACCAGACCTTTCCTTTCATTCCTCTCCACTCCTTCTACTATACGATTCCCGTGGCCTTGGGGAGTGTGTTGCTCACCGTCCTATTCAATGCCCGGACGGCCTTTGGAGCGGCCGTAGCCGTGAGCATTATCACCACCCTCATGGTGACGGAAGAGATCAGCTTCCTCCTCTACGGAATAGTCGGGGCCATGGTCGGTGCTTTCAGCATCCGGCGGACCCAAGAGCGAACTGTCTTTTACCGCGCGGGATTCTGGGTGGCGTTGGCCAACGTCTGCACCGTGATTGTTTTCGTCCCAATCTACGGTTGGACAGCGTCAACGCTGGTGTATGGTCTCATCGCCTCCCTCGTGAACGGCGTGTTGGTTGCCCTCTTTGCCTCAACACTCCTCCCCGTTCTAGAATATCTTTTTGAGACCGCCACCGATTTGAAGCTCCTCGAACTGTCCAATTTGAACCAGCCCCTTTTAAAGCAGCTCATGAAGACTGCTCCCGGAACGTATCACCATAGTCTGATGTTGGGAGAGCTCGCGGAGGCAGCATCCGAGGCCATCGGCGCCAATCCGCTCCTGTGTCGAGTCGGTGCGTACTATCATGATATCGGCAAGGTGAGGAAACCGGCCTACTTCATCGAGAACCAGATGGACGCCATGAACCGACACGATAAGCTTTCTCCAAGTCTGAGCAGCCTCATCGTGGTCTCCCACGTCAAGGATGGAATCGAGATGGCGTTGGAGCACCGGTTACCGCCTACCATAGTGGACCTCATCCCACAGCATCATGGCACCCGCGTGGTCACCTATTTTTATGAGAAGGCCAAGGACTCGCAGGATCCTGACCTCGGCGAGGTGAAGGAAGAGGATTACCGGTACCCTGGACCCAAGCCGCAGACTAGGGAGGCGGCAATCCTGATGCTGGCTGATGCGGTTGAGGCGGCGGCGAGGACCCTCACCGACCCTACACCGGCCCGAATCAAGGGGCTGGTCCAGCGAATCGTGAACACCATCTTTACTGAAGGGCAGTTGTCCGAATGTGATCTCACCCTGAAAGATCTCCATCAGATTGGTAATGCCTTTGTCCGCGTCCTCACTGCCATCCACCATCACCGTGTCGACTATCCCGGATACAGGTTCGAAGAGGGCAGAAAGAAGGAGGGAGAAAAGAAGGGAGATGGGGATACAGATTCGAAACTGCCAAAGGAGGACGCGGGTCGGGTTGTCACGACTAAAAAGGGTGGGGGAGAGGACGTTATCCGTCTTGGGGAGACCGAGCAGTGAAGTTTCCGTACTCCTCGTCGGCGATCGGGCCATCCGGCGACTTAACCGAGTGTACTTGAACCGCGATCGTCCCACCGACGTCCTGGCCTTTTCGCAACAAGAGGGTCCGCGATCGCCGGTTTCGCATCTTCTTGGAGATGTGGTGATATCGGTCGAGACCGCTGCTCGGCAGGCGAAGGCACATGGCCATTCCGTTGCTCATGAGCTCGCTCTCCTTTTGGTCCATGGCATCCTGCACCTCTTGGGCTACCACGATACGACCCCCGCGGCCCGTCGCCGCATGGGGGCCAAACAGGCCCGGCTTCTTGCGATCGCCTCTAAGCCCCAATCCTGAGAGCCGTTTCGAGAGGTATTGCTCGCCTGATCTCAGTCCATTAGGCCGGTATTGCGAGGACACACCCGCGTTCCTGCCTTCCGCGGAAAGGGAGCACTGCGCTCAGGAGGTCAGGCGGCCCGCTGGCACTCAAGGGCGGCCGCCGTCCACGAAGATTGTCTGGCCGGTGAGGTAGCTCGCATCTTCCGATGCGAGGAAGACGGCCAAACCCGTGATCTCGGTGGGACTTCCCATCCGCCCCATGGCGATCGTTTCGGTAATCCTTTGGAGGCGCTCGGGGGTCGAGAACTTCTGCTGGAAGGGAGTGTCAATCAACCCGGGGGCGATGGCGTTCACCCGGATCCCGTCCTTGGCGACCTCCTTGGCGAGGCCGAAGGTGAACGTATTCACTCCCCCCTTTGCCGCGGCATAATGGACGGACTCGCCGGCACCTCCGAGGCGTGATGCGACTGAGGAGATATTGATGATCACGCCCCGCTTCCGCTCGCGCATCTTGGGCAGGACGGCTTGCGAGCACAAAAAGGTCCCCTTCAGACAGACGGCAATGCAGGCGTCCCAGACCTCTTCCGGCAACTCTTCGATGCGGCCGCGGGCGAAGAGACTGCCGGCGTTATTGATCAAGATGTCCACCGGTCCAAAGTTCTCTTCGGCCGCGGCAACCATGCGGTGGACCTCTGCTGCTTTGGACACATCCGCTTGGAAGGTCAGTGCAGAGCCTCCGATTCGTCGAATCAGCTCGGCCACCTCATTGGCCCCGTGCGCGTTCGTCAGATAGTTCACGATGACGGAGGCGCCAAGGGAGCCGAACCGCTCGGCGATCGAGCGGCCGATGCCGCTGCTTGCGCCGGTGACGAGAATCACTTGTCCTCGAAACACTTTTGGCCTCCTAGTCGGGGTCCTGCCTATCTATCACAGCTCCGTCGCGGGGTCAATCCGTGCGGGGCAGCTGGACACGTGCAGGCGCGGGCCGTCGGAGGCGTTCTTGGTGATGATAGCCGTGCCTCTTCACGACGATATGAGACCAGCAGATTGTCTTATTGGGATGGGGCAAGAGTATCTTGGAGCGGTGAGGGCTCTTTCATGACAGGAGGCCGAGCAGAGACCAGTAGAGGATCGTTGCCGGGAGGACAAGAAGTGCGGTGAGCACGGCGAGCAGGAGCATGGCCTTGGTCACCTGAGCGTGGCTGAAGGTCTTGAATCCGAGTGCGAGGACTATGGGGGGGATCTGATAGGGCAGGAGGGGTGTTCCTGTGCCGATGGCTTGAACGATGAGCACGGGCAGGAGGGGGAGACCTGTGCGGACTGCGTATCCTGCGAGGATTGGCGTCAGGACTGCTGGGAGCACCGGATTCGTCAAGAGGAGTGAGAGCGCCGTGGAGAGGAGGGCGATGAAAATGATCTTCAGGGGCAATCCGGTGCCGCCGCCGGGCAAGAGATCCAGGACCATTGCGCCCAACCACTCCGAGAGGCCGGCCTCTTGGCTGAAGGCTCCGATGCTCAGAATGCCGATAAGGTAGAGGAGCAAAGGGGCGTTGACGCTCTGTCGAAAACTCTTGACATCGAGAACGGCAATCCCGGGGAGAAAGAGGGCAAGCGCTCCCCCCATCCCCACAAGACTTGGCCTGATTCCGTGGAGTCGGTCGGTAGCCCACAGGAGCACGACGGCTCCGCCGATCCACAACATTCTGCGCTCGGCACACGAGAGAGGCCCGAGGGCGTTGCGCTCTGCGTCCAGGCTCTCGGTCGAGAGGGCCAGTGAGACGGGACGATACAGGAGGCGGATCAGGAAAAAACAGGCCAGGAGTTTGAGGACCCCCACGGTGGGGCCGAGGAGGAGCAGCCAGTCACCGTACGAGATGCGGAGCCCGGCGCTCATCTCCGCAGTCCCCATCAGGACGAGGTTGGGAAGGTTGGATGTCATGATGGCGTAAGGGGGAAATACGGCCCCGAAGGTCGCCCCCATCGTCAAGCCGATCATGCCAGGCGACGTCCGCTCCATATTCAGGGCTTGGCCGATCGCCATCGCGATGGGAAGGACTAGACTGACCCTGGCTACGCCCGAGGGAACTAAGAAGCCGAGGACCAGTCCTGCGGCAAAGAGCCCCCCGAGTGCCGACTCGTATCGCGCTCCGAGAACGTTCAGGGTGACAAGGGCGAGGCGCTTCCCTAGCCCGGTTTGAAGGACCGCTTCCCCAAGCAGAAGACTGGCGAAGACGAGCCAAAAGGCGCCCGTGGTAAAACCCGATAACGGCGTGATGGGACCGCCCACCCCTAGCAGGGGGACAAGAGTCAAGACGAGGACGCTCGTCCATGCCAGGGGAATCGGTTCCAGCGTCCAGAAGAGGATGGCAAGGACCACCAGGGCAAGCCCCCGCTTCCCTTGAGGCGAGAGTCCTACGATCGGAGTGAGCCAGAGGAGGGTAGGGATGGCTACCCCGATGATTCCCCTGATCGCTTTGTTGGTGGAAGTGGTCATTCCAATTCATCAATGTGAAAAGTGTCAGATTGCCATAATCACGGCACATTACCCCATCTGACATCCCGTATCAAGATCCCCACGACACCCCTCTTCTTTGCATGCCATTGTCCAAAGTCTGGCACGTGAAATGCTTTTGTCTCATGCTAACTTGAGGGGCGGCGTATCTGCACGATCCTCCCGGTCAAACCGGGCCAAGGCCAAGGAAACGGGCGGGGGATGGCCTCGGTACGAATGCCTGTTGCACCGATCGGCAGGGGAGTAAGAGCCGGCCGTGAGAGCCCGACGCTTGACACTACCTGCCTCTCGGAGCATACTTGAGCCCCCGCACAAGATGCGGGTATGAGACCGGAGGTTCTGGTAGTCTCAACCCACAGGCGAGAGGACGGCTTTTCGGGAGAACTGCGGGCCAGAGGGGGATTGCCGACCTCTTGCACCACAGCTCGACCAATAAAGGCAAGGGAGAGTCTTACACGAAAGCGTGGGAGGGAGGATGAGGCATCGGATCTTAGTTGCCGACGATGAGGGGTCTTCCCGGAAAGGGTTGAAGGCGCTTCTTTCAAACTGGGGGTACGAAGTCGAGGAAGCTTCGAATGGTGAGGAAGGATTACAGAGGGCCGTCGCCTTCCTCCCAGCCGTGGTCATCGCTGATCTTGTCATGCCCAAGCTTGATGGGTTGGGCCTTTTGAAGGCCATTCAGGAAGAGTTACCTTTCGCCACGGTCATCATTCTTACCGGCCATGGCACCATTGAAACGGCCGTCGCCGCGATGAAGCAAGGGGCCTACGACTATCTGACAAAGCCGGTGGACGTTCCGCGGCTGAGAATCCTGATCCAAAGGGCCTTGGAAAAGGGGGAAGCGGTCCGGGAGGTGACACTCCTTCGGCGGCGGCTGAAAGAGGTCTGGGGGTTTGGAAAGCTCGTAGGCAAGGGTAAAGCCATGCAGGAGGTTTACCGGCTGATTGAGCTCGCGGCGCCTACAACGGCCCCTGTCTTGATATCTGGAGAGAGCGGGACAGGCAAAGAGCTGGTGGCGCACATTCTCCACGAGCTCTCGCCCCGGGGCCAAAGATCCTTCGTTGCCGTGAACTGCTCGGCCATCCCAGAGACGCTGTTAGAGAGCGAAATCTTTGGCCATGAAAGGGGGGCATTCACCGGCGCGATGGAACGGCGAGTTGGCTGTTTTGAAATGGCTCATGAGGGGACCATCTTCCTCGATGAAATCGCCGAGATGAGCCCGGCGACCCAGGCGAAATTCCTGCGGATCCTTGAGGACGGGACGGTAAGGCGCCTTGGGGGGAAGACGGAGATCAAGGTCGAGGTGCGGGTCGTGGCTGCCACCAACAAGGATCCCCTCAAGGCCATTAAAGATGGGGCCTTGAGAGAGGATCTCTACTACCGATTGAACGTCTTCAGCATCGCCCTTCCTCCTCTCAGGGAGCGGAAGGAAGATATCCCCTTGCTCGTCCAAGCCTTCATCGAGGAGTTGAATCACCATTACGAGAAACGGATCAAATCGGTCGATGAAGCGGCCCTACGGACCCTGGTGCGGTATGCATGGCCAGGAAATGTCCGGGAGTTAAGAAACACGATCGAGCGGGCGATCATCGCGTGCGACAGTGATCTCATTACCACAAAACATCTCCCCCCGGACCTCGTGGGCAAGACGAGGGACGAGAGCTCTGATTCTATCACCATAGCGCTCGGGGTGACTCTTGAAGAAGCGGAAAAGGATCTCATCCGCAGGACGCTCGCCTCCGTCAACAATAACAAGACGAGAACGGCCGAGATCTTAGGGATCAGCCTCAAGACGCTCCATAACAAGCTGAACCGGTACGGGGTTTAAGATGCGATTCGGCGTCAAAGGAAAGGAGGCCGTGGTCATTACCCTCCTGACCCTACTGGTCGTGGCCGCTGCTACCTTCATCCACCTCTCCCAGTTGAGCAGGGTCGTCGTCCAAGAGGCGTTGCAGCAGGCTGAGCTGATCGCGAAGCAGATATACGCCCAGAGCAGTCGGACCCTCTCCCGAGTCCGGGGTGCAAATCCCTCGGAGATATTGAGAAGCGATCGGGAGTTGAGAAATCTGCTCGAGGCCAGTGTCGGATACTCGCCTCACCTCCTGTACGCCCTGATCGCCGACCGAAAGGGAGAGATGATCTTCCACAGCCAGCGGGAGAAGGAGGGCTCAAAGGCCCCCGCACGACCGACCCTCGAGCAACTCCTTTCCTCCGACCCTATTCGCCGCTTCCAGGCCCTGTACGAGAGGGGAAAAATTTACGAGGCCACGCTGCCTTTGAGTCTCAACGGTAAGCCCTTTGGCAGTATCCGACTCGGAATCGCCACCAGCCTATTGAGGCGAGAGATGACCGCCTCTCTGCAAAGGAGCCTCGCCCTCGCTGGGCTCGCCCTGCCTGTGGCGTGGCTCGTGGCCATGGGCTTGGGCACCCTGATCCTGAGACCGATCCGCAAGCTTACCCAGGATGTGGATCGGATCGGGCGGGGCGAATTCGAGGTTGGCGGTGGCCGGGGCCGAGGAGACGAGATTAGCGAGCTGACCTCCCAGCTCCAGCTCCTTGGCCAGCAGCTTCAGGCAGACCGTCTGAAAATGCTGAGCGAGAAGGCTCAACTGCAGCAGGTCGTCGATCACTTGGAGGACGGGATCATCCTCTTCACCCGCGACCGTCGGATCCTCTTTTTCAACAAATCTGCCGAGGTTGTCGTGAGAAGGCCGCTGGAGGAGGCCATAGGTTGGCCGTGGGCGGACACACTGGAGCCATTCCATCCCCTGCGCCCCTTGCTGGAGCACGCCTTTGAGCAGCAGGCCGGCTTTCGCAATGCGGCGCTCGTCCTCCCCCGGGACGGAGGCCACAAGGAGTTTTTGGTCTCGGTCTTCCTCGTGACAGATGCCCGTCAGACGATGGGGGCCATGGTGGTGGTGAAGGATCTCGAATCGATTAAAACCCTCCAGTCGTTGATCAGTTACTCCGCCAAGCTGACTGCGCTGGGCAGGCTTACGTCAGGGGTGGCCCACGAGGTCAAAAACCCTCTCAACGCTATGATGATCCACCTCGAACTCTTGAAGGAAAAGCTCGAAATCCCTACTGAGGACGTTCAGCAGAGCCTCGAGGTCATCGGAAGCGAAATCCGGCGGCTGGATCGCGTGGTCCAAGGGTTCTTGAGGTTCATCCGTCCTGAGGAGCTCACCTTGAAACTGCTGGACCTAAATGCTCTGCTGAAAGACCTGGTGGCCCTCGTGGAGACCGAGTGGCAGAAGGAGGGAATCCAGTTCGCCTTCCACTTCGACCCCACCCTTCCTCTCATGGCTGTAGACGAAGAGCTGCTCCGGCAGGCCTTCCGAAACATCCTGCTCAATGCCTGTCAGGCCATGCCGACCGGTGGGACCGTCGACATTTCCACGGAACGGGAAGAATGGGAATTTGTCAAGGTGAGCATCGCCGATACCGGGGTCGGGATCACGCCGGAGGATCTCGGCAAGATTTTTCAGCTCTATTACACGACGAAATCCAGCGGAAGCGGCATCGGGCTCTCCTTGGTTTACCGGATTGTCCAGATGCACGACGGCTCCGTTGAGGTCTTATCCGAGGTGGGCCAAGGAACAACGATGATCGTCCGGATTCCGGTAAGTCAGTCCCGTTCGTGACAGGCCAGCAAAAGAGGCCTGGGAATGGTGGAAAGCAATCGAGAAAAGCGGGAGTGATGAGACCGCCTTGGTATCTCATAGTCCTTGCGATAATCATGGTGGGGTGTGCCAAATCGAAACCTGAGGTAGCCCCGTCCCCTCCGGTTCCACCGAGACCGTCCCCTGTGAAAGAGGAACCGCCTTCCCCCCCTCCCAAACTCTCGCCTCAGGTAGGCCGTGATGAAGAGAATCAACTGAAGCAGGACGCCGAGGCCAAAATCAAGGGAGCGGAGCGAATATTTGAACAACTCGATAAGAAAGCGTTGGCCGCGGACCAGCAGGAGATCCTATCGACCATTCGGAGTTTCCTCTCCAAGGCCAAACAGGCTCTGTCGACGAAGGATTTTGTTAGGGCTTTGAATCTCGCGGACAAGGCCCACTTCTTGGCGGAGGATTTGTCAGGGACCGTGAAGTGAAGAAGGAGCTAAGTTCGCCACTCGTACCGTACCTTGTGGACCATCGCACCCTTTCTCGCCTGTAATCCTTACATTACCTCCATGTAAATCTTACACGTATCCCCACCAAGAAAAGCTCGGCGTCCTCCCATCCGTGGCGGGAGACTTCTGGATAAAGCCGGGAAAATCGGGAACATCAGGAAGACCAGGAAAATTCCTTGTGCCCGCCGTGGACTGCCCCCGATTTGGCATGGAGCCTGCCTTTTTCTTGAATAGTTTCTCCTAGAGGATGCGCTATAGGCGAGTGTCCTCTCTGGCGGTGGAGCCAAGCACTATCGCTCAATCAACCCACGGCGAGCTCATCTTACTCGCTGGATGGATGCTTCAAGGCAAGTGAAGGACGAATGGCATGTAGAAGTCTAGGATTTTCAATCCAGGGCAGTCCAGGAGGTCGGTTAGATCATCTCGCCGAGGCCACGGACGGGGGAAATGCGTGTTGCTGGACGATTCCTTAGCGCCAGCCTCCTGCATGGGCCTGATAGTATCCTGCGGAAGAGGGAATGAAGAAAAAGCGGATGGCTCTCCGAAAGCGAGGGCCGGCGAAGCGAGCCCTTGAGGAGAAGGTGCACGCCGTGAAAACGACGCAGCACGTCGAGCGGCGCAGCGTGCCAGCAGTTGTGCAGGAGAAGAGGATCCTTATCGTCGATGATGATCACCATAGCCGAGAGGGACTGAGGGTTTCACTCCTGGGAGCAGGGTATACCGTCGAGACGGCTGCAGATAGCTTGCAGGCCATCATGAAGATGAAAGAGTCGCCTTGCGAGGTCGCCATCGTTGACCTGGACCTTCCACCAGTCCATGGTGTTTTAATGAGTGGTTGGGACCTCGTGCGCATCTTTCGTGCTTTCAATCCAGCGGTTGCCATCGTTGTCGTGGGCGCTGAAGAAAGTAAGGAGGTGAGGAATCAAGCCGCGCGGCTCAAAGTGTCCGAGTTTCTCGAGAAGCCGATTAGTCCTAGCCAGTTGAAAGCAATCGTGAGCACGTTCAACGGGTAATCGGAGGAGTGTTCGAAGGAGAGATCAATTTCCTTGACAGAGCAGGAGATCAAGGTGAAGATTGGGCGGGGCGGGACGATCGTGGAGTAGAATATGGGCTATCCGACAATCCGTCGGCATCCGCGGCTCCCGCTTCGGATGCCCGTCTTGTGCGAGAGCCCTACGGTCGCCGGCTACCGGACCGTCGGGGTCACTCAGAATGTGAGCCTGGGCGGACTACTCCTCGAAGTCCCGCAGCTGCTGGCCACGGGCACCGCGACCAACCTCCTCTTGTTAATGGGAGAGCGGAACGCCCGCGCCGAGGCGGTGGTCATCTGGACGGCCGAGGATCAACCGAGCCGGATGGGGTTGCAGTTTACGACGCTGACTGAGTCCGACCGCCTCGCCTGGGACCAGTTTCTGGCCTTCCAAGGAGGGCCGAGGCCCCGGGCCTCGGTGCGCATCCCGATTGCTCTCGAGGTCACCCTCCGGATTCCGCCGGATATCCGCGTTACGGCTCGGGTCGATAATATCAGCGATGGCGGTCTGCTTGTTGGTCTCTCCGAGGGGCTCTCGCCTCAGACGCAGCTCACGGTGGCGGTCCCCCCGTGGCTTACCCTTCCTGCGGTAGAGACGGAGATGGAAGTGGTATGGACGCGGGACGCTCCCGGGGA
>CAYGBT010000016.1:0-37807 GCA_964348275.1 uncultured bacterium
ATTTTCGATCCCGTTGGGTTGTTCGGTCTCGTGTACTGGTATCTTTTGTATCCGATTCACCAGCTGGTATTTGCGGGGATGCTGCGTGGTATCGTCGCAGCAAGTGAACATGGATAACGATCGAACACTTCCTGATTCCGTTTCGCATCACCGGATGTACATGGAGGGACCCCCTGAAAGCGACACTGAGCCCTCCACTGGAGATTGAAGCTATGGCTACCAAGAGACGAATACCTTCAAACATCTCTGAGTCGGAGCTTACCGATTCCCAGGGCTGGTCTGTGGAGGGGATGCTCAACGCAGACGGAGGCGGGCGATCGGCACCGTCTTGGGACCAAGACCTCATGTATCTCTACACGCATGAGATCGGCACGATTCCCTTGTTGACAGCGACGCAGGAGGAGGAAATTGGCCGGCGCATCGAGGAGGGACAGATCGAAATTCGCCGTCTGTTGGCCAAAATTCCGCTTGCCCTCCGCATCCTCCTTCGTCTTGCCGATCAGGTGAGGAGGGGCCAGCGCTCTCTTGACCGACTCTTGCTTTTTCCCGATGGTAGCCAGCCAAAACCGGATGAGTTCGGCGGGCTCCTCGCTTGCTTCGACCAGATCCGAGCGCACTACCGGGACATGGTCAACGGGTGCAAAAGACTTAAGGCGGGTGGACTGTCAGCCCCCGTTGCCAGCGCGTATCGACGGCGGATCGCACGGAATCGTGCGGACATCCAGAACATCGTTGCCCACCTCCCTCTACGGCCGGACGGTTTGGACCGACTCCTCGCAGACGTCCGGCGATTGCGGACGCGAATTCAGGGGCTGCATTCCGAAGCGTTTGATCCGGGCAAGGGGGTCCGGGACGCGAAAAGTGTCCGGAAGCTAGAAACGAGAATCGGACTTTCCCATCGCCGATTTCTTTCGGTTCTACACAGAATCGATGAGAAAGATCGAGCGGCCCGAGGGGCGAAGCACCGTTTTATTAGGGCGAATCTGCGGCTCGTGGTATGGGTGGCACGGAGGTATCAGGGCAGGGGTCTATCCCTCATCGAGCTGGTGCAAGAGGGAAATCTCGGGCTCATGAGGGCTGTAGACCGCTTCCAGTACCGCCGGGGGTTGAGATTTGCCAATTATGCCACGTGGTGGATTCGCCACCAGATCCTCCGGGCCATTGCACATCATGCACGCACGATACGCATTCCGGTCTACATGTTGGAACGGTTACACCGGCTGATGCGGGTGAACCGCGCGCTGGTCAACGAGTTGGGTCGGGTCGCCACACCCGAGGAACTTGCCCACCGGGCTGGCATTTCGCCTGCGGAGGTTCAGCTCATTCTGGACTTAACCAGAAGGCAAGTCTCGTCGGAGACGCTGATCGCAGAGGAGCTCACCCTGGCGGACTCGCTCAAGGATGAGCAGATCCCGCTGCCCGACGAGGCGGTCGTTGCTGCGAATATGACCGTGCACATTCAACGGGCCCTCGCCTCTCTTTCACCCCGGGAGCAAGATATCCTCCGCCTTCGCTTCGGGATCGGCGGCGGGGATGAGCATACCCTCGAGGAGATCGCGAGCCGCTTCTCGTTGAGCCGGGAGCGCATCCGCCAAATTGAGGCCAGCGCGTTGCTCAAGCTTCGCACGTCTGTTTTTGGAGATGTCCTCAAGACTTTCGTTGAAAACTGATCGAGTTCCGCGGCGTGCGAAAGTGGCTGCGGAGGACGATCGGAAGGGAGCCATCATGGAGAATCGAGGCAGGATACAATCACGAGGTGACCAGATTGAGAAGCGTCTAGACGAGTTAGAACACATGTGTGGGGCGTTGATGGAAATGTTCGCGACTATGGAGACCGCCGTGCAATTGTTGATTGATCGCGGACTGATTTCTCCCCAACAGCTGAAAACCCGCGCGGGCTCCGTCCTGCAGTCCTACGGCAAGCGACTGAGCCAAAAAGCCGAAGAGGAGTTTCTAGGGATCTGGGAGTCCATATTGGACGAACAGCTCGAGGCCTATGACGAAGCGGATCTCGCCCATGCGTGAGAGGTTCACGATCCAACCGCTGGTACGTGAATCACGCCCAAGGCGAGGCGGCGTAACAAAAGGAGGCAAAAGATGTCAAGGTTGAGTAAGGCCAAGGCGCTCTTTTGTTTGGCCGCGGGCATATCCTTCCTGCTCTCGGTCTATCTGTGGTTCGGGGGGCAGAAAGACGAGGGCGTCTTCGTAGGTCTGTGGGTCCCGTCGATCCTGTCCCTTGGAGCCCTCATGTTGTCAGGAAGGGGAGAGACCCGATGACAGACACAGTCATTTTTATTTTTGGTATGATTGTCACTCTGATGTGTGCGGGCGCAATCGGGCTGCTGCTCTGGGCAGCCTATGAGGACCGCAAACCCCTTCCTTGAATTAGGGGCGCATGGACCGAAAAGGGAGAGTTCAATCCTGTATCGTGGTAGGCGCCGGAATGGCGGGTCTGGTCGCCGCTCAGAGGCTGCGGGAGCGTGGGATCCGCGTGGTGGTCTTCGAAAAGGGACGGGGTGTCGGCGGGAGAATGGCAACCCGGCGGATCGCACGAGGCGTGTTCGATTACGGCGCGCAGTTTTTTACGGTGCGCGACCAGCGATTCGGGCGCATGGTAGATGAGTGGCGGACACAGGCCGTGGTGCAGGATTGGTGTCGCGGTTTCCCAAACGCTGATGGCACATGGACAAATGACGGCCATTTCCGATATCGGGGCGCTACCGGGATGACGGCGATTGCCAAATACATTGCGCGGGGCGTCGAGGTCCGAAAACAAGAACGGGTGATCGAATTGAAAACTGCCCAAGAAGGGTGGCAAGTGCGGACCGAGGGAGGAGCCGTCTTTACCACTCACGGGGTGATTCTGACCCCTCCGGTTCCGCAATGTCTTGCCCTTATCGACGCTGGAGTCGTTACATTGCCCGGCGCGGCGCGGGACGCGCTGGAGCAGGTGACGTATAATCCCTGCATTGCAGTCATGGCCCTGCTGGACGGTCCGAGCCGGATTCCTGCGCCAGGGGGTGTCCAGCTTTCGGGGGAACCCGTGGCGTGGATAGCCGATAATTGTCAAAAGGGTATTTCACCGGGGGCCTGGGGGATCACAATTCATGCCGGACCAGTATTCACTCGTGGGCAGTGGAACAGCGACGACGACAAGATTACAGAGTCACTCTTGGGGGTAACGAAAGGCTGGATCGGATCGATGGTCATCAGCGCTCAGGTTCACCGGTGGCGGTACAGCCAGCCGGTTCGGATGTATCCGGAGCCCTGTCTCCCGGTATCGGTTCCCGCGCCCTTAGTCTTCGCGGGAGACGCCTTTGGGGGACCCAGGGTCGAGGGAGCAGCGCTGTCCGGTCTGGCGGCCGCCGATTGGCTTCTCTCCGGGCCCTGGGAGTGAATCAACTGAGGGGCTTTTGCTGGCGTAACCTTGGACGGAACATGGCCGAAGGACATTCGATTATTCGATGGGCGCGTGAGCTGGCGCCCCTGACGGGTGAAAGGCTGGAGGTGGTCGAGCTCCCGCGACGCTGGGAGAATCGAGCGACCGCGCTTGCGGGCCATCATATCGACGCGATCGAGACGCGAGGCAAGCATCTCCTCCTTCATCTCTCCGATGGCCAGACGATCCATTGCCACGCCATGATGTACGGTTCATGGCAGGTTGGAAAGCCAGGCATGCGGCTGCGCAAGCAGTCGCGCCACGCGCGACTTCGGCTCCGGACGTCCCGAGTAGAGGCGATCTTTTTTCATGGCCCGGTCGTGGAACTGCTGACTCCGGACGAGCTCGCTGCACACCACCGGTTAACATCCTTGGGGCCCGACGTTATGAGTACGGGGTTCGACCGGGAGGAGGTGTGGCGGCGTCTGAAGCGGGATGGGACACGCGAAATCGGTGAGGCCGTCCTCGATCAACGTCTCGTCGCTGGCATCGGGAACATCTATAAGTCTGAGGGCTTATTTTTGGCGGGGATCGATCCACGTCGTCACGCGCACACCGTGACCCGGCACGAGATCGAACGGCTCTGGGAAGACTTGATCCCCTTAATGTGGCAAGGGGCGAAAACTCGTGCACCGCTCTCCACGTTGCCCGCCAATCTTCGGCAAGCCGGCGAGCGATACTGGGTCTACCGACGCCACGGCAAGTTCTGCTTGCGTTGTGGTGGAGCGATTGTGCTTATGCGCCAAGGCGAATTGCGACGGGCGACATACTACTGCGCCGACTGCCAGCGCTGAACGGAGCCTCCACCGGCACAAGGAGTCCCGATGTACAATGGCGGGGAAGACAAGCCCCTTCGAGTAGCGGAGACAGCAACTACATAGGTTCATGAAAGCACAATTGGGAGGTAAGGAGAGTAGCGTGTTCACAGAAGAGCGCTTAGACATCATCGACCATGTCGCCATCTCGGCGAGGGACATCGGCGAGGCGGTACGGTGGTACACGCAGACTTTCCGCTGCAAGATACTGTATCAAGACGAGACCTGGGCTCTGCTTGGTTTCGGGAACACGAAGTTGGCGATAGTCCATCCAAGCCAACACCCGTCCCATATCGCGTTTGTTCATTCCGAGGCGGAGAAATTTGGGTCGCTCACGCCGCATCGAGATGGGACGTCCTCCGTCTATGTTGCGGACCCAGCCGGAAACGCCGTGGAGATCTTGAAGCAGACCTAGATCAAGTGCCGGATGGGGGGGACGCTGGTCGACGACCTATGCTACAATAAACGTTCCCTTATCGAAGATTGTCCTTCTGGTATATGTCGGGGCGACCCTGGGAATGGTGGGCATCATTTGGTTCGTGCAGGTGGTGCACTACCCGCTGTTCGGGCATGGTGGGAGATGGTGTGTTTGCCGCGTATGAGGCCGCTCACACTCGCATGACCACGTGGGTAGTCGCCCCCCCGATGCTGTTCGAAGCCGTGGCTGCCCTGGCCCTCGTATGGGACAGGCCGCAGGCGGTTGGCGCCGGGCTCGCATGGTTGGGGGTGGGATTCCTCGTCGTGTTTTGGCTTTCGACCGCCTTGGTCCAAGTGCCGCAGCACGCCGTGCTCGCGGTAGGGTTTGATCATGCAGCCCACCGAACCCTGGTCTTGTCAAACTGGATTCGGACCATCGCGTGGAGCCTTCCGGGCTTGCTCGTCGTTGGAATGCTGGCGATGGTCATGCGGTGAGTTGGCGGATTGGCGGGGCGTAGGAATCGTGAGTCTGAAAGACGGGTAACGAGAGCCCCAGAAGATGCGCAGCATTGTGAATCCCGAGAAGATCGTGAAGGAGGGAAGGCCCCAATCCCGTCTTGTGGTGCCCGATCGATATCGGAGTTTTGTGGAAAGGTACCCAGTCCTTACGGTGGTGGGTGAAACTCCTCTCGTGCGCATTCGTCTTCCTGAATTTCCTGAAGGGGGGGCGGAGGTCCTTGCCAAAGCGGAGTGGATGAACCCCGGTGGATCTCTGAAAGACCGTCCCATTATGCGAATGATCTTAGAAGCAGTGATTTCCGGTGAGCTGACGCCTGATCGGACCATCCTGGACTCGTCAAGTGGGAATGCAGGCATCGCCTATGCCATGATTGGGAGAGCGATGGGGTACCGGGTTGAGATGGTGCTTCCTGGCAACGCGTCCGTGGAACGCAAAAAGCGGATTCTGGCGCACGGGGCCGAGCTGGTCGAAACCGACCCGCTGGAGGGGTACGATGAAGCCTTGCGGGAGGCCCACCGCCGGGCTGCAGCCTGTCCTGAGCGTTACTACATGGCCGATCAGTATGCCAATGACCAGAACTGGAAAGCTCATTACGAGACCACGGCCGTTGAGATTCTGGAGCAGACAGGCGGGAGACTGACACACTTCGTGGCCGGCGTCGGCACGGGGGGCACCATCACTGGGGTGGGACGGAGACTCAAAGAACACGACCAGAAGATACAGGTGGTCTGTGTCATGCCGGAGGCCTTTCCGGGCATCGAGGGACTCAAGCCCCTGGACCAACCTGGGAGTATCATCCCGGCGATTTTGGACACCAGTGTGATTGATCGCTGGGTGAACGTGACCGTTGAGGATGCCTACGCCCTCTGCCAGCGCCTTGCTCAAGGCGGTCTCTTTGTCGGGCAATCCTCAGGCGCCTATCTTAAAGGTGCGCTCGAGGTCGCGGAAGAATCAGCCACAGCCCGCATCGTGACGATCTTGTGCGATATCGGGGAGCGGTACTTTAGCACGGGGCTTTGGAATCGAGGATGAAGATGCCGAGGGCGACGAAGCTCAAAGCCATATCTGATGTCACGGGGAGGCCTCTCAAAGAACCCGTAATCCGCCTTGGAATCAGCACGTGTTTGCTCGGCGAGAACGTCCGCTTCGACGGCGGCCACAAACAAGACCTCTTCTTGTTGAAGACCCTCGGCCGCTACGTTGAATGGGTGTCCGTCTGTCCGGAAGTGGAGATCGGCCTCGGAACGCCACGCGAGAGTTTGCGCCTGATCGGAACCCCGGAGGCTCCCAGGCTGGTTGCCCCAAAATCAGGGAGCGACCACACCGAGACCATGCGGGGATGGTCGCGACAGCGTCTCGAGGAATTAGTGTCGCTGAATCTGCACGGCTACGTGCTGAAAAAAGACTCGCCCAGCTGCGGGCTTTTTCGCGTGCGAGTCTATACAGAGCAGGGTATGCCGGCGCGCACGGGACAAGGCATTTTTGCGCGGCAACTGGTGAACCGATTACCGCTGCTGCCGGCTGAAGAGGAAGGACGCCTGCATGATATGCGACTGCGCGAGAATTTCATCGAACGTATCTTTGCTTACTACCGATGGACCCACATGCTGGACACGAATGGCACGCCGGCGGGATTGGTCCACTTCCACACCGCCCATAAGCTGACCGTGATGGCCCATAGTCCTCCTCATCAGCTGGAGATGGGGCGGTTGGTCGCGCAGGCCGGCTCCCGCTCGTGGGACACGATCATGGCCCAGTATGGCCAGCTGCTGATGGAGGCGCTGCGGGTCCTCGGGACGCCAAAGAAGCATGCGAACGTTCTCCACCATCTGATGGGCTACCTCAAGAAGGTGCTGAGCGGCCCGGACAAAGCGGAATTATTGAGGCTGATCGACGACTATCGCCGTGGACTTGTGCCGTTGGTGGTTCCACTAACATTGTTCCAACACTATTTTCGTCGACATCCGGTGCCCGATTGGGTACACCAGCAGGTCTATCTCAATCCGTATCCAAAGGAACTGATGCTCCGCAACCACGTGTAACTCGACCGTTTCACCTCCTAGGAATTTGTTCCCAGTATTGCGACTGTGGCGGATCCGCTGCGCTGTGGACCGCGATGCCCTGCTCGAACTGAGGGACCATGCCAGCTCGATCGCTGAAAACGACTGTCTGGATTCTCGAGGACCAACTCAACCCGAAGATGAGTGCGCTCGCAGGCCTCTCGAAGTCCGAGTGTGTAATCTTGATGATCGAGTCGTTCACCTGGGCTCGCCGACTTCCGTATCATAAACAGAAGATCACGCTTGTATGGTCCGCGATGCGTCACTTTGCGGACGAGCTGCAGGCACGAGGGTACTCGGTCGACTACTACGGAACCCAGCCGGATTACGAGACTGCAGTTACGGCGCACATCCGCAAACACCGGCCAATTCAGGTACGGCTAATGGACAGCGCGGAGTACGGCGTCAGCTTGCGACTCGCCGAGTTGGTGAAAGGCCACGATATTAACGTCGCGGTGACCGCAAATAATATGTTCTTGACTGACCGGACCGAGTGCGGCCTCGAATGGCGCGGCAAGAAGACGCTCCTGATGGAGAGCTTTTACCGCAAGATGCGGCGAAAAACCGGTTTGTTGATGGATGGTACGAGCCCCGAAGGCGGCCAATGGAACTATGACGCGCTGAACCGCGAACGGCCGGCCGCAGATCAGGTGTACCCGGCAATTCCCCGATTCAAGCCGGACGCCATCACCCGCGCAGTGATGGAGCTCGTTTCACACGAATTCCCCGCGCATTTTGGCGAGCTTGACGAGTTCTGGATGCCGGTGACCAGGACGGATGCTGAGCGGTTCCGGGACGATTTTCTCAAATATCGCCTCGATCTCTTTGGCCCATACCAAGATGCGATTGTCGTGGGTCAGCCCGCGCTCTATCACTCGCTGCTCTCGCCGCTTTTAAATATTGGACTGCTCGAACCACTCGATCTCTCCCGACGGGCGGAAGATTGGTATCGACAAGGGCGAGCCCGTCTGAACTCGGTCGAGGGGTTTATTCGTCAAATCATTGGTTGGCGCGAGTTTGTGTACCAGGTGTATCATCTAAAAATGCCTAACTATGCGCAGGCGAATTATTTGGGTGCTGACTTGCCCTTACCTGATTTCTACTGGACGGCCGATACGAAGATGTTTTGCGTGGCAGACGCGGTGGGGAATCTGAAGCGCCATGGTATCAACCACCACATTCAGCGGCTCATGATTACAGGAAATTTCGCGCTAATTGCAGGCATTGATCCGCAGGCGGTGAACGAGTGGTACTGGTTTGCTTATACGGATGCGTACGAATGGGTCGTGACGCCGAATGTACTCGGGCTTTCCCTATATGCAGACGGGGGTCTCGTGGCGACGAAACCATATGCCGCATCGGCGAACTACATTAACAAAATGAGCAATTGTTGCAGTCAGTGCGAGTACAACCATCGACAGACTGTAGGCGAGAATGCGTGTCCATTCAACTCTCTCTATTGGGATTTTCTCGCACGAAATGCCAAGAAGCTGGAGAACAATCCGCGCATGAACATGGCGATGGCGACGCTGAGGAAGCGTCCCGGCAAAGAGTTGACGTCCAGCCGTGCGCAGGCGGCCAGGATCAGAAAAAAGCTTCGACAGGCAGAGCGTTTCTGAGATTGGAAGGAGGGGATGTCCGCGTGGCGCAGGTGCTCATTGCGGGTTGCGGCTATGTCGGTGAAGCCTTAGGCGCCTGTCTCGCAGCAAAGGGACACGTCGTCTGGGGATTACGTCGCCACCCGGAGAACCTTCCTTCCAAGGTTCATCCTCTCGCCGGCGACCTCACCGTCCCGAAAACGCTTCACCGCTTGCCTGCCGGATTAGATTTTGTCTTTTACACCGCGGCACCGGATGTCTCGAG
Source organism: uncultured bacterium (assembly GCA_964348275.1). Taxonomy (GTDB): domain Bacteria; phylum Methylomirabilota; class Methylomirabilia; order Methylomirabilales; family CSP1-5; genus CSP1-5. The sequence goes on from CAYGBT010000016.1 coordinate 9,115, forward strand.
CGACGAGGCCTACCGCGAGACTTACGTGGACGGCCTGCGCCATTTACTCGAGGCACTTCAGGGCCAGCACCAGCAACCCAGACGTGTCTTCTTTACGTCCAGCACGGTCGTCTACGCCCAATCCGGTGGAGAATGGGTGGATGAGATGTCACCGACCGAACCGCCGCACTTTAACGGCATTCGCATGCTCGAGGCCGAACGCCTGGTGCTGGATAGTCCCTTGCCTGCCACCGTTCTCAGGCTGGGTGGGATCTATGGACCCGGCAGAGCGGGTCTGATCGAGCGCGTGCGCCGTGGCGAGGCGGTCTGCGCCGAAGGGCCGCCTGTCTACACGAACCGCATTCACCGCGATGACTGCGCCGGAGCCCTTCAGCATCTGATGGCCTTAGATCAGCCGGACGACGTCTATATCGGAGTGGACCACGAACCGGGCGAAGAGTGCGAAACCCTGCGCTGGCTAGCGGTGAAGCTTGGCGTTCCCCCGCCTCGGGCTGAGAGAGCTTCCGGTGCGGGCTCGCGGCGCCGGGGCAACAAGCGGTGTCGTAATGCCAAATTGGTCGGTTCAGGGTACGTATTCCGATACCGCACCTTCCGGGAGGGATATGCAGCGCTACTGGCCGCCGGCAACTCATAGCACGTCTGCCCGTTTGGTGATACAGGGAATACGCGATTCGGAAATGCAAGTTGACGCTGCTTCGACCCGTCGGCTAGCATGGTGACGTGGTCTGGAGAAGACTCGCAGAGGCCTGCGAGCCAGATCGGGGAGATTCGCAAATGCCGTCAGACCATATCCGGAGAGGATGGGAAATTCCGGAACGCGAGGCAACACCGGAGAGCGTGTACTGGGACCGGCGACGGGTGCTGAAGACGCTTGGTTTTCTCGGTTTGGGTGCGGCCAGTGGAATCTTGCCGAGCTGTGGCTTCATTGCGACCGGCGATCCGCTCGTCGCAGGTGTCCAGAACCACCCACCAGCCCCGGACCGATATCCGGCCGCGCGAAATCCCCGGTTTACCTTGGATCGGCCGGTTACTCCTGAACGAATTGCTGCCAGCTATAATAACTTCTACGAATTCAGCTCGGGGAAGAAACTCTGGAACCACTCGGCCCGATTGAAAACGCATCCCTGGCAGGTGGAAATCGCCGGGCTGGTACCGAGGCCGCAGGTCATCGATGCGGATGCGCTGATTCGCCAGATGCCGCTTGAGGAGCGGCTCTATCGGTTCCGCTGTGTCGAGGCGTGGGCTATGGCCGTGCCTTGGACGGGCTTTCCGATGCGGGCCCTCATAAAGATGGTCGAGCCCCTCTCTGCAGCCCGGTATGTCCGCTTTACCACGTTTTACCGCCCGGAGGAGGCCTCACGTCAGGGGTATCAAAACTACCCGTGGCCTTACACAGAGGGATTGACCATGGCTGAGGCCATGAACGAGATGACTCTGCTTGTGACCGGCATCTACGGCCATCCCGTGCCGAAGCAACATGGCGCCCCGCTGCGGCTGATCACCCCGTGGAAGTACGGATTCAAAAGCATCAAATCCATCGTCCGGATCGAGTTTACTGCCGAGCAACCAGCGACGTTCTGGAAGACGCTCGCCCCCCACGAATACGATTTCTGGGCCAACGTGAATCCATCCGTGCCTCATCCCCGGTGGTCCCAAGCCCGGGAGCGGATGATCGACACCGGGGAGTACCGCCCAACCCTTTTGTACAACGGGTACGGGGAATGGGTGGCCCCATTGTATCGCGGCTAGGGAAACCTCGGAGGACTGGGGATGGCGGAAAAGGCTGAGAAGCGATTGCTTGAGATGATCCGGAAGCGCGCATACCGGTATAGTCCGGATGCGCCCTTTACGCTTGCCTCAGGCCGCATCAGTCCACATTACGTCGACCTGAGAGTGCTCTTGTGCATGCCAGAGGCTTTGGTGGCGACCGGGAGAATTCTTTTTGAACGCATTAAGCACTTCGAACGAGAATCCAATACGAAGGTACAAGCGATTGGTGGTCCTGCGGAGGGCGCGATTCCCATTGCCAGTGCAGTGGCCTATCACAGCTACCAGGCGTCAGAGCCCATCGAGACGTTTTACATCCGGAAGGAGCCCAAAGGACACGGCCTCAGAAAATGGGTGGAGGGACACAGCGGTGAAGGTTCCAGGGTCGTGATCGTCGATGACGTCGTCACCACGGGAGGGTCGACCCTCAAGGCGATTCAGGCCGCCCAGGAACAAGGATTCCAGGTTGCTATGGTCATCGTTCTCGTTGACCGCCTCGAGGGCGGCAACGAAAAACTCTCCAATCTCGGCATCCCCTATGAGGTGGTCTTCACCCTGAATGATATTGCGACCGCCCCTTCCGATCGCCCATAACACGGCTTTCCTTCACAGTATTCGGAACGTCCCCATACTGGTGTATTCCCGTGGCGATGCGATTCACCGCGACCAGTCTTTTCTGGGCCGTCGGCGTTCCTCGGCGGTGTCCGGCTCCACATGGACGACCATGTCCGCCACTCCAGAGAATTGTTCTTTGAGGGAGGCCTCCACGCGGTGACCGATCTCGTGGGCCTCGGCCACGGTGAGCCGGGGATCCACCAATATATGCAGGTCCATGTAAATGGCGTCGTCGAATCCGCGGCTGCGGACGGCATGAACCTCTCGGACCCCCTCGACCTCGAGGGCCACCTTCTCCACGGTGCCCGGAGCGAGACGCGAGGTATCCGCAAGGACGGAGAGGCTCTGGCCAATGATCTGGATACCACTTCGTGCGATCAAGACGACGATGAAGAGAGCTGCGACCAGGTCAAGGCCGGGGTAACCGGCCTTCGCCGCGGTAAGAGAGGCGAGGACGGCCAGAGAGGCATACAGATCGCTCCGGGTGTGCATCGCATCGGCGACCAGGATCTGGCTGTGGAGGTACCGCCCCACGCGAGTCTCGTACGAGCTGACGAAGAAGCTGACCCCCATGGCGAGAAACATCACCGCGAAACTCAGAGGCGTTACGTGGGGTGCCGTTCCCACCTGCCATCGGTGAAAGGCCCCCTGCCCAATCTCGTATGCGGCCAAAAAGAGAAGAAACGAGATCCCCAGCGCGGCAAAGCTCTCAAATTTTCGATGGCCGTAAGGATGCGAGTGATCCGCCGGTAGGATCGCAACACTCATGGCGATGAGGCCGATGATGTTGGCGGAGCCATCCAGCAGGGAATGGAAGCCGTCCGCCAGCATGCTGAGGGTGTCGGACCATGTTCCATATCCGATCTTGAGGGCAGCCATGGCCCAGTTCAGGATGAGGGTGGCCAAAAGGACTTTTCGGATCTTGGTCGCCCGTTCCCGGTGGGATCCGGACATTGCTCGATTCCTCCAGTGTGGGCACTCTTCATTCGAGATCTCCGAAGAAGAGAAATCCCGATCTTTGCCTTTTCGGTTTCTTCCTCTCTGTAAAGGATCACTCTCGCCGATTTCACTGCCACCCGCATTCTATTATAAGATTCGGCACTCTCCCAAGCAATTCCTCGCCTGGATTGTCACTGCTTGCGTCAGTCTCGTTGGCGAGCAAGTATCGTGAGAGGCGGAAAAGTGGTCGGTGAGGAACCGGCGAGATTCTATTGCGTCGATGTGTTGTGCGGAACGGAGAAGTTGGATACGTTGGCGGGAAACTGCCAGGGTCGGTGGGGTTTAAGGTGGAGGCGTCGCGGCGCCGCTGCCTTCGAGCGGCAAGGTAACGGTGAACGTGCTTCCCCGTCCCTCCCCGGCTGAGTGGGCATGAATCGTGCCCCCGTGCATCTCGACTAACTTCTTTGTCAAGGCTAATCCAAGGCCGGTTCCCTCGTGCCGCCGGGCCAGGGAGGCGTCGAGCTGGCTGAACTCCTGGAAGAGCTTTGGTAGATCTTCCGCCTTGATCCCGATCCCCGTATCCTGCACGGCAATCTCCACCCAATTGCCGCGCGGTTCACCGTTCGCGGTCGACGGTTCACTACCAGAAACGACCCCGCCGTGAACTGTGAACTGTGAACCCTGAACTCGTCGCGTGGTGACGCTTATGGTACCGCCCGATGGAGTGAATTTCACCGAGTTCGATAAGAGATTCAAGAGAATTTGCTTGAAGCGAACCGGATCGGCCACGAGATTCGTGGGGCAGCCCTCGAGGCTGAGCTGAAGCTCAAGCCTCTTGGCTTCAATCTGGGGGCTGAGGCTCTCGAGGAGTTGCTCGAAAACTTCAGACAGCGCGAAAGGTGCCGGCTGGAGGTTCAGCCTTCCCGCCTCAATCTTGGCCAGGTCTAGGATATCGTTGATGAGGGTCAGTAGATGGTGGCCGCTGGCCAGGACATGGCTTACGTACCGCTGCTGTCTTGCGTTCAGCGAGCCAAATTGCTGTTCCCCGAGGAGTTCGGAGAAACCAATGATGGCATTGAGGGGGGTCCGGAGTTCGTGAGACATGGTGGCGAGGAATCTGGACTTGGTGCGGGAGGCCTCCTCGGCCTGATGGAGCGCCTCCTGGAGACGGACATTGGTGACTTGCAGCTCTTTGGTTCGCGCCTCGACTGTGGCCTCGAGTTGGCGAGAAGCTTGGCGCTGCTCCTCGTAGAGTCGGGCGTTCTCAACGGCAATGGTTGCCTGATCAGCGGAGGCACTGAGGAGCGCTACCTCGTCCGCGGAGAAGGGTTTGGGGGACTTACGGAAGACGGTCAGGACTCCGAGGCACCGGCTCCCAACAAGCATGGGTACTCCCGCGAAGGCGCGGAGCCCCTCGGCCTCTGCCCACGCCCTGTTCACGACTCGGGGGTCCTTGGCGAATTCCGGTATAAACACAGCTTGCTTTTCCTTGGCGATCCAGCCCACCATCCCCTCTCCCAGGTGAAATGTCTGGTGGGCCCGGAGTTCCGAGTGTAATCCCAGACCTGCCCGGAGGGTGAGCTGCTCACGGTCTAAGGTCCACACAGCGACGATGGGCGCGTTGAGGAGGTCCGAGCTCGCCCGAATGATCAAGTTGAAGACATGCTGCAACTCGAGACTGGAGGTGACGGTCCGGCTGAGCTCGGCAAGGACTCTGAGCCTATCGGCCCGGCTTTGGGTTTCCTGAAAGAGCCGCGCGTTATGAATGGCGATGGCGGCCTGGTGGGCAAACGAGGTCAGGAGGGCTAGCTCTTCGGGGTCAAACGGTTTGTCGAGTTGCCGGACGGCGGACAGCACACCTAACGCAGTGTCTCCAACGATCAGGGGAATCGCTGCCGTTGCCTTGACTCCTTTGGTTTGGGCCCATTCCTTTTGGAGGTACCGGGGGTCCTCGAAGGGGCGATGGATTGAGATCGTCTGTTTCTCTACTAAGGCCTGCCCTGCTATTCCCTCAGCGGGTCGGTATCGGACCCGCGGATAGTCAATCAAGTCGGTATCCCCAGCGCTGGCCTCCAGGACCAAGTCTCCGCTGGACTGTTCCACTACCCAAACCCGGGCCAGCGACGCATCGAGCAGGCGGACCACGGCATCTACAATCAGATTAAAAACCTCCTGCGGATTGAGGGTCGAGGTCACCGTGCGGCTCAAGGAGGCCACGACTTCGAGACGCTCGGTCTTGCTGGCCAGCTCCCGTGTCTTTGCCTGCAGGATCTCCTCCGCCCGCTTGCGCTCGGTGATGTCTTCCCCGATCCCAAGGAAATGAGTAATGACCCCTTGCAGGTCTTTGATCGGTGAAATAGTTTGGGAGACCCAATAGAATTCACCATTCTTTCGCTTGTTGTAAAATTCTCCCCGCCACTCGCCGCCAGCGGTTATGATGTCCCATAAGCGTTTGTATTCTTTCGGTGGCGTTTTCCCCGACTTTAAGAGGCGCGGGTTTTGTCCAGCCACTTCTTCAGGGCTGTAACCCGTAACTTGAGTGAACCCGGGATTGACATATTCGATATTGCCACTAGCGTCGGTAATGATCACAATGCTTGGGGTTTGCTCGACGGCGAGAGATAATTTCCGGAGTTGCTCCTCCACCCGCATGCGCTTGGTGACGTCTATCACGATTCCACGTGTGTTGATCAACTTGCCTTCTCTATCATACCGAGCCGATGCGCTTACCGTCACATAGACACGATGTCCCCGTTTGTGCACGAGGGTATAGTTTCGATCGTAAACTGCCCCCACATTCTGGATGTCAACCCAGTGTTGTTCAAAGAGCTCCCGCTGTTCGGGCAGAATCAGGTCGGCCCAGGTTTTCTGACCGACGATCTCATCGCGAGTAAAACCGATCATATCCAGCTCGGCTTGATTGATGTCGGTGATTATTCGGTCAGGCCCAAAAATATGGTAGCCCACAGGTCCATGACTAAAGAAGTCTCTGAACCGCTCTTCGCTCTCTCGCAGCGCCTCGTTCATCTGGCTACGCTCGGAAAGGTCAGCGTGTACGTCAGTCATCTGGTAGCGCTTCCTGCTACTGCGTCGAACCTGGAGGAGAGGGGAATGCTGTCTGCGATTACAGTCTCGTTTTTACGCGTACTTCGCCACGAGCTGGCTGAGGAAAAGTCTATACTGGATTAGGTCGTCATCTTCTGCAAATCGCACGAGACGAATGCCATGAGAGGCTTTGCCCTCATGCTTGGAAGGGGAATCTTGCCAAACCACGGTGCCGTCCGCGGTGATTGACCCTTCGGGAAGCTTCAATTGGAGACGGAGGACGGTCCCGACTTCCAGCTTTTCCGGGATCAAGACGAGGAGGCCACCAAGACTCACATTGCTTGTTCGACCCGTGAGGTCCCGGGTCCTCTCCGCATCCTCGCGGAAGAGGCACCGGGCAGGCAGCTCCGCTGGGAACCGGGGATGGCGTCGGAGGCGCATTGGTGTATCTTCCGCAGTTGCCTCCGCGGCCAATCGTACTGCATGCACCAGGTTTTCCGCCCCAAGGGGCTTGGCGACAAAGAACTCGGCCCCGGCACGAATGGCCTTTTCGACGTAAGACAAGTCCGGCAAACCCGTCATGCCGACCACGGAAATATAGCCGAGGCATGGGTCTAACTTCAGGCGCTCGCACGTGTCGATGCCGTCGCCGTCCGGCAGACTCAAGTCCACGAGAATGATAGCGGGTTCCGCCGCCCGGGCCAGTTCAATCCCGCGTAGCCCATCCGTGGTCGCCAGGACTTCGTAGCCCGGATCCCTGAGGGCAGACATGACCTGCTCATGAATCTCGTCATCGGCATCAATAACGAGGACAGGGCGTTTCTGCATTCAAACTTCCTCAGACTTGCTCTCTCCCCCGCCAAACACGCGGGGAAGGGGGGCGTGGCTTTCCTGCAGCCGCGCGTCGAGGGGTCGGACGATGAAGCGGTGAAAGAAGGTTGGTGACTTGGTCGGCGTAAGTATGCAAAAAACGTGCCTTCTTCGGGCGCCCATGTCGGCGGCTTGCCCGTTGCGATGTAACGCCTGTCCCGTAAGGGTGCAGGGCGCAACAGGGAGCCCGACATCAGATGTCCCTTTTGCGCCGGAGGGACCAGGCCCAAGTGACGGAGTTCCTTGGACGTGGCGGCGCAGCAGCAAAACCGGGGTAGCTGGTTGGAACGTCCTGCCCGGGGCGCAACTTAGAAGAGCTTAACCAATAGGGCGGTCTTGACGTACTCGAAATCGACGGGTTTCGTGACGTACTCGTACGCCCCCGCTTCAAAGCATCGTTTTGCCTCCTCTTCCTTGTAGACGGCTGTCACCATCGCGACCGGCAGGTCAGGATCGGTCGCCTTGATCCGCTTCAACGTTTCCAGCCCGTCTATGCCTGGCATCATAATATCGAGGAGGACCAGATCAGGTTTGCACCTCTCGATAAGCTCGAGGCCAGTTTCGCCGCTTGTGGCCACCAAGGCTTCGTATTCAGTTTCTTTAGTGATGTTCCACTTCAGCAGCATGCCGAAATCCCCCTCGTCGTCGATTATAAGGATCTTCTTCTTAGACATGTCGTTTTCCCCCTGGTTAGTCTCGCAGATTTGCTTCGATCGCAGCCACCAATTCTTCTGAATTGACAGGCTTTGCGATAAACGCATGCCCGCCAATCGTGCCCTTTGTTTGATTTGTGTCTTCTTTTGTCACAACAGCGGTTAAGAACACCAGGGGCGTCTCCTTGAGTGCCTCATCGGTTTTGAGCTGGGCTGCGACATCGCCGCCATCTTTGGTGGGCATCACGACGTCCAGGAAGATGAGATCTGGCTCAAAAGCCCTAGCGGTGGCGAGGGCGCGTTCCGGTCGGTTCTCCTCTCTCACCTCATAGGCCCCGGTTTTCTCCAGGTTTAACTTCAGAAGATGGGTAAAATCCGGTTCATCGTCAATGAGTAGAATCCGTTTCTTCCGCATCACTGTTGCCTCCTTCCGTCGTGAAGGTGAGGGTTACGCGGACCCCCCCCTCTGGCCGATTTGTGATATCTATTGTTCCCCCGTGCAAATCGATAATTTTCCGCGTCACGCTTAACCCTAATCCGGTCCCTTGTCCGGGCGGCTTGGTGGTAAAGAACGGATCGAAGAGCCGGTCGAGCTTATCGTCGGGGATGCCAGTGCCTGTGTCTTGGATTTCGGCCACGAGGAGCGTCTCCCCGGTTTCGAACTGGTTGGTTTGGGGGCGACCGACATCATGGCTGACTTTCGCCGGTTGCCTCATGCCCGTTTTGATGGTGAGCGTCCCCCCCTCAGGCATGGCCTGGATGGCATTCATGAACAGGTTGACGAAGACCTGCTGGATTTTTTGCGGATCAAGTTTCATCAAAGGGAGCCTTTCCTCCAGCTCTTTCACTACGGTGACGCCACCCTTGACCAACTCGTGATTCACCAGCAGCAGCGACTGGTCCACCACCGCGTTGAGCTCTGTAGCTGTTACGTCTGCCCTGCTGGGGGCAGAAAAATCCAACACGCCCTTGATCACTTGATCAGCTCGTCTGACCGCGTTATCCATTTTTTCCAGGACCAGGGCGATGTGACCATCATCCGTTTTCGATACGGCGTTTGAGAGGTACGTAAGACCCTGCAGGACGATGGCCAGGGGGTTTTTGACTTCGTGTGCGACCCCCGCCGCCAACTGGCCCACCGATTCAAATTTCGCGCTCTGCATTAGTTGAAGTTGAGTCGTTTTTAATTCTTCCTCTGCCTGCTTCCGCCGGGTGACGTCTCGGATGACAAGGATGACCCCGACGAGGGGCTCGGATGGCCGAGGCTGAAGGGGGAAGGCGGCGAAAGCCAGGGTTTGCTTTGAGGCGGGGAGGTGGGCTTCGGTTGAGACCGATCCCTTCACCCTCCAGACCTCGCAGTGGGGGCAGGCAGACGAGATACCGGTCCGAGTCCAGAGATCGTGCCAGGAGGCGCCAATGAGCAGTTCGGTGGGAGTGGACCACCACGAACCAAAGGCGTGGTTCGCCTGTAAGACGGCCCCCTGCTCGTCGAGCAAGACGATGCCGTCAGAGATGGCATTAAATGTGCCCTCCCACTCCCGTTTACCTTGCGCAACCTGGTCGAAGAGCCGAGCATTCTCCAGAGCAATGGCTGCCTGATGGGCAAGGGCAGAGAGCACGTCTCGCTCCTCTAGATCGAAGGTTTTGAGAGAACGCCGAAACACGTTCAGGCTTCCAAGGCATTTCTCCCCGAGGAGGAGGGGAGCGCCCATAAAAGCATGGAAGTCCTCAGCCGCGAGCCAGTCTATGTTCTTAGCCTTCGGGTCGTTCTGGATGTCGGCAATCAGCAGGGGCCTTTTCTCCTTGGCGATCCAGCCCGCCAAGCCCTCGCCTATCGGAACTTGCCTGCACGTTTTGAGGTCAGGGTGGCGGGATACATGAGCGGCCAGGTCCACCGTATTGCCGTCCTCCTGGGTGATCCAGAGGTTAATCGCAGAGTCCTCAAAGAGCCCGGCTGCGGCCTGGACGACCGCATTGACCACCTGCTGGGGGTCCAGGGCAGAGGCCACTATTCGGCTCAGTCGGTTCAAGACCTGCAACCTTTCGGCTTTTTGCCTGATATCCTGAAAGAGCCGGGCATTTTGGATAGCGATGGTTGCCTGATTGGCAAGGGCCGTGAGGAGCTGCACTTCATCCGTGCCGAAGGGCCGGGAGGACTTGCGGACGACGGCGAGCACACCCACGGAGCGGTTCCCCACGAGTAAAGGCGTCCCGGCGAAAGCATGGAGCCCTTCGGCCACTGCCCACGCTCGATTCTTAACCCGAGGATCCTCGGCAAACTCGGGGACGACCACGGTCTGCTTTTCTTGCGCGATCCAGCCCACCATGCCCTCGCCGGGGCGGAAGCGCCGGTGGGACCGTAGGTGGGATTGCAATCCCAGGCTCGCCCGGAGGCAGAGTTCCTTTCCCTCCAGTGTCCAGAGAGAGACGATAGGACCAGCCAGGAGTTCCGAGCTGGCTTGAATGATCGAATCGAAGACCTGCTGCGGGTCCAAGGTGGCGGTGATCGTCCGGCTGAGTTCGGCCAGGACCCGCAGCTTCTCGGCCCGCGTACCGGTTTCTTGAAAGAGACGGGCGTTTTCAACGGCAATGGCCGCCTGGTTGGCGAAGAGGGTCAGAAGCCGGAGGTCTTCGGGGCTAAAGGGCTTTTCGATGCGCCGGACGGCAGACAATACGCCCAGGGCGCGGTCTCCCACCATGAGGGGAATGGCAGCGACGGCCTTGATTCCCTTAGCCTTGGCCCATCCCGTGTGGAGATACCGCGGATCCTCGGCAGGACGAATGATCGAAATGGTCTCTTTCCCTAGTAGGGCACTCCCCACCATGCCCTCGCCGGGCCGGAATCGGAGCCGCGGGTAGTCTATCAAGTCAGTGTCCCCGGCGCTGGCCTGTCGCACCAAGTCCCCGCTCTCCTCCTCCACTATCCAAACCCGGGCCAGCGAAGCATCGAGCAGGCGGACCACGGTCTCCACGATCAGACTAAAGACCTCCTTGGTATTCAAGGTCGCACTCACCGCGCTGCTCAAAGAGACGAGAGCCTCCAGGCGTTCAGTGTGGGCGGCTAACTCGCTCGTCTGCACTCGCAGCGCCTCCTCCGCCTGTTTGCGTTCCCGGAGGTCCTTGCTGAACCCCACGGTCCCGGCTTCTTGACCCTCCGCGTCAAGGAGAATGGAGGCCGAGATCAGCACCGGGATGAGGGTGCCGTTTTTCGCCCGAAGGGTGGTTTCAAACCCAGTCACGGTGCCACCGTGCTGGCGCATCTGGCGCATCACGTCTTTCGCCCGCTCCTCACTCTCGTAGACGACACTCACGCGCTGGCCGATAATCTCCGCGTGCTGGTAACCCAGCAGGGCCTCGGCCCCCTTGTTGAAGAGCATCACGTTCCCTTCTTTGTTCGTCGAAATGATGGCATCGGTTGAATTCTCGATCAGGCGGGCGAGGTAGCTCCTCGTTTCTCGCAGCTCCTCCTCCGCCCGCTTCCGCTGTGTAATGTCCTGAACCATCGCTTGCCAGCTGCGTCGGCCGTCTACGCTTACTGGTGTTAGGCTGAGGAGAGCATCGTAGGCGCTGCCGTCTTTGCGCTTAAACCGCACCTCTTGCTGGTGGAGGAAGCCCTGCTTCTCGGCAATCTGCAATACTTTCGCTCTTTCATTCTGGTCTTCGTATAAATGGACTACGTTCCTTATCCTTGCAATGTCCTCAGGGGTATACCCACCTGGCGCGAGCATGGCGGTGTTAAACGCAAGCAAGTTCCCCTCCGCATCAGCGACGCCAAGTCCGATAGGGGCATGCTCAAACAGCGTACGGTATCGTTCCACACTTTCCCGCAGCGCTGCCTCCGCCCCCTTGCGGTCCGTGATGTCCGTGAGCGTGCCGAGGTGTCCGGTGATTTCTCCTGCGGCATTACGCAGGGTCATCGCACGGGACTGGAGCCAGGTAACTTTACCTTGAGGCGTGAGGAAGCGGAACTCGTGTGAAAATTCGTTGCCTCCCTTCGTTACATGGGCCCATTCCTTTTCAATGCGTCCACGATCCTCTGGGTGTATGGCAACAGACCAATTTTTCCCGAGAAATTGTTCCGGCGGCCTGTCAGCCATTTCGCACACGCGATCGTTCACAAATACGGCGTCACCCTGGGGATCAGCCAAGAAAATACCTACTGGGGCATGACTGCTGAGCGTGCGGAATCGCTCCTCGCTCTCGCGCAGTGCCTCCTCCGCCCGCTTCCGCTCAGTGATGTCGCGCGATATGCCCACACCGCCTATCACCGCGCCGTTCACATCACGGATCACGGATGCGGCGAGGAAGGAGGAAAAGATTTCGCCGTTTTTTCGCTTGTTCCTTATTGTCCCTATAAACTGATGATGTTTCGATCCGGCGGCGAACACTCGTGCGCCCTCGGATGGGTCTGCGTACAGGAGATCTATTGGCTTTCCCGAGACTTCTGCTTTGCCGTACCCAAAAGCGTGTTCGGCGGCCTGGTTGAATTCTACGATATTTCTGTTCACGTCGGTGGAGACGATGATGTCTAAGGAACTGTTGATCAGGTTCTGCGCGTAATCCTTCGCCGCCTTCAAATCATCCTCTACGCGCTTTCGCTCGGAGATTTCGTGTTCTAGGCGCGCCACTGTCTCCGCCTCCACTCGCGCACGCTGCTGCTCGCGACGCACACGGTCTACGAGGTAGCCGTAGAATGCCGCGGCGGTGAACAAAAACGGGATGCGGATGAGCGATGAGGGCGTCCACAGCGACATCGTCGGGGTGGCATTCGAGAGAATGTAAACGTACGCTGTGGACGCGATGATGGCGCCGATGGCGATCAAGGACAAGTTCTCGCCGATCGCGGCAAGCAGGAGTACAAAGAAATACACGTAGAAGAAATCGGGCCCAAAGTAACCGCTGTAGAGTAAAGCTGCCGTGATCCACACAGTGTCGACAAGGATGATGCCCGCATTGAAGGCCGTTGTATCCGTAATCCTTGCGGGAAGCCGGCCCATCACCACATTCGACGCCAGCGCGGCGATGACCAGCAGAATGAGGCTCGCTGGGGGTTCCGAGACTCCGTGCTCGGACAGCATCAGGTAGGCGATGGCTATGATGAGCGTGTAGCGTAGGAGCACAAATGCCCGGCTTCTCGACGACTTTTCTGAGATTTTCAGCACGGTCATTAGTCCTGGCGGTTACATGGTCCTTCTGTGAGTTCGAAGCTCAATGTCGCCTGCCATTATTCTCTCAACGTGCGCGGTCGCACCTTAAGGCACGAGAGGCAACGTTACCTCACCGACATCCCCTGCTTTTTACGGGGAGGGCAGGGAGGGGGCTGCATTCATGGCTTTCCCCAGAGTACCGGAAGGTTGAGCAAAATCAGTGCCAAAAGGGGGATTGGGGCCTTTCGGGGAGGTCACCAGCACCTGGCCGACCGCCCCGGGGGTCAACGCGCGGTTAACTGGTCCCTTTCCTGCCGGAAGGCTGGAGTGGACCTGGCAGATCAGCGCGCATCGCGTGTCTTGACCGTCAGTGAGGGGCAAGCGCTTGCTATTTCCACCACGGAGGCCGTATCATAGCGGCATACAAGTCTGGGAGGGATTCTGGCGGAGCGCAAGTTAGGCGGCATGGCATCTTCGGGCTCTTACCGGTCGTCGGGGGAGCGATTTAGCTACTTGGTGTAGAGGTGATTACTTGCTGGCGGTGAGGATGAAATGAAGGTCCTATTTGTCTGCACAGGGAACTCGGCCCGGAGCCAGATGGCCGAGGCCTTTGCCCGCCACTACGGCGAAGGTCGGGTGGAGGCTTCAAGCGCCGGGACTGACCCCAAAGGGCTTCATCCCCAGACGACAAGAGTGATGATGGAGAAGGGGATCGATGTGTCTTACCAACAATCGAAGGCGTTGACGGATGAGATGCTCCGGGCAGCCGATTATGTTGTTACCGTTTGCGACCACGCTGACCAGCACTGTCCCGCTCTTCCTCCAAACGTCCAGAAATTCCACTGGCCTATCCCGGACCCTGCAAGCGCGAGTGGCCGCCCACGAGAGGAGACATTGATCGCCTTCCGTGAGGCCCGCGACCACCTCGATGCTCTGGTGCGCGATTTCCTCCGGTCGCTTGAACGCTAGCACGCTAAAAGACCAGTCACTGGTGGCCGGTGTTCGCAAGACCCAACACCTAATACCCAAGACCTAACACGTTGCTGCAGCTGTTCTTGTCGGTCATCGGACTTCGGCGAGCTCAGTCGAGCCGTCAACGGTCGTCGGCTCGCCTCTATGCGAGCCACCTGGAAAGCCATGCTCGGTTCCGGGCGACCCAGCGGTAGGTTCGGTTTGCCAGCCACATGCCTCCTGGAAGGTAAAAGGGAAAGGTCACTAACGGTGCACTGGGGAGTCTTGCGAGCGTTTCGCGCACGGCCTCGGCGCCGGTAAGAATGTGGTTCCCCTCGTCGATCAGGTGCAACTCTTCACGGCAGCGCTCTCGCGTGATGCCTGAGAAGCATTCTTCGAGGTTCGGTTGCTGGAAAGGAATCAGCTCGAGCCGCTTGCCGTGATCCCGCCGGTGGACCCACCGGGCCAGCCGCTGTCAAAGCCCTCAGTCGCCGTCGTAAATGACTATCGCCTTCCGCTTGTGCACGCTGATGGCCCTCGACTCGTCTCCTGTACTCTAGGCACCCTCACCAAAGCGCGAGCGCAGGGAGATCTTTTGTAGCGCGGCTCGAGAAAGGTGGTCGCATAGCCCTAGCTTATCTCGAGGAGCCGCGCGATCTTCTCCCGGTCGAAGCCGACGATCATCTCACCGTCGATGAGAGTGACAGGAGTTGCCCTGATCCCGAGGTTGAGCAGTTCCTGCAGGGCCTGTTGATCTTCCCGAATGTTCTTTGCGATAAATTCGACACCCTTTTGAGAAAGAAACTCTTTCTCTTGATCGCAGGCCCCTCAGCCGGGTTGGGTATAGACGATCACCTGTTTCGCCATGATCTTCTCCATTCTGTGGTGAAAGCGTGTCGATAGGCTCTTGCGTTTCTCGGCTGTCTTCAGTGCAGCAGCGATGTTTATTGTACCAAAAGTGATCCAAAGATTTCCCGTCCCGCTTCAAACGCCTCGGTCATCGTCAGCAAAAGGCCCTCGGGCCGACCCTTGGCTCGGCCCCAGGCATCGACGTGCTCCTTCGAACAGAAAAAGTTAATGTCCGGACATCGGGATTCCGCCAGAGGGGAGCAGGCCTCGGCTACCAAGGGAAACCAGACGAGACACTGTTGCGGGTGGTACGAGTCGATGCTGTGGTAGGTGACCGTCACCTTGACAGGCGTGAGGCAATGTGCGCAACGAGATACGATATTGGCGCCGTGGCCCAGCATCACCGGTATCCCGAGGGCATCCACGGCGCATAGGCCGAAGACGGTTGGCCCCCCTTCGAGGTAAACGACGTGAGGGGTAGGAGGTCCAGAGAAGGGATACGCGCTTAGGATGCGCTGGTGTTCCTCTTCCCATACAATGAGATCATTCTCTGCAAGCCGACGGCAGGCGTGCGCGACATCTTGGTGGAACAGTCGCGGGAACAGCATCACAATGTCGTCGATGGTTGGCGACGTCCCGCTTTTGACAAAGGTCCTCAAAATGGACTTCCGTACTGCGTCTTCGGTTTCACTGAGGTGTGCCCTGGCCAGCCGTCTAGCAACGAAATCGATCGAGTCTGGAGTTTGCACAATGGCCTGCCTGGATCAAGGTTTTCATACTGTTCGAATCGCAAGGCCGACGTTGTTCGGTATCCACCGTACCATCGTTGTTCCATTTCTTCAAGGCAGCGCAGCGGAAAAATCCTTGACAGGGGCAAAGGGGAGACATAAAAGCCCTAAGTGAGGCAGGGGAGCGTTGAGTCGTGTAAGTCTTTGACATTCCTATGTTTCTTGAAATAGCATTCAACGAGTGGATCGGAGCGCGTGGCGGATCCTTGCCGTTCGGCGCTCCGGCGCGGTTCCCTGAGGTAAGGCGAGAACGAGGCAGGAAATGCGAGGGAAGGTTGACGCTAAGCGGACAAGGGGCGGACTCGGAACGTTCGGCGGTGTGTTCACACCGAGCGTCCTGACGATCCTTGGGATTATCCTGTTTCGGCGGCTGGGATACGTTGTCGGAAACGCGGGGTTGGAACGTGCACTGGTCATCATCGCTTTGTCCAGCGCTCTCTCGGTTTTGACGAGCGTTTCCCTGGCTGCGATTGCCACGAACCTGAAGGTCAAGGGGGGTGGCGTATATTATGTGATTTCGCGCACGCTTGGTGTGGAGTTTGGCGGTGCCATTGGCATCGTCCTCGTCGTTGCCCAGTCGGTCTCTATCGCGTTCTACTGTATCGGTTTTGGCGAGGCGGTGGCCGGGATGCTGCCGGAAGGGCACAAGGCTCTGCCACAGGTTATCGCCGGACTTGCGGTGGCGTTCTTGTTCATCTTCGCCTGGTTGGGCGTCGACTGGGCCACTCGGCTTCAGTATGTCGTGATGAGCGTCCTGGCAGCCGCGCTTGTCTCTTTCTTCGCAGGCGGGGTGATCCACTGGGACAGGGCGGTTCTGGTCGACAACTGGGCGGCGCCTGCCGCCGCGCCCAAGTTCTGGGTTCTCTTTGCCATCTTCTTCCCCGCGGTCACCGGGTTCACCCAAGGCGTGAGCATGTCCGGTGACCTCAGAGACCCAGGCAAGAGCATAACGATCGGCACCTTTACGGCCGTGGGAGTCTCGACCGTCGTGTACCTTGGTGCGGCGGTCGTGTTCGCCGCGGCATCGCCCAGCGAGGCTCTGATTCACGACTACGAAGTCATGAGACATGTGGCCCGTGTTGACTGGCTCATTGATGCTGGCGTAATTGCTGCCACGTTGTCCTCGGCTATCGCCGCGTTCCTCGGCGCCCCCCGCATTTTGCAATCCATAGCAAGCGATCGCATCTTTCCTTTCCTTTTACTTTTCGCGCAGGGCGCCGGCCCGGCCGGGAACCCTCGACGCGGGGTCCTGCTCTCCGCTGGGATCGCCTTCGCCACGATCGGTCTTGGAAACCTCAACTTGATCGCGCCGGTGGTGTCGATGTTCTTCTTGATCTCGTATGGCTTGCTCAACTACGCGACATTTTACGAGGCACGGGCTGCCAGCCCCTCGTTCCGCCCCCGGTTCCGCTGGTTCGACGCCCGCCTCAGCCTGCTGGGGGCAGTCGGGTGTCTTGCGGCGATGTTAGCCATTGATTTGGCAGCCAGCGCGGTCGCCATTGCAGTTCTGTTTGCTATTTATCAATACCTCCAGCGCGCTGCTGGGCCAGCCCGCTGGGCTGACAGCCGCCGTTCCTACCACTTTCAGCGCGTCCGCGAGCACCTGTTGGCGGTGGATGCCGAGCCAGAGCATCCGCGTGACTGGCGTCCACGCCTACTCGTTTTTTCCAAAGATCCCCCCAGGCGGGAGTACCTTTTGCGTTTCTCCTCTTGGATCGAGGGCGGCAGCGGGTTTACGACCGTGGTGCGGATCTTGGAGGGTGAAGGGGAAGGGATGCGCCAGCTCCGTGCGGAGGCGGAGGCGGAGCTTCGCACGGACATTGCGGAGCATGAACTAAAGGTTTTTGCCTTGGTGGTGGCGACCTCGAACTTCTTTACGGGGGCCCAGACCCTGATCCAATCCTTCGGTATTGGACCGATCCGAGCCAATACCGTCCTTCTCAATTGGATCGAGCAGATCCCAGAAGCCGAAGACTCTTCAGGAGAGCGGCGCTACGGCCGCTACCTCCGCGCAGCCATCCGGCTGGGCTGCAACGTGGTCGTCTTGGATGCGAAGGATGACGGGTGGGCGGCTATCGAAGCGCGGTCTTCCGAGGACCGAACCGTCGACGTCTGGTGGTGGGGCAACGCGACCAGCCGTCTCATGCTTCTGCTTGCATACCTGATGACCCGGACTGAGGAGTGGAGCGAGGCAAAGATTCGGGTGCTCGCTCCCGCATCCGAAAAGGATTCAGAGAGTGTTCTTGAAGGCCTCAGGCAAACACTTGAAGAGGTACGGATCACCGCCGAACCAGAAGTTGTCGCAGAAATCAGTGCCGATAGCGTGGTGGATCGATCCGCTGATGCAGCCCTCGTGTTTCTTCCCCTGCGACTTCGGGGGGATCAACCGACGGATCCCTTTGGGAGTCGACTCGAGGACCTGCTCTCTCGTCTGCCGGTAGTGGCTTTGGTCCTTGCAGCCGAAGATATCGCTCTGGACGTTGAGCCTGAGCAGGGAAAGATTGCAGAGATTGCCGCGGCCCTTGACGCTGTCGCGGATGCTGAAAAGGAGGCTCAGGCAGCGGAGAAGGAGGCGGTGAAGGCAGCAGAAGTGGCCGAGCAGAAGCTCCGCGAAGCGCAGGCTAGGCCAGTGAATGTCGACGACAGCGACAGGAAGGAGATTGTAGCGGCTGCCCGCGAAGCGGAAGAGCTTGCGAGAAGAGCGGCCCGGGGAGCGCAACAGGCTCGGGCCAAGGCGGAGGCAGCGGTCCGGGCGGCGGAAGCGGTCGGAGCCACATCCGGTAAAGAGGACCAGGGACCCACAGAGTCAGCAACAGCCGAAGAAACGAAGGCTGAGTGACAAAGAAAAAATCCAGCGCGGGCCCGAGTAGGTCCAACTAGAGACGATTTTTGCCATCCGGCGAGCCTCCAAGGGCGCGCAACCAAGCATTGTCGCGAACCCCATGGGGACAGAGGTCGTTCGGCAGGGAGATATCCTGATGATCCTCGGGGAGGAGAAGAACGTGGAGAGACTCGGTGTGGAAGCAGCATGATGGAGGGAGGGTCTACATCGGCACCTCGGGCTGGAGCTATGCTCATTGGCGGGGTGTTTTTTATCCCAGGAACATCCCAGGCGAGGCGTGGCTCGAACACTACGCGACCTTCTTCGAGACCGTCGAACTGAACAACACCTTTTACCAGCTTCCGGAGGCGGCAACCTTTCGTCACTGGTACGGGGAGGTCCCGAAGCGGTTCGTCTTTGCGGTGAAATCGAGTCGCTTTATTACCCACATGAAAAAACTCCAGGAGCCCCGGGAGCCCTTGCGAAGATTTCTGCGTCGCGTCGCAATCCTGAAAGAGAAACTGGGCCCCGTGCTCTTCCAGCTCCCGCCGCGCTTCAAATGCAACCCGGATCGCCTGGCCGCCTTCACCGATTGTCTGTCGGCGAAACATCGGTATGCCTTTGAGTTTCGGGACGTCACCTGGTTTGAGCCGCAGGTGTATGCCATACTGCAAGAGAAAGACCTCGGGTTCTGCATTTTCAGTCTAAAAGACCTTCCGTGTCCTGAAATGATTACCGCTCCCTTTGTCTATCTCCGGTTTCACGGGCCGGGGGCCAAGTACGGAGGGAAATACTCCGAGCGAGAGCTCAAGGCATGGGCCGGCCGGATCCGGGCGTGGCTTGTGCAAGGCCTTGACGTGTACAGTTACTTCAACAACGATGAGGAAGGATACGCGGTGGCGAATGCGGCGCGCCTTCGGGAGCTTGTCGGGTGATGGGTGGAGCCGTGGCAAAGCGAAGGATCGGAGGGTAGTTCGTTCATGGGAAAACGATCGAAGCGGCACCGGAAGCAAGAGGCGAAGGCACGGCGGGCCAAGCAGCGGCTACGCCAGGAGCGGCGTCAGTGGGTCACGCGGGTCGCCCTGGGTGCTGTCCTGGTCCTTGGTCTTGGGTACCTGTGGTACTGGGCATATGCGAAGATTGCCGAGCCGGCCACCTGGCAGGAGATTCCAAGTTTGGGGAATGCACATCTCTCGAACCTCTCAGCCCCGCATGTCCCGTACAACAGCGATCCACCCACCTCGGGCCCCCACACCTATTACCTGGCAAAATGGGGAATTCATGACCGACCGCTTCCCAAAGAGGAACAGGTCCACAATCTCGAGGATGGCGGGGTGATCATTCAGTATAACTGTCCCGACGGCTGCCCTGAGCTGGTGGAGAGGCTGAAAGCGATTGCCCGGCGGTATGATACTTTGATCCTTGCCCCCTACCCTGGCATGGACAGACGGATTGCGCTGACCGCCTGGCAGCGCCTGCACAAGTTCAACGACTTCGATGAGCGACGCATTGTCCGGTTCATCGACGCACATATCGGCATCGACCACCACGTCCGTTGAACGCTTAAAGAACTCTCATCCCCTTGCCCAATTTTTTCCACGGTTTAGCTAATTCAGTCCGCGATATCCCCAGGCCTCTTGAGACGGCATAGGTCTGGGCGGGCCGGGCGAAGCCGGGGTGATCGGAGGAGGGGTCGGGATTGGGAATTAGCAGGATGAATACCGAGGCGCGCCAGCAGCGGTGGACGAAGCACCAAAGTAGATTCCCGATAAATTTGCCCAATAAGCCGCTGTCTCACACATTTGACACGGCCTTGAAGTAGCGTAAATGACGCAGCCGCTCAGATCTCTGGTCCCCAATCGGCGGGCGGCATCCCGTATCGCCTCCATCTCGGCGTGCGCCGTCGGGTCCTCATTCATAACGACTCTGCTTGGCCCCTCGCCCACGATTCGACCGTCCTTTACGACAACAGCTCCGTAAGGCTGATCTCCGCTGGTTACTGCTCGTTTCTTCATTTCGAATGCGTGTTCCATATACTGTTTTCGAAGTCCTTCGGGAGAGGGTTTCGTTCCGATCTTGGCCGTTCCAGGAAATGCCCGTCGGAGCGGCACAGGCAAGGCCGCCAAGGAAAGCCCGGCAGCTTGCAGCAAGCGGATCAACAGAAGGCGACGATTCTTATCTTCACGATGTACATCCATGCTGAATTTAGCCAAGGGTAGCCTCCAGGCTGTGTGGAGATCAAGTGACCTTCTTGTGTGAGTTCATGATATGTGGAAATTCTACCATATTTAAAAATGGACGCTCTTCGTAAACCGTGTACCTTGAATTCGATAGGTTTGTTTAAGGAGGCAAATGCTGCGACATTCCGCAGCCTATTATTGTTCGAGTGGCAGCGCTATGAGCGCCAATGTCCCCTGCCGAGGTCGGGGGTGAGGACCCACTGCAGGTGGAAGCCGCTCTCGGCCCTGGTGAGACACGCGATCGCCCCCGCCTTGAACTCTATCATCTCTTGCTCGGGATCGCCGAGCACCAGGGCCGAAGCGAGGCGACTGAGATGGGGCAAGTGCCCCACGAGCATTATCGGCTCCCGAGATGCCTCGATCTCGGCTCGAGCCTTAGCCGGATGATCTCCAGGGGCCAGCCCTTCGATTTCGCGAAGCCCTCGGCTCGGCAACAGATGATCGGCCAGGATTTCGGCCGTCTGCTTGGCGCGAAGTTTCCCCGAGTAGAGGATCTCTGTAACCTTGAGCCCCAAGGCTGCGACGTGTTGGCCTACCCGTGTCACTTCCTCGCGGCCGCGATCGCTCAGCGGTCGCGCCGGATCCTCTAGATCGGCCTTCGCCTCGCCGTGTCGCACCAGGTAGCACTGCATTCGGCTACCGTCGCCCCTTTCTAGCTGAATAAGCCGGTCCAGAGGGCGATGGCAAAGGAGAGGGCCGTCAGTACGATGGTTCCGGTTGCTGCCAGATGGAGACCAGGGGTTTCGCGCTGGCGATCGCTGTAGCCGAGGGTCATTGCCGCGAGGTACCCGCCCGCGAAGCCCCCCGCGTGGGCAAAGTTGTTCACCCCGGCCATCAGGAACCCAAGGACGAAGAGCACGACCGCCCACTGTCCGTACTGACGAAGGACCATCACGCCGAACGTTCCGCCGCGGGTGCGCCCGTAGTAGACCATGGCGCCCAGGAGGCCAAAGATCGACCCCGAGGCGCCGATGGTGAACGCCACACCGACCCAGTTGGACGCCACGAAACCCAGCACCCCTGCACCGGTAAAAATCAGGATGAGCCGGGAACGGCCGTAAAGCTCTTCGAGGGCCGGAGCAAGCTGGTTGATCCAGAGCAGGTTGAAAAGGATGTGGAGGAGGCTTCCGTGGAGGTAGATCGCGGTGAGAAGCGTCCACCAGCGCCCGAGCGCCCAGGCGTACGCGCCTGTCATGCCGAGGGCATCGAGGGCAGCGCCGCTGGGCGCGAGAAGGTCAAATACCCCGCGGGGGCGGAAGGCAGACCGAACGTCGAGGAGGAGCGAGATGACATAGGCGGCTATGCAGACTCCGGTGACGATGCGGGCAAAGTTCATTCCGCCGAGAAGTCGTGTCAGGCCGGGACCAAAGCCCCACAGTCCCGGGTTGCGCCGCCCGCAGTAAAAGCAGACGGGCGCATTAACGCTGTTGAGCTTTCCGCAGGAAGGGCAAAGGGTCGATCCAGAACTCCGTCGAAACATCTATGAGCTCTCCATCATCTGTGATGGGCTGACCTACGCGCCCGTATATTCATTTTATACTTTGTTTTGGTCGAAGGGTCCATGGTTTTGGTGCAAAGGGGCCAGGGATCGATCATCCACTCACCCTTCAAGGAGCTTTAGGGTTCGCTGGAGTCGGCCGGCGGAATCGTCGAGGCCACCAGGGCGATTGCGGCATAGCCAGAGCTCCCGGTGCTGCTCGATAAGAACCCGGAGGTCATCGGCCAGATCGGTTCGTGTCGCAATCGGTAAAGCGCTGATGGGCTCGTGTGCTCCCTGCCTGAGACGAGCGATGCCGAGGCGACAGGCCAGCCGCAGCATGTCGGCAACCCAGCAAAACTCTCTGAGGATAACCTCGGCATCGGGCCGCGCCATGCGCGCCCTCGGGAGTGGCGCCATCACTTCGTCGATGCAGGCGAGCGTTTCTTCCAAGCTTAAAATGCTGAGGTTTTCGAGAGAAGAGGGAAGGGGACCGTCATCGGCAATGACCAACAGGCGGAAGAGGGCGGAGCTGTTATGCAAGCGGACCCCAGTGCGCTGATAGGCATTGCCCAGTTCGTATGCCAGGCGCCCCATTACGCCGGCCTGGTCGCGGAAGGCATGCAGATCGAGCAGCGGCTGCATGGCTTGAGGGTGGTTGGTCGCGTCAGCGCTACACCAGCTCACCCCGCCTCCGGCCATCAGGCCCAAGTAGCTCACCGGAAGAGGCTGCAGGTGTCCATTGTCCCCCCAGTCAGTGGTCAGGAAGCCAATGGCCCCGGTGTCGCGCCCGGCCGCGGCTGCGTTCCTAATGTTGGCTAAGGCATTTTCCGTTCGCCCCGCGAGGCTGTTCCAGCTGCTCGTGCCCGGACAGACGTAGGTTTTGAGCCCCGCAGCCGCAAAGAGACGGCTGTTCTCGACGTACGGATGATCCGCCTCATATCCCCACTCCAAAACAATAATGTCTTTGGGCAGCTCGCCGATGAGCTGAGGCCGCTGGCGCAGCATATCACTCCAGCACTGCATAGTGCGACCTTGCCGGGTGACCAGGCGATGGATCTCATGCAGAAAGTCAAGATAGACCCGTGCCTCGCCCTTTTCCCCGCAGAGGGTTGCGGAGCGGCCTAGGCCCAAATCGAAGGTCTCGTCAAGCCCCACATTGAATTGACGGCTGCTGAAATGCGGGAGGAGCTGGCCATAGAGGTCGGCTAACAGGGCCAGACTGCCAGGATCCACAGGGCAGAGCCCGTAGGGCTCTCGGGCCGGGCTGAACGGATGTTCGATACCCTCGGGGCATTCGGCCAGTTGGCGGTAGGGCTCGTGAATCAGCCATCGGTGCATGTGGCCGAGGCTGTTCTGGTTTGGCACGAGCTCGACGAAGCGATTACGACAGAAGGCATCCAACGCTTCGATCTCCTCCCCGGTAAAGGGACTGGCATGCTGCCAGACCGCCTCATGGCCGCGGTAGGCGAACGCATGCTCCATATAGAGCTGCACCTGGTTGATTTTCCAACTGGCGAGCATTTCCACGAGGTCGTAGAGTGTCCCCATCATCGGGACCTTGTCACGACTCACATCGAGAAGGACACCTCGGTGGGGAAAGTCGGGCCAGTCATTGATACGGAGGCCAGGCAGCGTTGGCGACTCCGTTGCGGTTGCCCGCGTGTGGAGATGAATGAGCTGGGTGAGGGTGGAGACGCCGTAGAAGAGCCCGGCCTCGTCCGTGCCGATCACTCTGATGCCCGCGTCATCAATCTCCAACCGGTAGCTCTGGGGTGTGGGGAGCGAGGCCGGATGGATGTGGAGCGTGATCTTGGCCTCGGCCGTAGCCGTGGTCCATCGGAAGCGAAGCCCGTAAGACTGTAACGCCTGTGTCAGGCGTTCGGTCGTGGCGCCCAGAAGAGATGAATGCTCGGGCGGCAGATGGACCAGAGGCTCGTCCGGCACGACAAACCGGGCATCCGTTATCTCCACGTGCTGTGGACTGGGAAAGAGAAAAGAAGTGTGTGCATTCATATGGTCATCTCCCGGGGTGGGGAGAAACGATTCTAACGAAGGCGCGGAGCCGAGGCAAGGTGCGAGGCGATGCTTACCTGACGGGAAAGGCCCGGCCACCTCTCTCGGCCTGATTACTGCAAACGGAACCTCCGCGCAACGCAGAGTGAAATCATCCAGGCATATGCCCTGGGACATCCCAAGTCGTGCCTTTGGGCAGGATTGTCCCAGTCCCCTAATGGCCTATCCTTTTGTCTTTGCCCTCCGTCCTCTGTCAGGTCCTTTGACCGCCCGGGGCATGGATGTCCCATTCTCCTCGCTGGACCGAAATAATGATCCTCAGCCAAACATCAATTGTTATGTTAGAATTAGATGATTAGGCATATTTCGGAGATCGTACCTGTCGGTGGTCCCGATCTTGCTGGCAGTTGATACATCGTCCACACAGAGGCTGCCGCCCGACTTGGTGTTTAGGAGGTATGGACAAGGGTGTCCCCCCGATCCCCAGGGCGCGGCATGGGCGGCTGGCCGATGAGCCTTGCGTGCATACTGTGATGCTGCTATCATCTGTTGAAGTGGAAAAAGTAGCGTTCTCCCAGGGGGCTCTACACCCAGGACAATGGGTACATCAGACTCTCTCTCAAAGGTCCCCCCACTTCACAGGTGAGAGGACTCCGATGGCCGTCGAGACTAAGACGATGCTCGTCAACATGGGTCCGCAACATCCCTCCACCCATGGAGTGCTGCGTCTCGTCCTGGAACTCGACGGGGAGGTCGTCATCAAGGTGACACCCCACATCGGGTATCTGCATACCGGCATGGAAAAGATCATGGAGTCGAAGCGGTATCAGCAGGCCATTACGGTCACGGACCGCTTCGATTACGTCGCCCCCATGTCGAACAACCTCGCTTTCGTATTGAGCGTGGAAAAGTTGCTGGGGATCGAGGTCCCGGAACGGACCAAGACCATCCGGGTGCTTTTGACGGAACTGACCCGGATCAAGAGTCACCTGGTGGCTCTAGGGACCATGGCACTCGAGATCGGGGCCCAGAGTGTTTTTCTCTACTGCTTCCGAGAGCGCGAGAGGATCCTCGACATCTACGAGATGGTGAGCGGGGCCCGGATGATGTCGAGCTATTTTCGGGTGGGAGGGCTGATGGCCGATCTCCCGGAGGGTTTCGACAAAGCGGTTCAGCAGATCGTCCGGGAGTTTCCCCATCGCTTCGATGAGTACGAAGACCTCTTGACCCATAACCCCCTCTGGACCCAACGGCTCAAGGGAATCGGCGTGATCAAGGCCGAGGAGGCCATTGACTGGGGGCTCTCTGGCCCCAATTTGCGGGCGAGCGGTGTCCCATGGGATTTACGGAAATCCAATCCCTACTCGGGCTACGAAAAATACGATTTCCAGATCGCCCTGGGGCAGGCCGGTGATTCCTACGAACGGTATCTCGTGCGGATCTTCGAGATGCGGCAATCGCTCAGGATTGTCGAGCAGGCCCTGAAAGAGATGCCGGGCGGGCCAGTCAACATTGACAATCCCAAAATTGTCCCGCCGCCGAAGAAGGTCGTCCGACAGAGCATGGAGGCCCTGATTCATCATTTTCTCCTCACCTCCCACGGCTTCAACGTCCCGTCTGGGGAAGCCTATGTCCCCGTCGAGGGTCCGAAGGGGGAGGTGGGATTTTACGTAGTGAGCGACGGGACCAACAAGCCCTGGCGGGTCAAGCTCCGCCCCCCCTCCTTTGTCAATATCCAGGTCCTCCCGAAGCTGATGGAGGGGCATATGGTTGCCGATGTCGTTGCCATCGTTGGCAGTATCGACTTCGTCCTGGGAGAGGCAGACCGGTAAGGCGAGGCGATGATCGAGATTTCGGGTAACGGACTGGCTGTCGAACTTCAGAAGCTCTCACGGGCGTATGGGGCCACCTGGGCGCTCAGGGGGATCGACCTGACTCTTCCGCAGGCGGAGACGCTGGTCCTGCTCGGCCCGAATGGGGCGGGGAAGACCACGCTGCTCAAGGTCTTGGCCACGCTCATCAGGCCGACCAGGGGGAAGGGAAAGGTGCTGGGGTACGATCTCGGGAGCGCCCAGGACGCGATCCGAGGCCGGATAGCGGTGTTGGGACACAATTGCTACGTGTACGGAGATCTCACCGCTCGGGAAAACCTGCGGTTCTTTGCCGCCATGGGAGGAAGGCCGGTTTCCGAGAACGCCATTGAGGAGGCGCTTCACCGCGTGGAGCTTGGGACTCACGCCGACCAGCGTGTCCGCACGTTTTCGAGCGGTATGAAAAGGCGCCTGGCGGTGGCGCGACTCTTGCTAGGCTTGCCCGCGCTGTTGTTGCTGGATGAGCCGTATACGAACCTGGATCAAAAGACGATGAAGCTCTTGAACGATTTTCTTCAAGATTACCGGCACCGAGGGGGAACCGCCATCCTCGCGACGCATCACCTCTCGGGGGGCTACGCCGTGGCGGATCGAATCGTGATGCTCAAGGGAGGCCGGATGGTATTCGAAGAGGCCAAACGCGAGATGACTCTTCAATCGCTCAAGGAACAGTACGCCGTGCACATTGAGGGGAATGAGGCGTGAACTTCGTTCAGCGGACATGGATGGTGTTGTGGAAGGACCTCAGGATTGAAGGGCGCAACCGTGAGGGACTCAACACGCTCCTCTTTTTCAGCGCCATTCTCCTCTTCTTGTTTCACTTTGCCCTGGGTCCCGACCGGTCGCAGATTGGCGCGGCGGCGGGTGGCTTACTGTGGCTCGGTTTCATTCTGATGGGCCTCTTCGCCATGGCTCGGACCTTTCAGATGGAACGGGAAGAGGAATGTCTGGAAGGCCTCCGTTTGCTTCCGGGCGATCCGGGAGCGATCTATCTCGGGAAGGTGTTATGGGCGGTGGTGCTCTTAGGTGCGGTGGAGTTGGTGACCTTTCTTCTCTTCGGACTCCTCTTCAGCGTCGATCTCTGGGGCAGGCTCCTGAGCCTGATGGGAGTGGCCTTGCTCGGGACGGTAGGAATCTCGGCGATCGGGGTCCTGTTCTCCGCCATGGCGGCGCATCTTCGAGCCCGAGAGGCGATGCTACCTCTCCTCCTCTTCCCCCTCCTCATTCCAGTCATGCTGGCGGCGATTCAACTCACCCAGGTGATTCTCCAGGAGGGGAGCATTGTTGGACAGGGGCACTGGGTCCGCCTGCTCGGGGTCTTCGACACGGTCTTCCTCGTGGTCGGTTTTCTGACCTTTAGTTTTGTGTTGGAGGAGTAAGGTGAGCTCTGCACGCGTGCGATCGATCTTAGGAATTCTCACCCTCGTGGGCCTGACGGCGTTGCTGTATTTGGGGCTGGTCTGGGCGCCCCCCGATGCCTATATGGGCCAGGTACAGCGGATCATGTATGTGCATGTCCCTTCAGCCTGGGTGGCCTTCCTGTCCTTCTTCGTGGTGTTCATCTGCAGTATCCTCTTTCTCTGGCGGGGCAATCAGACCTTTGATCAGGTCGCGTATGCCTCTGCCGAGGTGGGAGTCGTCTTTACCGGTCTGGCGATTCTCGCGGGCTCGATTTGGGGCAAGCGGACTTGGGGGGTCTGGTGGACCTGGGATGCGAGGCTCACGACGACTGCCATTCTTCTCTTGATCTACATCGGCTACCTGATGCTCCGGTCCTTTGTGGAGGATCGGTCTCGTGGAGCCCGATTCGCCGCCGTGCTGGGGATCATAGGATTCCTGGATATCCCCATCATTCACAAGTCGGTGGAGTGGTGGCGGACCTTGCACCAACCCTCGTCGGTCATGCGGCCGGAAGGGTCCGCCATCGCCCCCCCAATGCTCTTTACGCTTTTGGTCAGCGTGGCGGCGTTTACGCTGCTCTATCTGTATCTTATGAGTCAACGGCTTCATCTGGAACGTCTGGACGCGGAGATTCTCGAGCGGAATCGGGAGGTATGATGGGACATTGGAATTATATCCTGGCCGCCTACCTGGCAGCTGCGGTCGCCCTCGGCGGCTACTTGCTCAGCATCAAGCGGCGTATCCGGAGTCGCGAGAGTGTGATCCGGGTGGCCGGGGGGGATCAGGAATGAGCCGAGGCATGATCCGGGTTGTGATCGGTGGAGCGGTGATCGTGGCGGCGGTGGCGTATCTCATCTGGGGCGGGGTCCAAGAAGCGATCGTCTACTTCTATACACCCAGCGAGCTGCAGGCGCAGGGGAACGAAGCCCTGGGGAAGCGTCTGAGGCTTGGGGGGATGGTGGAAGCAGGCTCCCTGACCAAGAATCCCGGGACGTTGACCATGGAGTTTCGGATGACCGATGGGACGGCCTCGGTCCCCGTCCGATTCAAAGGGATTCCCCCTGACCTTTTCACCGAGGGGAAGGGGGCCGTGGTAGAAGGGACGTGGACGCCCGAGGGGGTGTTTCACTCTGATCTGATCATGGCCAAACACTCGGAGGAGTATCATCCTCCCGCCGAAGGAGAAGAAACGCCTTCCACCGAGATGCTGTATAAGTCGCTGATCAAGCAGGAAGGGAGCTGA
>CAYGBT010000016.1:37907-62119 GCA_964348275.1 uncultured bacterium
GCGGAGCTGATACAATGACGTCCCAATTAGGAAATATAGCCCTGTGGATTGCGGCCGCCGTGGCGGTTTATGGCGCGGCTGCTTCAATGATCGGCCATCGCCGACAGGGTTCTGCCCTCCTCGAGTCCGCCTATACTGCCGTCTTGGCCCACTGCGTCTTCGTGACTGTTGCCCTGCTCAGCCTGGAGTATGCCCTGATTACCTCCGACTTCAGCATCCAATATGTCGCGTTTAACAGCAGTCGGAATTACCCCGTCTGGTACAAGATCGCCGGCCTCTGGGGCGCCCTCGAGGGATCCCTGCTGCTTTGGGCCTGGATGCAGGCCGTGCTTGCGGCACAGGTCGTGATTATGTATCGACGGAAGCACCGGGATTTCATCCCCTATGTGACCGCCGTCCTGATGAGCATTTCTGCCTTCTTCGTCCTGATCATGCTGATCCCCGCCAATCCCTTTCAACAGCACTCCCCGGTGCCGGCCGATGGGCGGGGACTGAATCCCCTCTTGGAAGATACCAGCATGCTCGTTCATCCCCTGCTGCTCTACTCCGGCTACGTCGGCTTCACCGTCCCCTACGCATTTGCCATGGCCGCCCTCATCACCGGCCGCCTGAGGGAGGAGTGGCTGTACATTACGAGGCGATGGGCCGTCCTCGCGTGGATGTTCCTCACCGGCGGGATCCTCTACGGGGGCTGGTGGTCCTATCACGTGTTGGGATGGGGGGGGTACTGGGCCTGGGACCCGGTGGAGAATGCCTCGATCATGCCGTGGCTCGCCGGAACTGCCTACATTCATTCCGTGATGACCCAAGAGAAGCGAGGGATGCTCAAGGTCTGGAATCTGACCCTCATTACGCTCACCTTTGCCCTGGTCATCTTCGGCACGTTCCTGACGCGCAGCGGAATCCTGAATTCGGTCCATGCCTTTACCCAGGGGGCGATTGGCTATTTCTTTTTGGGCTTCCTGGCTGTGATCCTCCTTTCGACGGTCACCCTGCTTACCCTTCGGGCCGATCAGCTCAAGACCGAAGGGGCGGTGGACTCGTTCCTCTCTCGCGAGAGCGCCTTCCTTTTTAATAACCTCCTGCTGGTCACCTTCTGCTTTACCGTCTTTTTGGGAACGATCTTTCCACTCCTGGCTGAGGCCGTTCGCGGGGTCAAGGTGAGTGTCGGTGCGCCCTACTTTAACTATGTGGCGGCCCCAATTGCGTTGGGACTCCTGTTTCTCATGGGAGTCGGGCCGGTCATCCCCTGGCGGGGAGGCTCGTGGGGGAGCGTCAGACGCAATCTGGTTGCTCCGGGCATTGCGGGGATTGTTATTGGATTGGTCGCGTTCGCTTTGGGCGTCCGCGGCCCCTGGGTTCTCGCGACCTATGCGTTGGCGGTTTTCGTCTCGGCGGTCGTGGTTCAGGAGTATTACCGGGGAATCCGGGCTAGGAGGAAGACTGCCGGAGAGGGACCGATCCAGGCCCTGGGTCAGCTCTTTATCAGAAATAGGCGCCGCTATGGAGGATTTGTCGTCCATCTCGGGGTCGCCGTGCTGGCCATCGGGATCGCCTCTTCCTCTGCCTTTAAGATGGAGCAAGAAGGGATGCTCAAAAAGGGGGAGACGCTCGAGGCGGGGGGCTACCAGGTTCGCTTCGACCGGCTCACCAGCAGCGAAGGGCCAACCCATGTGAAGGTGCAAGGCGTCTTTACCGTCTTTAACGATCAGCATGAAGCGGGACAGATGACGCCTGGGCTGCGGTATTATCCAAGGTCGAATGATCCGATCGCCGAGGTGGATTACTGGATCGGCTTTAACGAGGACCTCTACGTGATCCTGGGGAGCTTCGATCGGCAAGGCAGCTGGGCCGTGGTCAAGATAGTGGTGAACCCGATGGTCTCTTGGATCTGGTTGGGTGGCGTGGTCATGGCACTCGGCACACTCATCGCTATGCTGCCGACCCGGTTCCTCTCCGCCGCGGGGGCGGGAGAGAAGCCATGAAAAAGGTGTTGATTCC
Source organism: uncultured bacterium (assembly GCA_964348275.1). Taxonomy (GTDB): domain Bacteria; phylum Methylomirabilota; class Methylomirabilia; order Methylomirabilales; family CSP1-5; genus CSP1-5. The sequence goes on from CAYGBT010000016.1 coordinate 39,909, forward strand.
GCTGTCGGTCATCCCCGTGCTGTTACTGCTGGCGTACGGATTCTGGACCGACCCCAGGTTCGTTCCCTCCCCGTTGATCGAAAAGCCAGCGCCGCCATTTGCGCTGGCCCTCTTCGATGGAGGAAATCTCAATCTCGACGAGCTTCGAGGGAAGGTTGTGGTGGTCAATTTCTGGGCCTCGTGGTGTTTTCCCGCCTGTTACGAAGAGGCCCCTGTCCTCGAGGGCACCTGGCGCTTTTATAAAGACAGAGAGGTCGTAGTCGTTGGGGTAAACGTCCAGGATACCGAGAAGGCCGCCCGGGAATTCATGGATCGGTTCAAGTTCACCTTCCCGAACGGGCCTGATCCCGGAGGGAAGATTTCCATTGATTATGGTGTCTACGGCATTCCCGAGACCTTTGTCCTCGATAAGGAAGGCCGGATCGCCTACAAGCATGTGGGTGCCGTGACCGCAAACGGCCTGACGGCCCAGATCGAAGAGCTTCTGAAACGCGCACCGCGGGCGGAGGAATCAAAAGGGGGGCGTGACCGTGATGCGTAGACGGGAGGAAGTCGAACGGAGTGGGGCGCGTCGCGGTGCAGGGATCGGCCTGGCCCTTTTCGTGCTCTCAATGACGGTTGTCCTTCCGCTTGGCGCTGTCTCGTTGGAGGAACAGGTAGAGCAGATTGCAGCCGAGCTCCGCTGCCCGGTCTGCCAGGGCCTCTCCGTGGCCGATTCCCCTTCTGGGATGGCGAACCAAATGCGGGACTTGATCCGCGAGCGGCTCCAGGCCGGGGAGAGTCCTGAGGCCGTTAAGGCCTACTTCGTCGAGCGCTATGGCGAGTGGATCCTGCTCGCTCCCAAGCGCGAGGGATTCAACCTCTTGGTCTGGGTTCTCCCCTTCCTCGGTCTCGCAGGCGGGGCGGCTGTGCTTGTTGTTGTCCTGAGACGCTGGAGAACGCATCCAGTGGCTGAGGCGGCCCCTGCCCCGGTGGATCCCGCCTACCTGGAAAGAGTCCGGCACGAGTTGGCCGAGGATCAATCCTAACCCGATCCGAAAAAAGATTGAGGGCTAGGATCTCGGGAATGGGCATTCATCTGCGTACGCCCCTGGAGTGGGCCACGAGCGGCTGCCCAGGATCTGGAGATATGCGCTTCTCCAAAGCCATGCAGAGGGTCTTAGTCGGAGGAGAATTTCGTATCGGGGCTAACCGGTCCCACAGGAAGATGCTGCCGTGATCTACATCATTGCACTCCTGCTCGCGATTGCTGCGGTCGTTGCCATCGCCTATCCCCTTTTGCGCCGAAAAGAGCAAACGGGAGAGGCAGAAACGGACGAGGGGCCTGAGGATCTCAGGATCAGGCGGGAGAAGCTCTACGATGCCATCCGCGAACTCGACCTGGAGCGAGAAGCGGGCTCCCTCTCGCAAGAGGACTTTGAAAAGATTCGGGCCGCGTACGAGATGCAGGCGGCAAGTTTGCTTCAGGAAGAGGAGCGGCAGGGGAAACGTCCCCCCAAGCCTGCGAAGAAACCTGAATCGGCCAAAGCCCCCGCTGCCAGCCGGCCGCCGGTCTCCCAGCGACTTGGATTGCTGGTCCCGGCGGCGATCATCCTGTTGGTCGGAGTGGGCATCGGCTTTTTCCTCGGGATGTCGCTCACGTCGAGGGATAGCGAGATGGGGATGCCCGCAACTGTCCGCCAGGAGGAGAGAGTCTTGGGGCCTGCCTCGTCTCTGCAAGAGGCCAATGAAGCTTTCAATCGGGGGGACTTTCGTCGGGCCCTCGAAGGATACAGAAGGATCTTGGAAAGCGACCCCGAAAACCCGGAGGCCCTAACCCAGATCGGCGTGCTACTCGCCCGGGGCGAGCATTACGACGAAGCCATTAAGCGGTTCGACCGGGTGCTGGCAACGCAGCCCAATTACCCCCATGCCCTGTTCGAGAAGGGGCTCGTCCTTTTCCAGGGCAAGGTCCAGCCGCGGGAGGGGATGAAGATCTGGGAGCAACTGATTCAGACCGCGCCCCCCGGCGATCAGTATGCCACGGCCGCCAAGCGGATGCTGGACCAGGTCCGCGCCTCGATGGGCCGCTCCCCCTCCGAGTCCCCCGCCCCGCCTCCCACCAAATAGTCCAAAATTAATTACTTAGACGCCTGCAATCCCGTGAACTCAGGAGGTCGGCGGGATCCTGGAACCCTCAGCCTTGGGTCTAAAATTTGCATGGGCTGCTGGGCGGGACTTGGGGGACCTCACGATGAACGTATTTCTTTACGCAATCTTCGTTGTCCTCGGAACCATCCTTAGCCGGTTTGCGGCGGATATTCCACCTCCGAATGATAGCGACCTGCGCCCGAGGCAAATCAGCATTGCTCGCGAGGACAATGCCTATTATTCCCTCATAAACGCCCAGGAGGCGCTGTATCAGCCGAAAGAAAACGCCGATCTGCTCACAGACCACCTTGCGGGGAAGCAATGGGATCCCGAATTTGTTGCGCATACCCTGTCGCGAAATCGGAAGGCCAGACGCTATTTTGATGAGGCGGCCCGAAAACTCCAGTTCCAAGATCCGACGATTGATGAGCTGGCCGACTTTGCGCTTGAGCCGATCATGGCGGCGAGCACGATTGCCCGTATCAATTCCTTGGCCGCAGAAAATATGTTTCGCCTGGGAAAACACGAAGCGGCTCTCAACGAAACGATGAAGATCCTCGAAAACGGGCAGAAGATTCAGGATTCGCAGGGAACCGTCGTTCATTACCTGATCGCCGCCGATATGAAACGCATCGGGTTAGAGCGGATGCAGAAGATCGTGGAGTCCACGACGTTGTCCCCTGACGTATTGATTTCCTATGCGCGAAGAGTGGAAAAATATAAGAGAAACGAGGCGGGACTGATTGATGCGTTTAAGCATGAGTATGGATTTTTCACATCGGCATTAGATGGGGCGGTGTCGGAAAAGCTCAAATCGAAGATGGACGAGCGGATGGAGCGCTTAAGAAAATACAGTTTTTATTTCCAGCCCAACAAAACGAAAACTCTATACGCTGATTTAGTCCGAGGGCAGATCAGCGACGTGGGCGTTCCATGTGGTTTACGCAGACATGCGGAGATCAAACGATTAACGCCTGCATCGAAGATGAAGATGTTCGTGACCGAAAACCTTGTCGGCATGATTCTCATTGACATTGTCACACCGGAGTATTGGTGGAAGGCGCATGAAAAGAAATGTGAGGATGATTTTCTGGTCTCTGTCACGCAGGTGTTGCTGGCATTAAAGGCGTATAAGATGGAGACCGGAAGGCATCCGTCTTCGTTGAAGGAATTAGTCCCGCAATATATGACTCTAGTGCCGGACGACCCGTTCGACGGGAGACGCTTAAGATACTCTGCAGAAAAGAAGATGATCCATTCGTGGGGCATGGATCTGGGAGATTGGCTGGCCCGAGCGGAGCAAGGGAAAAGCGTGTCGAAGGAGCGCATGTTTCGAATCAATTTCTGAAAAGAGCACCTTCTGGACGCACGCTGAGACCGCCGATCCTGCCCGATATCAAAAAGTCGGCCTGGTGGTTTCAAACAAGGATGGATCAAGCAAAGTCTACCTGATGCGGTTTCGAGATCTGAGCCGAGAGGATTCTCGCGGGCTGATCACGACGATTCGTGATCGGAGCCGCGGCCTCACGTTCCTCATGAGCCGCAAAGAAGTTGAAGCCCTGCTCCAGTAATCCTCCACTCACCCGATCCCGATGTCCCGTCGTCTTCACGACGTATCCCCCAACACGCTGACTCCGAAATTACACCTTGTCTTGATACCGCGCCCTTTGTACGATAGGACCCTGAGGAGTACTCCTGATTGGGAGAGAAGAAGCGAAAGCGCCAATGAAGGTCTGGGGATGATTGCGGTTGAGGAGGCGCAACGGATACTTCTCACCTCGGTGGAGAGGCTGGGCGAGGAGCATGTCGAGCTCCTGGATGCCCTCGGTCGGGTCCTGGCCGAGGACATCGTCGCGCCGGAACAGATTCTTCCGTGGGACAACTCGGCCATGGACGGCTATGCCCTCCGGGCCGAGGATACTCGCGGTGTGAGCGAGGCGCACCCGGTGGTGCTCAGGCTCGCCGGGACCGTCGCGGCGGGTCGGATCTTTGAGGGAATTCTCGAGAAGGGGCAAGCCCTCAGGATCATGACCGGCGCCCCCATGCCTCCGGGTGCCGATGCGGTTATTCGCCAGGAGGACACGCAGGCGTCAGATCAGGGAATCTCCATTCTTCAGGAGGTCAGGCCCGGACAGAATGTCCGCTACGCAGGCGAGGACGTCAAGGCGGGGGAGCAGATCCTTCAAGCAGGAACCGTCTGTCGCCCTGGCGTCATCGGACTTTTGGCCGCTGTGGGGAGGAGACGCGTGGCGGTTCGGCAACGCCCTCGAGTGAGCATCCTGGCAACCGGGGACGAAATCCTTCGATGGGACGAGGTGCCTACCCCTGGAAAGATTTATAACAGCAATAGCTACGCCCTGGGGGCCCAAGTCCTTCAAGCCGGGGGGGTGCCGGTTCTCCTAGGGGCAGCAGCGGACGCAAAAGACCTGATTGCCCGGCGTCTGCGGGAGGGGGTACAGGCGGATCTCCTTCTGACCACCGGAGGGATCTCGGTGGGGGAATACGACCTCATCGCTGAAACGCTCCGAGAGCTGGCGGCCGACGTTCGGGTCCGGAAGGTGAATATGCGGCCCGGCAAGCCCTTTACCTTTGCCTTGCTCCGGGGCAAGCCGGTCTTTGCCCTGCCGGGCAATCCCGTCTCCTGCATGGTCACGTTCGAGCTTTTTGTCCGACCCGCCATAAGGAAGATGCAAGGTCATCGCAGTCTTTTTCATCCAGACATCATCGCCACCACCTCGCAGTCAATTCTCAACAAGGATCGCCGCCCCGCATACTTGCGGGTGATGCTCACGCGAAGCGATGCCGGATACACCGTCCGTCTCACCGGGGATCAAGGCTCGGCGATGCTTCACTCCATGGTCAATGCGGACGGGCTGGCCTGTGTTTCGGGAGAGACGGAGATTCGAGCAGGAGGTCAGGTCCGGGTCCTCCTCCTTGGCGACGAGCCGAGTACCATACCTCTCGATTCCTTGTAAACAAAAGGCGAGATCCTGAGGGAGAGTGCCGGTAGTGAAGTCACAGTCCGCTACCCGACCCGCGGAGAGACGTCCAGGTGTTGGTTCGAATCTATTATCTTTCGCTGGGCCCGCCCTCGGAAAACTCCGCGCTCTGAGATACACCTCTTTAGTCACCGAGAGAGCGTTGCAGATGTGCGCACATCCTTATGTCGATGCCACAGGCGACCCATTTTGCCTTTACTGTTTAAGCACTTCCGTGCATGCCTTTCTGGCACCGAAAATGCAGAATCGTGTCGAATCATAAGGTATAAGGAGGCGGTCTGCGTGGGAAACATTCTCATAGCGGATAACCAGCGGGAATCTCGCACCCGATTGCAGGAACTCCTCGAGGACCAGGGGTTTACTGTGATCACCACGTCGAACCTTGCAACGGCGGTCCCCTTGGCCAAGACCGACCAACCCACGCTGGTCTTTCTCAACGTGAGTCGGTCGCGGGAGGAAGGGTGGACTATTTGTCGGGATATCAGGCGGTCTTGTCCGAAAGCGAAGGTCGTCCTGTGTGTTGAGGGGGGTCCGACCGGCGACGATGCTGTGCTCGGCGTCGAGGCCGGGGCAGATGAGGTGATCCCGGAGGTCCGTGAGCTGGCCGAAATCTTCAGATTTTTGGAGGCGGCCAAGGTCGGGTACTCGCTCACCTGCCCGGGTTGTCACAATGAGTTTCGCATCGAAGAGATGCCGGCCCCGGGCTCGAGGGTCGAGACGCAATGTCCCCAGTGCCAGTTTCTCGTCGGCGTGCTAGCCCAGGGGCCGGAAGTGGTCACCATGGATTCCTCCATCGACGGCCGGGCGAAGATCCTGGTTGTGGAAGACACCAAATTCTTCCGGGCCTACCTTACCGATCTGTTGAGCGAGGCGGGGTTTCAGGTGGTGACGGCCCAGGACGGGGTGGAGGCCTTAGAGTATTTGAGTCGGGAGTCTCCCGACTTAATCATCACCGATGTGCTCATGCCTCGGATGCATGGCTTCGAGCTCTGCCGCAAAATCAAGGATAACCCGCAGACCGCCTGGGTGCCGGTCATCATGATGACCCAAGTGTACACCCGGACTCACCATGAGATGGAGGCCCGCGGGGTGCACGGGGCGGATGACTATATCGTCAAACCCTTTACGCCTGCCGACCTTTTCGCTCGCATCTGGCGCTTCCTGCCGCACACCCTGGAAAACCAGCTTGACAGATGAATCTCTCTCCGGTATGTACCAATGCAAACCTGAAAGGGGCTGGGTGCTAGGGAAAGTGGTGTATCCCCGCAAAGTCAGGGAGATTCCACTGCTGCCCCGCAACTGTAAGCGGTGATGAAATCCGCACAGGCCACTGTCCCGTGAAACGGGATGGGAAGGCGCGGAGAGTAAGAGGACCCGCAAGCCAGGAAACCTGCCCAGCTCTGCGGATTCTGAGAGGCCTTCCGAGGGGAGAGGCCACCGCGTAAGCTGGGGGAGGTGCCGCGAGGCACCGGAGATCTCAGGGCGATGGGAGCCCCAACCTTGATGGGAGGTTGGGGCTCGTTGTTTTTTCAGGAGGGATCGTCAATTGCCGATTCCCCGGTTGATCGTGGCTGGAGAGGAGAGCATCGGCTGGCCGGAGAAGCAAACGTGATCAGCAAAAGCATGGCGAGGGCGTCGGTGGTCCTCTTGATTCTCGTAGGGGCGCTGCCGATTCAGGCGGCCACCCTGACCGATATGGTGGGTCGTCGGGTTGAACTCCAGGGGCCGCCGCGTCGCATTGTATCGCTGGCCCCCAGCGTGACGGAGATCCTGTATGCGCTCGGCGCAGGGGATGTGGTGGTGGGGGTGACCGACTATGCCAACTACCCGCCTGAGGTCGAGGTCAAAGCCGTCGTCGGTGGCGGGATCAACCCGAATCTGGAGTTAATCGTCACACTCCACCCGGACCTAGTCTTGGTCTCCGCTGATGCGAACCGCTGGGACACCCTCACCCAACTGGAGCAGCTTCAGATCCCGGTCTTTGGAATAAATACAGTGGGGATGGATGGGGTCTTCGCTACCATTGACAAGGTTGGGCAGGTCCTCGGGAGAAGACGCGAGGCTGAGGAGCTGATCGCCGCTATGCGGCGACGCATGGCGGCGGTCTCCCAGAAGGTCAGCGGCCTCGGAAGACCCAAAGTCCTGTATGCGGTGTGGATCGATCCCCTCATTGTGGCCGGGCGAGGGACGGTCATTGATGATCTCATCGACGTGGCAGGGGGGGCGAACGTCGTGCGGAGCCCCGCGTTTTCTCGGTACAGCCTTGAAGAGGTCTTGGTCCATGAACCGGATCTGATCCTTCTGGCTGTTGATCGGAGCGGCCCAAAAGATGAGGAGGCCCTCCGCCGCTTGCCGGGGTGGAAGGAGATTCCGGCGGTTCGGGAAGGGGGAGTGCGAGTCATTGATCCCGACCTGATGAATCGTCCTGGACCCAGGATCGCTGAGGCCGTGGAGTTATTGGCAGATCTGCTCCACCCTGCCCTGCTTCAGAGAGGTGGTCCATGACGATTGGCCGTCTGATGACAGTCTTGGGCATACTCACCGCGGCGCTCGTGGGATCCGTCGTGCTCGCCCTGTCAGTGGGGACGGTCCGGGTGGGATTTCCCGAGATCATGAACATCCTCTTTGGGAAACTCCTCCCCCGTTCCGTTTCCTGGACAGAGACGCATGAGACCATTGTTTTACGCCTACGACTCCCCCGAACCCTCCTTGCCGGTCTGGTCGGCGCGGCCTTGGCGTTAGCGGGGGCGGGGTTTCAGGCGATCTCCCGGAACCCCCTGGCCGACCCCTATGTTCTGGGCGTCTCGAGTGGGGCAGCCTTTGGGGTCGTGATGGGGGTCCTGACGGGCCTCGGCGCTGGGACCGGCATCCTCCTCTTGCCGCTCTTCGGATTTGCGGGGGCATTGGTTGCGGCGGTTGTGGTCTATGGCATCGCGAGCATCGACGGTCGGCTTCCCGTCCATACGCTGCTTCTTGCTGGCGTGGTAGTCTCCCTTTTCTTCGCCTCGGCCATCATGCTGGCCTCGGCTTTGATCCAGGCAGAAGAACTTCAGGGAATGGTGTTCTACCTCATGGGAAATCTCCGTGTCGTGAGCTATCCCATGATTGGCACCGTTATGGGCTGTTTGCTGATCGGCATCGTGCTCATCTATGGCCAGGTTCTCCCGTTGAATCTCCTCTCGGCGGGGGAAGAGGCGGCGGCCCAGCTCGGGGCGGAGCCCGAGCGGGTGAAACGGATCGTCTTTGTCGCCTGCAGTCTGGTCACGGGTGCGGCGGTCTCGGCCAGCGGCTCTATCGCTTTCGTTGGTCTGATGGTTCCCCACGCTGTTCGTCTCTGCCTCGGCCCAGACAACCGACTAGTCATCCCTGCCTCCCTCTTGGGTGGGGCTATCTTTATGATCCTGGCGGATATTGTAGCCCGGACGGTGGCAGCACCCATGGAGATCCCTGTAGGGGTCATCACCGCGTTCTTGGGGGCCCCTTTCTTTGCGTATCTTCTGCGCAGCAGGTATCGGAGCATCTATCCATGAGAGCGGTAGAAGTTCACGGCCTTGCCTTTAGCTATCGCAATGGCCGCGTCCTTAACGGGATTTCGCTTGGTGTCGAGACGGGGGAGGTCTTGGGAGTCATCGGGCCTAACAGTGCGGGGAAGACGACCCTGCTCAAGCTTCTCAGTCGAGTTCTCGTTCCTGAGGCGGGGAAGGTCGCTCTCTTCGGACGGGACCTGTCTGCCCTGACCAAACGAGACGTGGCCCAGACGGTGGCGGTCGTTCCTCAGGAATTTCAAATGGCCTTTCCCTTTACCGTGGAGCAGGTCGTCGCCATGGGGCGATACCCATACGCCCGGGGCATCGGCAGTGAAACTCCGGAGGATCTTCGCGTGGCACAGCGCGCCATGGACGAGACAAGGACCGCTCACTTGGCAAACAAGTATCTCGACCAGCTCTCAACCGGCGAGAAACAGCGGGTCGTCATTGCCCGTGCGCTGGCCCAGCAGCCCCGACTCTTACTGCTGGATGAGCCCACGGCCCACCTCGATCTCAGCCATCAGGTCGAAATCCTGGGGCTGCTCAAGCGACTTCAGGCCGAACGCGGACTGACCACTGTCCTGGTCTCGCACGATCTCAACGCGGCGATCGAGTCTTCGGACCGGCTCCTCCTGCTGAAGGGGGGGAAGGTCCTCACCACGGGTCCGCCAAAAGAGGTGATGCAACCGGAAATCCTTGAGGAGGCCTACGGCTGTTCCATCTGGATCGGTACCGATCCAGTGACGGGCAAGGTCCGCATTCTCCCCCGCCTCTAAAGGCGTTCACGGTTCACAGTCGACAGTTCACAGACTGAGCGCCCGGGTTTTACCGTGAACCGTGAACGATAAACGGCGAACCAGAGACCATGAAGAATGTACCGTGCACACTGAACCGTGAACTCTGAACTACGAGACATGACCCTGAGCCATGAACTCTGAACCCTGAACCGAAATGCTCCCGGATCAAAGGGAAGCTGGTGTAAGTCCAGCACGGTCCCGCCACTGTGAGTGGGGAGTCTCCCTACATCATGTCACTGTCCCGAGTTCATCGAGGGATGGGAAGACGCAGGGGGATGATGATCCACGAGTCAGGAAACCTTTTCCGGGGGAAGGCGAACATCACTTTCGCGGAAAAGGAGGTGTTCCATGGGTTCCAACGGTTTTACAATTTGGCTGCTCAGTGCGCTGCTCGCAGGATCACTGATCGGGCCAGCCTCGGCCCAGGAGAAACCAGAGGAGAAAAAAACAAGCAAGGAGCAGGAAATCCGTCGCCTCCCCCAGGTGGTCGTCTCGGGCAGTCGTCTGCTGGACGTCCCTTTGGATTTTCGGCGGTATCCGGGCCAGGTCCGGGTGTTGACCGAGGACGAGATCGAGACCTCAGAGGCAAACACGGTCCCAGAGGTCCTTCAGCACGAGCCCGGAATGACTCTTTACCAGAACGTTGGCAATGCCTTTGAACCCACCTTGGATATGCGTGGCTTCAGCGGCGAACCCGTGACGACGACGACTGTGATCCTCGATGGGGTCCGGGTCAACAATCCGGATATCAACGTCGTGGACTGGGATCTGGTCCCGGTAAAGGACCTGCAAGGGATCGAGGTCATTCCCGGGACCGCGTCCATTTTCGGGAAGAACGCTTTGGCTGGGGTTGTCAACCTCCAGACCAAACGGGGAGGGCCGGTCCCGGAGGCCAGGCTGGAGGCGGCGGGCGGCAGCTTTGGCCACCAGAGATACCGGGGGAGTATCGGCGGCCCTGTCGGGGACTTCGACTACTACCTCGGGTTCACGCAAGAGTTCGAGGATGGTTTTCGGGATGATTCCGAGGCCGATGTCCGACGGCTGTTCACCAAGGTTGGGCGCCGGATTGGCAACCCGGGAACCGACGTCACCCTCTCCTACCTCTTTGTTGACGATCGCATCGAGCAGGCTGGCACCCTCCCGGAAAATGTGCTCGAGGACGATCGGACGGAGAACATCACCCCAGGAGACTTCGTCGAGCGGACGCTCCACCATGGTGCCCTTAACTTTCGGCAAGAACTTCCGGCCGGCTTCTCCGTCGCGCTCAACGCCTTCGTCCGTGATCTTGACCAGGAGATTTTCAATGTGGGCCTTGCGAGCGAAAGTACGACCTTAACCGACATCCTGACCGGTGGCGTGACTGCCCAGGTGACCCATGAGGCCACAGTCGGGTCCCATCGGAATGTCTTTGTGGCCGGTGTGGAGTACACCCAAAACGATTTTGACAGCAAGGGCTCCGCCCAATTCACCGGATTTCCCCTTTCCCTGTCCGAGACGGAGACTGACGAGCAGGTCCTGGGCATCTTTTTCCAGGACAGCATCGACCTGATTCCGGAGGTCCTGACCTTGACCGGCGGAGGGCGCTACGACTGGGATCAGATCGACTTCACCGATGAGCTCGACCCAACGAAAGATCGCGTCCGGACCTTCGAACGCTTTAATCCCATGGCGGGAATAACCTGGGTTGTGACGAATCCGGATCCCGAGATCGTGGTCTATTTCAGTTACTCGGAGGGATTCCGCACCCCGACGGTGAACGAGCTCTTTGCATTCTTCCCCTTTTCCTCCAACCCAGATCTCGACGCGCCCACGTCCCGGACCTTCGAGCTAGGGACACGCGCCCGTCTGGGAGGGTATTTCGAGGGAAGCGTGGCCCTTTTTCAGACTGATGTCGACGATGAGATCTTCTTCGTGGTCACCGATCCGACCACCGGTGGCGGAATCAATGAGAATGTAGACAAGACCCGGCGCCGAGGGCTTGAGGTCACGCTCAGGGGACGATACGGGGAGCTCGTCGACGGCTTCGTCAACTATTCGTACATCAAGGCGACATTCGAATCCGACGCGGTTTTGACCTCGGGGCCGGTCGGCGAGGGAAACGACATCCCACTCGTCCCCCGGCATCGCCTGGGCCTCGGCGTAAACGTTCATCCCATCGGGGGCCTGACTTTTTCGCTCACCGGGCTTTACGTGAGTAAGCGATTTCTGTCAGGGGACGAGGCGAATGTCAGTGAGCGACTGGACGCCTATGGGGTGATGAATGGACGAGTGAGTTACCGGCGGGGGCCCCTCTCCCTCTTCGTGCAAGGGGAAAACATCACGGATGCTGGGTATGAGCCGTGGGGGGTTCTGGCTTTTGGGGGGGCGCGCTTTCTCATGCCAGCTCCGGGTGCGAACTTTCTGGTTGGCGCCATTTTTGAATTTTCGGGGTTCTACAACTAGTGCAAACCTATTAAATCTTGTGATAATGGACCAATAGAGCATTAGACCACAATGGAGGCCATTGGTTCCAAATCCCTCTACTCTTCTACCCTTCGACGGCCTCAGGGTGGTGAGCCTGTCGAACCACTGCTCCATTGCTCCGAAGTAAACGCACTTGGTGCGTTTACTTTAGGCCGGCGTCCATGCGAGATTGGTCAGATCGTCTCAGCGAACATTCGATCCCGTGGGTCCTTTCTCTGCTCCTCCACGCGGGGATCTTCGTCCTGATCCGCTCATGGGCTATGGCCCCCCTTGTCCCGTATGGTCAGGGAGCCGTGGAGGTCATGCTCGTCGGTGGCCTCTCTGGAGGTGGAGGCACGTCCGACTCGGAGGCGACGGGTCGGGGTGAGGCGGAGGGCGGAGGGGTAGCAAGCAGCGCCGGAGGGTCCAGGGTTCGGCCGCAAGTGGGACTGAATGCTCCGCCTTCCCCTTCCCGGATGAAACAACAGGTGCCGACGACTTCGACCCCGTCGCATTTGGCCAAGACTGAACCCATCAATGGTCCGCAGGTTCTCCCCCAGGCGTGGGAGATCTCTGACACTGAATCTTCCGACCCGGTGTCGCTTGATCAGGCCCAAGGGGAGAAAGAGGTCGGGCTGAGTTCAGCAAGAACTCACACTGGTCCGGAGAGAGAGGAGAAGGTGGGTTTGGCGCACGGGAGACAACGACCGGGGAGTGGAGCCGTCGGTGGAGAGGACGCGGGGTCTTCGGGTAAAGAAGGGGATGGAGGTCGCTTCTGGGGAACGGTGGGTGACCATGGCTCCGGATTGGGGACCGGAACGGGTCCGGGAGCAAGCCCCGGGACAGGCGTGGGGCAGGGGGAGAGGGGAGGCGCCTGGAGGCGACTCCTGCTTCAGAGGATCGAGCGGGCGAAGCGGTATCCCGCTCAGGCACGCCGGTGGGGACTGGAGGGGACCGCGGAAGTCCAGTTTCGAGTTGCAGGGGATGGCAGTGCCGAAGACGTCACAGTGGTAAAGTCCTCCGGATTTGTTCTGTTGGATCGCGCGTCGGTGGAGACCATTAAAAGAGCTGCCCCTCTTCCGGTGATCTCAGGCACGATCCGTGTCCCGATCTCTTATCAATTGCGGGACGCGCAATGATATCCGATGGACGCCGAGACAGGACTTCAGTATAATGACGTACCATGCCTGAACATCTCCTGCCGATCCTTGAGTTTTCCGATTACGTGTGACCGTGGTGTTACCCGGCGGCGGTGCGCCTGCAACGGCTCCAAGAGCGATACCCCGGGCGTATCCATCTCAAGCGCTGGAGCTTTGCGCTTCGACCGGAACCAGATCCCACTGCCACCTTTCAGGGAACGTACCGTGAGGCCGCCTGGCAACGCGCTGCCTCCCTATCGACGGATGTCGGCATTGCCTTTCGGATGTGGACCCGACTCGACTTTCCCCAGTGGAGCTTGCCAGCGCTCGAGGCGGCCAAGTGTGCCGAGCTGCAAGGTGCCGACGCTTTTGAGCGAATGCACCTGGGCCTCTTCAAGGCGTTCTTCGAAGAGGGACAGAACATCGGGGAGCCAGAAGAGGTGGTCGACGTGGCCCGCCGGGTCGGTCTGGATATGACCCGGTTTCTCGACGATTACGAGCAGGGGAGCCGGCGCCAAGGGGTCTTGGAAGAGCACAGGCAGGCAGTCGCGCAGTATGGTATCCGGGCCATTCCGACCGTCGTCATCGGCGAGGCGCCTCCGATTGTCGGTGCGGTTCCCTTCCAGGAGTACGAGCGGATCTTGACATAGCTGCTCCCATAGTCACCCGTATCCTCGATTTCCTGATTTCTTCTTGACAGGCGAAAACGGCTGTGGTAGGAAAACCGTGTTTGTTTCCGCCACACTCGGTATTCGCCCGCATGTGAAACATTCAAGGTTTGCCTATGCTTAGGATCATCGTAGTAGGTTTTAGCGGTTGCTGTCCCCGCTTGCCCGGGCCGTAAAGCCTCTTTTTCGGCCATTTGTGAAGCCACGGGGGCAGATGTCAGGGTTCCCGTGGCTATTTCTGTCTGTGCAGCCTCGGAGTTCAGTGGTGTCCGAACGATGAACCGGCAAGGAGCGAGAGAGCGATGTTGAGCGAACTTCATGAGGAGCTTCGCCGATCGGTCCGGGATTTCGTAGCGAAGGAAGTACTCACCATCGCGGACGTTCTCGATCGGGAGGAGAAGGACATCCCGGACGAGATCATCAAGAAGATGGCCGAGCTGGGCTACTTTGGCTTGGTGTTTCCAGGTGAAAGTGGGGGCGTCGACCTTGACCACTTGGCGCTGGCCGTCGTGTCGGAGGAGCTCTCTCGGGGTTGGCTGAGCGTTGGGAGTGTCCTCACCAGAAACCTCATCACCGGTATGCTGATCCAGGCTCACGGGACAGAGGAGCAGAAGCGACGATACCTACCGGGGATTGCCTCGGGGGAACTGCTCACGGCCGCCGCCTTTACCGAGCCAGATGCGGGGTCCGACACCGCGGCGATCAGGACGCGGGCCCGTCGCGAGGGAGACCGGTATCTGATTAGCGGGCCCAAAACGTGGTGCACCTTCGCCAACCGAGCCCAGATTCTCACCGTCTTAGCCAGGACGGATCCCGATCCGGCGAAGCGCCACAAGGGATTAAGTCTCTTCCTGGTCGAGAAGGAGTCGGGGGATGCATTTGATCCCCCCCGGATCGCCGGCGAACCGATTCCGACCGTCGGGTACCACGGGATGCACTGCTTCACCCTGGGATTTCAAGACTGCGCTGTTCCGGCCGAGAATCTAATTGGTGGGACCGAGAACAAAGGCTTCTACCAGCTGATGGTGGCCTACGAGTCTGCGAGAATCCAGACAGCGGCGCGGGCCGTCGGCGTGGCTCAGGGGGCCTTCGATCTGGCTCTGAAGTATTCTCAAGAGCGGCAGCAGTTCGGACAACAGATATGCAACTTCCAAGCGATCCGGCATAAATTAGCCGACATGGCCACCGAGATCCAGGCCGGGAGACAGCTCACGTACTACGCAGCGACGATGAAGGATACGGGGCGCCGGTGCGACCTGGAGGCCGGGATGGCCAAGCTCTTTGCCGCGGACATGGTGGAGCGGGTCGCCTCTGAGGCCTTGCAGATCCACGGAGGATATGGGTACTCCAAAGAGTATTCCATCCAGCGCTACTGGCGGGATGCTAGGCTGTTCCGGGTCTTCGAGGGGACCAGCGAGATCCAGCGGGAGGTCATCGGCAAGCGGTTGATCGAGGGGTAGATCATGTCCCTGCCGAGGAGGAAGGATTAAAAGAATGGGGGACAAGAAAAAGGATATCCACAAGGCCAAGCGAGCCTGGGAGGACCAGATCCTGAAACCTGCCCTGGCGCGTGTCCGGGAGCGGGAGGAGTTGTCGACCTCGTCGGGGATCCCGGTGGAGCGTCTGTATACGCCGGAGGAGGCCACGGATCATGATTACCTGAGCAAACTCGGCTTCCCCGGGGAGTACCCGTATACCCGGGGGATCTATCCCACGATGTACCGGAGTCAGCTGTGGACGATGCGCCAATACGCCGGAATGGGAACAGCGGAGGAGAGCAACGAGCGATTCCGCTACCTGTTGAAAGAAGGGCAGACCGGTTTGAGCGTGGCCTTTGATCTCCCCACCCAGATGGGCCTGGACTCGGACGATCCCCTGGCGGAAGGGGAGGTCGGGCAGGTGGGGGTCGCCATTGACTCCCTGGCCGACATGGAGACCCTCTTTGATGGTATTCCGCTGGACCGAGTGACGACCTCGATGACGATCAACGCCCCGGCGGCGATCCTGGTGGCCATGTACATCGCCGTAGGCGATAAGCAGCAGGTGCCCAGGGAGCGGCTGGCAGGAACGGTCCAGAACGACGTGCTCAAGGAGTACGTCGCGCGGGGGACGTACATCTTCCCACCAGGTCCCTCCCTCCGACTGGCCGCCGATTTGATCGCCTACTGCTCGACCCATATGCCTCGATGGAACCCAATCAGCGTCAGCGGGTATCATATCCGTGATGCTGGTGCCTCGGCCGCCCAAGAGATGGCGTTTTCCTTTGCCAACGCCATCGCGTATATCGAGGCGGTGCGACGCCGGGATCTTGATATTGACGATTTTGCTCCTCGCCTCTCCTGGATCTTTAACACGCACAACTATTTCTTCGAGGAGGTCGCTAAGTACCGGGCCTTACGCCGGATGTGGGCGAAGCTCATGCGAGAGCGGTTTAGAGCGAAGGATCCTCGCTCGTGCATGTTTCGGACGCATAGTCAGACCGGCGGCTCAACCCTGACCGCCCAGCAGCCGGAGAACAACATTGTTCGGGCCGCCCTCCAGGCCCTGGCGGCCGTCTTAGGGGGAGTGCAGTCCCTGGCGCTCTCTTGTTTTGATGAAGCCTTAGCCCTTCCGACCGAGGAGGCTCAGCGCATCGCCCTGAGGACGCAGCAAATTATCGCCCATGAGTCGGGTGTGGGCGATACCGTGGATCCGCTGGCCGGCTCCTACTACGTGGAAACGCTCACGGACCACCTCGAGCAGAAGGCTTGGAGCATCCTCGAGGAGATCGAGGCCATGGGCGGGTCCGTGCCGGCAATCGAACGTGGCTACATGCAACGCGCAATACAGGAGGAAGCGTACCGGTTCCAGCGAGACGTCGAGCAAGAGAAACGGGTCATTGTGGGGGTGAATCGCCTCTGCGACAGTCAGGAGCATCGGACCCCCATCTTTCGGGTCAACCCTGAGGCGGCCGAGAATCAGAAGGCGAAGCTGGCCGCCTTCCGGGCGCGACGAAAGAGCCAAGCCGTGAAACAGGCCCTGATCCGCCTCCGAGAGGCCGCCCTCGGTGAGGAGAACTTGATCGAGCCTATCCTGGATGCGGTGAAGGCTTACGCGACGATCGGTGAGATCTGCGGCCACCTTCGGGAGGTCTTTGGGGAGTATAAGCCGCCGACAGGGCTTTAAACAGGCAGGTGCCCAGAGCATCCGAGAGGCCGACGAGGAGTAGAGATGGAAGAGGCGGCGGTCATCAGCGCAGTCAGGACCCCGGTCGGGAAGTTTGGGGGAAGTTTGAAGGATATCCCCGCGACCAAGTTGGGGGCCCTCGTCATTACTGAGGCGGTCAAGCGCGCCAATCTCGAGCCGGCTCAGGTCGAGTGGGTCATCATGGGGACCGCACTTCAAGCCACGCAGGGTTTAGGCCCGGCCCGAAAGGCGGCGCTGGAGGCGGGGCTTCCCCCTGCGGTCTCAACGTATGCCGTGAACAAGGCCAGCGGTTCAGGGATCGAGTCGGTGGGGCTGGCGGCCCAGGCGATCTGGGCAGGCACCGCCGATGTTGTCGTGGCCGGCGGCATGGAGAACATGAGTCGGGCCCCGTTTCTGCTCACCCAGACCCGTTGGGGGCATCGAGTCGGCTCCTTTGAGGCGATCGATCACCTGATCCACGACGGCCTGACCTGCCCCGGGACGTCGCATCGGATGGGGATGCTGGCTGAACTCTTAGCGGCACAGTTTCAGATCAGTCGCGAGGAGCAGGATGAGTACGCCTTGTTAAGCCAGCAGCGCATGGCGGCGGCGGTGAAGGCAGGGAAATACAAGGACGAGATTCTCCCTGTCTCCATTCCTCGAGCGAGGGGGAAACCGATTGTCTTCGCCCAAGACGAGCACCCGCGGCCGGAGACGACCCTGGAGGGACTGGCCAAGCTCAAGCCGGCCTTCAAGGAAGAGGGGACGGTGACGGCCGGGAACTCCTCTGGGATCAACGACGCGGCAGGGGCCGTGGTCGTCACCTCAATGCGCAAGGCGAAGGAATTGGGTTTGAAGCCCTGGCTTGTTATCCGCTCCTGGGCCGGAGGCAACATCGATCCGGCCCTCATGGCAATGGCCCCCGTCCCGGCGACGGAAAACGCCGTGAAGAAGGCGGGGCTGACCATAAAAGACATTGATCTCTTCGAGATCAACGAGGCCTTCGCGGTAAAGGTGATCGGCTGCGAAAAAAAGCTCGGCATTGACCGGCAGAAGATCAATGTCCACGGGGGATCAATCGCCATCGGTCATCCCATCGGGGCCTGTGGCACTCGGATATTTGTCACGCTCCTGTATGCTCTCGAGGACCGGCAATTGAGATACGGAGTCGCAACGATGGGGATCGGGGGCGGTGAGGGGAACGCCTTGGTGGTGGAGCGGGTGGAGTCGGTGTAGCGAACCGGTGGCCGGCGGATGCGACGCCTCTTCACGGGTCCCTGGGGACCCGTGAAGACTCCCAGGAGGGCGACGAATGGCAAAGGACTTGGGGCAACGGAGGA
Organism: uncultured bacterium; assembly: GCA_964348275.1. Taxonomy (GTDB): domain Bacteria; phylum Methylomirabilota; class Methylomirabilia; order Methylomirabilales; family CSP1-5; genus CSP1-5. The sequence goes on from CAYGBT010000016.1 coordinate 58,116, forward strand.
CACGGGAGCGTAAGAAGACCGCACGCCGGATGGATAAGGCCATCGAGGTGGTCTTGAACCCTCCCCAGGTCGACGTTGGGGTCACCCCCCATGACGTGATCTATCAGGAGAACAAGCTCCGATTGCTCCACTACCGTCCTGTAGTTGAAAAAGTCGCCCCCGTCCCTCTGCTCATGGTCCCGGCCATGATCAACCGGTACTACGTCCTGGATCTGAAGCCGGGAAGAAGCCTTGTCGAGTATCTCCTCAGCCGGGGGATCGATGTCTATATGCTCGACTGGGGCATTCCGGGCCACGAGGACCGGGCCATCACGTGGGATCACCATATTTCCGTCTACCTGCACAACGTCGTGCAACAGGTGTTGAATCTGGCCAAGGTGAAGCGAATATCGCTGCTGGGATATTGTATGGGCGGGACCATGACGGTAATCTACACCACCTTTTATCCCCACCTCGTGAAGAATCTGATCACCTTAACGGCACCGGTGAATTTCCACGATGAGGGCCTGCTCAGCATTTGGACGAAGAAAGAATATTTCAACGTCGACCGGGTGGTCGAGGTCTTGGGCAATGTTCCCCCCCATATGATGCAGAGTGTCTTCATGATGCTCAAGCCGACGAACCAGTTCTCCAAAATCGTCAGCCTTGCCGATAGACTCCACGACGATGAATTCGTCGATCTGTTCTTCGCCATGGAAACCTGGGTCAACGACAACATCCCCTTTCCCGGAGAGGCCTTTCGGAAGTATATTAGGGACTGCTATCAAGAGAACCTCCTCTGCCAAAACCGGATGGAGGTGAGCGGGCAACATGTTGACCTCAAAAAGATTACCTGCCCCTTGCTGATCATTGCTGCCGCAAAAGATCACATCTGCCCACCGGACTCGGCCGCCATCCTTCAGGACCTAGTGTCAAGCGACGACAAGAAGGTAGTCGTTCTTCCCAGCGGCCACGTGGGGATCGTGTCGGGTGGTGTGGCCTCGAATTTTCTCTGGCCGGCCTTGGGGGATTGGCTCACGGCCCGATCTGAACGCGCTTGAGTGAGCCGGATCGCCTGTGGACCGTCGGCCATGCACTCCGATGATTCGTACTTGGGTGTGAGGAACACGCGATGTCCGAAGAGACGCAGAATCCCTTTATGGAGATGTATGCCACCTGGGAGAAGGTGATGGCCGAATCGCTCGACATCATGGTCCGGAGTCCGGCCTTTATCGCCAGTATGGCCAAGCTCTTCGAAAACTTGATGGTGTCTAGTGAACAGATCGACCGAACTGTCCAGTCCACCCTTCATGCCATGAATCTCCCGTCAGGGAAGGACGTCAGGGATATCTTTGAGGCTTTGGGTTCCTTGAGGGTTGCGGTGGATGAACTCAAAGGACAGGTGGATCTGCTGCTCCAGCAAACCGCGCAGGCAGGTAGGAAGAGGAGTGAGGGTCGGAAGAAAAGGAGGACGCGATGAACGAGCACGCCGTCTCAGACGTCGCCGCGCAGCTGCTCAACGTGATGAGGGATGCGTTTTCGGCAGCGGTGGAGGCCACGGCCAAGGCCCAAGAACAAACGTTGAGGTTCTACGATGACCTGGCGAAGCGGGGCGGCCTCGCCCAGCAGGAGGGTCAGCGGTTCCTCGAGGATTGGCTCAAGACCTCGAGGGAGAACATGGAGGCCTTTCAACGACAGGCTCGGGAAAATTTAAAGCGGTGGGAGGAGAGCCTCCCGAAAGGCATGACGCTGGCAACGATGGCCAGCAAAGAGGATGTGGAAGCCCTGGCCAAAAAAATCGACGAATTGACCAAGAAATTGGAGGCCCTGAGCCGATCGTGATGAGTCGTCTGCGGGCTTGCGATACCTCGCCCCTTTCCCTTCCCGGAATACCCAGCCTCTGGTCTCAACTGCACGCCGCGACCGGCCGTGAGCCAGCCCCCAGGGACGCCCGGCTATTTCCCGCGTGCGGAAGGCCCGCTACCTGCCCGTTTCTTCAGCAGTTGATCTACCTTGGCCTTGAGGTCCTCTACGTCGCGCTGGAGGCTTGCCAAGGCCTCCAAGACCCTCCCCACATCTTGGGTCGAGGGGAGACCCATCGCGTGAAGATACGCCTGGATCCCCTTATCCATCTGCTCCTTGATCGTGAGGGAGTTTTCCAGGGCCTTTCCCATACTGCTGAGAAAGGCCGGGTTGCGGAACAGCGCGTCCATGTTCTGTGAGACGAGTTTCTCCCAAGCAGAAAACGTCTCCATATAGAGATTTCCGCCCCTTGTCCCCGCTTGTTCCTTCTCGCTCGCCATCAGTTTCCCTCCACGGTAAAAAAAGCCCCGTCCACTGGACGGGGCTTTTTTACGCTGTCGGCATACCTCAGCTCCTGAGGTCGTAGAGATCGAGGACTTTCTCGGTGTACTTCGTGGTGGTCTCGCGGGTCTCCCTCCCGGCGCGGTCTAGCAGCGCCTGGACGGTCTCGGTGAACCGGTTCAGGGCCTCCCGCTGGGCATCCACGAGGCGCGCGAGCTTCTCGCCCCCCTCCCAGCAGAGGGACACCGCATTCTGGGGGAACCGCGTCGGATCCTTCGGAAGCTCCTGCGCCACGGCGACCTGCCGATTCCAGAACTCCTGGGCCTCTTCGGAGGCCTGGCGGATCGTCCCCTGCACATTGCCTAGATACTGGACGCCTTCCCGTGCGATGGCGGCGCTCACCTCAACCGTCCGCCCCGAGAGATCCCGATTGACCTCGCTGGCCAGGGAGAACGCCTGGACGGCTTTGTTGAGCGTCTCGGCCAATGCCTCATTCGCCTTCGCGTTGATCTGTGAAAAAGTCTCCTGTACCATCCTCGTACCCTCCGTTTTGATTTAGCCTTCCGGTCCCACGTTCTCTTCCCAGCCAACCTGAGAGGATCGGAACCATTCGTTCAGGAATATAACACCATGCGTTATATTTGTCAAGCCTTTTTTTACGCTTTGCATTAAAAAATGCTGTACAGATTCAAATCTTTAATTATAAACCATAATATAGCTAGATAGGTGTGTTTGAGCAACCGTATTCGAGGGGAAAATGCCTCAGGGCGTCAGACGGCTTGCCGACCTTTGGTTCGGGACAAAAGACACCGAGGTCACCTTCCCTTAAAGTGGGGTTGCCGCTTTTCTAGAAAGGCATTGACCCCCTCCGTCCTGTCCTCCGTCCCAAAGCAGAGAGCGAAGGCCTTTGCCTCCAGGGCCAAGGCACTTGTCAGATCAGCCTCATACCCTCCGTCGATCACCTTCTTGGCCAATTCGAGTGCCACCGCACCCTTGCTGATCAGCTGCTGGGCGAATTTCCTCACCGCCGCCATCAGTTCGGCCGCAGGGAAAACCTTGTTGACGAGGCCGATCCGATAGGCCTCCTGGGCATCGATGATCTCTGCAGTGAAAATCAGTTCCTTCGCGCGTGACTTGCCGAGGAGGCGGGTGAGCCGTTGGGTGCCGCCCGCTCCAGGGATAAATCCCAGGTTGATCTCCGGCTGGCCGAACCGGGCCCGATCCGATGCAAAGATCATGTCGCAGGCGAGGGCCAGCTCGCACCCGGCCCCCAAACAAAACCCATTGACGGCTGCGATGACTGGCTTCTTGAGGCGCTCGATCCGGTTGAAGGCTGCCTGAAAATCCTGAGAGGAATGCAGGGCCTCCAGGGGGCTCATATGCTGGAATTCGGTAATGTCGGCCCCTGCGGCGAAGGCCTTCTCCTCTGCCCCTGTCAGGATCAAGACCCGGACGTCCTGGTCCTGCTCGGCCTGGTCCAACACCCGGGCAAGCTCCTGGAGCATCATCTGATTAATTGCATTGAGCGCCTTGGGACGGTTCAAGGTGAGGAGAGCGATCCCGTCCGTGACCTGGTACGTGAGCGTCTGAAGCTTCATTATTTATCCCTTTCTGGGTTTTTCATAAGTGTAAAAACCGCGGCCGGTCTTTTGGCCGAGGAAGCCAGCGTCCACCATACGGACCAGGAGCGGACAGGGACGGTACTTCGGTTCCCCAAAACC
>CAYGBT010000017.1:0-60875 GCA_964348275.1 uncultured bacterium
CGTGGCGGTGGCTATCGCTTTCGGACTGGGAGGAAGGGACGTCGCGGCCCGCCAGCTGGGGGAGTGGATGCAGCAGATCCAGGGCAAGAACTCCTAGTCGCGGATGTTCGTGAGTACCGGGCCAACGTGGGAAGTCTCGGCCAATGCGTGCCGGTGAGGCCTAGGGATATCCCGGACCTTCGGTCGGAATTTTCCTGGTAGCGGTGACACGACGCATACGACCACAGGAGGCAGGCAGCAGGAGGGGTACGAACGGGCTATTATTGAGCCCACAGCAAGAGGAGTGCTGGGCGAAAGCGCTGTGAGTTTGCGATCTCGAACAGACGATGTTGTTGGTTTTGCGTTGAACGGGCTGGATCAGAATTTGCGGTCTTGAGCAGCACTGGACTCCTCGCCACGGGGATCGGACTGCAATGCGGCAACGAAGGATGTTTTTGTACGCGTCCACGTCCGATAGCGACAGGGGAACGCTCGATGCGCGGCGAGACCGGAAAACAGCGGAGCTGCCGGGAACCCCCAAGCCGTCTTTTGTGGCTTCCCATCCGATGAGCAGAAGACGGGCGTCTCCAAACGGCGCTGCTTTGCATTTCCAGGCGTTTCTCGAAGTGGGTTGTATGTCTGGGAGTAGGCTGGGACCAATAGCTGGCGAGAGGACCCCCCATTCTACTGGGCTCAAGAGGACTCCAAAAGTTGCCAAACGAAATCGTCCGGCGTATATATTCGCGGTTTCTTGTCGTGATGGGCAGTCCCAGATGGGCCCGGGGTCGCCGGTTGGTAGCATTGGGTTGTCTCTGTTTCGCTGCGGTGCTTGCGCTGAGTCTCCCTGCCCGCAGCGAGAGCGAACAGCGAGAGCTCTCCGTTTCTCCGCCGCAAGACGACACCATTTCCTACCAAACCGAGATTCTTGGCATTACTGAGAGCAAACTCCGCGCCCTTCTCGAAGAGACGTCTCAGTTGATCGCCTTGAGAGAGGAGCCGCCAGTGACCGTGGCAGGCCTGGAGCGGCGTATCACAGCCGATCTTCAGAGGTTCGAAACGGTGCTTCGTTCCGAAGGCTTCTACGACAGCAATCTTCGGTATGATATCGACCGGGAAAGTAGGCCGATGAAAGTGTCTATCCACGTCTCGGTAGGACCGCTGTATCGCCTCGCGGGGTACGAGATCCGCTATATGGCGCCGAGTGTTGAAACAGAGAAACTTCCGGCAGATATCAAGGTGCTGGGGCTTCACATCGGCATGGCCGCCCGGGCGCCAATCATTGCTCAAGCGGAGCGCACGTTGCTCCGAAAGCTTCGGGAGGTGGGGCACCCTCTGGCTCGGATTGTCGACCGCAACTTTATCGTCGATCATGCGGACCGGACTATGTCGGTGACTGCGGATGTCGACGCCGGACCCGCTGCACGATTCGGTCCGGTAGTATTTCACGGCTTGGTTCATGTGAAGGAGGACTATGTCCGTCAGTTCGTCGGTTGGACGAGCGGCGAGCTCTATGACGAAAGGAAAGTCGAGGCCTTGCGGTCGGCACTTTCGGGAACAGGCCTTTTCACTTCGGTCAAGATCGAACATGCAAAGATGGTAGATGAAAACGGGGCACTCCCCGTAACAATCACAGTTGTCGAAAAGAAACACCGCTCGGTTGGCGCAGGTGTGAGCTATTCCACCAGCGAAGGTTTTGGTGGCAAGGTCTTTTGGGAACACCGCAATCTGTTGGGACGGCAGGAACGGTTGAGAGTATTTGGGGACGTGACAGAGATCAATCAGAAAATTGGCACACATTTCCGCAAGCCGAATTTTGCACGGCTCGGTCAGGACCTGCTCGCGAACGTGGAAGGAACCCGCCAGGATACAGAAGCCTTCGAGGAACATAGCCTCGCTGCCTTCGCCGGGGTGGAGCGATCTGTCGGCAAGTTTTGGAGGGTGTCCGGTGGTGTTCCCCTCGAATATTCCATTCTCGATGACGAGGAGGGCGAAAGAACCTTTACCCTGGTTGGATTGTCCTTGGCGGCTGGTCGGAATAGCACGGACAGTACCCTCGATCCGACGCGTGGGAGCAAATTGCAGTTATCGCTAGTCCCGTACTATGGTTTTGAGGATGAAAATGTGAGCTTCCTGGTCAGCGAAGGCGCGGGGTCCGCCTATTTGTCGCTTACCAGAGAAGACCGTATCGTGCTGGCGGGGCGGGCAAAAATTGGGTCAATTGTAGGCGAGTCCACGGAAATACTTCCAGCGAATAAGCGCTTCTATGCCGGGGGAGGAGGATCCATCCGCGGTTACGAGTTTCAAAAGGTCGGACCGCTGGACCAGGATGATGATCCCCTCGGCGGGCGCTCGATTGTCGAAGTGGGAGCGGAACTTCGTTTCAGGCTCACGGAGGCAATCGGGATCGTACCTTTTATCGAGGGGGGGAACGTTTTTGATGAGGTGGTCCCCGATTTCTCTCGCGAGTTCCAGTGGGCGGCCGGTCTCGGTCTGCGATATTTCACCGCGATCGGACCGCTGCGACTCGACGTCGCGTTCCCTCTGAACCGGCGCGACGACGTTGACGATTCTTTTCAGTTCTACATCAGCATAGGACAGGCGTTCTGACATGTTGAGATGGAAGCGCATTTTCCGAAGAATCGCCATTGGCTTTGCGGTGGCTCTCGTGGTGTGCATCGCGCTTGTGATGGCGGTTTACGGCTTTCTCCAAACCGAAACCGGACGCGATCAGACCGCTCGATTTCTCGCCTGGTATCTCTCTCGGCCGGGCGAGACGGAGGTGTCGATTGCACGCCTTGACGGGCCTTTACCGCAACGCGTTCACCTATCAGGTCTGAGGGCGCGCGACCCTGAGGGTGAATGGTTCAGCCTTGACTCGGCCATCATCGAGTGGCGACCTCTTGAGTTGCTCCGCGGACGACTCCATGTGACGCGAGCAGACGTGTCCAACCTTCGCCTCGTCCGATTGGGCACCGATGCGGATCAGGGAAAAGGACCCGGTGGCTCTGGGTTTCCCACGCTTCCGGTGGCCATTGCCGTTGATCGGTTCGTCTTCGAGGACGTCCATCTTGAAGAATCGGTCATAGGAGTACAGGCCGCGTTCCGGGCCGTGGGTGGATCGACAGCCACCGAGAACGGGACGGTCCGTACGACGGTCAGGGTGGAACGAATTGACGGCATACCGGCCCACGCCAGCGTCAGCGTCACCGTCAGTTCCACCACTGAGCACGTGAGCCTGCACGTTGAGGTCGACGAGCCTCCGGAAGGCATCATTGCTCATCTGATGAGGCTGCCTGGACTCCCCCCTGTCTTTGTCCAGCTCCGAGGAGAGGGGCCGCTCACGGCCTGGCATGGAAAATTGATAGCTCGGGCGGGAGATCTCGCCTCCGTGGACACGGAGCTCGCTGTTCGGCGGCCAAAAATGTATGCCGTGACGGCGCACGGGCGAGCCGATGTGGCGCGTTTGATGGATGACCCCTTGCGCCGGCTGTTGTTGGACGAAGTTTCCTATCGTTTTGAAGTAGAGTTTGCGGGGAGTGAAGAGATCTCCGTGCGCCGAGGTCGTTTCGCCAGTCGTGCAGCGTTTGTAAACTTCGCTGGTCGTTCCGTGCGGGGACAGACGGACCTCCAGGCTGATTTAAGCCTCACACCACGTGGTGTGGAAACGCTCAATGATCTTTTGGCCCCCGCTTCCGCGACGGGCATGACCGTGCGGGGGACACTCTCGGGACCGATAGTCCAGCCCGAGGGGCGAATGGAGATCACTGTGACCGATCCTACTATAGACAGTGTCTCAGCCGAGGTGTTTCGGGGTTTTTTCTCCTTGCGTCCGGACCGGGACCTTGGCATGGCCGACCGCAAAATCGTGGTTGCCGGACAGGGAAAGCTCAAAGGACTTCGAGATTCTGCCTCAGAGGTGCAGGCGCTGCTGGGCGAAACAGTCGACTGGAATATCGAGGGAAAGGTTGATTTAGAGGATCAGATTTTCGATCTCACAAAATTCACCCTGTCGGCCGATATCGGACGGGCTGTCGCCTCCGCAAATGTGAGCCTGGCCGACCATCGGGGTGATGGGGTCTTGAGGCTTACAATCGATGATCTAGCGCGGCTCACTCCGGCAACCGGCCTGTCCCCCCGGGGGAATCTGAGAATGGAGGCGCGCCTGCACACCACTGACTACGCTGAGGGGCTTGGTGCCACGGTCACCGGGGAGGTACGCGATCTCTCCGTCGGATATCCGTCCGTGGATGCGTTGCTCGGTCACCGGGTGGCCTTGGCATCCAATCTCACCATGCTGACCGACGGTGGCGTTCGAATTGACTCCGTCGAAATTACTGGTGCGAACGCAAAGCTGAATGGGGCAGTCTCATTCACTCCCGAGTTGCAGAAAATAGATGGTCGCTACTCGCTACGCCTTCACGACCTCGCCACTCTCTCAAAGGAATTTGGCACGCCCCTGGGCGGCAGCATGACCGTGGAGGGGACAATCATGGGCGATCTTGCCGACCCCAAGCTTGAGGGGTCCGCAACTGTCGCCGATCCACAGATTCGTGGCTTCCATCTCGGCTTGCTTCAAGGGACATTCACGCTTGAAAGCGTCGCACAGGAACCCCGTGGCACGGTATCGCTCGCACTGACAGACTCCCCGTTCGGTCCCGCAGATGCATCCGCGAACTTTGTCCTGGCGGGAGGCTCCCGTCTTCAATTGGACGGTCTGTCGGTGAGGTCCAGGGAGACGGAAATGGTTGGTGACCTCGTCATCCCGCTTCAGGGTCCTCCGGTGGAAGGCTCGCTCTCAGGCCACGCGACCTCTTTAGAGGCGTGGTCCGAGCTCGCGGGACGCACAATAGCCGGGGCGATCTCCTTCAAGTTGCGCATGCATCCAGATGGGAGTCGGCAGGCTGCTGATCTGGGAGTTGAGGGCAGTCACGTCGAAATTGGCGTGGCGCAAACCGAGACTGTCGGTCTCGGGCGGATCAAGCTTTCCGCACAGCTCACAGACCTCACGGAGTCGCCACGTGGGAAGCTAGCTGTCGAAACCGAGGAAGCGCACCTCGCAGGGGCCACGATCAACAGTCTGCTGCTGACGAGCGACGCTGCGAGCGTCGACGCGGTGGATTTCCGCGTGCGCGCCGTTGGAGATTTTCGCGGACCGTTCGACCTCGACATGGCCGGGGGTGTGGCTCGACAAAACCAGCTTCTTCGGGTCTCGCTCAACCAACTGGAGGGGCGGATCGCAGGACGGTCCCTTGCCTTGCAACAAGTCGCGCGAGTAGAGTACAGCCCGGGCGTGTTTAGGGCAGATAATGTGGTACTTGATGTAGACGAAGGGCGGATCGCGGGAAGGGGGCGAATCGCCCGACGTGATATTTCGGGCACGCTGGACGTGGCCAAGCTCCCTCTCTCTCTGATGGAGGTTGTGTGGCCGGGTCTTGGGCTGAGGGGAGTCGTCGATGGTCATGGGCGAGTGACCGGTCCGATGAAGAACGCGTCCGGGCAGCTCGAGGTGACACTGTCGGATGTCCGTGTCACGGCATGGGGTGTCGATGTGCCGCCGCTCTCTGGGACGTTCGGGGGAGACTGGAGCAGCGGCCGCCTCAAAGTCCGTGGCAATATTGGCGATGGAGGGCAGACCCATCTCGAGGTTCGGGCTGAGGTTCCGCTTCAGCTCACCGAAACCGGGCCCCCGCCGAATTTCACGATCCCCGCCACCGAGCCGGTGTCCGGTCGCTTGGCATGGCGCGGAACCCTTGCGCCGGTGTGGGAGCTGATGGGTCTCGATAATGCTCGCGCAAGTGGTCGCGCAGATCTTGGCTTGGACATCCGAGGGACCATTCGCGCCCCACGCATGAGCGGCCATCTCACGGTGGCGGACGGTGAGTACGAAGACTTCACCGCGGGCACGGTGATCAGAGGAATAGAACTCGACTTCCGCGTCGATGAAAACCGCTTGACGCTCGCTCGGGCAGTGGGCAGCGACGGCAGCTCGGGACGTCTGAATGGGAATGGCACGCTCGATTTGGATCGAACGCGGAATTTCCCCGTGCACCTCACCATGAATTTCAAGGACGCTGCCCTGGTCCGGCGCGATGAGCTGACGGCCAGTGCCAGCGGCGAGATCACCTTCGATGGGACCCTCGAGAAGGCCCTTTTGAGCGGTCAAATCGAAACCGACAGAGTGGAGGCCCGAATTCCTGACCGTTCCCCCGGTGAGGTCGTCGAGCTCGACGTTGTCGAGGTCAACCACCCGAATGCTCGTCCCAAGGGGGAGGTGCCTCAAAAGCCGGTGGAGGAGTCCTGGATCCGGTTGGACATCGATTTAACCTTACCAAAGCGGGTCTTTATCCGAGGCCGGGGGCTCGACTCCGAGTGGTCGGGAAAGTTACGCGTGACCGGTACTTCGCATGCCCCGATCGTCGAGGGCGAGCTGAAGCCGGTTCGCGGCGAGTTCACCTTTGCGGGGAAAATCTTCAAGCTCGGCGAGGGGAGCGTCCGGTTCGATGGCACGGAGGAAATCGATCCGGTCCTGAACCTCTCGGCGAAATATAGTGTGTCCGACTTTACGGCCACGGTCGGCATTTCGGGACGTGCCTCGCAGCCTGCGATCACGCTCACCTCAGATCCCTCGCTGCCAGAGTCCGAGATTGTATCCCAAATACTATTCGGGAAGACCACCGGGCAGCTGAGCGCCCTTGAAGCCGCCCAGCTCGCAGAAGCGGTGGCGAGCCTTTCGGGCCGCGGGGGCGGCGGGCAAGGGATTTTGGACTTTGCGCGAACGACGCTCGGTGTGGATGTCTTGAGAGTGAGCGGAGGGGCGGAGGAAGGCGAAGGTCCCACAGTGACCGTTGGCAAATATGTGACCGAAAAAGTCTATGTGGGTGTCAGCCAGGGAACACAACCCGGCACTGGCTTTACGACGGTGGAGGTCGAGGTCAGCCCGAACATCTCCGTGGAAAGCAACGTGGGGCAGGATGGCCGAAGTGATGTTGGTGTGAAATGGAAATGGGACTATTGACCATGGGAGATTTGTCACTGTTGGGGAAGAACCTGTGTTTCAGTTCGTTCGATTCGAAGCCAAAAATTTTTGGCCGATAGGCTCTCTTCTTTTCACCTATCTCACGCGCAAGAAAGCCGAGCCGTGACTGAAGCGTGAGACAATTCTGATGGGGGTAAAGAATGCGGTTTCGTCTCTCTCGTCGTCTCCTCATTGTAGCGGGCTTGGTGCTCGTTTTGGTCATGATGATTCTTCTGCTGCTGCCGGAGGTAGTGCGGCGCGTCGCCGTCAATACACTTCAGGCGCGTATCACTGTCCCAGTCGATATCGACGATGTCGATTTGAACCTTTTCACGGGTCGTGCGCGGGTGTCGAACCTTGTTGTCAAGGGCAAGGACGGAAGTCGGCCGATTTTACAACTGCCGACCATCGATATACGGTTCTCGCTTCGAGCCCTGCTAGGCGCAGAATTCGCTTTGCAAGATATTCTTTTCAAGAAACCGCAGCTCTTCATTGAGCGGGACACCTCGGGTCGGTTTATCCTCCTCGAGGTGATAAGACCTGCCGAAGCGGAAAGCGGAGACGGCGGCGGACTGAAGGTCGGCCGCGTCAAAATTGAGGGGGGCGTGCTCACTTTTGTTGACCGCACGACAAGCCCGGCGGTGGAAAATGTGTTTCGGGATGCCCAGCTTACCTTGACGGGAGTAAACCTTGCGCTGGACGCAGAGCCGGCGCGGTTGGATGGTGTGATTCGTCTGGAGGGCGGCACCGCAAAAGTGACCGGTGTGCTGCTCGCGAGCCCATTCTCCGCCCGGCTCAAGCTCACCGCCACCAGCGTGCCGCTCCAGTCCCTTAAGGGCTATCTCGTTGTTATGTTAGGAACTAGGGAGTTAGAGCGTGAGGGGCAGTTCGACGCGGACCTCGAAGTCGCCGTGGGGACTCTAAAGCAAGGGGGTCTGGGTTTGGAGATCAGTGGCACCCTTGAAGGGCGGAGCCTGACCCTCGGGTTACCTGCTACGCGGCAACCGTTCTTGACCGCACAACGGCTCGCGATTGACCTGACCCGATTGGTGAACTGGCCGACATTGCAGGCGGAACTCGCCCGTATCGAGCTCATCGGGGCGACCCTCCGCATCGAGCGAGACCGGGATGGGAATCTCAATCTCGCCCGTATGTGGGCGTCTTCCGAGCAGCGAACGGCCGCAAATGCCCCTGAGTCGGTACCCCCGGCTCCGCGGGACACCCCGTCGCGTATCGCGATCCGCCGTTTCGATGTGGCCCAGTCCCGCATCGAATTTGTGGACGCATCGGTCACCCCCGCCTTCTCCTCCGCCATTTCCGATATCCGCGCCGAGTTGCTCCAATCTTCCCAGGAAGGGGAGCGGGCGTCGCTGAGCTTCGAGGGCACGCTTGACGACTCCGGCACGCTCAAGGTGAGCGGGTGGTTTACCCCATTTAGGCGTCCGTTGCAGCTATACCTCGAAGGCTCCCTGCGGGATTACGAGGCCGCACGGCTCAGTCCTTACGCAGAGAATTACATCAGGTATCAAATCCGTCGCGGCCGCGTGACCACAAAGTACAAGTATCGCTATGACGCGGGTAACCTTGAGGCGAAAAATGAGTTCAGATTCCGACAAGTGGATCTCGGTGATCAACTCGGCGACGAGTTCGAAAAGCGAGTCGGTATCCCCTTCAAGCTCGCCCTCGCCCTGCTCGAGGACGTCAACGGCGAAATTCGCCTGCAGGTGCCGGTGAGCGGTAACCTGGGCAGTCCCAAGTTCAGCCTTGGAAATGTGATTTGGAAAGCCGTCCAGAACGCCTTGGTCAAAGCCCTCACCGTGCCTTTCCGGGTGCTGGGCAAGATACTGACCGTTGGGGGAAAGATCGGCGAGGTGCGAATTGACCCCATTGCCTTCCTGCCAGGGTCGCTGGAGCCCGATGCCGAGGGCGAACAACGGCTCGCCCATCTGACAGAGTTCCTGCAGCGCAAGAAAAGACTCAAAATCCAATTGCGAGGACGCGCAGTCACTGAAGAAATTGAGCCGCTTAAGAGGCGACGGCTTCGCGAGCAGATCGAGGCGGTTACGGGGGCGACGTACGACCAGGCTCTCACACGCCTCTACCGGGCGGCTGGCGGGACCGAAAGCCCCTCCGGTCCGGTTCCCATGAAAGAGAAGGAACGCTTCCTGATGGATCGTATCGTGGTCTCGGAGCACGACTTGCAGACGCTCGCCGAAGAGCGCGCACGCACCATTGAACGGGCCCTGGCTCGAAACGGGATCAAACCCCAACAGCTCTTCGTCGTGGGGAAGGAAAAGAAAACTGTCGCGAACGCTCCGCCGGGCCGAGTTGAATTCGAGCTCCTCTATTGAGGGCGGTGGTGTCGTCCCGGATGCACGCGCACAGTATTCGATCTTTCAATCGAACGGCGGGCTGAGGGTGCAATCTCGCCATGAGCTTCGTTCGCGGGAAGCTCGCAAATTGAGCTTGTCGAGCCACTTTGATATGATGCCGCCGGCAAATACACGATGAGTATCTATTTGATCTCTACGGCGGAGTGATGGAACAGTTAGTGTTTCTCAAAGATCTGGTGCTGGTCTTTAGCGTGTCGACGCTGGTAGTGTTTGTCTTCCACCGGCTGCGGCAACCGACCATCGTGGGGTTCCTCGCCTCAGGGGTCCTCATCGGGCCCTACGGTTTTAGTCTCATCGCGGACAAGCATCAAGTGGAATTGCTGGCAGAGATCGGCGTCGTGCTCCTCTTGTTTACCATCGGTCTGGAGTTCTCGATCTCCAAACTCAACCAGATGCGGCATCTGGTTCTTGGGGGAGGAAGCCTTCAGGTGCTGGGCACCATCCTCCTCATTACAGGAGGGGCGTGGCTATTCGGCCTGCCGCCTGCGCAGGCCGTCTTCTTCGGGTTCCTTCTCGCCCTGTCGAGTACGGCTATTGTTCTGAAGATTCTCATGGATCGGGGCGAAATTGACTCCCCCCAAGGACGCTTTGCCGTTGGGGTCCTGCTTTTCCAGGACCTGTGCGTCGTTCCGTTGATGCTTCTCACGCCCCTCTTGAGCGGGAAAACAGCGGCCGGTCCAGTCGCGATCCTGTTGGTGCTGGGCAAGGTGGCCTTAACGGTTGTCCTCATCGTGTTTCTCTCCCGGCTGGTCGTCCCGCGGTTTCTCTTTCAGGTGGTGAAGATCAGGAGTCCTGAAATTTTTATCATCTCAGTTATTCTTATTTGCCTGGGGACCGCCTGGGTGACCTCCCGGATCGGCCTATCCCTCGCCCTGGGAGCGTTTCTGGCAGGAATGGTGATTGCCGAATCGGAATATAGCCATCAGGTCCTCGCCAACATCCTGCCTCTTCGAGACAGTTTCATCAGCCTCTTTTTCATTTCCGTGGGCATGTTGATGGACGTCAAGACGTTCCTGGACCATCCACTCGCGGTTACGAGCACGCTTTCGGCAATCCTGATTGGCAAGACCGTGGTGGTGGTGGGAAGTGTCCTCGCGCTGGGGTATCCACTTCGCGTAGCTGCCCTGGTGGGATGCGCCTTAGCCCAGGTGGGTGAATTCTCCTTTGTCCTCTCCCGCGTGGGATGGGAGTGGGGGCTGATCACTCCGAAACTTAATCAATATTTTCTCTCCGCCTCGGTGACTAGCCTTCTCCTCACACCGTTCGTCATCCAGATGAGCCCAAAACTGGCTGCTCAAATCGGTCGCCTGCGTCGGGTAGAGCGTTGGTTTCCGGGGCGGCGGTTTGAGGAGCTCAAGCCGGAGCGGGTAGAACTCCGAGACCACGTGATCATTGTTGGATACGGCCCGACGGGTCGAAACCTTTCTCGTGTGCTCAAAGCGACTGAGGTCCCTTACTGCATCCTCGAGTTGAATGGGGAGACTGTGAGGCGGATGCGCCAGAAAGGCGAACCTATTTATTTCGGTGACGTTTCTAGCTCGGAGGTGCTCAGGCACTTGGCGATTCGGCATGCCCGGGCCCTCGTGGTGGCGATCTCCGATCCCGCATCAATCCGTCGAGCGGTGCGGCTGGCCCGAGAACAAAATCCCCACCTTCACGTCCTCGTTCGGACCCGGTACGAAGTCGAGATCGACGAGCTCCACCGTTTGGGCGCGGATGAAGTGATTGCAGAGGAGTTTGAAACTTCCATCGAGCTCTTTGCTCGGGTCTTGCGGCGGTATCACCTCCCTCGAGCGATCATCGGAGAACAGGTGGACAAGGTCCGGCTGGAGAGATACGAGATGCTCCGCCAGTTTCAGGTACCTCCACTGGGACAGACGGATGTGGCCCGACTTTTTACGCAGGTCGAGATGGAAACGTACCTCGCCTCAGAGGGACGCTCAACGACTGGGAAGACCATTGGAGAGCTTCACATCCGGCACCGGACAGGGGCCTCCATTGTGGCGGTGATCCAAGACGGAAGAATCACAGCCAGCCCTGGGCCAGATTACCGGATCACCGCCGGGCATGTCCTCGTGTTGGTCGGCAGCAAACAGCAAGTAGAGAGGGCCCTTGATCTCTTGACCGAAGAAGAGGAAAGCAGGGAACCCCCCAATCTCTAAATCGGAGGAGCCTCTTGAAATGACAATGCGGACACCGTTACTCCCGTTGGTTCAGAAGTTTTTTGAGTCCGACCCGGTCGCCGCTGCCCACAGTCTGGAGACCATGGACGAGGCGCAAGCCCTTTCCGTCTTAAAGGCACTTCCGCCTTCCCTCTCCGCGCAGGCTTTTCGCCATCTTCAAGTGAGCTTTGTTGCGACCCTGTTGAAAGAAGTTCCTCCCGATCTTTTCACGGAAATTGTTCGGAGGCTGGACGCCCAACAAGGGGCAGCGGTATTTACACATCTACCCGATCATATACGCAAAAGCTTTCTTGACCATCTTTCAGAAAAAGACAAACAACAAATCCAAGAGTTGCTGACCTATCCGCAGAATAGCGCTGGACGCCTTATGACCACGGCGTTTCTCGCCTTTCATCCCGAAGTCAAGGTCAGGGATGCGATCCATAAGATTCGCGCGCTTGCTCACAAGAAAGCCCTGACCTCCTATACCTATGTCGTGGACTCCAATGATCGTTTGGTGGGCGTCATCAATATGCGTGATCTGTTCCTCGCGTCACCAGATGTGACCTTAGAGTCAATTATGATAAAGGATGTCTTTGCGGTAAACTCCTTCATGGATCGGGAGGACGTGGCGAATGAGCTCTCGAAACGAAAATATTTTGCGGCGCCGGTTGTTGACCCTGAGAATCGACTGCTCGGCGTCGTGAAGACGGATCATTTGCTCGCCCACCTACAGGCGGAGGCGACCGAAGATATCCAAAAGATGTTCGGCGCCGGCGGTGATGAACGGGCCTTTTCGCCTGTTGCGTTTTCACTTCGGAAGCGCCTACCCTGGCTTCACGTCAACTTGGCGACGGCGTTTCTGGCTGCCGCTGTGGTCGCTTTGTTTGAGGGCATCATTGCGAAGATCACCGTCCTCGCCGTCTTTCTGCCGGTAGTCGCAGGACAAGGAGGTAACGCCGGTGCGCAATCGCTTGCGGTTGTGATGCGAGGCCTCGTAATGCGAGAGATTCCAGCTCAAAAGGTCCGGAAATTGCTCGGGAAAGAATCGTTGATAGGGGCGATAAATGGTCTGCTGATTGGATTCGTGACGGCTGCAATAGCATGGCTGTGGCATGGCAATCCCTTCCTTGGGGTGGTCATTGGCCTTGCAATGATTGTGAACCTAGTTGCGGCCGGCTTATCGGGCGCTGCTATCCCGATCACGATGAAAGCTGTCGGCCTGGATCCCGCCCAGTCTTCCAGTATCATTTTGACCACCGTAACCGATGTGGTAGGTTTCTTTGCCTTCTTAGGCTTCGCGGTGCTTTTCCAGAGCTATCTGTTGTAAGGCGGGCCGGACGCTGCCTTTGACACGTCGTGGGCAATCGGCGGGGTTGGTAGTGACGGAAACGGTAGCAGAGTTTCTCACGATTGAGACGGCCCTCAAGAAAGCAAAAAAGGGGGGATTGGGAGTACCCTTGACTATGCAGCGGTCGAGGAGAGGAAGAAGATGATCGTAACGGTGATGATCGAAATTCCGAAGGGGAGCCGCAATAAGTACGAGTACGATAAAGAAAAAAAGGCGCTCCGCTTTGACCGGATGCTTTTTTCTGCCGTGCATTATCCGAGTGATTACGGCTTTATTCCGGAAACCTTGGCCGAGGATGG
This sequence comes from uncultured bacterium, assembly GCA_964348275.1. Classification (GTDB taxonomy): domain Bacteria; phylum Methylomirabilota; class Methylomirabilia; order Methylomirabilales; family CSP1-5; genus CSP1-5. The sequence continues at coordinate 13,200 of CAYGBT010000017.1, forward strand.
CGATCCGCTGGATGCTCTCGTGTTGGTCTGGGAGCCGACATTTCCCGGCTGTCTCATTGAGGCAACCCCTGTCGGGTTGTTCAAAATGTGGGATGAAAAGGGTCCGGATGAAAAGATTCTATGTGTCCCGGTGTCAGACCCCATGTGGAATCACATCACACGCCTTGCAGATGTACCACCTCATCTCTTGAAGGAAATCGAGCACTTTTTTTCCATCTATAAGGACCTGGAGGCAAAGAAAACCGGGGTCGAAGGCTGGGAAGATCGTGATGCCGCGATCCGTGTCATCACGGAGTCGCAACAAAGATACCAGCAGCGGTGACGATGCGAAAAACGTTGACTCCCGGGAAAGCCAGAAGGGGCCGATGATTTCGATCCTGAAATGTCATGCCGGTGAAAGGCTGGATGAGACGAAAGACATGGCGTCTCTTCGTCCTTGGTTAGCTGAGGCCGAGAGCAGACTCTGGGTGAACGTGGTTAACCCAAGCGTCGAGGAGATGGAGGAGATAGGTCGGCGCTTTGAATTTCATCCTCTGACGGTCGAAGATTGCTTACATGGCGGCCAGCGTCCAAAACTGGAAGAGTACGAGGGCTACCTGTTCATGGTTCTTCACACGCTTCCGCGAGGAATCGAAGTCTCCACGGATCTTCCGAAACTCCCCGAAATCTTTGCCTATGTAACTCCCCGGGCCTTGGTGACGGTGCACCGAGAGGACCTCGAGGCGGTCATAAAGCTCCGGGAAAGACTCCGAAAGGAACCTGCTCTGCTAACTCATCCACCAGGGTTTCTTCTCCACTTCTTGGTGGACAGCGTGGTTGACGAATTCTTTCCATTCCTCGACCGGCTGGAAGAGGATATTGATAAACTTGAGGATAGGGTCCTGGTGTCCGCCCGCCCACCTCTGCTCAGACGTCTCTTTGTCCATAAACGAAGCCTTATTCGTCTGCGGAAATCTCTTAGCCCCCTTCGGGAGGTCGTCCATGGCCTCAGCCGCCGTGACTACCCACTCCTTGACCCCAAGACTGTTCTCTACTTTCGTGATGTGTATGACCACATTATCCAGGCATCCGAGATGGTGGACACCTGCAGGGACCTTATCGGAACCACGGTCGAAGCGTATCTTTCGGCCACGTCAAACCGCATGAACGATATCATCCGACAGCTCACGATTATCGCCACGATCTTCCTGCCCTTAAGTGTCATCACCGGCTTCTTCGGGATGAACTTCGAGCAGATCCCATGGAAGAATCCGTTGATCTTCTTCCTCACCGTCCTAGCGATTCTGGCCGTCCCCGTCTTGATGCTCATCTGGTTTGCTCGAGAAGGGTGGCTTAAAGGCGAGTCCGTCGTTCGCGACAAGCGCGAACGGCAGGCAGATTCGACCAGAAGAGGTCGAGGCTGATAAGCCTAGGCTGGATGCCGGAGTCGCCCATAGCTTCCTGGACATCAGCAGTGCAAGAAACCGGTCAAACGCCCCGATGTCTAGTAGCCACCGCGAAATCGGGCACACCTGGAGACCCGTTTGCTTGAGATTACCCAAAAAGTGAATCCGCGTATGACGGCGATCGAGCGAGTCGGACGAGGAGAGGCCATCGCCGCGGGGCTCGATGAGAAAGCGGATGCGTGAAAGAATGGGGGTTGAGGAAATCGGAAAGTGGTCAGAAAAAGCGAGGGCAAATTACCTTATCGGACGGGAATTTCGAGGGATCCTACTCCGTCGAGTCCCTCGTTTTTGTGAGGACGACGCCGTCCCTCGGCGCGAGTTTCAGGCCCCGTAGGATCCCGCTCGCGACACTCCATTGGTTGCCGCTCCACACATCGTGAAGGACGGCCTCACTGACGTCGAGTTTCGCTACCTGCACATCGACCACGCGAATGCTCTGTGCAGCATTGAGGGCGATCACCAGTGCCTCATCCGGGAGCTTGCGCCCGAAGACATATACACCGTCTTTTCCGTACAGACGCAGATAGTCGCCTCGCCGCAGTGCGTGATGTGAGCGGCGCAACGCAATACATTTTTTGACAAAGGCAAGCAGGTCATGATCCCATTTGGCTTGGTCCCACGGAAAGGCTTTGCGACAGCCTGGATCGTACCCGCCGTCCAGGCCGATTTCATCCCCGTAGTAGATGCATGGGGCACCAGGAAACGTGAAGAGAAGTAACAGCGCTAGCCTCAATGCCGTTTGGTCGCCACGGACGCTGGTGATGAAGCGGGGGGTGTCGTGACTATCGAGTAGATTAAGCTGTGTCTGAGTGATGGCCGGGTCATACAACCCCAGCATCCAGTCGATCTGATCAGCGAACTCGGTCACGGTGAGTGGGCGCACATCCTGGTAATTGCCTACCCGGCGTATCTCGCTCAGATCGAGGCGGTCGCCGCCAAAGAAGCCCAGGCAGGCCATGGTGACCGGGTAGTTCATCACGGCGTCGAACTGATCTCCCTGCAACCAAGGGCTCGCCTCGTGCCAGATCTCCCCGACCAGGTACGCCTCAGAATTCACCGCCTTCACGCGACATCGAAACTCCCGCCAGAAGTCATCGTCATCGATCTCCGTCGGCACATCCAGCCGCCATCCGTCTGCGCCAAAGTCAATCCAGTGCGTTGCCACGCTCAACAGAAACTCTCGCACCGCCGGAGATTGGGTGTTAAATTTCGGTAGCCCCGGCAGGTTCCACCAGGCTTTGTACCCGATAGCCTCGTAGCTGCTGACCCCTTTCTTCAGTGCTTCTTCCGTCGCGGGATCGGGATACGCGGCGAAGTGCCGATTGCCCGACAGACGATCTTGGTCGAAAAAGAACCAGTCGACATACGGCGATGCGGCGCGGTTTTCCAACACATGGTGGAATTGCCAGAAGCCACGGCTGGCATGGTTAAAAACGCCGTCCAGAACGACGCGGATATTGCGCGCATGCGCGGCATCGAGGAGTTCGCGTAAAGCCGCGTTTCCCCCGAGAAGCGGATCCACGGCAAAATAATCATACGTGTGATACCGGTGATTGGCCGCCGAGGTGAAGATCGGATTAAAGTAGATTGCCGTGATGCCCAGGTCTTGCAGGTAGTCGATGCGTTCAACGACACCCAAGAGGTCCCCACCCTTGAAGCCGAAAACGGTGGGTGGACTGTCCCACGGCTCAGAGTTCAAATTTTTGGGAAGGCGATCGCTCTTCGCGAAGCGGTCAGGAAAGATTTGATAAAAGACGGCATCCTTCACCCAATTAGGTGTGGTCACTGGCATGCGCTCTCCCTTGGGCAGTGCTTACTGGAGTTGGGCAGAAGGGGCAGACGCTGGCGTTGCACACCGTGCGCGACTCCGCTCCAAGAAAGACTTCAGGATGCGACCCCGGACATCGCCCGCCTCATGGGTGTGTACCTTGAAAATACCATGGATGATCAGACGGTCCTCCTTCTGGTAGAAGCCCACTTCGATGACCTCATGGCCTTCTTTCCTGATGGCGGCACGCATGTCTTCTTCGATCGTATCGAGGTGTTCAAAAGGCGGGCTTTCGTAAGCCACGACCTCGTCAGTAATTCGCTCACCATAGATGACTAGGGGACTGTTAACTAGTGTAAAGTTCGGAACCTTAACAATGCGGCCGGTTCGCACGCTGGGCAGGCGCTCGCCATCGCCCACTTCGTGGAGCGATGTCCGGACGGCCCCAACGCTGATCACATCACCTTTGATAGTAATAGCTGGTGAGATGAGAACTTTGATGCGCACGTCAGGTTTGACTTGGCGGATGCGTCGGAGAATGATGCCGCCGAGCAGGCTAGCCAGATAGTCCTTGAAGACGAGCGAAATGCCCGTCGCGGCGATGAGGACACTGAGAATCGAAATGAATGTTTGATTCTGCAACAGGGCTTCTCCATTGGCCTCATTTGACAACAATAATGCTGACCTGCCCGTCCTTTCGGACGACCTCGATTCCGACGTCCTGGGCGTGACGACGCAGCACGAGGTCAAGAGACGCCCCGTTCATTCTGAGGTTGTTAAGCTCCACCCTTTCGAGGTACTCAGGTAACACCGGGTGAGAGCATCGAATCTCGTCTTCCGGAGCGTTGAAGGAGAGCCCCAGGCATGCCTGCAAAAGCAGAAATACGGAGCAGGCGGCCCAGGATTGAGGCGCACAGGCCACCGGATAAGGGGTAGGACCTTCGCCGGGACGGCGGCTGAAGCCGCAAAAAAGCTCTGGCAGTCGATGGAGCTCCGCGAACAGGCTGGCATCGAACAGCCCGGCAAAGATCTGAAGAAGAGGCTGCTTCAGTCCATAACGCGCAAGCCCGAAGGCAATCAGCGCGTTGTCGTGAGGCCAGACGGAGCCATTGTGGTACGACATGGGATTGTAGCGGACTTCGGATGTTGCGACGGTCCGGACTCCCCACCCGCTGAAGGACTCTCTTTGGAGCAAGGTCTCCGCCAACCTCTGGGCCCGCTCTGGGGCCACGATTCCCGAGAAGAGACACTGCCCCGCGTTAGAGGATTTGATCCGACAGGGGCGTTTCTGGCCGTCGAGTGCCATGGCATACATCCCCAGGGCCTCGCACCAGAAGGCCTCCTCGAATCGTTCTTGGAGAGCCCGAGCTTCATTTTGGAGCTTCTCTGCCACTTCGACCCTGCCGAGCCGACGGGCCAGTCGTGCCGCGGCCGTCTTGGCCGCAAAGACATATCCCTGCACCTCACAGAGGGCGATGGGGCCTTCCGGCACAGCGCCGTCGGCGTGAAAGACGGCGTCCTCAGAGTCTTTCCACCCTTGGTGCCTCAAGCCAGTGGGAGACTGGCCCGGGTATTCCACGAAGCCGTCTCCATCTATGTCACCCCATCGGTTGATCCATTCGAGAGCCATCTCGATCGAAGGCCACAGTCTCTCAATAAAAGCCAGGTCTGCAATTCGGTCGTAGTAGGCGCCAGCCAAGACCACAAAGAGAGGCGTCGCGTCCACACTCCCGTAGTAGCACCCAAAGGGAATCTCACCGAGCGCGGCCATCTCGCCCCGCCGGATCTCATGTACGATCTTTCCAGGTTCAGCGTCGCGCTCCGGGCTGGTTTCCTTGGCCTGGGTGGAGGCGAGGAAGGCTAAGACAGCGCGCGCAATATCTGGGTTTACCCATAGGCACTCCAAGGCGGTAATGAGCCCGTCCCGACCGAAGGGGGTCGAGAACCAGGGGACCCCGGCATATGGAAAAGGCCCCTCCACGGTGTCGGTGACCATCATGTGGAGATCCGCCATGGAACGGTTCACAAGGTCATTGAATTGCTCGTTGGAAGTATAGATACGACAGGCCCTAGAGTTGGCCAGCCGCAAAGCCTGACTCGCCATGTTGGCCGCTTCATCGTATGTCCGGAGAGGGGACACCTTGGGTTCAACCTCGCAAGAGACGGTGAGAAAAACCCTGACCTCCCCTTTGGCGGCCATTCGGACATCCCACTCTACCTGGGAGTCAGTGAGACTACTTGGTTCTGGAGAGAACCGAAGACGGGTCCGACGGATGATCCCATCGAGGCCTTGATAGGCCAGTACGAGGTCGCCATCTTTCACCTCGGGTGGATGGAATGTGCCTCGCCGTGCTCGTTTGGCCCCTCGCACCTCGAAGACATCCGCGAAGTCGGCTGTGAATCGCAGGATAAGCGAGACTTCTACGGGATGGGAGGCGTAATTGTGAAACCGGAAGCGCTCGTAACAGGAGCCCTTCCAAAGTAGCTTTGACCGGAAGACATGCACGGTGTCCCGGGGGAGAACTACTCGTCCATCAACGGAAATATCTGGGTTGGTCAGGTCCACGGTGAGGAGCGCGTTGTCATCCTTCACCGTCGAGCTGAGCAGCAGTGGCCGTTGGCCGGCCAGGCGCACCTCGAGGCCGCTCAAGAATCGCGTGCCTTCATCATACAGTCCTTGCTCCCCCAGGCCCGTACGCTGGATGTCCCCGTAACGGTCGAAAACGGCAAAGGTCTCCCCATCTTTCAGGACCCGCGTCCGATCGTCCGCGAGGGATGAGGTTGCCAAAATGTAAAACTGGTCTCTGACGCGAACGACCTCTTCCATCCTTCCCCCAATCCATCTCAGGCGGCAGGCCGCAAGGTTCGTTCGAGTAACCGGCGGTATATGTCCACGTACCCGTGCGCCATGTGCGGCACCGTGAACCGCCTCTCAAAAACCTGACGGCAGCGCTTCCGGCTCACCCTTCCAATCTGCTCCACGCCACGCACGGCTTCCTCAATCGTAGCACAGATAAACCCCGTGACGCCTTGTTCCATTACTTCAGGGACAGACCCTCGGCGTCGTGCGATGATGGGCGTCCCGCAAGCCATGGCCTCGATCATCACCAAGCCAAACGGCTCGGGCCAGTCAATGGGGAAAAGCAGCGCATAGGCGTTGCCCAGAAACTCGTCCTTCTCTCCCTCCCCGATCTCCCCCACATACTCAATGAGCGGGTGGTCGAGTAGCGGCCGGATAACCTCCGTGAAGTACTCGCGATCCACCTTATCGACCTTGGCGGCGATCTTGAGTTCCATCCCGGTCCGCTTGGCAACTTCGATCGCCGTGTCGACCCGCTTCTCTGGGCAGATGCGGCCAAGGAAGGCGAGGTACTTCCCGGGCTCCTCCCGGAAGGTATACAGGTCGACCGGCAACCCGTGGTAGACCGTCCCTTGCCAACTGAGCCACGACAGAGGCTCACGCTGAGCATAGGAGATGGACACGACGGGCATTTCAGAAAACTCGCGGTACAGAGGAAGCAGGTCTGGAATGTCCAGGCGCCCGTGCAGGGTGGTTACCACCGGCGTTCGCTGACGTCGCGCGAGGGGGAACAAAAGATAGTCAAGATGAGAGTGAATGATGTCAAACTGGTCCGCGTCCCGAAATACCTGTTCAATCTCAACCACGTGATGGGCTACCTGGTCGATACAAGATTTGTCCAAGCGTAGTGACCGATGGCATGGCGCAACGAGGCGAGCGGTTGTCACTGAGTCCCCGCTGGCAAATAGCGTGACGTCGTGGCCTTGCCGAACAAGCTCCTCCGTGAGGTACGAAACGATCCGTTCAGTACCGCCGTAGTACTTGGGGGGAACACTTTCATAAAGGGGAGCAACTTGGGAAATCTTCACTGAATCCGCACCTCCCTTATGCCACCCAACGAGCGTAGCCCCAGTCGATTTTGGTGTTTTCCATATGGCATCGCCTGCAGAGGCGATTGCCCGGCCCGAAGCTCTTGAACGGGTGCCCACACTTTAAGCAAGGCAGCTCCCTCCAGGCCTTCCCTCGCCACTTAGTCGACCGATATCGGGCCCGCTTTTTCTTTAACATGTTTTACCTTCTCGCGGGTAGTGTTGTTCCCCTTCCGCCTATTCCCCAGGAAGGAGCTCAATGCTGCTCCCTTCGATTCCGAGGCAGATGTTATGTTGTCCTTTGTTGTCTATGATTCGTCAGTGAATACAGCACACTGATGGCAATGGCGATCACAGCCCCCAATGGGGCTACTTTCTTCATGGCGCTCTCTCCTTTTACACACATTGAGGTCTGGACTTCTTGGGAATCCTGCTCTCCTTCTTGAGGGGGGCTTGATCTTAACGATCGCATCAGCGGTGAGTTTCCCTTCTCTCTCGAAATAGATAATCCTTACTCGATCACCTGGCTTGAGAGGAACCAATCGGTGGGACCTTCCCGCTGCCACATCCAAAGTTAAATCCTTCGGCTGTTTCACTCTGCCGGCCCCCGGGAAGGGCAAGATAAGGTGGGTGAGGCGCGATCTATCGCCGAAACTAACATCACCGCTGTGACTTGGGTCCTCCTCCATGGCGAAAGAAGGCCCCAATTTACCTAGCCACCGTGTGTTCTTGAGGGTTACCGTCTGCAAGACATGATCGATCACAAGCACCTCGCCCTCGATGAGCCCTGGCTGTGTCGCCTGAGAGGCTTGTGGCTCAGCCGGGTCCGAATACCTGTTCGCCGCCAGCGCCGTAGCTGGCATGGCGTACGTCACGGATGGATCGACGCAGGCGAGAACCGCTAGAACGCCGCTAATCGTTGGAATCAGCCTCTTCACCCTCTGTTCGCTCCATTCTTGTGAAGGGGTATCCTTTATACCTTCATTAAGCGGGAGGCCATGAGCTGCGTGTCTGACAAAGCTTCCGTACCCTACAACGCAAAGGTGCTCGACGAAGGGAGCGTCCGTGCGGGAGCCCGGTAATGAACCCAGACCCCCGCACGGAGGCAATATCGACTAGTACTCGCCGGCTTCCCCCGTCCGCCTGACGATCCCCTGGGCGATGAGTTTGCCATCGGCCTCAGCATACGTGACATCTATCCAATCATCCTGCTTGAGATCGACCAGTTGGGCCGCCGCCTTTTCCTCCACGGCAAATATTACCTCCTGCGCGCGCAGCCAACCTGTCTTCTTGACGGTCAGTGTCATCGCGTCGTGATCCACGAAGATCACCTTACCGGTCAGGATCTTCAGCTTGGCCGGGACGGGTGCCTCGGCCTTTGCGACCTCAGCATACTGGCTGGAGACTGTTTCCATCTCCGGCTTTGTCAGGGCGAAGTTCGTTGTGGCAAGCGAGAGCGTCGTCAAGGTAGCGATCGGTAAAACAATCCACCTCCTCATCGTCTTTCACCTCCTTTCCTGCGACAACTCGCGTCGTCAATGCGAGCTCGACTGTTCGTAAGAGCTCTTCCGTATCGTGCGATTTCGTGAGGACTGCAAAAGCCCGTAGCTGCCGAGCCCTCGTGGCTACCCCATGGCCCGGGAAGCCCGTCCAGAGGATGAACGGTACCGGCAACAACCGCTCGCGAATCCTGTGGAGGAGGGTCAAGCCGTCCATCACGGGCATATTCAGATCCGAGATGACAAGGGCGTAGCCGGGGTCCATATTCAAGTGGGCCCACGCCCTTTCCCCGTCTTCGGCGCTCTGCACCCTATATCCGCGGCGCCTCAAAAGCTCCCCCAGAAGCTCCCGCGACTGGTCGTCATCATCAACTACCAAGATCCGGGCTCGTTCCTTGTCCCGAGTCTGCGCCATCTTGCGGAACCTCCAGAACAGTGAAGAGGCAACCCGCGTGCCATGCTGGCGAGAGGTGACGGCCGGCTACGAGTCTCGCTCTAACTGCCATGAATAAAGAGACAGTTTGAAGAACGTCAAGGAAACTTGCGAAGAGGCGTAGAGACATCCAGGGCCAAACGGTCACACCCTTCTTGCTTTTCTCTTCTCAGGCCCTGAATCATTTCCGCATCTTAGATCGACTGTGGCCGTCATTGGCGAAAGTGGGGCGGTCTGTCCCACTTCTGTGACCCCAGGTCGACATCGTCCCACAGGAGAAACCTCGCCCACGTTCTCGGCCGATTATCGTTTTTCTCTAGCGGGTGGGTTCTGCTGGGCGAATGTGAGATTCAGATGATGAAAACGTGAGGCAATAAGCCACACGGCGGCCGGATGCGCCTCACTTCTTGAAAGTCCTAGAATGAAAAGATAGAGTGATCGGTAAGGCCTAGGAAGAGTGAGACAATCTAGCTCATTGATGCCCGCGGAATCCAGATCTCCCTCTCATCTCCTTACCACTATATCTTCGCGAAAATTTCGGTCGCAATCCGGTCTTTTGTTCGATGCGTTCTTTGGAAATGGGATGGCATGGAAGTTGCCCCTTATCCTCCTTCGAAAAGCAGGTCTAAAGAGAAAGGAGGTGAGATAAATGCGAAAGGGCGCGAAGTGGGTTTCTCTGATCACGGTGGGGCTTTTCCTCTTCAGTCTTCTCGCCTTCCCCGTTCAGGCAGCGACGCCCGAGGCCTTGGAGGAGTATACGGAAGCCGTGGAGGCTGCCATGAAGAGCGAGGGCAAGATCGATGCCGAGGAAAGGGAGATCCTGGATCAAAAGAAGGAAGAACTGGAGTTGACCGACGAGGAATCCACCCAGATCGAAGAGAAAGTCCAGCAGAACATGTAGCCGCTTCTCAGGCTTGCTGAGACGGATCAAAAGCGCCTTCCCGGAAAACGGGAAGGCGCTTTTTTTTTGGGAAAGATGCCCCCGTCGCGTTATCCAGCTATAGTTCTTGAATGCTCGCCCCCCATTGAGGCCCCTGTGAGATTCATGAGATTCAGATGATGAAAACGTGAGGCAAAGAGCCTCATCACTGTGCCAAGTGCCTCACCTCTTGAAAGGTTTGGAATCCAAAGATCAAGCTGGTCATCCGCGAGAGGTAGCGTGAGACAGTATGGCTCGTCAGTCTCTTCGAAACCCTGGGCTCTTTCTCATGACCTTATGGCAGTATCATCTCAAAATCCTGGACCAAAGGCATCTCTTCCGTTCAACCCGTTTTGTTGCAAAATGGATGGCATGGAAGTTGCCTATCCCTTTGAAGCATCAAGGGTAAAGGAGGTGATAAGTCATGAAGCGGTTCGCGGCCTTCGTACTGGCGTTTGCAATCCTCGCCACCCCGGCGGTCGTTCTCGCGGATTCGGACATCATGGGCCAGGGGAGCGTGAGTTTGGATGAACTTGCCACAGACGCGGGCAATGACAGCAGCGAGTAATGCTGTCGGTGAGCCCGAAGAAGCAACAGGGTCCTGCAAACGCAGGGCCCTGTTGCTTTTGTCACCGGTGACCGCTCGAGCGTGCACCTTACCTTCCCGTACGTTCTCCGCGCTTGGGGGTCAGAATGGTCATGTACGCTCCCGCCCGGAGGCCTGGGGTCCTGGACGTGTCCTCGATGGCCACCCTCTGCCAGATCTCAGGGTTCGACCCCCGTCCCGAATGCGTAGACGGAGACCCAGTCTTATTCTTCCCACGGCCTACTGGTTTCGAGCAGTCCAAGCAGCACGCTCTGGACTTCGGGCCTGGGAGTGCCGCGCCATGCTTACTTGTTACCTTGTGGTGGTCGGTCGATCTGGGGTGAATCGGAGAGAGAGATTGTCGCAGTGAATCCGTGGTTCGACTGGGGAGGTAATCTTCCTTTGCTAATTCTGTCACTGGCCGGACAGGTTGAAGCAACCGAAGCGAAACCGTTTAGGAGGCCGCTCTCCCTCCGTCGCTCCCAGACGGGGCGGAGTCTGCGGTGCAGGGCGAGACGTGAGATGGGCAAACTATGAGGCAATATGTCCCACGGTGGTCCGGTCCGCCTCACTGTTCGAAAGGAGGTGGAATACAAGACGAAGCTTCCCGTCGGTGCTCGATAGCCTGCGACAGTCTAGCTCACCGTCGCCCCGGGAGACCGATGGTTGTTGCCATGACCTTATCGCAGCATGGTCGCGTAAATCCTCAATCCACGGGAGCTGCCCCGTGCGCGCATTTCGCTGAGAGCAACATGGCATGGAAGTTGCCCCGTGTTCTTGCTTCGAGGAGGAGAAAAAACAGAAAGGAGGTGAGATCAATGCGAAAGAGCTCGAAGTGGGTTACGCTGATCGCGACAGGGCTTTTCCTCTTTGGCCTTCTGGCTTCCCCAGTTCTCGCGGCGACACCTGAAGCGTTGGACACTTACAGAGAAGCCGTGGAGGCGTCCATGACCGAGGACGGGCAGGTCAGTGTTGACGATCGCGCCTTCCTGGAGGGGAAGAAGCACGAGTTAGAGCTCACGGATGAGGAGGCCACACAGATCGAGGAAGAAATCCGCCAAGCGAAGAAGCAGAAGCAGTATTAACGCTTGGGAAAACGATGAAAGGTGCCTTCCCGGAAATCGGGAAGGCACCTTTTTTTACGCGCTCCCCCAACTTGGGTCGGTAGGAAGCTGCTCTCAAAGGTGATAGTGTGCCATCGGCACAGATGCAGATGGCACAATCACAATGACTCGTTGGCCAGCTGGTAGGGGATGCCGACGGAGGATCCTTCTGCAAATAGGCTTGGCCGTCAGTTGCAAGAACCATAGGCCGGTCTGGGAAAAGGGTCTCAATCGTCCAATCGTCGACCGCCAGCTAGAACTGTAGGGTGGCTAGACGTTGGAACAGGGGAAATAGTACTCTTTGAAATAGCAGAGCATGGCAGCTTTCAACTGGAGTGGTTGATGCAGAAGGTACGACCCCCAACCCGAGAAGAAGCATCGCTTGATGTGGATGCAGAACTGATCTTGGCCTTGGAAAAGGCTCGCCGTGAGAGCGACTACCTCACTGTGGCCGATATCGACTGCTACTGGCTGCTCCCTCCTCACCAGCTGGATTGCATGTAAGGCCGCCATCTCGACTATGAGAACGGCCCCCTTTCGTGAGGCAAAATGCCGCACTCCCGGATCTTCGGCCCCAGGTAATGAATCTCCTTGATTTTTTAGGAAGAAACACTGCAAACCGTTTGAGGCCGTGAGGCAGGTAGGATCGTCAAGGCTACCCAGCCAGCTCTTCCAGGACTTTCACGACGGAAAAAATCCTTAAATATCAAGCACATCCAGACATTTATATAGTTGTCCTCCTGGCCTCGTGTGGCATGTCGCTTGCCCTAAGAAGCGGTAACAGAACCTTTGGAAGAGGCGAAGGCCTGTGCCGAGGGGAAAGGAAGGAGGTGGTAAAGGATGAAGGAGAAGAAGAAAATTCAGGATCAGAAGCGGCAGCAGAAGAAGCGGCGCCCTTACCACAAGAAGGGGTGGAACCATCGCCCAATGCCGGACTGGCCCGAGACGAAATCCGGGGAAAAGAAGGTAATCTAAAGAGATGAAAGGGGAGGCCAGGGTCCCCCTCCCTTTTGTATTCTTCTAGAGACGAACGCCGACGGGAGGGGGCATCCTGGTGCCTTGGGGCACAGCAATCGCCTGCGTACACACTCCATAGCCTCGCTATGCAGGAGGGCTGGCCCCGTGCGTATGGGCGCCCTAAGGTGGGGGGCCAGGAAGAGAGGACGTATGTGACCCAAGGTGGCCTCACTCAGAGGAAGAGGTGGAGGAACTATGCCGATGACGGTTCAACCGTTACACGATTACATCCTCGTCAAGCGCTTTGATGAGAAGGAGGTCAAGAAGGGGGGGATCATCATCCCGGACACGGCGAAAGAGAAACCTCAGGAAGGCGAGGTGATCGCTGTCGGCCCCGGCAAGCTCACCGCCGAGGGCAAACGACTGCGGATTGACGTAAAGGTCGGAAACAATATTCTTTTCGGCAAGTATTCTGGTAATGAAGTCCGGATCGACGATGAAGAATTCTTGATCATACGGGAAAGCGAGGTCCTCGGCATCCTCAAGTGAATGGGATGCCTTACAGGGGACACACAGTAGGAATGGATAGGGAGGAAAGTGATCAATGTCTCCGAAGCAGTTGCTGTATGACGAGGACGCCCGAAGGGCGATTCTGCATGGTGTTCAAAAGCTGTCCAAGGCCGTCAAGGCGACGTTAGGGCCGAAAGGGCGCAATGTCCTCCTGGACAAAAAGTGGGGTGCCCCGACCATCACGAAGGACGGCGTGACTGTGGCCAAAGAGATCGAGGTGCCGGATCGTTTCGAGAACATTGGGGCCCAATTGGTCCGCCAGGTGGCTTCAAAGACCTCGGATGTAGCCGGTGATGGGACCACGACGGCGACCGTATTAGCCGAAGCCATCTTCCGCGAGGGGATGAAGAACGTGACGGCTGGCGCCAACCCCATGGCCCTGAAGCGGGGGATCGACAAGGCGGTGGAGGTGGTTGTAGCCGAGCTCAAGGCTCTCTCCAAGCCCACGAAGGAGCGGAAGGAGATCGCACAGGTCGCTACCATCTCGGCCAACAGCGACAAGGTGATTGGCGATTTGATCGCCGACGCCATGGAGAAGGTGGGCAAGGACGGCGTCATCACCGTGGAGGAAGCAAAGGTGGTCGAGACGACCTTGGACGTCGTCGAGGGGATGCAGTTCGACCGGGGCTACGTGTCGCCGTATTTCGTCACCGATCCCGAGCGGATGGAGGCCGTGCTAGAGGACCCCTGTATCCTCATCCACGAAAAGAAGCTCTCGGTCCTCCGCGATCTCTTACCGCTGTTAGAACAGGTGGCCAAAATGGGGAAGCCTCTCCTCATCATTGCCGAAGATGTCGAGGGGGAGGCCCTGGCGACTCTCGTGGTGAACAAGCTCCGCGGGACGCTCCACTGTTGCGCGGTCAAAGCCCCGGGCTTCGGCGACCGGCGAAAGGAGATGCTGAAGGACCTGGCCATCCTGAACGGTGGCCAGGTCATCTCGGAGGAGCTCGGAATCAAATTGGAAAACATCCGGCTGGAGGACCTGGGCCGGTGCAAGAAGGTCGTAGTGGATAAAGAAGAAACCACCATCATAGAAGGCCAGGGCTCGAGGAAGGAAATAGAAGGGCGGGTCAAGCAGATCCGCACACAGATCGAAGAGACGACCTCGGATTACGATCGCGAGAAGCTGCAGGAGCGTTTGGCCAAGCTGGCCGGGGGTGTCGCGGTCATCAAAGTGGGTGCCCCCACCGAGGTGGCCATGAAGGAGAAGAAGGCGCGGGTCGAAGACGCCTTGAATGCGACCCGGGCGGCGGTGGAGGAAGGGACCGTGCCGGGGGGCGGCGTCGCGTTTCTTAGGGCCATGAGTGCGGTGGAGACGGTGAAGGTCCACGGGGACGAGAAGACCGGCGCGGACATCATCCGCCGGGCATTGGAAGAGCCGATCCGTCAGATCGCCGAAAACGCGGGCGTTGAAGGCTCCGTCGTCGTGCAGAAAGTCCGTGAGCAGCCTGGAGCCTTCGGCTTCAACGCTGAGACCGAAACTTACGAGGATCTGCTGGCCGCTGGGATTCTCGACCCCACCAAGGTCGCCCGCACGGCCCTTCAAAATGCTGCCAGTGTGGCTGGTCTTTTGGTGACGACCGAATGCCTCGTGACCGAGGTTCCAGCAAAGAAGGAAAAGACTCCGATACAGCCCGAGGGCGGTATGGGTGACGAATACTAATTCGCATGGGCCAAGGGCGGTGGGCGGTTCTGTGAACCCCCTCTATTTACAAAAAAACCCCTGGGAGGACCCCCGGGGGTTTTTGTTACTCGCCCCGCCATTTGCTTTCACTGGGCGAACGCTCATGGCTCATCGATGGCCGCCCCATCTTCTCTTGAGAATCTTTTGCACATCCGGATCAGAGGCGATAGGATAGGGAAGCAAAACAGGATGAGTGAATAGAGTAACCGGCCACTAATGGGAGCGTTTCGCAATGGCAGTCTACAAGCAGCCTCTCAGCCTCCGAGCCAAGGTTATCTCCTTGATTATTCTCATTGTTGTGGTCGTTCTATCGGCCTCCACATATCTGAGCGTGCAGATGTCGGAGGAAATGTTGGTGGAGGAGCTGAAAGAGAACGCGATCACCCTGGCTAGGGAGCTCGCAGCAGGATTCTGGAGCCGAGACGACCTCGATGATGCATCCACCCTTGAAAGGGGAATCGAAGAGGTCATGGAGCTGCGCCCTCTGGTCAGGCGGATCGAAGTGTTTGCCCTCACCCCCAACGGCCTGATGTTAGTGGCGTCCAGTTCAGGGACAGCCCGATTCCGCGATACCTTAAAGTCCGTCCCACAGCAGGTTACGGCTAACCTTGCTCCAGACAAGAGAGGTCGGTTCTGGGAGGTCATCACCCCGATCCGTGTAGAAGACGAAGTGGTCGGAGCCCTGAGGCTAAAGGTCTCTTTGCGAAAGGCCGATGAGCTGACGGCACGGACGCGCCTCCAGTACTTTCTCATCATGGGGGTCGCGGTGGTACTGATTGTGGGCCTGCTGAGCGTTTTTTTCCATCGTGCAGTGGATAAACCGGTCCAACAACTTATCTGGACTATGAAGAAGGCCGAAGCGGGGGAGCTCTCTGCGCGGGCTGAAGCCGCCCCGGGGGACGAGATTGGCCAACTAGGGGAGAGCCTCAATCGTATGCTCGGCCGGATTGAGGGGGGCTATCAACAGAACGTGGACCTCCTACGCCAGATCAATCGATTCAATGAGGAGCTCAAGGATAGAGTGCGGGCCGCGACCCAGGAACTCGAGAGGCGCAATGAGGAACTCAAGCAGGCCAATGAGCTGCTCTTCGATACCCAGCTTCAGCTCAGCCGCTCTGAACGGCTGGCCATGGTAGGGGAAATGGCAGCTACGATGGCCCACGAGATCGGAACCCCTTTAAGCTCCATCTCTGGCCACGTTCAACTCCTCCTACGAGAGTCCGGCATCGACCCTTCAACCACTTCGCGGCTGAAGATCGTTGAAGGCCAGATTGCCAGGACGGTAGACATACTTCAGGGAATCCTCAACCTATCCCGTCAGCCGGGACCTGCCCTGAGGCGGCTCGAAATCAACAACCTGCTCAAGGAAATCCTGGGCCTGACCTGGCCCGGGCTCGGCATGAAGAATGTTACGGTGAAGGAGCGCTTCAGCGAAGACCTCCCCCCTGTCCTGGGGGATGCTCACCAGCTCCAACAGGTCTTCCTGAACCTGATTGTCAACGCTGTAGACGCTATGCCCCATGGGGGAGAGCTTAGGGTGGAAACGGATTGTGTCGAGGCCCAGCCTGGAGCGAAAGCCTCGCCATGGGTCCGGATTCAGATCACGGATACGGGACGGGGCATCGCCCTCGAAGATCAAAAGCGAATTTTTGAGCCCTTCTTCACCACGAAGGACGTCGGGAGGGGTACCGGATTGGGACTTGCCGTTTGCCAGCGGATTCTGAAAGCCCATCGGGGGACCATTGAGGTGAAGAGTCAGGTGGGAATGGGAAGCACCTTTGTGATTCTCCTGCCGGCCGACGAGGGAGAGATCGATGTCCGCTCAAGTTAAGGTGTTGGTGGTCGACGACGACCCAGTCGCTTGTGACCTCCTCAGGGAGGTGCTCCTAAAAGAGGGCTACGTGGTTGATGTAGCCGGCGGCGGGCAGGAAGCCGTATACAAGGGGAAGGATATCCTCTTTGATATCGTGCTGGCAGACGTGCGGATGCCCGATGTGGATGGGTTAGAGGTGCTTCGGACCTTCAAAACTTCCTCTCCCGATACGATCGTGATCGTCATGACCGCCTTTGGCTCCGTCGAGACGGCCATCGAGGCGATCAAAGACGGCGCCTACGATTATGTAACCAAGCCCTTTAAGATCGACGAGATCACGATTGCTATCAAGAGGGCCCTGGAGCGGCGAAGGCTCATTCAGGAAAACCTCCGCTTCCGCGGGGAAATGAAGGAGAAGCATCGCGTCGAGCGTATGGTGGGCACATCTGCCCCAATGTTGGAGGTGTACAAGGCGGTAGCCCGGGTTGCCGATAGCCGCAGCACTGTCCTCGTTCGGGGAGAGAGCGGTACTGGGAAGGAACTCATCGCAAGGGCCATCCATTACAACAGTCCCAGGGCCGACCGCGCCTTCGTGGCAATCGACTGCGGGGCATTGGCGGAAACCCTTTTGGAGAGCGAGCTATTTGGTCATATAAAGGGCGCCTTCACCGGCGCCATCTCATCCAAGAGAGGGCTGTTTGAGCAGGCCAACGGGGGGACCTGTTTCCTGGATGAGATCGGCGATGTCAGCCTCAACACACAAGCCAAGCTGCTTAGGGTGTTGGAAGAGCACGAGATCAAACGGGTCGGCGGGACCGAGAGCGTGAAGGTGGACGTTAGGGTCATCGCTGCAACCAATAAGGACCTAGAGTCTAGAGTCCGCGAGGCGAAGTTCCGCGAGGATCTGTACTACCGCCTCAACGTGGTCACCGTTGCGCTACCACGCTTGAGAGACCGGCGAGAGGACATCCCCCTCCTGGCAACTCATTTCTTAAAAAAATACGCAAACGAGAACAATAAGCGAATCTCCCATATCTCGGTGGAAGCGATGACCGTCCTCGAAGAGTACACGTGGCCGGGAAATGTCAGGGAGCTTGAAAACACCATCGAGCGGGCAGTCGCACTCACCGCGAATCCCATTCTTTTGCCAGAAGATCTCCCTCCGAAGCTCAGAGTGGGCCCGGAAGGCCAAAAGGAGGATCTGTTGACTCGCCCGTTAACCCTCAGGGAGGTGGAACGAAGGCATATTGAGAGGATACTGAGAGAAGCGAAAGGGAACAAGAAGCTTGCGGCGGAACTTCTCGGGATCAACCGCAGGACGCTCTATCGGATCGCGAAGCGATACGGCCTCGAGATGGGACCCGGAGAAGAATGAAGACAGTTCACCGACTGCAGGATCCAGAAGACGATTGATTGTGTCGCGCAATGGCGCAGACTTCAGGCCGTTGGTCGTGACGGCGACCCACCCCCCGAGATTTGAGTGATGATCATCTGGATCTGGATCGGGTTCCTTCTACTCGTAGTGTTGATGCTCGCGCTCGACCTGGGGGTATTCCATGGGAAAGCCCATGTCGTTTCGACCACAGAGGCCCTGGCGTGGACCGCCTTCTGGGTCTTATTGGCACTGGCATTCAATTGGGGCGTGTATTTCATTTACGAGCGTGATTGGCTTGGTATGGGTCACACGCTCGCGGGCCGGCAGGCCGCACTCCAGTTCTTCACGGGCTACCTCATCGAAAAATCTCTCAGCCTCGACAACATTTTCGTCATCGCGCTGATCTTTACCTATTTCCGCGTTCCCCTCATCTACCAGCACCGGCTGCTGTTCTGGGGCATTATCGGCGCGGTGGTGATGCGCGGTGTGATGATTGCCGCGGGCGCGGCCGTCATCGCCCGGTTTGACTGGATCGTGTATCTCTTCGGTGCCCTGCTGATCATGACGGCCGTAAAAGTGCTCATCGTCCGGCATGACAACCTTGAGCCTGACAAGAACCCGGCTGTGAGGGTGGCGCGCCGCATCTATCCCGTTACCCCAGATTATGATGGCCAGCGTTTCTTCACCCGTCTCAAAGGCCAACGGGCTGTCACGCCCCTCTTCTTGGCGCTTCTCATGGTAGAGAGTGCAGATGTGCTCTTTGCGATTGACTCGATCCCGGCCATCTTCGCCATCACGAGCGATCCGTTCCTGGTGTTCACGTCCAACGTCTTTGCCATTCTCGGCCTGCGCTCGCTCTACTTCGCTCTGGCCGCCGTGATGGAGAAGTTTCGGTACCTGAAGATGAGCCTAGCATTCCTCCTGGCCTTCGTCGGGGTCAAGATGATGCTCATCCACCACTATCCGATCCCGACAGCCGTGTCGCTTTCGGTTATCGCAGGGATCTTAGCTGTCGGCATACTGGCGTCCGCCGTGGGTGCCCGGCGGGATACCGCCGCCTTGGTGTCTCCGCTTGCCGAGGAGCTGGGAGACCTGGCTGTACTGACCTACCAGAATCTCAAGAAGCTGGTGATCCTGGTCCTCGGTATCAGCGTGCTCCTGGTCGGTGTGGCGATGATCGTGCTGCCCGGTCCTGCGATCCTTGTGATGCCCGCGGGCCTGGCGATCCTGGCGACCCAGTTCGCGTGGGCGAGGCTCCTTCTCCGCAAGATGAAGAAGAAGGCTCGAGAACTCACCAGCGATGTGGCGTCGTCTCTGAAAGGGCAGGACTAGGTAACTTGAATGGGGGTTTTAGCCGTTGGTGGGGAAGTAGGCGTTTCTCAGATACTGGGTCAGCATGCGTTGGGTGTTAAAGAACCCACCGTTAAGCGCGATCGTCGAGCGCATGACCTCGGCAAAGGCATGTGGGCGGCCGTAGAATAATGGAAGAATCGCGTGCTCCAGCTTGCCGTAAAGCACGGTGACTTCGCTGGCGGCGTCGCCAGCAACCTCTTGACCGTCGCCGATGGACCAGCCAGTCACACCTTCCACGTGGCCCTCGATCCACCACCCGTCGAGGATGCTAAAGCTTGGTACCCCGTTGAGGGCGGCCTTCATACCGCTGGTGCCAGACGCTTCTAATGGTCTCAGTGGAGTGTTCACCCAGAGATCCACCCCGGCACAGAGTTTCTGCGCCAACGCCATATCGTAGTCTTCCAGGTACACGACGCGCACGGCATCACCTAGGGCCGCCGCTGCCTCGAAGATGTGCCGGATGATCGCCTTGCCGCCCTCATCCCGGGGGTGGGCCTTGCCTGCGTAAATGATTTGCAAGGGGCCGACCTGGCGCGCGATCCTCGTGAGGCGCTCCAGGTCAGAGAAGAGCAGGTCTGCTCGTTTGTACGGGGTGGCGCGCCGAGCAAAGCCAAGAGTCATTACCGAATCATTCAGGCGGAGATCCGTTCGCTTCTCCACCTCGGCCAGGAGTTCTCGTTTCGCTTCGGCATGAGCCCGGCGGATTTCGTGGAGCGGAATGCCCACGGCATAGCGCAGGTAGAGGTTGTCGTACCGCCACTCAGGGATGCGCCGGTCGTACAGGTTTTGAAATGGCGGCGCCGTCCACGTGACTGCATGTACACCATTGGTGATGGCGTTCACCGGGTATTGGGGAAACATTCCATGGGAGATCTCGCCATGACGCATGGCGACGCCGTTGATATAGTGCGCAAATCGCAAGGCCACGTAGGTCAAGTTCAAGGTGCCGTTGAGGCAACAGTGCGTTGCTTCCAGGGCGTTAGCTCGCTCCGGTCCCAGCACACGATGGACTAACTCCATAGGAAACTGGTCGTGACCCGCCGGAACGGGCGTATGGGTGGTAAAGACGCAATGCCGACGGACGGCCTCGATATCTGCGTCCGTAACGGTATGGAGACCTCGCCCTTCGGTCTGCCTCTCTAGCAAGGCGAGGGTGAGAAGGGCGGAATGCCCCTCGTTCATGTGGTGGCAGACACCGATGTTATGCCCAAGGGCATCGAGCATGGCGACCCCGCCTAACCCGAGGACGGCTTCCTGGCATAGCCGGTGATGGTTGTCCCCCCCGTAAAGATCGTTGGTCAGCGTTTGATCCTCGGGGTTGTTTTCAGTGAGGCCGGTGTCCAGAAAATAGACCGGGACGCTATGGCCGGACACACCCCGCACAACGTAACACCACGCGCCAATGTGGACCTGCCGGCCTTCGATGACGACGGCCACGCGAACGGGCACGGGTTCCATGACCGTTTCCGGGGCCCAGACGTCCGGAGTCTCGGACTGATTCCCCAAGGGATCCAGTTGTTGGCGGAAGTAGCCTTTCCGATGGAGGAGTGTTACGCCTACCATGGGCACGCCCATATCAGCGGCGGCCCGGAGTGTATCCCCGGCCAGCACGCCCAAGCCTCCAGCGTACGTGGGGATGGCAGGATCAACACCTACCTCCATGGAAAAATAGGCAACGGTATTCGGATAGGCTGACCGCCCGGGCATCGAAGCCTCCTTGTTCGTCAGTCTCTGGACGTTCGTCTTAGATGAACTGCAGTAATATTCTGTTCTAGCCCCGCGTCCATGAGCCCGCCTTCTTAAAAGCAAAATTTATACCATGTACCCTTCACGTTGGCAAGTCCATTCAACCTCGTTTCGATAAACCCCTCAGGGTGGCCATCCGCTGTGCGACGTCCTGTTCTTTGGATACGCACGCTCTTCGCACGAGGCCAAAGTAACAGTAATCCCGAGCAGAGTAGAGGAAAAGACGCTATTCATTTCTTGTTCTTCGGTTTGGGTGGCTTCTTGCGCAAGTCCAGGTTAATCATGGAGGGGTTGACGCCCGCTAGTTGTACGCCAGGAGGGAGCTTAATTTCTTTGGCAGAAATGGCATAGCGTTGTGTTCCGGGCCTGGCCTTTTCGAGATCGATGGCGACCTGGAGCTGACTGGGATCCAAAAAGTTGAGCACTGCCCGTGACCCTCGCACGCGGACATCAACCTGCCGGACCTGCCGCCCCTCAATCGTCAGTTCTTCCGGAACGTTGAGGTAAACCACAGGGATAGAGAATCCTAGCTCTGCGTTTTGTTGTCCCACCAGCACAAACCAGAGCAAGCTGACCGCGGCGAGCGCGGCAAGCTTGGGGCGCCAATTGTGAGTGAGGAGCGTCTTGATGGCGCGGTGGCGCCTTGGCCTCTCCTCCGGCGTCGTGAGGCGGTCGCCGAGCCAGCCCAGGAGTTCGGCCCTGGTGTCAACGACCGCAATCGTGCCGTGCTCTGCCACTGAGACCTTCCCACGTTCTTCCGAGACTACAACCGCCAAGGCGTCGGACTGCTCGGATATCCCGAGGGCGGCCCGGTGTCGCGTGCCGTAAATGTAGGCGAGTCGCTGATTTTCTGAGAGGGGGAGTACACAGCTGGCCCGATAGGCTCGTCCTCCCCGAATGTAGAGTGCCCCGTCGTGCAACGCGGTCGGGTGGATAAATATTGTCTCAATAAGCTCGGGACTCACCTGAGCGTCAAGCACTGTCCCCGGACTTTTGAGTAGCGGTTCAACGAGGTCGTCTCGTTCAAATACCACGAGCGCTCCACAGCGCCTCGCGGCGAGTCGAAAAACGGTTTCCGCAAAGGCGACCAGCTCCTCCTCGGGAATGCGCACCTGACTCGCCCATCGCCAAAGGGTCGTTGCGGGCAGCCTGGGTTTGATCTGGCCGAGCATGTGACGAATCTCGCCTTGGAAGATGACGATGACGAAGATCAGCGCGGCGGCCCAGACCCCTCCCAGTAGCCACGAAGTGAGGAACATGCCAGCGGCCTGGGCGATCAGATACCCGAGTCCCAGGACGGCAATACCGGCCACGATGCGCATCGCCCTGGTACCACGCAAGTGAATGTAGATCTGATATACGACGAGGGTGATCAGCCCGATGTCGAGGAGGTGGTGCCAAGGGAAATACCGGACGGTCCGCCACACCTGTTCCACTGCTCCCCGTATCCCCTGAAAGACTGCTGCAACAGACTCCATAAGCTTGTCCTCTCCGCATGCGCTGGCCGTTCAATTATAGCAGCTATTGCCAAGCGACGGTGCCATTGTGTTACGTAGAACCGGATGGGACCCACCCCCGCAGGGATAGGCGAAATACCGTCGGCCTGGGATGGAAAAAATTCTTAACAGGCCGAAAATGCTTCCCGTCATAAACCTTTGACGCACATTGGACTGGTGTGACTGACGAGACAATGGCTGAAAAACCACGCCGTGTTCCCTGTAACCTTTAGCGCTCTGCAGCATCAAATAGGACAAGGAGAAGGTAGGGAAGGGCTAGCGAACCTGTTATATCCAATGGCCCGATCGAAGCGATAAGGAGCTGGAGGGAGAGACGATGGCGACCATCGTGGAATACAGCACGAACAAGAAAGCCGGGAACGCCTACCCCGCAAGGATTGTTTCCCCGCCGTTCGTCAGCGCGTGCTGCATAGCTTCCACCGATCGGGTAGGCGAGGTCCAAAACGAGAATGGGTGGCCCTTCTTGTACTACCGCTGTACTACGTGTGGTTTTACGGTTCGCCGTCTCGCTCCGAGGGAAGAGTTTTTCGAGACGATGCGGGATTGGCGGAAAGCGGGACGTGCGATGCCCACGCCGGATGCCGCGTAAGGGAGAATAGGGGCATCCTACAGATACAGGAGCGAATGATGAAGCTTTGGTACACGATGTTTATCATGACCTTCCTCATGGCCTATGGGACCTTGAGCATTGTCCTCTTGGGAAACTGGGCATATGAGAGGGTGAAGGCGCTCAAAGGAGAAGTGAATCATGGCAGGGAGCACGAAGTACATCACATTGACCGAAGATAATTTCAACAGAGAAGTGCTAGAAACGCATGAGCCAGAACAGTCTGCTCCAACCCGCATAGGTCGAGACGGACAAGGCCCCTCAGATAGAAACTTTGTCGGTGAATCCTTTTGAATAGAGGGTTCCTTCGAGTACAATAGTAAAAGATCATCGCAAAAGCGATCACGGACAACCCGCCTGCAGGCAGGATACCAGAAGCTAAGCGTATTGAGCATCCTCCGGTGATGGGACTCAGTCCTGTTGCGAAAATTCGAAGGAGGGGAGGCGTGCTGTGGCGGCACAAAAAAAAGTGTTTTTGGTGACAGGGGCAACGGGGCAGCAGGGGGGAGCCGTTGCCCAGAGTTTGTTGGGCCAAGGGCAAAAGATCCGCGTGTTGACCCCGAACCCGGACAAGGCTGCGAAACTGGCCAAGGCTGGCGCCGAGGTCGTTAAGGGTGATCTCACGGACAGTGGCAGTCTGGAACGGGCCCTTCAGGGAGTAAGTGGCGTCTTTGCGATGTCCACATTTCTTGAAGCCGGCATGGACGCAGAAGTGCGCCAGGGGATTGCACCGGCCGATGCTGCAAAGAAGGCCAACGTTTTGCAATATGTATACACCTCGGTGGGCGGTGCGGACCGAAACAGCGGAGTCCCGCATTTTGAGACCAAGTGGACGGTGGAGCAGCACATCCGGCAACTTGGGCTTCCAGCTACGATTCTCCGACCGGTGTGGTTCATGGAGAATTTTGATCTTTACTTCCGCCCTTCCCCCGAAGGAGTGTTCGTGACCCCCATTGAAACCTGACAAGAAACTGCAAATGATTGCAGTGAAGGATATTGCGGAGTTTGGAGCCGCCGCTTTGTTGCGTCCGACCGAGTTTATCGGCCAAGCTATCGATTTGGCTGGAGATGAAATAACGCCGGCAGACGCAGCAGCTCATTTCTCTCGTACGATGGGACGCCCTATACATTACCAGCAGATGCCTGGCGATGAGGTTGAGGCCACCATGGGGTCTGATTTCGCCATTATGTTCCGATGGCTGAATGAGGTGGGGTTCTCGGTAGATATTGCGACCCTGCGAAAGCGTTATGGCATCCATCTGACCACATTCGCGGAGCTGATTGCCTACGCGGACTGGGCGAAACGATAGGGTGGTGGCTGCCAGGGAGGGCTCAGATGTCGGGGGACGCAGGGAGCTATTTGCATAAGGGAAGTCAGAGATGGCTCGGGTCAAGACGGTCGAGGAGCAGGAAGCGTGGTAGATTATAGAAGGCGGCATGTGAGGTGCCGGAATGAATAAGGGAGCAAAAGCTTTGTTACAACGGTTGAGCGGTGGGCAAGTTCGGCCTGAAGGGAACGGACAATTGCCCCAGGCATGCCGTGCGGACAAGGACGAAGACCTGCTCGATGCGTATTCGCATGCTGTCGTAGGGGTGGTGGAAAAGGTTGGCCCGGCGGTCGTGAGCATTGGGGTGAAAAAACGCGGCCGGGTGGCACGCTCGGGGGAAGAGGGGGCCGGGTCTGGTGTGATCATCGCCCCGGACGGTTTTGTGCTTACAAACCACCATGTGGTGGATCAAGCGGAAGGGGTCGAGGTGAGGCTCACGGACGGACACACGTTCCGGGCGCAGATAGTGGGCAGCGACCCGGCGACGGACCTCGCGGTCGTCCGCGCCGAGGCCACTGGCTTGCCGACCGCCGAACTGGGCGATTCCGATTCCCTGCGCGTCGGACAGTTGGCCATCGCCATCGGGAATCCGCTTGGGTTTCAAAGCACCGTCTCCACCGGGGTGATCTCCGCCTTGGGTCGGGCGCTCCGGAGTCAGGCCGGCCGGCTGATCGAGAACGTCATCCAGACTGACGTGGCACTGAATCCGGGGAACTCCGGTGGCCCCCTGGTGGATAGCCGAGGGCACGTGATTGGCATCAATACGGCGATGATATTCATGGCGCAAGGCATCAGCTTCGCGGTGCCGGTGAACACGGCCAAGTGGGTCGTGGGCGAGTTGGTCACCCGCGGGAAAGTGCGGCGCGCCCACCTTGGCATTGCTGGCCAGGTCCGACCGATTGGCCGCCGTGTCCAGCGCCATTTTGAGTTGAAGACCCCGACGGCTGTCGAGGTCGTTTCGGTGGAACAGGGTGGTCCGGCCCACCGGTCCGGGCTGCGCGAAGGGGATCTGATTGTCGCGGTGAACGGCCAGAAGATCGCCAGCGTGGACGACATCCACCGACTGTTGACGGGATGGTCAGATGGCTCGGTCCTCAGCCTGACGATCCTGCGGAATGGGGAGCGTCTCCAGAAGCAGGTCGTCCCAACCGAAGTGTAGCCCTACGAATTTCCCTCGGAGGTCACGCGTGGAGGAAGGATATGTCGAGGTGAGCGTCACTGCCACGGTCGAAACCGCAGAGGCGCTGGCCGATTTCCTTTTCTCCGAGGGGGCGCTTGGCCTCGTCATCGAAGATCCCGTCGACCGCTCGCCCGAAATCCTGATGCGGGCAAGTTTCCGCGGGAGCCCGTCGATCAAGCCGATCGTCGCTCGGCTTGTGCAGTATCAGAAGGAGCTGAAGACACTGGGCCTCACCGGTGCGGTGGGGCGGATCGAGACCCACCAGATACCGTCCGAGGACTGGGGGAAAACCTGGAAAGAACACTTCAGACCTCTGGCGGTCGGCAAGCGTTTGGTCATCGTCCCTCCCTGGGAGGACGGTGCCTTCCCTGAGGACCGGCTTCTGCTCCGTGTCGACCCCGGAATGAGTTTCGGAACCGGCCACCACGCGACGACCCGGATGTGCCTCGAAGCCCTGGAAACCTTCATGGAGAAGTGGGGGGGGACCCGGAAACCCGTTGTCTTGGATCTGGGGACGGGTACGGGAATCCTCGCGATCGCGGCGGCAGTTCTGGGGGCAGAGCACGTCGTGGCCATCGATGCCGATTCAGAGGCGTGCCAGGCTGCAATAAGAAACCTGACCTTAAACAATGTCACGAACCGGATCCGGCTCTGTCATGGAGGGGTCGAGAATCTCGATGCAGGGGTGCAGTTTGATTTGGTCCTTGCAAACCTCGATTTGAAGGGCATTTGCCCACTTTTTGAGAACCTGTCGAGACTGCTTCTCCCGGGGGGTCGACTGGTTGCTTCGGGAATCTTGGTGGAGGAGGAGGGGGCGGTTGCCGCCGCGGCCCGGGCGGCGGGACTCGGCGTGATTGCACGCCAATCAGACGGCGAGTGGCTCTGCCTAACCCTGGCGTCCGACAGGTGGAAAAGGGGATTACGCCAAAAAAGGAGCGCCACCTGATGCATTGTCAGGCGGCGCTCACGGCAGCTATCGGACGGGTCCTCTTACTTCTCACCCGCGGTCACTTCGATCGGGACCTTCTTCGAGGCGAGGGCTTCCTTTACAGGAACCGTGACGTGGAGGACACCCTTGTCATACCTGGCGTTGATCTTCTCGAGATCAGCGCCCTCGGGTAGCTGCACGGTCCGTTCGAAGCGGCCATGGGTGATCTCACGCAGGAAGTACCCCTCTTCCTTACTCTCCTTGGAGGCCTTGCGCTCACCCTTAATCGTGAGCCGGTTGTCAACCACGGAGAGGTCGACTTCCTTCGGATCGATCCCAGGCAGCTCGGCCTTGACGTGGAAATGATCCCCCTCCACGTATGCCTCAAGAGCGGGGACGTACGTCCCTGTGGTAACGGGCCAAGGCCACCAGTCGCGATCCCCGAAGACGCGGTCGAATCGATCAAAGAGCCGATCGAATTCGCGGTGGAGCGGGGTCAAACCCTCAAACGGATACCATCGACGAACCGGTAACATCGCTTCATCACCTCCTCCCGAGTAGTATCTCTGTTGGCAATTTCGAATGCCAACCTTTCCAGAACGCTAAGTACAGCCTTCCCGGCCGTCCCCAATTTTCACTAAAAATATAGGACACCAAGCAAAGCTTGTCAAGTGTTAGGAAGAAAATATTAGCGTTAATGACTAAGATATTATAATATTCCTTTAAATTCAATTACTTATTAATTTAACGCTTCTATCTAGTGATCTCTGATTTTGGTTATGGCGAGCTGCGGCCATGGCTGGGGGGTAACATAGTACCCGTGGGGGAGCAGGTGCGATATTCCAGGGTCTTGCACTCCGACGGACAAGGGTGGACAGGCCCTCAGGGCGCGGCCAGGGGTCTGATCTCGCTGTAGAGCTCGGCCTTCAGCTCGACACCGATGCCTGGTGAGTCGTGCGGGCGGGTATACCCGTCTTCGATGGGGATGTTGTCGGCAAACCCGCCGAAGGGCTGGAAGACCAGGGGGTAAGATTCGGACCCTCCGAGCTGCAGTCCTGCTGCCATATTGAGCGCGAGCTGGTGCCCCCCGTGGGGGATCAGCCGCCGATGCGACCAGCCGTGCTCGGCGAGCATGTCGAGGATACGGAGGTACTCGGTGAGACCGTAGGCAAGGGCCGGGTCCACCTGGATCCAGTCGCGGTCGGGGTGCAGGCCACCGTGGCGGACGAGGTTGCGGGTGTCCTGCAGGGAAAACAGATTCTCGCCTGTGGCAATGGGCCCCTCGTACTGCCGTGCGAGATCGGCGTGCAGGGCAAAGTCCAGAGGATCACCCGGCTCCTCGTACCAGAAGAGATCATACGGCGTCATCGCATCGCCGTACTGAATGGCCGTCGCAAGATCGAAGCGGCCGTTCGCATCCACGGCTAAATTCTTCCCTGAGCCCACCACCTTTAGCGCGGCTTCGATGCGACGACGGTCCTCGTTCAGGGATGCGCCGCCGATCTTCATCTTGACGACGCGATAGCCCTGATCGAGATAGCGCTGCATCTCGTCTTGAAGCTGCTCGAGCCCCTTCCCCGGGTAGTAGTAGCCGCCGCCGGGATAGACTAGCACCTTGTCGTCGTGCCTCCCCTGGTTGTAGCGTTCAGAGAGGAGTCGCCAGAGTGGTTTCTCCGCGATCTTGGCGACCATGTCCCACACGGCCATATCGAGCGCCCCCGCCGCGACCGCCCGGTCACCGTGACCGCCGGGCTTCTCGTTTTTCATCATGCAGTTCCATATCCGAAACGGATCGAAGTTTGCGCCTGTAGTGTCCAGGAGTGCCGCTGGAACGGCCTCCATGATCCTGGGGATCAGGCGCTCGCGCAGGATGCCACCCTGCGCGTAACGGCCATTGGAGCAGAAGCCGAAGCCGACGACCTTGCGCCCGTCGCGCACCACGTCCGTCAATATCGCCACGACACTCACGGTCATCTGGCTGAAGTCGATAACTGCATTCCGGATCGCTGAGCGGATCGGAGCCGTAGTTTCCCGGATCTCGACGATGCGCATACGACACTCTCCTTATGCCGCTCTCTTGGGTCAGAACAAGCTGCCCGTCGGCAACGGGACGAACAGCATCTCTTTGAAGAGGATGTAAAAGCCGACGACGATGGCACCTCCGACCACAGGATAGACGATCAGCCGGAACCGTGTCCACGGATCGTACATCGCGAATACCATGATGATCATGAAGGCGATCAGGCCGGACAGCACGAAGCCTAGAATCGGCATCAGGGCGGTTGCTCCCAGCATCGCGGCAACGAGCCCGAGGCGGCGCACCACGGAGCCGCGCTCGCGCACCCCCGCCCCCGTCTCGGGTCGAACGAGGTTTACAATGATCACCGCTAGCGAGAGGCCGACCATTGCCGCAATAATGGCCCTGGGGAAGACATACGAGTCGGGATCCACCATCGTCGTCGTATCGTAGTACAGCACGGCCCCGAGCACGATGAACAGTGCGGCCATGACCATGCCGCCGACGTCGCGGTGCCTCTTACTCGGTTGCATGGGTGAGGTCCTCCCGATGCCTCAGGCGTTCAGCGATGAGGGGATAAAACAGTGAGAGCACGACGAAGAAGATGATCGCGACCGAGATCGGCCGGCCGAAGAACATGCGCAAGATGCTCCCCTTGGCCGTTCCAATGATCCAGCTCTGTACAAACCCTTGCTCGGCGATGCTGCCGAGGATGATCCCGAGCACGATGGGCGACGGCGAATAGCCGAAGCGGTTCAGGACCCACCCGATGACGCCGAGCGCGATCATGATGTAGACGTCCCAGATGTTGTTACGGATGGCATAGGTGCCGATGACGGTCATGAAAGCCACGGTCGGGACCAGCATAGCCTTTGGCACCGAGATGATGGTCCGATAGGCGTAGCGGCCGATCGGAAGCCCCGTCGGGATCATCAGGACGGTCGCGATGAAGAGGCTCCAGGCGAAGGTGTAGACGACGTGTGCATGCTCGGTGAACAGCTTCGGCCCTGGTTTCAAGCCCTGGATGAGAAGCGCGCCCAGGATCACGGCGTCCGGGGGGGTGCCTGGTATGCCGAGGACGAGGGTCGGAATGAGACCCCCACCCACGGTGGCGTTATTGGCGGACTCGGTGGCGATGACCCCGTCGGGGTCGCCCTTGCCGAAGTGCTCCGGATGGCGCGAGGATCGTCGCGCCTCGGCGTACGACACGAGACCGGCGATCGCCCCGCCGGCGCCGGGTAGGATGCCGATAATCGTCCCGATGACGGAGCTTCGCGCCACGTTGAACTTCGACCGCCAATAGATCCGCAGCGCCTCCTTCAGGCGAAAGCCCCGCGCCTCGGTGGGGACCTCAAGGTGCTTCAGCGGGTTCGCGATGAGGTCGAGGAGCACGGGGACGCAGTACAGCCCGATCAAGGCTGCGATGACCTCGATGCCGCCCAAAAGGATTCGGGTGTCGAAGGTGAACCGCACGTCAGCGGCAACCTCGGCCACTCCGACGGTTGAGAGCAACATGCCGAAACAGCCGCCGATGAGGCCCTTGAGCAGCTGCCCCTCCGATAGGGCGGAGATGAGTGTGAGGCCCAGTATCGCGAGCCAGAAGTACTCGGGCGGCCCGAATTTGAGCGCGATCTGGGCAAGCGGCGGCGAGAGCATGAGCAGCGCCACCGCCCCGACGAGCCCGCCAGTCACGCTCGCGATGCAGGCGAGCGTCATGGCCAGGTCCCCGTCGCCGCGCTTGGCCATGGGATAGCCGTCGAACGTGGTGGCGATGGCGGAAGGAGTGCCCGGCGTCTTTAAGAGGATCGCCGAGTAGGCCCCACCGTAGATGGCGCCGGTGTAGATGGCGCCCATCACGATCAGGGCCGCAGTCGGCGTCATGACGAAGGTGATCGGGACCAGCACGGCGACCGCCATCGTTGCAGTAAGGCCTGGGAGCGCGCCGATGACGGTTCCCGCGACGACTCCAAACAGGGCGAGGAACAGATTGCCCAGAGTTAGCGCGTTCTGCAGGTACTCGATGCCAGGCATGGAAGCGCCGTGCTGGTCCGATCCGCGACCTGAACTCTATTTAATGATCCCGGCCTCTCGCGCCAGCTCAACGTAGAACTTCGTCTTCTCGGCGATAAAATCGCGAGCCTGTTCATATGGCACGTCGATGAGCGCGAAGCCATCCTGTTCCATCCGTTTGATGAACTCCGGATCGCGGTTCACCTTGCCCGTGATCTCGGAGACCTTCTTGCGGATCTTCTCCGGCGTCGATTTCGGCACGGCGACACCGCGGAAGGCGCCGGTCACGATGTCGAAGCCCAGCTCACGGAATGTCGGCACGTTCGGAAAGCGCGAATGCCGCTTTTCGGTGGCGATGGCGAGCGCGCGGATGTTCTCCTCGTACTTCGCGGCTGCCGAGCTGTAGTTGGAACCCCCATCGACCTGCGCGCCGATGATTGCCTGCACGGTCGGGCCCGTGCCGCGCATCGCGACGTAGGTCGTCTTGATCCCGGCCAGCTTGTCGAGGCGTACCTGCAGGAGGTGGTTCGCGGTCCCCTTGCCGGACCCCGCCAAGGTGAGCTTGCCCGGGTTCGCCTTCGCGTACTTGATCAGATCGTTCAGCGTCTTGAACGGACTGTCCTTCCGCACGATGATGGCGTCGGGCGTGTACTCAAAGATGTAGACGACGGTGAGGTCCTCCGTCTTGAACCCGACGTCCTTCTGCCGGGGCTTGAGGATGATGTGCGGCAGGTTCATCCCCATGATGGTGTAGCCGTCGCCTTTGAGGCTGTTGAGCTGCGCCCAGCCGACCGCACCGCCACCCCCTGGCTTATACTCGACGACCGTGTCAACGCCGATCTTCTTGAAGAACGGCTGCTGATGCCGTGCGGTGATATCGGACTCGCCGCCCGGGCTGAACGGAATGATGTAGTGGATCGGCTTTTCTGGGTACTCCGCGGACGCGGCGATCGCAACGAATCCAAGGACGATGAAAGCTGCGTAAAGGACTGATTTTATAATTGTTCTTCTCATCTTGGGTCCCTCCTTTCCGGTGGGTTATTGGTGGGTCGATGGGAGCGTCTGGAATCTACCACAGATGGAAAATACAATCCATTTTTCTTTCCTGCAATGACGCCCGTCACTTTCTGCGCGTCTTTGACAACGAGTGGAAGTGCCCGCACTCCCTTGGAAAAGCTGAGCACATCCTTCAACGGGGGGGGGAAGGTGGGGGAGTGAGATCGGTGCTAGCTCTTTGCCTCGGCTGCCGTGGCGTTGACAGGCAGACCGAGCCGGCGCCGGATGACGATCTTGAGGTCGTCCATCATCAGGTAGAGGCAAGGAATCAATATGAGGGTGAGGATGGTAGCGAACGAGAGTCCCCATACGACAGAGATGGCCATGGGAGAGAGGAATTTGGCCTGGCCGCTGGCGAAGAAGGCGAGAGGAGTCAGGCCGCCCACGGTCGTGATCGTGGTGAGCAACACCGGCCGGAGCCGGGCCAGTCCGGATTGAAAAACCGCCTCGTCGCGTGGCGTCCCCTCCCGGCGGGCCCGGTTGATGAAGTCCACCAGGATCAGCGAGTCGTTCACGACCACCCCGGCCAGAGCGACCAGCCCCATCATCGAGAGAAAACTCAATGGCTCTCCCATGATCAGGTGTCCGATCACGACACCGTCCAGGGCGAAGGGAATAGCGGCCATAACCACGAAGGGCTGAACAAACGACTTGAAGAGCGAGCCCAAAAGAAAATAGATCAGCAAGAGGGCGACGGAAGAAATCTGCGGGAGCGCCGCGAGTGATTCCTCCGCCTCCTGCCGCTCTCCCTTAATCACCACGCGATAGCCCGGAAACCGGGTGCCCACATCGCCGAATTCTCGCTTGAGCCGCTGAGCGACCTGGAAAGCGTTTGCCTCTCGGGTATCCACGTCCGCGAGCACGGTGATCGTTCGCTTTTGGTCATCCCGGCGAACCTTGCTGGTACCGACGGCCGTTTCAAGGCGGGCCACGTCACGCAGAAACACTCGCTCCCCCGATGGGAGCGTGAGCTTCATTCCGGCCACCGTCTCTAGGCTGCGGCGGGCTTCCTGGGGAAAGCGGACGACGATCGGCACGTCCTCATCCCGCCGCTGGATGGTGGAGGCCTCGACGCCGAGGAACGCCTGTTGCACTTGGCGGGCAATCTGGCCCAAGTCCAGGCCCAGGGCACGGGCCTCAGGCAGCAGTGTGATCTGGAGTTCTTCTTTCCCTTCGGTGAAATCGTCCCGAACGTCTTTCACGCCAGGGACACCTCGCAGGAATCCTTCAACCTCCTCGGCCACTGTGCGGAGGACCGGAATCTCGTTTCCCACCACGCGGGCCTCGATCGCTGGGCCCCCCGGTCCAGCCTGGGTCTTCAAGAACTGGATCTTCGTGATCCCGGGGATCGCTGCCATGCCTTCGCGGAGATCCGCGATGACCGTATCCACGGTCCGCCCGCGGTCTTCCTCGAGCTCAACAAACAACTGTCCAAGGTTCGATCCCCGCTCCGCCCGGTTGACATCCAGAAAGCTGATGCCAACGTTCGTGGCGACCGATCGCAACTCCTCAGGCGGGAGCTTGAGCACCACCTGCTCCGCCTGTTTGGCCACCTTCAACGTGTCCTCGATCTTGGCTCCGGGAGAAGTCTCGAAGTTGACGAGAAACTGGGATGATTCGAACTCGCGAAAGAGGACAAAGGGAATCCGGTACCACGCTGTGGACGCGAGGAGGATGGTAAGGCAGAGCAGGAAAGTTGCCGACACGTAACGCCATTTCAGGGCTGTACTGAGCAGCACGCTGTAGGCGTTTCGGACCCGCGTCAGCCACCCCATTTCCCGGCGGCGGACCGTTCGGGCATAGGTTGGAGTGATGACATCGGACAGATGCGAGGGGAGGACCACGAGCGCCTCAAGGAGTGACGCGAGCAGGGCGAAGGTCACCACGATCGGTATGGGCGCGAGAAAGACGCCCATCGTCCCCGGGATCAGGGTGAGGGGAAGGAACGCGGCGACGGTGGTCGTCACGGTCGCCACCACCGGCCACGCCACCTCTGTCGTCCCTTGGATGGCCGCTTGACGGGGGTACATCCCCTGTTCGACATGGCGGTACACGTTCTCCGTCACGACGACCGCATCGTCGACTAAGAGCCCGAGAACGAGGATCAGGCTGAAGAGTGAGATCATATTCAAGCTGATCCCGTAGACCGACATGAGGACGATTCCCCCCAGCATGGCGAAGGGAATCCCCAGCCCCGTCAAGAAAGCGATCCGGGGCCGTACAAAAACCCACAGGGTGATCAGCACGATGGTCAGCCCGATGGCCCCACTCCAGCGGAGGGTGTTCAAACGTCTTCGGATGAAGACGGAAAAGTCGTTGTACACGCCGATGGTTATCGTCTCGGGAAGCCGGCTTCGAACTTCCTCGACCAGGCCCCGGACCGAGGCCGCAATGTCGATGGCGTCTCCTGTCCGCTCCTTACTCACCACCAGGTTGATGGCCTGGCGTCCTGCCCATCGGCCGATCGTGATCGGCTCTTCAAAGGTTTCCTGAACACTCGCCACATCCCCGACGGTGAGGGGTGTCCCGGTGCCGACACTCCGTACAATAATCCGCTCGACCTCCTCGGCCCCGGCGGCCTCTCCCAGCGTCCGGACCAAAATCTCCCCCCGGGCTGTCTTCAGGGTCCCCCCGGGCACGTTTCGATTGTGGGCGGCAATGGCGGCCCGGACATCGTCCAGGCTCATCTCGAATTGGTCGAGCCGGGCGGGGTCCACTTCAACCCAGATCTGCTGTTCGCGGATCCCGAGGATTCGCACCGCGGCGACGCCCGGGAGTTGGCGAAGCTCATCCCGGAGATCCTTGGCCATGTCCCGGAGCGTTGCCTCGTCGATGTCGCCCGCGAGCGAGACTGTGATGACCGGGAAGGTAGACTTGACTTCAGCAACCTCGGGGTCCTCGGCCTCGTCGGGGAGGTCGGTGACGTTGTCCAGGGCCGCCCGGACATCGCTCAGCGCCCGGTTCATGTCGGTATCGGGTTGGAACTTCAGCAAGATCTCGGAGCGGCCCTCCTGCGAGACCGAGAGCAATTCATCCAGCCCGTCGAGGTCCGCCACCTCTTCCTCGATCTTGGCCGTGATGAGCTTCTCCACTTCTTCGGGCGACGCCCCTTGGAACGTGGTCACGATCTGAACTGCCTGGCGGGAGAATTCGGGAAACAGCTCCCGGTGCATGCGAAAATAGGTGACCGTCCCCGCGCCCAGCACAAACAGCGTGAGCAGATTCACCGTGACCGGATTCCGCACCGAGAACTCGACCAGTCTTCTCACGGCGTCAGCTCCCGTGTCTCAACGACCTTGATTGGGGCCCCGTCTCGCAGCAGGCGATGCCCTGTCACGACCAGAAGATCGCCGGCCTTAAGCCCTTCGGTGATCAAGTGGCGGGCTCCAAAGGTGCGCGCAATGGTCAGAGGACGGCGGTGTGCCGTTTCTTGGTTGGCGTTGGCGACGAATGCCACCGTCGCCCCGTCCTCGATCAGGACGCTCGCGCGTGGGATAAGGATAGCCTCGGGATAGGATCGCACGGGGATGCTCGCGCGGGCGAACATCCCGGGGAGGAGCATCCTCGGGCCTCGGTTCTCGACGACGACCTCCACCGGAAACGTCCGAGTCTCGGTATCCGCCCGGGGGCCGATGTGTTCGACCCGGCCTTCCACCGGCTCGGGCAACCCGGTGATCGCGACATCGGCTTTCGCGCCTGGGTCGAGAAAGCCGATATCATCTGCGGCAATCCGAATGAGTATCTTGACAACCTTCACGTCCGCCAGACGAAAGAGGACCGACCCCGGAGCGACCTGTTCCCCCAGCGTCACCTCTTTCTCGGATATGATCCCCCCGAAGGGAGCCCGCACCCGGGTATCCGCCAGGGCATCGCGCGCCCGCTCGAGTTCCGCCTGGGCCGAGGCGAGTTCCGCTTTCGCCACGGCGTGCTGCGCCTCGGCCTCTCGGAGGCCGCTCTCGGCCCGCTCGACCTCCTCCTGTGTCCGGCGGACAGCCAGCTCGGCTCGTTCGACCTCTTGCCAGGCGATTCCTCCTTCATTGAACAGGGATTGGAAGCGACCGTGTTCGGCCTGGGCCAGTCGGAGTTTGTCTCGGTTGATATTGATCAGGTTTTTTTGCCGGGCGATCTCCGCTTTCCGCGTGCGGACCTGAGCTTTAGCGCGGGCAACCAGTGCCTCCTTGTGGCTGACGTCGATACGAAAGGGGACCGGGTCAATCTCGGCCAAGAGTGTCCCTTCGTCCACGGCGGCGCCGAGTTCGATCTCCGGAGGGATTGCCGTCACCGGGCCTGAAACCTTGACGCCGACCGCCGCCTCTCGAACGGCCTGCACGGTCCCGAGCGCCTCCAGTCGGTGCGTGAACTCGCGTGGGGCGACGCGAGCCACTTCGACCGGTACCGGCACGGGGCCTATCTTTGCGTTTCGCGGCTCCTCCACGGCACGGATCAGATATACGCCGACGGCGGTCACGAGGGCCATCGCCAGGATCAAAAAGATTGACAGGCGGCGCCGGCTCATGGCTGCAGGCTCCGTAGAATTCCCTGGGTGAGGGTTTCCACCATGGCGTCCAGGTCGAAGGCGTTGCGATCGCACAGCCACTGAAGGACCAGTCCGTCCAGGGTGGCCAGGATGGCGGCGGCGGCGTGGGGGGGGTGATCGCATCGGAAAGATCCGTCTCTCACCCCGGCCGCGATGATGGCGGCGACGTCGGCTCTGGCGATAGCATAGGCTTCCCGAAGTCGCGTCTGGAGGAGTGTCTGCTGTTCCCCTCGCCCCCCTTCGGCCCAGAAATCGAAGAACACCAGAAAGAACGGCTCCCAGAGGCGGAAGGTCTCAAAGGCAACCGCGATGAATCGCTCGAGCATTGCGGCCGGCTGGTGAATGCCCACGAGCTCCTTGGTGTAGAATTCCTTCAGCTCAGCCAACATGTGATCATGCAGGGCCAGGAAGAGATCGGTCTTGCTCTTGAAATATTCGTAGACCGTCCCCTTGCCGATGCGGGCTTCCTCCGCCACCGCCTCCATCTTTGCCCGGTGGTACCCATCCCGGGCAAATACCCGCATCGCTGCCTGGAGGATGTCTCTTCGTTTTTTGTCTTTATCAACAATTATAGGCACTTACAATCTCCGCTTTGTAATGACCGACCGACCGGTCATTCTGGATATAGTATGGGCCTGTGCCGAGGATCTGTCAAGGGTGCGTCTTTCGATCTTGACTGGTGTGCGACGTCGACATATGGTTCGAGTACGGAGGGGATAGGATGGAAATCCTGGGGATGGTTCTGGCCGGAGGGCGAGGAGAACGAATCTATCCCTTGACAAAGGACCGGGCAAAGCCGGCGGTCCCATTCGGCGGAAGGTACCGGATCATCGACTTTGTCCTGTCGAACTTCATCAACTCCGGCATCTACGCGATGTACGTCCTCACCCAGTTCAAGGCCCAATCCCTCATGGAGCACCTTCGGGAAGGCTGGCGGTTGTCCGGCATCCTCCAGGATCATTTCATCGTCCCGGTCCCGGCCCAGATGCAGACGGGGACAGAGTGGTATCGAGGGACGGCCGATGCCATTTACCAGAACCTGCATCTGATTCAGCGGGCCGATCCCGAGATCGTCGCTGTCTTCGGAGCCGACCATATCTATAAGATGAATATCCGCCAGATGGTGGAGTACCACCGGACGAACGGGGCAGAGGCCACAGTGGCGGCGGTCCCGGTGAAGGTCGGGGAGGCCTCGAACTTCGGCGTGATCGAAGTGGACCCCGCGTGGCGGATCCTGGGTTTCGAGGAAAAGCCCCCTCGACCGAAGCCCATACCTGAGGAGCCCGGTTACGCCCTGGCCTCCATGGGAAACTATTTGTTCAATGCGGAGCTTCTCATGCAGACCGTGGAGGAGGACGCGCGGCAGGAGGTTGGGACACACGATTTCGGCCGCGACATCCTCCCCAGCCTCGTAAAGGAGGGAAGGAAAGTCTACGCCTACGATTTCAGGAGGAACCGGATTCCCACCCCCCAAAAAGGGGAGGAGTCGAGCTACTGGCGGGACGTCGGGACTGTCGATGCCTATTACGAGGCGAGTATGGATCTCCGAGCTGTCGACCCATCATTTAACTTGTACAACCGACACTGGCCCATCCGGACGGTCAGCTACGGCGATCCCCCTGCGAAGTTTGTCTTCGACGATGAGGGGCGGCAGGGGCTCGCCCTAAACTCCATCGTGGGCGAGGGGACCATCATCAGCGGCAGCTTGGTCCGGGGGTCGGTCATCAGCCCAAATGTCCGGATCCACAGCTTTTGTCTCATTGAAGATTCAGTCATCATGAACCGGGTCGAGATCGGACGGGGTTGCCGGATCCGGCGAGCCGTCATCGACAAAAATGTCTACGTGCCACCGGGGACCGAGATCGGCTACGACCTGGAAAAGGACAGGGAGCGGTATTTTGTCACGGAAAGCGGAATTGTCGTCATTCCTCGGGAAGAGCCGAAGACACCCTGGCACCACCGGCCGGCCCTCTGACGATCCTCGGTCCAGATGTCCACCGCCTACAAAGTTTCGTCCCCGTCCCCCGAACAGACATCGCAACCCCTTGAAATGGCGCGTTTTGGCTTGACAGGGGGTGGGCCGGGGTTATATTGGGAAACTTGACCTCATGGTGCATTCGAGGGCGAATCAGGGCGAATAGCTCAGTGGGAGAGCACCTGCCTTACAAGCAGGGGGTCAGAGGTTCGAACCCTCTTTCGCCCACCAATAAAAATCGGCTGTTACGAAGCGTAGGGTGCCCGTGTGAAATAGCTGGTGCCAGTTTTGGTGTCGACTGGGTGTTCGGTCAGAAGGTTAGCTGGCGAAACGGGGTAGCCGGCTTGAGCGACGCACTCTTCGTAAGGAAGAGAGGGGTTCGGTGGGTCTCAACGATTTTCCGACCCCTTTTGTTTTTATAACCCATGCCCCCGGGCACACCATTGGGGCTGACCACATCGTACAGGGGGCGGACATCGTGACCGTGGCCCAACTGATGGGGTACGGCGCCACCAAGATTACCGAGACTTAAACGTATGTGATGCCCCGGGAAGTGCGGCGAGCGCGAGGTAGGATTCCATAAAGTCGGGACCGATCGGCGTAGGAAGCTTCAGATTATCGATGGATCGCAGACGGGAAGGGGCTCTATTTCCACACGGCCGTTCGGGCTCCAGGTATGGAAGTGTCATCTTTTCTGACAGTCGGGCAATACTCACAACCTAATTAACCTGCGGCAACTTGTGCTTCTCTGCCTTACAAGCGTGTCGGCCTCGTTTACACCTTCTGAAACAAATCCCAGGCGCCAGAGGTACAGGAAGGTTTAAACCGAATCCACACAATCTCCTGGAAAAAAAGGCTTTGGCGATTGAAACCGGCATCGCATTTTGCGATGGCATGTAACGTGCAAGATGTTAAAGATTTTACAAGGGATAGATGCGCCTGGTTGCTCCTCTTGCTGAAGCCTACCTGTGTGGCCCAGGGAGAGGTGGCGGTTGTAGCCTGGCGGCGGCGTGTCGTTTAGCACCTGGCCGGGAACCATGGTGGGCCAGGCGGGTAAAGGATGATGGGCGCTATCCGGGTAATGATCGCAGATGATCACGTGATGTTCAGGGAGGCAATTGCCCACCTTTTAGAGGCCCAAGGCGACATTGAGGTGGTGGGGGAAGCATCCAATGGTCCGGAGACGCTGTTGGGCGTGGGGGAATTGCGGCCGGACGTCCTCCTACTAGATCTGGCGATGCCGGAGATGGACGGGTTGGAAGTCCTAAGAGAGATTCGGAAGAACAATTTGGATGCCAAAGTACTCGTCTTGACCGGCTATTTTGACGAAGGGCTATTGTTCCAGGCTCTACAAGAAGGGGCTGTGGGGTATCTGCTGAAGCAGGGGAAATCCATTGACCTGCTTAAGGCCATTAGGGCAGTGAATGACGGCGAAGCATGGGTCGAGCGGAAAATGGTCGGAAAGTTCATTTATGACGTTGTACGCTTGCTCGTTGGTCT
Source organism: uncultured bacterium (assembly GCA_964348275.1). Taxonomy (GTDB): domain Bacteria; phylum Methylomirabilota; class Methylomirabilia; order Methylomirabilales; family CSP1-5; genus CSP1-5. The sequence continues at coordinate 52,994 of CAYGBT010000017.1, forward strand.
GGTCGATGAAGAAAAAGGGCCTAGGCTGCAAGCTCCGCTGACCAAACGTGAAGAGGAGATCACCCACCTAGTGGCCGAGGGGTATAGCAACAAGGAGATCGGCGCTAAGCTTTGCATTGCTGAGAAGACAGTGAAGGCGCACCTTACCAGCATCTTCAAGAAACTGAACGCAAGCCATCGCGTCCAAGTCGCCCAGCACGTGCTGCGGCAGCATGCCTCTCCTCCTAGCTCACCCTTTGCCGAATAACCTCTGCCCCATCGAGTCCCTCTCCCGCTGCCGGTACAGCGACCCGATAATCCGCGGGATTCAATCTCATGCAAACATTGCAATGGCTAGGTAAGATGCGCATGGGGCGATCCCCCCTTTGCTAGTTTCCTTCGCCTTCGGTTTAAGATCTCTGGGTTCAGACTTCCTTTGATAATTGAGGAAGTTACACGGCTCTGGCTATTAAGATTCGAAGCTGGCATGGGCCTTGCCCAGATAGCGGATGTTCAGCTTCGTATAGCGGTTTACCTACCCGCGAATGGAGAGAGCCGGGAGATGGGGAAGCGGACTGCGCTGGGTCGCCGGATAATACAAGAGAGACGGGTAGGTGAAACTCCAGCTGGTGAGCGCATTACGGGTGTACTTCTATCGAAAGCGCGGCGGGACTACCCAAAGGTCTTAGGACCTTTTTGTCCTGAAAATACGACGAACGTCTGATTGACAGCACCTTACGACCACGTTAGGTTCAGCGTTTGCTAACGTATGCCCTGTATTATATGTTGCTTCGAATCCCCCTCCCGTTCAGGTCCTATAGAGCGGTGTTGCTTCATGGCTGCGCTCTTCAGTTCTGTAGCTTCTTGACAACAAAGGGCTGGCGGTTAGCTCAGACGGGGAGTGCTGTCTTCACACTGCAGGGGGTCAGAGGTTCGAACCCTCTTTCGCCCACCAGCCGAGGCACCTCCTAGTTCCATCGGTTTTCCATCCCCCGTGCCCGGATTCCTGCCGCTCAAGGGTTTGCAAGGCATTGTTCAAACAAAGCAACGCCATCATGGGGATCTTCAGACCTCCATGGGAACTCACCGTGACAATTTTGTCATGATCGACTATAATCCCAATCGTGACTTGAAGAGGGCACAAAGAGCCGTTCCGGGAAGGAGGGTTTGTTATGGAGGTCGTGACCCTGATTATTGCCGTTGTGGCCCTGGTGATCGCGGTCCTCGCCTATGTCCGAGCAGGTGGCATCGAGGATGTGCGCAGTCAGGTGGAATCCGTGGGCCCTGCCACGGAGGCGATCCGGACGAAGGCCGGCGACGTGACGAAGACGCTCCGGATGAAGGCGGCTGGCGCGACGGACGCGGTCCGGGCGAAGACGGCCGATGCGTTGGACCGGCTGGGGCGGACCGTGAGAAAATCCGGGGAACGCCCGCCGCCCACTCCGGTCGCGGAGGAGGAAAAAGCGGATACTCTACCAGGCTCTGCTCCGGAAGATAAAGAAAGTTGAGACGCCACCGCGTTCTGTTCCTGAGGAGAACACCAGAGCAGTGAGGTCAAAAGGACGGGGAAAACCCGCTGATCGGCCTGATCCGAAACGAGGTCGATAGCCCTTCACGCCGGAGGTGTAAAGATGACCAATGAAGAACGTGCCGCACGAGGAGGTCTAGGGAGGGTCTTCCGCTCCATAGTCATCTGGATTGTAGTCATCGTTATTGCGGTAGGCGCGGGATTCGGGACGGGGTACTTTCTCCGGGATAAAGAAGCCAGGGAGCTCGGGCAACTCTCTGCAAAACAGACCGAGGAGATGAAGGCAAAGATCACCTTGCTCGAGAAGCAGGTATTGGAGGCAGAGAAATCGCAACTCGAACGAGCGCTCGCGCGTGCGCGATTGAAGGCGGGCCTCGAGGACGTGCTGGAGTCTCTGACCCGGGCGTCGGCCGAGATCGAGGAGCGGAATTTTGGTCGGGCAATGCAAAAGATCGAGGCCGCAAAGGGTGCGCTCAGCGAGGCGAGTGGCGCGACGCCCCCTGTCCGCGACGCCATCGGTGCTAAGTTGGATGAGATTAAGGCAGGGCTGGACCAATTGGACATTAAAGTCCGGGAAAAAATAATCGCCTTGGCCAAGTCTCTGGAGGAAGGTCCCATCCCAGGAAGCGAGTCGAAATAAACGCGCATCAACACAAGGGCCATGACGAGCGGTGATCAGAGTTTCCAATTGGGCCGCGAGTAACCCGTCTCATTCGGTGTTTCGGGAATGGATCACATTGCCGTATTCGAATAGCCCATTTTTCCTCGAAATGCAATCAGCCGACTCACGGGCCTCTTCCCATCTACACGCGGAGTAGCGTCACCGCTGTTCGAGTGTGTCGGGCTACATCCAGTAGGAGGGGGTTCGCTCGGAGCGAGGATTTGATACTCCAAGACACTCGGTGAGGTCAAGAGCCCAATGAGCCATCGCAAAAAAGTGCCCATCGAAGAGGGCAATCCCCTGTGGTACAAGGATGCCATCATTTACGAGCTCCACGTCCGGGCGTTCGCCGATAGTGACGGAGACGGGATCGGAGACTTTCGGGGGCTGACCGAAAAGCTCGACTACCTCCAGGATCTCGGCGTGACAGCCATTTGGCTCCTCCCCTTCTATCCGTCCCCCCTCAAGGACGACGGGTACGACATCGCGGATTTCAGCAATGTGCAACCCGACTATGGAACCCTGCAGGACGTCCAGGTCTTTCTGCGGGAGGCTCACCGGCGGGGTCTCCGGGTGATTACCGAGCTGGTCGTCAACCATACATCTGACCAGCACCCGTGGTTTCAACGGGCCCGCCGGGCGAAGCCGGGGAGCCGCTGGCGCGATTTTTACGTCTGGAGCGACACACTCGAGAAATACAAAGACGCCCGGATCATCTTCAAGGATTTCGAGTCCTCGAACTGGTCGTGGGATCCTGTGGCCCAGGCCTACTACTGGCATCGCTTTTACTCACACCAACCGGATTTGAATTACGACAGCGCTACGGTACGTCGGGCGATATTCCAGGTGATGGAGTTTTGGCTGGGGATGGGCGTAGACGGACTTCGCCTCGATGCCGTGCCGTATCTGTACGAGCGGGAAGGGACGAACTGCGAAAACCTGTCGGAAACGCACACCTTTCTCAAAAAGCTTCGGCGCCATATTGATGACGAATACAAAAACCGCATGCTGCTGGCCGAGGCGAACCAGTGGCCCGAAGATGCCGTTCCGTACTTCGGGGAGGGGGACGAGTGTCATATGGCTTTTCATTTCCCGGTGATGCCTAGGCTGTTTATGGGTATCCACACCGAGGACCGGTTCCCCATCGTCGAAATCCTCCAGCAAACGCCTCCCATCCCTCAGACGTGCCAATGGGCGGTCTTTCTGCGGAATCACGACGAGCTCACGCTGGAGATGGTGACGGACGAAGACCGGGACTACATGTATCGAATGTACGCCCAGGATCCGCGGGCGCGGATCAATCTCGGGATCCGTCGCCGGCTGGCCCCCCTGTTGGGCAACCACCGCAGGCGCATTGAGCTCATGAATGGTCTGCTCTTGTCCTTGCCAGGGTCGCCCGTCATCTATTACGGCGACGAGATCGGCATGGGGGACAATATCTATCTGGGTGACCGCAACGGTGTGCGGACGCCGATGCAATGGAGCGCCGATAAGAACGCCGGATTCTCCCGGACAAATCCTCAAAGGCTTTTCCTTCCCATCATTATCGATCCCGAATACCACTACGAGGCGGTCAACGTCGAGGCGCAGCAAAACAATACCCATTCGCTGTTGTGGTGGATGAAGCGTGTCATCGCTATACGGAAGCGCTACAAGGCCTTCGGGCGCGGGACTATGGAGTTTCTGCATCCGGAGAACCGCAAGGTCCTGGCGTTCATCCGGCGCTACGAGAACGAACGGATCCTCGTGGTGGCCAATCTGTCCCGGTTCGTCCAGTGCGTGGATCTGAACCTGTCCGCGCTTAAAGGGCTCGTCCCGGTGGAGGTCTTTGGCCGGACGGCATTTCCCCCCATCGGAAAATCTTCGTACTTTCTTACGCTCGGGCCTCATTCTTTTTACTGGTTTGTGATGGAGCCCCAGCGAGTCGAAGAAATCGCTCTCGCGACCCAGGAGGCCCTCCTACCCACGCTGAAAGTGGTCAGTTCCTGGAAGGGGATTTTTCAGGGAGAGGGCAAGGCCGCCCTGGAGGCTATCCTTCCCAACTACCTTGAGGCGCGTCGCTGGTTTGGCGGGCGAACCAGAGTTGTGAAGTCAGCCAAACTGCTCGAGAACTTTCCGCTCCCCATTGGCCCTTCGGAGGTATTCCTGACGCTGGTGGAAGTTGAGTACACGGAGGGCGTCCCGGAGACGTATCTCTTGCCCCTCACCGCCGCCTTTGGGGAGGACGCAGCCCTGATGCGGCGTGGATTTCCGCATCCGCTCCTTGCTGAGCTCGAGGTGAAGGGAAAGGGGGCGCAGGGGAGTGAGACGGGGCTTCTCTTTGATGCGCTGTACGACCAAGGTTTCTGTGTAGCGCTGCTCCGCGCGATCGCTCGGCATCGCCGGGTGAAGGGCGCCAAGGGAGAGGTGACGGCTTGGCGAACGCGGGCCTTCGCCCGCGTACAAGACTCCACGGATGTTGCCCCGGAGCCCAAGGTCATGAGGGTGGACCAGACCAACACGTCGGTGGTCTATGGCGACCGGTTCATTCTGAAACTGTTCCGGCGGATTGAGGCGGGGACAAACCCTGATCTCGAGATCGGGCGCTTTCTCACGGAGAGGACTGCCTTTGCGCATATCGCTCCGGTGGCTGGCGCCCTCGAGTACCGTCGAGGCCGCGCCGAGCCGATGACGTTTGCCATGCTGCAAGCCTTTATCCCGAATCAGGGAGATGCCTGGCAGTATACGGTAGACGCTCTCGGCCGGTACTTTGAACGGGCCCTGTCACACCCAGAAGTGAAGGCGCCGCCGCTGCCCAAGAAATCTCTTTTGGCTCTCAGCAGAGAGGATATGCCGCCTGTCGTGCAGGAGACCATCGGGCCCTACCTGGTGTCCGCGGAGCTGTTGGGACAACGGACGGCCGAGCTGCATGTGGCGCTGGGCCAGGCATCGGAGGACAAACTTTTTGCCCCCGAGCCGTATACGGACTTTTACCGCCAGTCTCTCTACCACGGATTACTCGATCTTTTGGAGCGCAACTTCGATCTCCTCCGCCAGCGCCTGAGACAGCTGCCGAAAGACGTTCAGGGGGAGGCCAAAAAGGTGCTCAGCCTCGAGGGAGAGCTCCGCAAGCGCTTCCGGCGAATCCGCGACCGCAGGATCGCGACGATGCGAATCCGCTGCCACGGCGACTACCACCTGGGCGAGGTGCTCTACACGGGGAAGGACTTCGTCATTTTTGACTTCGAGGGGGAGCCCACGAAATCGCTTACCGAGCGAAAGATCAAGCGGTCGGCGCTTCGCGACGTGGCCAGTATGTTGCGCTCGCTGCAGTACGCCGCCTGCACCGCGTTTTTTGATCAGGGGGCGAAGGAACTGGCACATTCCCACCCCGAGATGCTCACAACCTTAGAGTCGTGGGCGCGATTCTGGTATCTCTGGGTTTCGGGGGTCTTTTTAAAGGCCTACCTCGCCATTGTGGGTGAGACGCCTCTCGTGCCCAAGGCAGAGGAGGAGCTGCAGGCGCTCTTGGACGCCCTCCTCCTGGAGAAAGCGGTTTACGAACTGGGCTACGAACTCAACAACCGGCCCGACTGGGTCAAAATCCCCCTCCAAGGCATTCTCCAGTTACTGGAGGCCGGGGAGTAATCTTGTGGAACAAGAGTCCGCCTGCTGGCGCTCATGGGGTGGACTTTCATGGTGGGTTATGACAGCGTGGTTTGCCCATGCCGTGGAGTCGCTGATCATGAACTCTCGCAGGAGGGTCACACGAGGGGCTGGAACAATATTCATTGCGGTAGGTGGCCTGGCACGGAACACCCATGGTTGAGCCAAACCCTGTGGATTGCAAAAGAGCGAGCGGAATATTACTGCATCCAACCTCTCTACCGGGCCCGTTCGGTATCGGCGACCTAGGCCCTGAAGCGTATCGGTTCATTGACTTCCTCGCCGATACTGAGCAAACCCTATGGCAGATTCTGCCGTTAGGTCACATCAGCTATGGCAACTCGCCATACATGTGCCTTTCTGCTTTCGGGGGAAACCCCTACCTGATCAGCCTGGAGAAAATTGCTGATGACGGCCTCCTAGACTCCGCCGATATTAAGGATTTCCCCGCGTTCCCAGCACATCGAGTAGACTACGGCTGGGTGATCAATCACAAGATCCCGCTCCTCCATAAGTCGTTCCAAAACTTCAAGAAAAAATACTCGACGAAATATCCGGATGATTACTTTGCCTTTTGTGAGGGACATGCCTATTGGCTTGAAGACTATTCTTTGTTCACGGCGCTCAAAGACGCACATGGTGGCCACGTCTGGACGAGCTGGGACAAGGCGGCCTCGAAGCGTGAACCCGATGCCTTAGTTCGGTGGCGAAACACCCTGGCAGAACAGGTCCAATTTTGGAAGTACGTTCAATATCAATTCTTCAAGCAATGGACATCCCTGCGGAGATACTGTCATCAGAAGGGCATCCGGATTATAGGTGACATTCCCATCTATGTGGCGCACGACAGCGCTGAAGTATGGGCTCACAGAGAACTGTTCTACCTTGACGGCCAGGGGAATCCGGTCGTCGTCGCAGGCGTTCCACCCGACTATTTCAGCACTACCGGACAGCGGTGGGGCAACCCGATTTACCGTTGGGACATCATGGCACAGTCGGAATACCGCTGGTGGATCGACCGCTTCCGTATCAATTTCTCGCTGGTCGACATCGTGCGCCTCGACCATTTCCGGGGTTTTGAGGCGTACTGGGAGATCGCAGCGGCAAATTCCACGGCCATGCAAGGAAGGTGGGTAAAAGGACCCGGCATTGTGTTGTTTAATGCACTGAAAGCCGTGCTCGGCGGTGTCCAGATGATCGCAGAAGATTTGGGCGTCATTACGCCTGAGGTGGACACGCTTCGGGACCAATTGGGCTTCCCTGGTATGCGAATCCTGCAGATGGCTTTTGGCAATGACCCCAAGGCGCCTGAGTATCGACCCCACAGGCACATCCGGAACTGCGTCGTCTATACCGCCACACACGACCATAACACGACCGTGGGCTGGTTTACCACCGAGCCCGGAACGGCAACGACTCAGACTGCGGAAGAGGTCAAACAGGAACGAGAATATACCCTGAAGTACTTGGGTACTGATGGCGAGGAAATCCACTGGGACTTCATCCGCCTGGCCCTCAGTTCCGTGGGAAACTGGGCAGTATTTCCCTTACAGGATGTGTTGGGCCTAGGGACAGAGGCTCGCATGAATCTTCCGGGAACGAGCCAGGGGAACTGGGAATGGCGATTCACCACCGACATGCTTACTCCCAACATAAGGAGTAGGTTAAGAGAGCTTACCAGGATTTACGAGCGGAGCCCGGGTTAAATGCCCTTTGGCGACCCTGGCCGTGGGGTGGCGCACACATCCTCTCCCCACCATATCCCACGAGATGAAGGCCGTTGTCTGCGCGGTACTGCCGGAGCGACGCAAAGGGACGCAATCGGTGCTGGGGACGTTGGGAGCGATTTCGTGGGCTTGACAATTCGCCGCCTGATTAATAGAGTTGTTACTGTACAAAACTGATACAAAACTGAAAGAAGGGAGGCTACCCATGAGTGAGAAAAACATCGCCGAGTCGGTAAAAGAGACTATTGTGAGCGCTATCGAAGGTACGGGCGAAGTGGTCACTGCCGCCACTAACACCGTTAACGAGACCCTGGTGAACCTGATTAAAGGGACAGGCACGGT
>CAYGBT010000018.1:0-56826 GCA_964348275.1 uncultured bacterium
GCACCCGAGTACGGCGCCACCATGGGCTTCTTCCCCGTGGATGAGGAAACCCTGCACTACCTCAGGAGCACCGGGCGCAGCAGAGAGGAGGTCAGCCTCGTCGAGCATTACTGCAAGGAACAGGGACTGTTCCGCACGGACCAAACGCCCGATCCAGATTTCACTGATACGCTGGAGCTGGACCTCGGCAAGGTCGAGCCGAGTCTCGCCGGGCCGAAGCGGCCGCAGGACCGAGTCGTCCTTGCGGCAATGAAGGATACCTTCCGCAAGTCCCTCACGGCGCCGGTAAAGGAGCGTGGGTTTGGGCTCTCGGGAGAGGAACTCTCCCGTGTGGCGGCCATCCGCTCTAACGGCACCGAGGCGAGCCTCGGACACGGCTCGGTGGTGATCGCCGCCATTACCTCGTGCACGAACACGTCGAACCCCTCGGTGATGCTCGGAGCGGGCTTGCTCGCCAAGAGGGCGGTCGAGCGAGGGCTCAAGGTTCCTCCGTACGTCAAGACCAGCCTGGCACCGGGCTCCAAAGCGGTGACAGCATACTTGCAAGAGGCCGGGCTTACCCCGTACTTGGCAAACCTTGGCTTTCACGTGGTGGGCTACGGATGTACCACTTGTATCGGCAACAGCGGTCCCCTTCCGACCGAAGTGGCCAAGGCAGTGGGCGAGAACGAACTTGTGGCTGCCGCCGTCCTCTCCGGGAACCGCAACTTCGAAGGACGAATCCATCCTTACGTGAAGGCCAACTATTTGGCTTCGCCGCCGCTGGTGGTGGCCTACGCGATCGCCGGCACCGTCGACATCGATCTGACGAAAGACCCCCTCGGCCACAACTCCCAGGGAGAGGCCATCTATCTCAGGGATATCTGGCCTTCCCAGGAAGAGGTGGCCGTGACCATGAGCCGGGCGATTCAGCCGGGGATGTTTCAACAGATCTACGGAAATGTTTGGGAAGGCAACCCGACCTGGAATGCCATCCCGGTGAGCGGTGGCGAACTCTACGATTGGAGTGCGGAGTCCACCTACATCCAGGAACCTCCGTTCTTTGCCGAGCTCAAGCCCGAACCGCCACCGATTGGTGACCTCCGTGGCGCGCGGGTACTGGCAGTATTGGGCGACTCGGTCACGACCGATCACATCTCGCCCGCCGGTGACATTCCGGTCGACGGCCCGGCCGGTCGATACTTCATCGAGCGCGGCGTTGAAAAGAAGGACTTCAATTCTTTCGGCTCCCGCCGGGGCAACGACCGCGTGATGGTGCGAGGCACGTTCGCCAACATCCGGCTCAAGAACCTGCTCCTCCCCGGAACCGAGGGAGGCGTCACCATTCATTTCCCCGACGGGGAGCGCATGTCGATCTATGACGCCGCCATGCAATATACAGCCGACGCGGTGCCCCTCCTGGTCGTCGCAGGGAAAGAGTATGGCAGCGGCTCTTCCCGCGACTGGGCAGCCAAGGGCACACTCCTACTGGGGGTCAAGGCGGTACTGGCGGAGACCTACGAGCGCATCCACCGCAGCAACCTGGTGGGAATGGGGGTGCTGCCGCTCCAATTCAAGGAAGGAGAAAATGCCGCCGCACTGGGCCTGACTGGGCAAGAGGTCTTCGACATCACAGGCCTCAGCGACCACATCCAGCCCCGGCAGGAGGTCAGCGTCAGTGCGGTGAAGCCCGACGGAACCAAGCTGAACTTCACCGCCGTGGCCCGCCTCGACTCGCACGTCGAGGTAGACTACTACAGGAACGGCGGCATCTTGCAGACCGTCCTGCGTGGGCTTCTGCGAAACTAGCGGCGGATCACATGGCCTTTCGCCGCCAGGGTTCATAGCTGACCAGCTCTACCGGGAGGGCCGAGTCAAGGAGTTCAAAAACGTCAAACGCCTGGGGAACTTACCTCCGAACGTTTGTCTTTCGAGAGCTGACATCCCTCTGCAATATTCCTCAGTTTAGTCCCATGCCGATGACGAGGCCGATTGCAATTCCCAATCCGACAAAAATCGACCCGACCACGATTCCCACGGCGATGTTCTGCTCCGCCAGCTGCCGTGAAGTGTCGAATGGGGTCATCTTGTCAAAGATTTTATACCCGATGATCATGAATAGGAGGGTTATGATTGCTCCAACGATGGCATAACTCAGGTTCAACAATGTGATAAATATTTCCATTATCTCAACACCTCCTTAATCGTATTGATTTTCCTGACGTAACCTAGCGTCTCCTTGCTGTGTCGACCCGTCACACGAGGCAACGTGATTTCTATAGACTCCCACAAGTTGTGGTTCAGGTCCTTCCTCCGCGCGAGTCTCTGTGCTTTAATAATATTTCCTTTACCGGCGTTGAAAGACCCAAACATGAAATTAATCCGATCTTGTAAAGGGCGATCAGCTTTCCATGCTTTCCATAGTTCCCTATCATAAAAAATACCCGCAGCGATGTTCCAGCGTGGTTGTGCCCTGGTACCCTTAATTCTTGGGTTCTTTCTGGTGATCTCCTTAAATGTTCTTGGCATAATTTGCATAATGCCCACTGCACCCCTTCGTGATTTCGCTGTCGCCTTCAATCTCGATTCCGCGACAGCTTGTGCCTTAAAGTATCTCCAGTCAAAATGCGGACCAAAAAATCTCTTGGAATACTTTGAGAAGTACTGATCATATTTTACGACCCTGTTATAGCGTTCAAAGGCGTGAGCCTGAAAAGGGACCAGCAGCACGACAAGGACGAAGATAGTGTTCATAATCCTTGCATGCTTCTTCATTCCTTTTTCTCGCACCGCCCACCGAAAATACATCCTTTGACCTCCGCGGATATCCGCAGCATAACTTTCGTCCATACTGTGGTCAAGGTGTAAGTTACCGCCGTAAGGCGGTATAGGATGGAACTGCCATCTCCCGCATGGGGCTACGGGATAATCCTCTTGACAGAAGGCTGGTCGGGCTACAGGTTATGTACTGTCTGCAAAAAAAAGGCGCACATGGATGGCTTGTGGCCGAATCATGCCGGCTCCAAACCCGCAGCTCGCGCAGCTGCTCCGCTACTGACACGTGAGGACTCATGAGTGAAAAGTTGCAGAAAGTACTGGCTCGCGCGGGTCTCGGCTCGCGCCGAGAAATCGAGCGCTGGATCGAGCAAGGCCGAGTTTCGATAGACGGCGAGGGCGCGAAGCTCGGCGACCGCGTTGACCCTCGCCAGATTATCCGCGTTGACGGAAACGTTGTTCCCCGCGCAAGAATCACACCCGGGCGCCGCGTCCTCGCGTACCACAAACCGGTCGGCGAGGTGTGCACTCGTTCAGATCCACAGGGACGACCCACGGTTTTCGATCACTTGCCAAGACTGCACAGTGGACGCTGGGTAGCCGTCGGTCGCCTGGATATCAACACGGCTGGCCTCCTCCTTTTGACCACGGACGGAGAATTGGCCAATCGCCTCATGCACCCCTCACAGGAAATTGAGCGCGAATACGCCGTCCGGGTACTGGGAAAAGTCAGTGATACCATGCTGCGCAGACTGAAAACAGGCGTGGAAATGGTGGATGGAACGTCCCGTTTTGATTCGATACGCGTTGTCGGCGTGGAGGGCACAAACACTTGGTACCATGTCACGCTTAAAGAGGGGCGCAAACGCGAGGTTCGTCGCCTATGGGAGGCGGTCGATGCCAGGGTCAGCCGACTGATCCGCATTCGCTATGGACCGGTCATTTTGCCGCGGAGCCTCCGCCCCAGGCACTGGGAGGAGCTCGACAGACCAGCGATTGCCGCCTTGCTTGCCGCGACTGGATTGACGCGGGAACAAACCAAGCGCAAGTCATCGGTTCAGCCCAAATCGAAAGTATATCAGCGTGCAGTACGATCCCGAACGGTCCGGTAGCCGGTCATTCGTGAGTCACCAGGGCTCGATAGGAGAAATTTGGATGCTCTATGGCGTTCTCGCCGACCTCGTCGTCGTGGTGCATCTCGCCTTCGTTTTGTTTGCAGTACTCGGGGGATTTCTGGTATTCAGGTGGAAGCGCTGTGCGTGGATCCACGTGCCCGCTGTTCTGTGGGCCGCACTCGTCGCATTTGCCGGTTGGGTGTGCCCACTCACCCCGCTTGAGAACTGGCTTCGTGAAAGAAGTGGAGCGCTTGGTTACCGGTCAGGTTTCATCGAGCATTATATTCTTCCTGTGCTTTACCCTACCTTGCTCACGCGAGACTTGCAGATCACCCTCGGTCTCCTTGTTCTTGGTGTCAATTTAGGGATCTATGGTTGGGTAATGCGCCGGACTGCCAAAGCCAAGGCTTGAAGCCCTCGTGAGATGTCCCGGATGGGCTGGACCGGCCATCTTCGAGCACTAAGGAACGTACGGGGAACTTAGAGGAGCTATGGAGCAAAGCTGGATCGAAACGACCATCGTGGGGCTGGCCGGATCGAGCCCAATCCTTCAAGGCGTGGTCGGCGGCGTAATAATCACACTGATGAACGCGATCGGCGCACTTGTTATCCTCGTATGGCGCCGACCCTCTGAACAGTTTCTCGACGCGGCGCTGGGGTTTGCCGCCGGGGTCATGCTCGCGGCGAGCTTCACCAGCCTCATCCTCCCGGGAATCGAGCTGGGGGGGATCTGGCCGGTGCTCGTCGGCGTCGCTGTGGGGGCGCTCCTGCTCGACCTTGCCGATCATATAATGCCCCATTTTCACGCGATCATGGGGCGGGAGGGTTGGCAGACGCCGAGGCTCAAGGCCGTCTGGCTCTTCATCCTGGCCATCACGCTCCACAATATGCCGGAAGGCCTGGCTGTCGGGGTGGGTTTCGGCTCGGGGGATCTTCCGAACGCCGTAAAGCTTATGCTAGCCATTGGCATCCAGAATATTCCCGAGGGACTTGCCGTTTCCGTCGCCGCCCTGAATATCGGCCTCGGAGCGTACTTCTACGCGAGCCTGGTGGGCGTGCGAGCCGGGCTCGTCGAAATCCCCCTCGCCCTCGGTGGCGCCTGGGCCGTCCAGGCGGCGAGGCCACTGCTTCCCTACGCCATGGGTTTTGCCGCTGGCGCAATGCTCTACGTTATCAGCGACGAGATCGTACCCGAGACCCACCGCAAGGGACACGAACGCCTTGCGACCTTCGGGACGATACTGGGTGTGATCGTCATGCTGTACCTGGACATCGCCCTCGGCTGACGTGCCCCCAGTTTCAAATCACCTTTTCCCAATGGAAAACTGCGGACGAATCGGAAAAGATTTTCATCTGGAAGTGTGCACGACTTGAGGGGCTATCTCATTTGGTTCAGAAATTGCACCATTTCCCACAAGTATTGCCTAGGTGACTTCCGTTCAGGGCCTACTGGGTCACGAAACCGATTTGGGAGAAACCGTGGACTGGGCAAGTGTCATTCTTGCAGGCCTTTCTGGGGCTTTGAGCGCAGCGATTGCACACCTGTTTGTACGGAATCCAAAGCAACATCGAGTTGTCTACGCGTGGGTTTTAGTTTTCTCTTTCGCGATTCTCAATGGTTTCTCCAGGGTATTCGTACTCCCCCACATTCACGTATGGCAGTACGACCAAAAGATCGAACGCCAACTCCAACAAAGTCCGGCCTACCGAGAAATTCAAGACAACGACCCAGAGACATATGAGAGGATACGGACAATCGTTCGTGACGGGATCCGGAAAGGACAACGGACCGAAATCGTGGCCGGTCGTGTTCGAGCCGTCATCAGTGAGTTGGTTGCGAAGTATATCCCTCAGGCGTCCGATGAGTCAGTGGTCGATTTCGCAACCGTCATGGTGCGCGAGATCGAGCAACTGACGCAGGCAAGTCCCAACCTCTGCTACCAGTACCTTTTTCCCCAGCAATACGGCGCCCTCGACCTGAGCCAACACATAGACGATAAAACCCTGGACGATGATCTTACCGCGCTCGCGGGCCTCATTCGAACCGCCATACACAGTCCGCAACCTGCGCCAGACGCCCCCCGAAGTGAGGCTCTGCTTCAGAAGACATATCGAAAGGTGTACGAAGAACACGGCGATGACGTTCTTCTCCTCAAAAATCCGCACGGTCCGTCAGTTGATAAGGAAAAGGTTTGCACCGTCCTCGCGGCCGTATATAAGCAGGTGTTGGAGATGCCAAAGAATGAAAGTAGCATGGTGCTACGGTTCATGTTCTCAAAACCGTAGGCCGTCCCTATGAGAAGAGATGCTCTGCGAACGCGGGTGTGGCGCTACACCCTGCGCGTCGCGTGGGCAGCATTCGGTTCTCTTTGGGTGGTCTCCTGCGCCTCCGAACTCGACTCTCCTGAGGCGCGCGAGGGCGCGCCCTCCTGGAATAGGCCGAGGTAGTTCCCGCCAGGACCAACCTGAGCGCACCCAAGAGGGTCTATCCCCACAAAAACCTGAGACTCTGGAGTGAGGGATGGTGTGGCCGGATGCTCCTAGCAGGGGTGTTCCTGACCACAACGTCGCAGGAAACCGAAGCTGGGCAAAGCACGTGGCGCTGTACGGGAAATTGAGAATGAATGAAAATGGGCACCGCACCCAATTTTCTTGATGTCAATGAATTGAATTGTTTGTATCCTTTCAAGGGCAAGTTCCCGGTGTCCCCTCCTTTAGGTTGGAGCTGAACGATGCCCAAAGAAGTTGTCTGGTCGGATCGGAGGGCCCGTTTTTACAGCGAAGCCTTAAAGTACAGCGACTATCCTGAGAAGGTGATGGGGGTCCTGGTTACCTTGGCGACTGGATCTCGATCTGCCCTCGATGTAGGAGCTGGGGTGGGGGCACTCACCATTCCGATGGCCAAACGGTTTCAGCAAGTCACCGCTCTTGAGCCTTCGAAGGGCATGCTTGGCGAGCTTCGCCGGAATCTGGAACGGGAGGCAATTCAAAATGTGGTGGTGGTCGAAGGGGCGTGGGGTGAGGTCGAGCTTCCGCCTCATGATCTCGTCCTCGTCGCCAAAGTGCCTCACCTCCTCGATGATGCTCCCCAGTTTATAAAGGAAGTGGAGAAGATTGCCCAGCGCTTCATCGTCCTGATCCAGCCCGTGGGGACAGGACGTGACAAGTTCTACCTGGACGAGCTTTACCCTCTTCTTCTGGAAAAGGAGTGTCCCCGGAGGCGGGATTACCTCGACACCTATGTGGCCCTCCATCAGTTGGGGATCCATGCCGATGTGAAGATCATCGAGTACGATTTCGACCAGCCCTTCACGGATCTCGAAGAAGCCATCATGTTCTGGATGGCGCATGTCCCTGTTGAAACAGCTGAACAAGAGGAGGTGTTGAAGCGGTTCTTAAAGGCCAGGCTTCGACCGGTCCAAGACGGCCTCCTCGCCCGTATTCACAGGAGGAGCGCTGTCATCTCCTGGCCTGTTGGAAGGGAAAAGCTGCAATGAGCGTGCGCTCATCGCCTGTCATTGCGGGTCATCCCGTACGCAGCATCGCCAAGGTCCGGCTCTCCGCCGCGCGGCCGTCCACAAACAAAAAGCGAAACGGCGCCGGGGGGTGCTCCCCCCGGAACGCGTCTCAGTGCTGAGTGCGCCACCAATCCCGGAACCTCTCCGGGCATTTCCTATTGCCTCTCACCTACGCTCTGGCTGCGGCTGGACAGGTTTTCCAGATGTTGCCCGCCTTGTGTATCGTGTCGTCGCGCCAGAACCGCCTCCACGCACGGGCTCACTGCGATCTCTTTGTCCAGTCCTGCCTGGGGCAGGTTCGCATCGACCTGCCACTGGCGCACCTGCTCGCATGTCGTGCGATTTGGGAAGTAGAAGATCTCTCCAGGGCCAGGCGCGAGATTCGGCTGCGGGGAGAGGAAGAACATCACAAAGATCCATGCTGTGCTCATGACCACTTTTCCTCCAAAGACATCCCTATGCCGATCATGCCAAGGGGCTCGTCGAGCCTGTGGACCCTTGCACGGCTGAGCCTCTTCTTCGGGTGTTGGTCCATTCCCGTCTCTGACTTTCATATGGTGTCTGAGAGAAGAGGGTGCCATCCGGTGGACGCCCCGGAAGGGCGGAAAAAACTACCTGATCGTGACGGAAAAAGTACCTGGCGGGAAATGGACGGCTCTCGGATCACCCCTAGGCCGTTCAGATTGCGGAAGTATTGGCAGGTTCCCTTGACACACTGCCATGCGAGGATTCGCAGCACGTTCGGTGCATCGAGGCGCCGGATCGGCCAGGGGATGTCCTGCTCCCCCGGCGACATTTCCTCCCATCTCTTCCCGTCAGGGGCTGCCGGATCCTCCGCGTAGCTGCCCAGGTAGGCGCCATACCACTCCCTCCCCAACACCGGGTCCTTCCTCTTCGTGCCAAGCGGTTCACCACCTTGCCTGAGGGGAATCAACAGGTGTTCGGACCAGTCGGGCCAATTCAACTCGGTGGAACATGGCTTACCACGTATCCGGCGAGACATTCTCAACGGCATCCAGGACCTCCTACTGAAACTCCTCCTCCCCCATAAGATGGTTAGGAAGGGGAGGCTCTCAATTTGCCGCTGCAAATGCTTCCTCACCTCGCCAGGGAGATTCAGAATGGCGTCCTGGGTGATCAGTTTAGCCATATTAGGATTTTTTGTAATTTTTAGTACTTTTTATTGACTTTTTTCCAAGAATGGGATAACAGTGCGACAATTGAGGAGGGGAAAATGGGGCAGATGATGAACGCCAAAGAGATAGCAGCTTATCTCGGGATTCATGAGAAGAAAGTCTATTATCTGGCCAAGGCGGGGAGGATCCCTTGCACTCGGGTGACAGGGAAATGGATCTTCCCTAAGACCCTCATCGACCAGTGGATTGAGGAGAGTGCCCGGCGACCGATCCGGCACCGAATGCAGGAGGAAAGACCCTTTCTTTTGGTGGCCGGCAGCGATGATCCAAGTCTCGGTATCCTCCGAGAACTCCTTGTCAGCCGGCTAAGCCCCACCTCGCTCTTCTTCGCAACCGTCGGAAGTAGCGCCGGCCTCGCGGCAATCCGGGACGGCGTGGCAGACCTCGCTCTGGCCCATCTGCTCGACCCGATCACCGGTGAATACAATCTCCCGTTCCTTTCCGAGACCGTGTCTTCCCGGTCGGCGGTCGTCTCTCTCTTTTACCGGGAGCTAGGCCTGGTGGTGAGACTGGGAAATCCGCTCGGAATCCGCACCGTGGCCGACTTGGCCCGCCCCGGTCTCAGGATCATCAACCGACAGCAGGGTTCCGGGACACGGTTGTATCTCGACCAAGAACTCTCCCGCCTCGGCATCGACCCTACACAGATCAATGGCTACGATTGCCACGTGGCTACTCACCTGGAGGTGGGCCTCCAGATTCTCCGTGGGGAGGCCGATGCTGGCGTCGCGACCGGAGCTGCAGCTCACCTGCTCGGTCTCAACTTCGCCCCCCTCACTCGGGAACGCTTTGATATCGTCATCGTGAAGGAGTGCTTCTTTTCCCGGGGGGTCCAGGCTCTCCTCGAGATTGTGGGCTCGCGGGTGTTTCGAACGCGGGTGGAGTCCCTCGGAGGGTATGACACGACCGAATCCGGCCGAATTCTCGCCACGGATCTCGACCCACGATAGGAAATCCCGTGAGCCGAACCCACGTGGTCACTTTTTCTGTGCTTCTAACGAGCCTGTTGCTTCTCCTGGCCGTCACAGGAGTTCAGGCAGCACAGCGGCGACTGCGCCTCTCGACCACGACCAGCACCGAAAACTCTGGCCTCCTTGCTGTCCTGATCCCCCCCTTTGAAGCGCAATCCGGGCTCAAGGTGGATGTGATCGCCGTAGGGACGGGCAAGGCCTTGAAACTGGCCGAGCGGGGAGATGTGGATGTCACCCTGGTGCACGCTCCAGAGCTCGAGGAGCCTTTTGTCAAACACGGCTTTGGGGTCAACCGCCGCTATGTCATGTCTAACGACTTTGTCATCGTGGGCCCCCCGC
The DNA here is from genome assembly GCA_964348275.1 of uncultured bacterium. Classification (GTDB taxonomy): domain Bacteria; phylum Methylomirabilota; class Methylomirabilia; order Methylomirabilales; family CSP1-5; genus CSP1-5. The sequence continues at coordinate 9,894 of CAYGBT010000018.1, forward strand.
ACGACCGATCCGGCATTCGGGGGACATCCGATGCAAGGATGGCCTTTCAAAAAATCGCCGTGGGGAAAGCTCTCTTCATCTCGCGGGGGGACCGGTCCGGCACACACACGAAGGAACTCAGTCTCTGGGAAAAAACCGGGCTGAATCCGTCCCCTGCATGGTACCTGGAGGCAGGCCGCGGGATGGGGGCGGTGCTTGTGATTGCGGATCAGAAGCGGGCCTACACCCTCACGGATCGGGGTACCTATCTGGCCTTGCGGCGGAAGCTGGACCTGGCGATCCTTGTGGAGGGGGATCCCACCCTCTTCAATCCATACCACGTGATCGCGGTCAATCCGGCCACACATCCCCACGTGAACTACCTTGGGGCCATGCTCTTCATCGGTTGGCTCACCTCGCCCGCGGGTCAGAAGATCATTGCAGATTTCGGCAGGGAAGAATTTGGCCGGCCCCTCTTCATTCCTGCCGCCATCCCGAATCAGTGAGGCAGCCATGGATTACCTTTTCGAAGGTCTCCTGCACGCAGGCATGCTGATTGTCACTCTCAATCCCGAGGTCTTCCAGATCACCTGGCTCACCCTGCAGGTCTCCCTCGGCGCCACGCTCCTGGCGTCGGCGGTTGGGATTCCCGGGGCAGTCCTCCTTTCGGAAGCAGATTTTCGAGGCAAAGAGCCCGTCATCACCCTCGTCAACACGATGATGGCGCTGCCCACGGTGGTCGTGGGCCTGTCCGTCTTCGCCGTCCTGTCGCGCCAAGGCCCCTTGGGGGGCCTCGAGCTTTTGTTCACGCCAACAGCTATCGTTATTGGCGAGTTCATCCTTGCCGTTCCTATTGTCATCGCCCTCACCGTCGCCGCCTTTAAAGGTGTAGACCCCAAGATTCGCGAGACGGCGCTCACGCTGGGTGGATCCCGATGGAGTGCGGCGCTCATGATCGTCCGGGAGGCTCGATTCGCGGTGACGGCCGCAGTCCTGGCGAGCTACGCCCGGGTGGTGTCAGAGGTCGGATCAGCCCTCATTGTGGGAGGGAACATTCGAGGATACACGCGGACGCTCGCCACCGCGATCGCCTTAGAGACTGGCAAAGGGGAATTTGCCTTCGCCGTAGCCCTCGGCCTAATCTTGATCCTCTTGTCCCTCATGACCAACATCGGTGTCCGGCTGCTCGTCCGGAGACGGTAGGCAAGCCCTATGCCGTTCGCACTGCAACATGTGGAAGTCACGTACGGGGACCGAAAGGTGCTCATAATCGAGCGCCTCGCCATCACGCCTGGCAGGATCACTGCCATCATGGGTCCGAACGGGGCGGGCAAGACCACGCTCCTCAAAGTCTTCGCGGGGCTCCTCCCTCTCACCCAGGGCAGTCTATCTTATCAGGGTGAAACGGTCGCCCCCCACAGCGTCCCTCGCTTGCGCCAAAAGGTCTCTTTGGTCCACCAGGCTCCCCTCCTCTTCGATACGACAGTCGTGGAGAACGTTGCCTTCGGCCTCAAGGCTCGCGGCGTTCCGAAGCGGGAGATTCAGCACACGGTGACGTGGGCCTTAAACATGGTGGGGTGCGCGGACCTCACAAAGCGGCGCGCCCGGGAGCTCTCGGGTGGTGAGGTCAAGCGGGTGGCCATCGCCCGCACATTAGCCTTGGACCCAGAGGTCCTGCTCCTTGACGAGCCCCTCGCCGACGTGGACCAGACGACAGCCAGGGCCCTGGAGGAAGTCTTCCGAGGAATCGAGGCACGCGGACAAACTCTAATCTTCAGCACGCACGACCCTCGACTCGCTCACCGCCTAGCCCAAGAAGTGGTGGTTCTGACACAAGGTCGCCTCTCCCCATCCCCCTCCGCAAACCTGTCTCCCGATCACTTCCGCTTCGATGAGGAGACGACCTAGTGCCGTTCCAACTTGATAAGCCGAATTCAAGCGACCTCCCTTGTTGCAAGCGTCGTGAGCGGCCGCAGCGAGAAAGTCGACACAAACAGTTGCAACGGTACTAGTTCCACACCGAAGGCCACGGAGGCTGTCTCCCAGGCGCTGCCATGCGGGGCCCCAGGCATTTGCCATGTTTTCTCTTGGCCAGTAACCGAGGGTGCAAATGTTAGGAGAGCAATTCCAGAGCAGGGCTTTTCACGCAGATGGGTCGCCCAGCGTGGCCACCACCCGACCTGTGTGCGACGTGTCGTAGCCACCCAGGGCTTTGACCTCATTCTTGAAGTCTTCGCTGCTAATCAGGTCGAGAAGGGGTCTGAGGAGAGGAGTGTCGTAATGGAGTTCGGGGATGATGAGATCATAGCGTTCCTTCAGAAGAGGGACGAAGTTCATTTCGAGGGCCCGGGCCGCTGCGAGGATGCCGAGGCCGACATCAGCCACTCCCGCTTCAACCGCCGCGGCCACGGCCAGATGGGTAAATTCCTCCCGTTCGTAGCCGACGATCTGCGTCGGATCGATTCCGAGCTCCTTCAACTGATAATCCAACAGCACCCGGGTGCCCGCCCCCTTTTGCCGGTTGACGAATACCACATCCTTGCGGGTCAGATCCTGGAGGGTCCCAATTCTCTTGGGATTTCCCCTTGGGAGGATGAGCCCCTGGTCACGGTGAACCAGGGTCAACACGATAATCTTTTCCCCCGGCAACAGGCGTCTCACGTACGGGAGATTGTACTCCCCCGTCTCCTCGTCCAAGAGGTGTGACCCGGCCATATGCGCCTCTCCCCGCTTCAACGCTAACAGCCCCGCCAGACTGCCCACATTGGTCGACGAGAGACGGAGGGCAGGATCGATGCGCTGCAAGAGATTGGCAAGAAGATCGAGGGTGAGATCGTGACTCCCGATGGCGACGATGGTCTTCTCGACCTCCTCAGGTCGGCACAAGAGTTCAACCGTAACGGTCGCCCCCGCATGGACCCCCTCGGAGAAGCGGGGAATCCGGACGAGGCCATCGGCTCGGACCAGGGACATGATCACCCCCGCTCCGCGGGAGAGGGGGGTCGCCACAACCTTGTTCCCCACCCTCCCCAGCTTGACCCGCAGGAACTCATCCTCCCCCAGTGAGGAGAGAACCTTTCGGGTGATGGTGGCCTGAACGGTCGGTCGCTCTGGAACCGCCGTTCCCTGAAGCTGGGAGAGGATCGGTTTGATCAGGAGATCGCAGGTGATGACCGTCGACACGGGATAGCCCGGGATCCCGATTACGGGTCTTTCCCGAACGATCCCGAGAACAACCGGATGACCGGGGCGGATGGCGATCCCGTGAACGAAAAGCTCTCCCAGGTCCTTGACGACGGCGGCGGTGAAGTCTTCCGAGCCTGCAGAGGCCCCAGCATTAATGACGACGACATCATGGGTTGCAACCGCCTCCTGTACGACGGCCTTGATATGGGAGAAATCGTCGGGGACGATGCCGTAACGTTTCGTCTCTCCGCCCCACTGGTCAATCATCCCGCCCAGCATCAGGGAATTGAACTCGATGATGTCGCCGGGCTTCACCGACGTCCCCGGCGGGACTAGCTCGCTGCCCGTGGGGATGACGGCCACGCGGGGCCTCCGGCGGACTTCGACGGCATTCAGACCGCTTCCAGCAATGGCCCCCAGATCCGCCGGAGTCAGCGTATGCCCCGCCGGCAGGATCAATTCGGTCGCAACCATGTCCTCCCCCATCGCCCGGACATGGTGCCACGGAGCCACCGGGGCGTGAATCTCGAGCTCATCCTCACGCACCGGGTAGAGGTGTTCCAGCATGATGACGGCATTGAAAGGGGGAAGGATCGGATCGCCCGTATCGATCCATTCGAACTGCTCATGGGCTCGTAACCGGACCGGACTCCTTTCTGAAGCGCCACGAGTGTCTTCCGCCCTCACCGCGATTCCATCCATGGCCGCCGCATTGTAATGGGGGCTCGAAAGCCGAGCCCAGACCGCCTTGGCGGTCACGCGCCCCAGTGCCGCCTCCACCGGCACCACTTCGCCGGGCAAAGGCTGGAGCAGACCCCGGGCCTTCAGGGCACCGAAGAATTTCTGGAGCGCCTCGTCGAGCGGGATCGGTTCGAGATAGACCTTGTATCGCGCCATCGCTAGAATCGCCGGACCTCTACCACCTGGCCTGCCGAGAGGCCACCCACATCCAACGGGATAGTGATTAGGCCGTGGGCCTTGACTAAGGTATAGATCAAGCTCGACTTGCCGAAGACCGGCTCCGCTACCAACTCCCTCTCCCGCTCCAATAGCCGGACCGGGATATAGTCTTCCCGACCGAAGGTAGAGGCCACGTTCTGGGCCAGGCGGGCCTGAACGACCAACCGCTCTTGAGGCACGGTTCCCGAAAGGTGATAGAGAGTCGGGCGGACGAGGAGGTCGAAGGTTACAAACGTGGAGACGGGATTGCCCGGGAGGCCGAAGACCGGCTTTTCACCACAAACGGCCAGGATCGTAGGCTTTCCTGGCTTCAGGGCCACGCCATGCACCAATACGCCCGGTTTTCCCAGCGTCCCGATGATTTCTGCCGTCATGTCCCTAGCGCTGACCGAGCTGCCCGCGGAAAAGATCAAGACATCCCCTTGCGCGATGCCACGCTCCGCGGCTTGCTTCAGGGCGTCATGATCATCTTTGATGATCCCCGCCGGCTGAGGAATACCCCCCGCCTGGATGACCAAGGTGGCGATGATGTATGTGTTGATATCCCGGATCTGTCCGGAGTCCGGCTCGGCCTCGGGTGCAACTACCTCATCACCCGTGGCGATGATCACAACACGAGGTCGCCGAACGACAGAAACCGTAAGAATCCCGACACCCAACAGCCCTCCCACGTCCTGGGGGCGCAGGCAATGGCCCTTGGGGAGGAGAAGCTCCCCCTGTTTGACATCTTCGCCGACCTGAACCACATTCTCGCCGGGTGCCACCGCGCGGAATACTTCAATGGTAGTAGGGTCTACTATCTGGGTGTGCTCCACCATGACCACGGCATCGGCCCCCTCCGGGATCATCCCCCCCGTCGCGACGGTCGCCACTTCCCCAGGACCGGCCTCTACTGTGGGGACCTGTCCCATGGGGACGTCCCCAACCACTTTGAGATAAGCCGGCAGTCCATCGGTCGCCCCAAACGTATCCTGGGCGCGGACCGCATAGCCATCCATGTTCGAGCGAGGAAAGGCAGGAAGTTGGGTAGGCGATGAGATATCTACAGCGAGGACTCGTCCCAGCGCCTCCTGGACCGGGACCTCCTCCATCGTCAGCACGATCGGGAGATGATCCAGGAGACGGCGAAGGGCGTCCCCAGGGGTGAGTACCTGAAACAGTTCGGCCATCACTTACCTCTGGGCTTTTGTTTGGAATTATAACAAGTCGGACAATCGGCTCAAGGTTTTTCCCGGCCATCCAAGAGGCCTTTTTCTCTTGCCTACTTCCACGCGGTTGGTTCGGTAGTTATCGGGGAGAAAGACCTTGACAAGGTGGGAACGGGTTCAGTAAGAAAGAACCAATCGCATTCCTTCTCCTCTCCGATCAGGATTTGTCTTTTGCATCCCGCCCACCGGGGTCCCTGGAGGGGGTCAGGCCATGCCCAAGGCCCTGAAGATCATCCCCGAAAAATGCACTGGGTGTATGCAATGTGAGCTCGCCTGCTCCTGGGTCCAGACTGGGACCTTCCGCCCGTCTCGTTCCGTCATCCGGGTTAACGTCTTTGATGAGCAGGCGAGCTATGCGCCGTACACCTGCTTTCAGTGCGCAGAGGCCTGGTGCATGACCGCCTGCCCAGTTAATGCCATTGCGATCAATGCCGATACGGGCGCCAAAGTCGTTCTCGAGAGGGTCTGCGTAGGGTGTAGCCTTTGTGTCATCGCCTGCCCCTTCGGGACCATTTTCTGGAATCCTGACACCCACAAGGCGTTCAAGTGCAACCTGTGCGATGCCGATCCGGCATGCGGCAAGGCCTGCCCGACCGCGGCCATTGAGTTCGTCGAGCTGACGGCCGCCGACTGGGTAGGGCCGTGGGCGGAGAAGCTCAACACGGGGTATCTGGAGACCCTTAAAGGAGGTGCGGCGTAATGTACGGCTGGGCCGGGACTTTTCTCCGGATCGATCTGACCCGTGGCACGATCACAAAGGAACCCCTGAACCGCGAGTGGGCCCGTGACTATATCGGTGGGCGCGGGTTGGGGGCGAAATACCTTTATGAGGAGATGGACCCAACGGTCAATCCGCTGGGTCCCGATAATAAGCTCATCTTTGCTACCGGCCCCCTTACCGGGACGAGTGCCTCCTGTGGAGCTCGGTACATGGTGATCACGAAAGGAGCCCTGACGAATACGATCACCACCTCCAATTCGGGAGGCCACTGGGGCCCTGAGCTCAAGTTTGCCGGGTACGACATGGTGATTCTCGAGGGACGGGCCGAACGGCCCTGTTACCTCTGGATCTATGACGACCACGTCGAGATCCGACCGGCAAATCACCTCTGGGGAAAGACCGTCTGGGAAACAGAGGATATGATCCGGGAGGAGCTGGGAATTCCCGATGCCATCGTGGCCTGTATTGGTCCCGCCGGCGAGAAGCTCGTGAAGTTCGCCTGCATCATGAATGACAAGCACCGGGCCGCAGGCCGCTCAGGGGTTGGGGCGGTGATGGGGTCTAAAAACCTAAAGGCCATTGCCGTTCGCGGCACGAAAGGGGTCTCGATTGCCGACCCCGAGGCCTTTATGAAGGCCATGTGGGGTATGAAGGCCAAGCTCACGGCCAACCCCGTGACCGGAAAGGGCCTCCCCACGTACGGGACCGCGGTCCTGGTCAACGTTATCAACGAGCACGGAGCCCTCCCCACCAACAACCATCAACTCGCCCAACTCCAAGGTGCCGACAAGATCAGTGGCGAGACCCTGACCGAGACGCGGCTTGTGGCCAACAAGGCCTGCTTTGCCTGTACCATCGCCTGCGGCCGCGTGTCCAAACTTCCTGAGGATGCGGTGAACAAATTCATGGTGACGACCCATCCCCGTAACTGGCGAATCGCCGCGGAGGGGCCAGAGTACGAGAACGCCTGGGCGTTGGGGGCGGACTGTGGGATCAATGACCTGGATGCGGTCATCAAGGCGAACTTTCTCTGTAACGATCTCGGGATGGACCCGATCTCGATGGGGGCGACGCTGGCCTCAGCCATGGAGCTTTATGAGAAGGGGCATGTCAAGTTAGAGCAAACGGGAATGCCGCTCACCTTCGGCAGTGGCGACGCGCTGGTGGCTATGGTGGAGAAGACCGCTTACCGAGAGGGATTCGGCGCGGAGCTCGCCGAGGGCTCCAAGCGTCTCACCGAGAAGTTCGGTGCCCCCCAGTTTTTCATGGGAGTAAAGGGGCAAGAATTTCCCGCGTACGACAGTCGAGCAATTCAGGGAATGGGGCTCGGCTATGCCACGTCAAACCGAGGGGCCTGCCATCTCAAGGCGTATACTGTCGCCCCCGAAATCCTGGGCAGTCCGAAGAAGTTGGACCCCACGATGACAGAAGGAAAGGCAGGGGTCGCCAAGCTCATGCAAGACGTCACGGCCACCGTGGATGCTACGGGATTGTGTCTGTTCCTAACCTTCGGGGTTGGTCTTGACGATATGCTCCCCCAGCTGGCGGCCGCAACCGGCATTCCGTATACCATGGAGAGCATCATCAAGGCGGGGGAGCGGATCTGGAACCTCGAACGCATCTGGAACCACAAGGCTGGCTTTACCGGAAAAGACGATACGCTCCCCAAACGGATCCTGGAGGAGCCAATCCCGAGTGGCCCCAGCAAGGGACAGGTGAATCGTCTGCAGGAGATGCTCCCCGAGTATTATGAGCTGCGGGGATGGACGTCAGACGGGCAGCCGACGGACCAGAAATTGAGCGACTTGGGCCTCCTGTAGCCGCCAAGGGCGCCTCGTTCACAGCTCACCGTTCACGGTTCACAGATAGGTGAGCAGTATACAAACTCGTGAGGAATCCGTGAGCTGTGAACCGTCAACCGTGAACCTGACTGGAGTGAAGTCATGCGGCACGTGATCATCGGTGGCGGACCGACCGGGATGTACGCCCTCGACACAATTCGCAAACTCGACGAGAAAGCCGCCATCACGCTGATCTCTGACGAGCCGGCGTACTCTCGGATGGCGCTCCCCTACTACCTGGCTCGCGAAATTCCCGAGGAGCAGGTCTTTCTCGGCAACGAGCGCTTCTTTGAGGCGATGCGGGTCGAGGCCCTTCTTGGCCGCCGCGTGGTCGCCATCAATCCCCGGCAAAAGTCGTTAACTTTCGATGACGGTCAACCGCTGCAGTTCGACACACTGTTGATCGCCACCGGCTCTTCACCTACCCGACCAGCGATCCCAGGGGTGGACGGTTCCGCGGTTAGCCCGCTCTGGACCCTGGAAGAGTCCCGCGCAGCCGTGAAGCGGGCGAGAGAGGGAACCAAGGTCGTCTTCATTGGGGCAGGGTTCATCGGGTTTATCGTGATGAACGCCCTCCACAAGATCGGCTGTCAGCTTTCGGTCATCGAGATCCAAGAACAGATTCTTCCCCGGATGCTTGACAGGTCTTCCGCCACCGTGGCGGAACGGTGGTTGATCAACAAGGAGATCGCCGTCTACACTGGCGCCACCGTTACCGAAATCGGGGACCTTCAGGACGGACGAAAGACGATCCGGCTGACTGATGGACGGAGCCTGACGGCCGACTTGGTGATCGTCGCCACCGGCGCTCGCGCCAATACGGATCTCACGCAAGGTTCCGGGATTCAAGTAGAACAAGGGATTCTTGTCAACGATCAGCTTCAGACCAACATCCCGTTTATTTACGCGGGGGGCGACGTGGCCGAGGGGCCTGATCTGTCCACAGGCCGCAAGGCGATTCACGCCATTCAGCCCACGTCCGTGGATCACGGTCGGGTGGCGGGGGCCAATATGGCGGGTGCCACAGTCCGCTACACGGGCAGCCTCCTCATGAACGTGCTGGACATTGCGGGACTGCACTGCAGTAGTTTTGGACTCTGGCAGGAGGATGGACGGGAAGCGATCGTCGTGCAGAATCCGAACCGACCCATCTACCGCAAGCTGGTCTGGGAGGGGGATCGAATCGTTGGCGCGATCTTCCTCGGCCCGGCGGAAGATACAGCGATCCTGAACGACCTGGGAATGGTCAAGGGGCTGATCCAAACGAAAGCGAGCCTGGCGGCGTGGAAAGGACATCTTCAGAAGTATCCGCTCGATATTCGACGCCCCTATGTCGCAAGCCGGGTGGCGGAAAAGCTTCTGGAGTTCAAGACCACCGGACTACCCTCGACCGACCTCAGGTTTCGGTATCTGGGTCTCAAGCCCGAGACCCGGCCCACCGACGCGCATCGTGTCATGATAAGCACGAGACCGGGCGACTAAAGACTCGGAGGGACCTTGCTCTGCAGGCAACACAAATTCGAAATTCAAATTTCGCAATTCGAAATGTCCGACGGTGCTAACGGCGAGGAAGGTCCCTCCGACCCTTTGATAATTAACTATGAAAATCGAGATTAAATTATTTGCGACCTTGAAAAAGCTCCTCCCACCCGACGCCGACGGCAGCACGGCCACACTTGAGGTCGCAGAAGGCCTCACGGTGGCCGGCCTCATTGCGCAGCTCCAGGTCCCGAAGGAGCTGGCTCACCTCGTCCTGGTGAACGGCGTCAACATCGAAGGAGATCAGTCGCGGATTCTCCAGGAAGGCGATAGCGTGAGCGTTTTCCCTCCGGTCGCCGGCGGAACCATCAATCCATCATTTTCCGGTTCTTGACCACACTCCTTTTTCTCGCCACCAGCACGATCCGTGAATTCTGTTGTTGTGTTCATCAGCAGGAAATCAGACTCGAAAGGAGGAGAATGGAGGAGCGGCTTAGCCGTCAGGAACCGGAAAATCGACGATTGAAAAGGGCTGGAGCACTGATCCTGGCCGTGATGCTCGCGATGATGCTGATGGGGTATGTCGCCGGCGAAAAGGTGGTCGAAGCCGAGCGGTTTGAGCTTATCGATTCGATCGGACAGCTGCGCGCTGGGCACGTCGGCGGCACCGCCACTGAAACTGGACTCCACGTCTACGATCACAACGGGAAGCTCGCCTGGAAAACTCCGTAGCACACCGATACGCTGCGGTGTTGAATATGGATGGGCATGAAGGTAAGAGACTATCGGACAGGAGCCGGCTCGGCAACCGGGGTATAAAGGATCCGCTCGGGATGGGTGTAGAGATTGAACCCGTCCCCCCGGGCGTAGCCGATCAAGGTGATCCCGAGCAGTTTTGCCCCTTCGATCGCAAGGGAGGTGGGGGATGTCCGCGAGATGATGAAGGGAGTTCCCATGTGCGCTCCCTTGCGAAGCATCTCCGACGAAATCCGGCCGGTGCTCAGGAGCAACTGCCCGTGGGTGGGGATCTCTCTGAGCAAGGCCTCCCCCATGATCTTGTCCAGGGCGTTATGGCGGCCCACGTCCTCGGCCACGATGAGCAGCTTCTCTCCGTCGCTCAGGGCTGCCCCGTGGACTCCTCGGGTGGCATTGTACAGGGTGCAGGCATCAAAGAGCTGCCGCATGAGGGGGTAGACCTGCTCCGGCCGCAGTAGCTCGTCGGTCAGGATGGGGGGGTATTGCTGGAGGGCCAGCGAGAAGGTGATCCCACCGCTGCACCCCGAGGTAAAGACACGCCGCGTCGGAGGAGTGAACGGCTTGGTGAGGGTCACCTCGGCGAGGCCCATCTCTTCGTGGATCTCGAGCGACGCAATCTCGGAGAGATCCTGGATGATCCCCTCAAAGGAGAGAAACCCCACTACCAGACAGTCCAGCTTGACCGGCGTACTCATCATCGTGGCAAGCTCCTGGCCGTTGACCAGAATGGTCAGGGGTCGTTCCGTGACGACCCCCTTTTCTAGCACCTCGAATCGTCCCGCCTTGAAACGGTAGATACCCACGCGACCCCCGGCGCCACCTAGTAAACGTTAAAGGGCCACATGGAGGGCGGGAACGGAAGGGGTTTCCTGATATCGCCCCCCCAGACGATCACGTACCGCAGGATTAGCCCGCCGGCGAGGACCATCACGAACTTTACGTACAGAAGCCAGTCCGCGTGGACGTGAAGCACCTTGACCAGGTAGACCTCTACGAGACCGGCCAAAAAGGGAAGCGCCAGGGCCAAGGCGATGACCCCCCACCAGAACCAGGGGGAGAGGTAGCCCGCAGTAAGGACGTTGTAAATCAGCTTCTGCCCAGGATCACCTGCCGCAAAGGCTGCGAGCATGAGATAGATCCAGCCGGCCTCGATGATGATGACCAGCGTATCAAAGAGGCTCAGAGTCCCCGCGGTCTCATGGGCCCCCCTCAGTTCTCTCCCCGCAACACCTGAGAGGTTGAGATGCTCGGCCGCCAGGGCAATCAGCCCGCACGCGGCAAGCGCGGTGGAGAGCCCTGAGATGAGGAAGAGGACCGGGATGTATCTCCCGTCCCAGAGGGGCGTAAACCAGAAACCCCCAGGGACTTGCCAGGATCCGGACAGGAGAAATCCGGTGTAAAGAGCCATCACGGCCCCAGTGGGGATGGAGAGGATCGCAAGGATCAGGCGCTTGGAGCGCTGCATCCGGAGGACCGGAAAGTACCAGAAGGCTGCATACGCTACGGTAAGGGGGAAAAAGACAGCAATGACCCAGCCGCCAATGGTCAGCCACGATTTGTAATTGCTCATGAAGAGGGGAAAGAAGATTCCCCGTTCCGGCTTCCCCAGGTGAAAAGTGAGCGCCAAACCGCCCACTACGATGATCGGCAGGGTGATATACGCGGCGATGCGGGAGAGGGCTTGGTATCGATCGTCCCTTCCTCCCAGGAGGTCGGCCAGGGCTGCCACAACAAGAGTGCCGCCCGCCATCCCCCCGAGAAAGAGATACCACGGGATGTGAAAACTGGTGCCCCACTTGTGGGTCGTCAGGACGATGGGTTCCAGCGCTTCAATGGGTGGCATGATCATCCCTCCGCCGTTCAGGCTCAGGGCCCCTCAGAGAAGAAGGCCCTCGAGAGGAAATCCCCACCGGCGACCCCGGAGAAGGGGACCGGTGGGGATCCCGGTTACTCAAATGCAAAAACGAGCCTTTGGCCCCTAAGAACTACTTGCCTGGATAGGCGGTCCCCCACCCCCAGGCACCTCCGGCAGAGCCGCGGGCGGCCATCCGGGTCCGCACAACCTTGGCCACCTCTTCAGCATCCCCGGCTATCAGCGCCTTGGTGGAGCAGACCGAGGCGCACATGGGCAGCTTCCCCTCTGCGACGCGGTTGGACCCGTAGACCCGCCGCTCCACTTCCGAGAAGGGTTCCTCAGGTCCACCAGCGCAGTAAGTGCACTTGTCCATCACGCCCCGGGCCCCAAAGGGACTAGCCTTGGGGAACTGCGGGGCCCCAAAGGGACAGGCGTACAGGCAATACCCACACCCGATGCAGGTCTCCTTGTTGACGTGGACGATTCCATCCGGCCGATGGTACAAGGCATCCACCGGACAGACGGCCACGCACGGTGCCTTGGAGCAGTGCATGCAGGGGACGGCGACGTTCGTCTCCCCCGGCACCCCCTCGTTCACCGTAACCACCCGGATGCGAGCAATGCCCTGCGGGACGTTATTCTCGTTCTTGCACGCGACCTCGCAACCGCCGCATTCGATGCAGCGCTTGACGTCGATGTAGAACTTCATCCGCGCAGGCGTCGTTTGCGCCATAGCTCACACCTCCTTAAGCCTTCCGGATCCGGCAGAGGCCCGTCTTGGTTTCCGGCATCTGGGTGACCCGGTCGTAGCCGTAGTTGGTGACCGTGTTGGCCGACTCGCCGATGCCGTAGGGCACCGTCCCCTCGGGGAACTTGTGGGAGAGCGACTTTCCCTCTAAAGAGCCGCCCCAGTGGAAGGGGAGGAAGACGGTGTCGGGCCCGACCCGGCGCGTCACCTTGGCCTTGACCTTGACCATGCTGGGTTTGTCGTCGAGATCCTCGGGCGACTCGATGATCATCCAGTCACCGTTCTTGATCCCGTGATCGTTGGCCAGCTTGGGGTGGATCTCGCAGTACATCTCGGGGTTCAGTTCAACCAGCCACCAGCAGGCCCTCTCGGCCGAGCCGCCTCCTTCGAACTCGACCTGCCGGCCGGTCGTCAGGATGATCGGGTACTTCTTCACCCAGTCCGGCTTCTGCATACCTTTCCAGAGGGTCGGCACCCGGAAATGGTCCTTGACGTCATCGTAGCTCGGGTACTTGGCCACCAGGTCGGGCCGCGGGCTATGGAGAGGTTCCCGGTGCACCGGGATCGGGTCCGGGATGTTCCAGGCCTTGAATCGGGCCCGGCCATTGCCGTACGGGGCGAGCCCCTTGACGATAGCCTCTTCGAATACCTTGCCGCTAAGATCGGTCTTCCAGTCCTTCAGTTCGGCATAGCCGCCGTCGATTGAACTGCGCGCCGGCGCCGAGCCCGCAGATGCCAGCAGGGTCTTGCCATCTGGCGCCTTGGGTCCCCACCGGGCGCGGAAGCCCATGCCGCCTTCTGCCACGGGCACATCGACCCGGTAGAGGATGGGGGAGCCAGGATGCTTGTCCGTCCAGCAGGGCCAGGAAAGTCCCCAGTACTCGCCGTTGACCGGGCCACCCTCGGCCCGCTTGGTTCGCACATCAAAAGCGTGGGCCCACTCCTGTTGCCGCTTCATCCGCTCTGGGGTCTGGCCGACCATACCGATGGTCCGCATGCCGAGGTTCCACTCCCGGACGATATCCTCGATGGTCTCTTCCGGAAGCTCCTTGACATCCTTCATGCTTTTCGGCACGCCCTTCCAGTTGCCCCGCTTGCTGTGAACGAGTTTGTCCTTGAGCCCGAGCCGCTCGGCCAGGTCCAACAAGATCGCCAGGTCGGTCCGCGATTCCCAGACTGGCGGCACCACCCGATTTCGCCACTGAATATCCCGGTTCGAGTTGGTGACGCTGGTCCATTGCTCGTACTGGGTGGCTGCGGGCAGGATGTAGACTCCGTCTTTCCGATCGGGCATCACTGCCGTGTTGGTCACGAAGGGGTCGATATCAACGAGCAGCTCGAGCTTGTCCAGGGCCTTCTTGACGCGGTCCATCTCGGATATGGAGTTCGAGCTGTGGCCCCAGTAGATCGCGGCATGGATGTTCACCCCGCCGTTACTCAGTTCCTTGGCATCCATCAGGGCGCCCTCGTACCACCGGGCGACGGTGAAGCCCTTCTGGTTGAAGGTCTTGGGGTTGAAGCGGCCTTTGATCCAGTTGAAATCGACGTCCCAGACATTACTCCAATGTTTGTACGCCTTCTCGGACAGGCCGTAATACCCCGGCAGCGTGTTGGAGAGGACGCCGAGGTCCGTTGCACCCTGGACGTTGTCGTGACCCCGGAAGACGTTTGCACCCCCACCCGGCTTCCCCATGTTGCCAAGGATGAGCTGCAATACACAATAGGAGCGGGTATTGCACGTACCATTCGTATGCTGGGTGCCACCCATCGCCCAAATGACCGTGCCCGGCCGGTTATCCGCCATGGTCTTGGCCATCCGGTACAGGTCCTCCTTAGGGACGCCGGTGATGTCAGCGACCGTGTCCGGGTCGTACTTCTTGATCACTTCGACCACCTCGTCGAACCCATAGGTCCGCTCGTTGATCATCTTCCGGTCTTCCCAGCCGTTGGCCAGGATGATGTTGCAAAGCCCGTAAATGAGCGACACGTCGGTTCCCGAGCGGAACCGGTAGTACTGGTTGGCGAAGGCTGAGGTCTTGGTGAACCGCGGATCGCAGACGATAATCTGGGCCCGGTTCACCTCTTTGGCGACCAGGATATGCTGCATGGAAATCGGGTGGGACTCGGCGGCATTCTCGCCGATGAGCAGGACACTCCGGCTGTTGCGGATGTCGTTCATCGAGTTGGTCATGGCGCCGTACCCCCAGACATTGGCGAGTCCGGCGACCGTGGTCGAGTGGCAGATGCGGGCCTGATGATCGATGTTATTGGAACCCCACAGGGCAGCGAACTTCCGGAGGGAATACGCCGTCTCGTTGCCGTGGTGGGCTGAGCCGAGGATCATCAGCGCGTCCGGGCCGTGCTTCTTTCGGATCTCCTCGAGCTTCGCGCTGATCTCGGACATCGCCTGGTCCCAGCTAATACGCTGCCACTTCCCCCCCGTTAGCTTCATCGGGTACCGGAGCCGCTTCTCGCTGATCACGTGCTCGCGCCCCGCCGCGCCCTTGGAGCAGAGGCTCCCCAGGTTGATGGGATGCTCAAACCATGGCTCGATGCTGACCCAAACCCCGTTTTGCTCTTCCCCGACGAATCCGCACCCAACCGCGCAGTTGCCGCAGATCGACTTGTGGTGATTCAGCTTCGGCGCTTCAACCGCCGCGGCGGCCTCCCGGGTCAAGGGACCGGGCAAGGCGGAACTCACCGCCCCGGCGCCAATGCCGATTCCTGCGGCTCTCAGGAAGCTCCGGCGGTCAATCACGGGGTTCAGCTTGTCGAGCCATGAGGGCGAAGCCTTGGCCTCGCTCGCTCTTACTCTTCGTAGCGTCATCCCCATACCTCCCTCCTACTCCTACTCTTAGATGTAGAGGGTCTTATAATATCTTTCAACATCCTCGGTCCGGCGGTACAGAATGGGTTCCCGAGTCGAGGGCTTCTTGAGCGCCGCCGCGGCCTTTTTGCCGGTGAGCCCTAAGACCGCCGTAAGGCCAGCGCCGGTCAAAAGCCCTTTCAGGAATTTCCTGCGACCGCTGTCGGATCTCCTTTCACTCATAAAAATATCCCCCTTTCCTTACTTAACTAATGCAGGTCAGGGAGCGACACACAGTGGAACCATCTTCCAGCTCGGCGTGCTCGAACTCGACGAGGTATCCCTCATGGAGGTCTTCAAAACTTCCTCCCTGGGTCCCCATGGTCTCTTCCTCGGCAACTTCAATCGTGAGGTCCTCCGGGAACCTCAGTGTCACCTCCTTTCCATCCGACGTTTCGATAACCGCCATGCGCTTTCCGCGGTCCAATTGTCTCACGGTCCCTTCGTTCAAGCACATCACCCCCCTTCGCAGAGAGCTATCCCGCCTTAAGGTAAGCTACCAGCAAAACCCTGTCTGGATTCCGGATAGTCATGCAGCGACATCGCTTCTCGACGTAGCAAGAAAAGTTCATGTAATTGGGGGGCAGGAAAAACTCAGGTGATTTTCATCAGGCAAAAAACTGATACATAGCAGGATGTTTGGCAACTATAGCTGTATCCCGTAGCCCTCTGCCAAGCAATTTTTGTCGGCGGCTCTCGCTATTCTTGGGGGGGGTTCGAGGGGGGCTCTTCCTCAGGCTCGGCCGTAAACAGGGGGCCCTTAAAACCCGACTCCTTCACCTGGATGAGATGTGTTGGCTTCTCCGAGCCCCAGTCTGCCAGGATCTCCCTCTCGAACTCTAGGAACCCGCGAACCACCTTTCCTATTCCCTGGTAGAATTCGCCCCCGAGCTTCTCCAGGTCCTGACCGAACCGCGGAACCCACCGGCTGAGGTGTGCCTTCATGAAATCTCCCTGCAGATTGAGCCATCGAGACTCTTCGTCAGGGTTGGCTGAAGCTTCCTGCCGGCTGATGAGTTGGCGCATGGTATCGCACGTAAAGGCGACGTGATCCTCCGGCTCGGGCCACTCCTCTCGCTTCTCGAGCCTGACCCGGCGCATGAAGTTTCGGATCAGAACGAGGGACGCGCCGAAAAGCTTGCCGGTCAGATAAAAAGACTCGCAGGGCGTGATCTTCGGGATGCCCGGGCCCAGAAAAAGGGGGATAAACTCCTCGGTCGCTTTCGCCGCGAGGTCCTTGGGGTTTCCCCGATGCTTTTGAAGAAATTGCCCCACCGCCTGCCATCCTTCTCCCAAGAGGGGATGTAGGGCGGTTGTCGCCTCGATCCGGGCCTTCAGGTTCGTCCCGAGCAGCGTCAGAAGCTCGGCTGTCGGCTCTCGCAGGAAAAGGACAGAGAGAAGTTCGTAGTACTCCCGGCGGAACTGGCAGAGTTCCCGATCGCCGATCACGGCTCCCACCCCTTCTGCATTTCCATCATCGCCTTGACAGCCCGGCAGTCCGGGCACATGAGTAACAAATCCGCGCGGTCCTCGAGAAAGGCCTCCATCATCCCCACCTTGGCCTGAATGGCGGCGAGGGCCCTCTTGGTGATATATTCCTTCCCGCACTGGAGGCAACCCACCATCTCGTCCTGGACCATCACCTGGTAGGCAAAGGCCTCCTTGTCCAGGATCAGATCCCGGTGCAGGGTGATGACACTTTCCGGGCACGCCGTCTCGCACATCCCACAGGCGACGCAGCTCATGTACCGAAATTCGAGCGTGTGCCGCTCGTCATCCAGCTTGAACGCATGGGTTGGGCAGGCGTTGACGCACGACCGGCACATGGTGCATCCCTCGGCCCTCACATCGGCCCACGCAAAGGGGAAAGGGGTGTTCTCTTTGGCACGACCCGGGTCCCTCCCGGTGCCGTGCAGGAAGGTCGAGATCGCTTCGGCGATAATCTCGCGGTTCTCCACCGTGTCGGGAAACTGCCCGTCCCACTTCAGGGGGAAGGGGGAGGCCTCTGTGGCAAAACGCCCCAGAGCGTTGAGGGCCTCGTGTGCGGCCTCCGTGGTGGTGAAGAGGTGGATCCGGTCTGCTCCGAGTCCGAAGCTCTCGAGAACCACTTTGGCGAAGTCGAGCTTTTCGAAGAGGAGCTCCCGCTCTCCGTGGCGGCACTCCTCACAGCCCAGCAGGGCTACCCTTGCTGCCCCTAGGCGGAACGCCGCAAGCAGGTTGGCCTCAGAGACGTAGCGGAGGCACGGAACCTCTATCGGTAACAGATTGGCCGGGAGCGTGGCGGCAAAGCTCCGGGCGTTCTGGAGGGCGGTCCGTCCGTGGTTCGGGCAGTGAAAGACGAGGACCGGTCGCTCCTCCTCCGACCCGTTCACGGGAGCTAACAGTGCCCGCATCTTCGTATAGATAAACTGAGCAGACGGCTCGGCCAACTTCAGGGCCGACGTAGGACACGCAGAGATACACGCCCCACACCCCTCGCAACTCACCGGGTCCACCTTGACCCGAGAAGGCGAAGCCAGAGGGTCGCGCTGGATGGCGTCGTACGGGCAGGCCCCGACGCAGACGCCGCACCCTTTGAGATCGGCGTACCCACCGGCGCACGTCCCGATGTTGTACTTCACGAACTCCGGCTTCATGAAGTCGCCGATCAGGGCCATGGTATCAAAGGCGATTCGATCGATGTCTTCCGGTCGGGCCGTAGCAACATGATGAATGCCGGGACGCCGATAGCGAGGCGGCAGCTCGCGAGTTCCCAGGAAGACCACCTGATCGGCCGCCACCACATGCCGGTCCATGCGCGGAATCCTAATCGCCTGGACTTCTCCACACTCGGTGAGGCAGTCCCCGCACCGGTCGCACTGGGAATCGATGAGGCGGAGCCCTGGCGTAATGGCCTGAGTGTGGCAGACTGGGACGCACCGCATGCAGGAAACGCAGCGGTCGAGGTCAATGGCCTGGGTCCGTTCCACCAGGATGTTGAACTTCCCCAGCTGCCCCCGGACCTCGGTCACCCGCCCACGATTCACCGCGCACGGGAGCTCGGAGGGGAGAAAGCTATCGAAGGCATCAGAACTCTCCTCGAGCAGGAGGGTCACCCTGGCGTGGTTGGCGAGCCGCTGGGCGAGCGAAAAAGCGAGGGGGGTCTCGGCCACGATGTAAATCAGGTCCCCCACCCTGACCGGCATCTCCGACATTTGCCGGTGCACCTCGGCAGTCTCCAGGCTCGCCTTGAGGAGCCGGGCCGCCTTGCGATTGCTCGCCGCCCGGTCCTCATGGACCCAAAAACACTCCTCTTTCAGATTGAGGAAATGGATCTGCTCCGCCTGAATTCCGATGGTGGAAAGCTCCTGGAGGAAGAATTCCCGCTGGCCACAACACCCGATGAGGAGGCGGTCATACTTCTCCTTTTGCGCGTGATACTTGAGCAGGTGGATGTCGTCCAACCGCAAACGCGAGTACAGCTGCGGCTTGGCAGGAAGGTTCAGCGATCGGGTGAGGGCCCGGACGTCAAGAGGGAGGGACCGGTTGCAGTCGCAGAGAAAGATGCCGACCTTCTTGCCCATAGGGTCGCTCCGTTGAAACTCGTGAGAGGAGGGTCGAAGCATCGAAGGTGATTAAATTGGTACCCTAGGCGGTCGGTGGAAGCTCTGTCAAGGGAAAAGAAGGCCGCAGTCCGTCGCGGGACCGTTACCCTTCCTCGACAGCCTCGTCTGCCTCTTCCAGGGAGCCATGCTCTTCTCTGAAGAGCTTCTCCAGGGCGTCGCTCACGAAGGCGTGGTACTGCTCCTCGTCAAAGAAGGATGTGTCCCCCCGGCGCTGCCGCTCTGCCTCTTCCTCTTGGGAGGCGGTGAGGACCGCCTGTTCGATCCCTGTCACGATCGCCCAGGCGGGTTGGGACTCCAAGGGTTGGGGGACGTAGGTGCGCCAGGCGCGCTGCCAGATCTCTTTATAGGGCCCTCGCTCCTCAAAATCGGTGATCCACTTTGCCTCCTGGAGAAGAGCCTCCTCCGTCTTGCCAGTCTTCAGGACCCCTTCGAGATCTGCCCAGATCTCTTCCACGAGGTGTCTTCGATATGCCTCGTGGACAGCATCCATGAACTCCTTGCCCTTGCGTCGCTCGCGCTTGACCCCTCGCTTTCCGCGTCGTTCGCTCATAATGTCGAATCTCCCGAGCTGCGGGAGCCAACACCGCGTTTGTGTTTCGGTCAGATAGACTACCGGACTTAACATACTCACCGAAAACTGTTGCGCCCTTCACCACAACACAACGCCACTCTGCCTGTCAAGGGCGATGCGGGACGTCTGGCATCGGTGCGCAGGTTTTCAAAAACGTGCTCGACATCCGGAGAGAGAACGATTATCATTCGCGACGACAGCAGTCAGGATCCGGCATACCTCCGGGGTTAGCGTTGACGATGGGAAATTTCGAGTGGGGCGCAGTCATCGGGATCAGCGCCTCTTCGCTTCACAAATAGGAAATTTCCCGAAAGGGTTCCAAGGCTTCTAAGACGAACGCCATCGTGGAAGGACTCATGAAGAACATCCACATCATTATTCCAGTTGTGGTCGTGGGGATCATTGCCTTCAGTCCGCCTGTCATGGCTGCCCAGGAGGGAAATCCCGAGCATGGGCAGACGGTCTATTTGGAATTTTGCCTCCAGTGCCACGGTGGACATGGAGAAGGCTGGGGATGGGGAAAGAAGATCCCGCCACCGCCCGTTCCCATTCCGGATCTGTCGGATCCGGGACGCATGAAGCAGCTCTCGGATCAGTATCTTTTTGACATCATAAAAGGGGGTGGAGAAGCAGTCGGGAAGACCCGGTTCATGCCCCCTGCGGGACGCGTCCTGAGCGATGAGGACATCCGGGATGTCGTGGCGTATCTGCGCTTCCTCACCCAGGGGGCCCACGGGTCCATGGAGAAGGAGCGGTGACGTTTGGTAACGGGGGGGTTATGGTAATGAGACATGCGCGGTGGCTGTTGGGCATTCTTCTCTGCGGGCTCGGCGTCGGGGTAGTGATCTTGAGTCTCGGGCAGTCCTCTGCCGATGAAGGACACGAGCCGACCGGCCGATTCCCACACTCCGTCACTCTGGGCGACTTCAATGGAGACGGACACCTGGACCTGGCCATCGCCGCCTCGGGGGAACGCAAGATTACAGTCGTCCTTGGAGACGGCAAGGGAGGCAGTACCTCGAATCACTCTTATGAGGTGGGACGGGGTCCTGTGTGGGTGACGGCGGGAGATGTCAACGGCGATGGGCACCTCGACGTGGTTTCGACCAGCAGCCGCGGAGCCAGCGTGACCGTGTACTTGAATGACGGAACGGGCCGCTTTGCACAGCGTCAGGATTTGAAGGCATTTCAGGCCCCAGTGGCGGCGGTGGCGGCTAATTTTGATCGGGATGGTCTCTTGGATCTTGCGGTGGCCGATACTCTTCTCTCTCGCGTTCTCATCTTCCGAGGAGATGGGAAAGGGGGGTTCAGACCAACAGCGCAGTACCCTGCTGGGAGTCGTCCCCACATCATGGCAGAGGCCGATCTCAACGCGGACGGACTCGTCGACCTGTTGGTAACCAGCCTGGGATCGCATACTCTGACGGTTCTCCTCGGCACCGCGGATGGAACCTTTGAGGCCCACAAGGATGTCAAGATAGGTCGGTTTCCCCACTATATGGCTTTTGGCGATTTTACCGGTAATGGGCATCTGGATGTGGCGGTCGTCTGCGCGGGGGAGGACGCGGTCTTCATCTTGGCCGGTGATGGCAAAGGAAATCTACAGAAGGTGGCCGAGCTTCCAACTGGTATCAACCCTCACCCGATCGTTTCCCATGACTTCGACGGGGATGGATACTTAGATCTAGTGGTGGCAAACCGCAGCACCAAGGACCTCACCATCCTCAAGGGGGATGGCAGGGGTACTTTCACCCGCCTGCCAAGCGTGAAGCTTCCTGATGATCCGATCGTGCTCGCGACGGGGGATTTTAACGAGGACGGGAAACATGATCTCGCTCTAATCTTTGCCTCCTTGGGCGCAGCGGGTATTTACCTCGGAGATGGCAAGGGGGGGTTTGTCCCGACGGCTGCTCCGAGGTCTTGATCTAAGGGATAGACAGTTTGTTGCCTCATGCTCCCGACTCCGGCTGATTGGGTCAAGCAAGACCGCGTGCTGCAAGTCATCCGCCTGGCGAGCAATTCGCTGTCAGCCATCAGCAAGAATTCGATGCCGCCTATGTAACCCTACGGCTTTTTGCCAGCATCTGATAGCTGACTACTGATAGCCGTTGTTACCGGTCATCGGTCAGCAGGAGGTGTGACACTTGAAGGAGGACAACCCGGCGGGACGACTTTGTCGCGTCTTAATCTGTGCACCGATGCTGTGTCTTTTCTGGTCGGGGTGGGCAGAGCCTGCCTCGTTCACCATCCACAAGGTGGCGGCCGCAGGAGATGCCGCGCCTGCGGGGGGGGTCTTTACCCAGTTCGATCCCGCCGCGAACACCGGGGTCATCTTGTTTGATGCCCTGGTCATGAAGGATCAGCTCTTTCATGGGATATACTTGGCCAGAGGCTCCGCTCTCTCCCGCGTGGCTGCCACAGGTAACCCCTCTCCCCTGGGGGGAACTTTCACCGACCTGAGCTCCTTAGCCCTGAATCATCGGGGAAATGTGGTCTTTATCGGATCGGCCGCGGGTGGGGTTCCTCAGGCGATTTACTTCAAAACAGGAAACGGCCTGAAGAAGGTGGTGGCGGTAAATGATGTTCCCCCGGGCGGAGGCGTCCTTAGGGAGCTCAGTCACGTGACACTCAACGACGCTGACACCATCGCTTTTGTGGCACGGGTGGAGAAAGGGAAAGCGCCCAGGGCCCTGTTCCTAGTTTCGGGGGGTGTCCTGAAAAAGATGGTGAGAGCCGGCGATCAGACCTCGGTCGGAGGTCGATTTCGCGAGTTCACCAACCTCTCGATGAACAACCGGGGAGAGATGGCCTTCGAAGGGAGAATCCACGGAGGCAGCGCACCTTCGGGAATCTTTGTCGGTTCCAAGACTGGTTTGCAGAAGGTAGTCGCCGTGGGAGATCCGTCCGCCGTCGGCGGGACCTTCAAGGATCTGGCCCTTCCCCTCCTGAACGATCACGGCGATGTCCTCTTTTGGGCCTCCCTCGAGGGTGCCGAAGTCCCTGCTGGCCTCTTTCTCGCGTCGGCTGGGGTCATCAAGAAGATGGCGGCCAGGGGAGACTCCTTGCCGGGCGGAGGACGACTCTCTTTTATCGGACTGAGCTACTCGTTCAACGGGAACGGCATAGCAGCCTTTGAAGCGGCGATTACCGGAATAAATGCGAGCGCCGGCATCTTCCTAGCTCAGAATGGTAGGGTGATCCCAGTAGTACGAGTAGGCGACCCAACTCCGCTCGGGGGACGTTTCAGCAATCTGACCGCTCCCCAGCTTGGTCCCGACGGCACCGTGGCCTTCGCCGGCGGCGTGGAGGGAGGTCAGGCTGCCTCCGGTCTCTTCCTTGCCGTCCCCACCAAACAATAGCGGTCAGCTTTCAGCAGTCAGCCGTCAGCAATCAACAGCCAGCAGCCTGCGGTCGAGCATTACAAAGACCCCGCCTTAAAGGTTTATAGCTGACAGCGGACTGCTGATTGCTAGTTGTACTTTTCTCGGGGTGGATCAAGGATGACTCGGGCATCGGCCGCACAGCCGTCCGGGGGCCTAGGAATCGTTTTAACCCCCACGTGGGGCAACCCCATGACATGGGGCACGAGTGTCCCATCCGGTCCCATAACTACTCTGCCAATCCCGTCACCGTTTTGTGCTGACTTATGTCCCTGCCTTGCATCCGCATGGGGCGACGGTGCCCCAGTTAGCGCAAAAGATTAAACCGTTCTCCCTTTCCTTTTCTCGCTTCTTTTGCTGAAGAGTTCATGAGTTAGCTTCCTTGCGGAATACCCCCCTCTGCATGGCATCCCTCTTGCTCACGTATAGTAGATTGTGAGCTTGTGAAATCTGGAACAAGGACGAGGCCAGTTAGTTACGAAGGAGGTTGATGATGTCAAGTACAGAAGGGGTATTGACTGAGGAACGAGGACGTCAATTTGGTAGGGCCATCACCTTGAAGGAATTAGGCCTCACGGGTGACGCCCGGGCGCCGCTCTCGGCCAGTATCGGCGTCTTCCTTTTGGCGGCGTTCACGGGGCTTCTTGCCACGATGCCCGCCTGGTATGTCCTGGGGGTCGGGCGGCCGTATCTTCCCGAATCGTTGATGCCAGCAACGGCCTTTGTGCTGCTGCTAATCACCACAGGGGGTTTGAGTGTGGCCTGGTCGGGTGGGACGGTCAGCCTCCTCCTGTTGTGGGAGGTCCTGGGGAAGCGGGCGACGTTCGCCACGGTCCGGCTGTTTAGCGGGCTCACCCTCTTGATTGTCTGGTTCCTCACGGGAACGTTCCTACACATCTACGCCGCCCCCCGGCCAGAGATGGAGACGTATCTGCTGTCTCAGAACCCAGCGCTCCACTACGCCCTTTACACCTTTCACCACTATAACGATTGGATGCACTTCGTGTTTGCAGTCGGGGCGTTGGCGATGATCTGGGGCTATGGCGAGAGGCTGCTACGCAGTCGGTTTGCCCAGGTAATCACCCTCTGCCTGATCTTGCTTACCTTCTTTAGCCTCTCGTTGACGATCGGGCTCCACTCCGCTTCGGTCCGCGTGATTCCCG
The DNA here is from genome assembly GCA_964348275.1 of uncultured bacterium. GTDB lineage: Bacteria > Methylomirabilota > Methylomirabilia > Methylomirabilales > CSP1-5 > CSP1-5. The sequence continues at coordinate 34,212 of CAYGBT010000018.1, forward strand.
GCTAGATCTTACGAGATCCATCCGAACACGCGAGTGACCCGGCCCGCCCCAGCCCGATCCAGTCTGACAGGTAGGACCTCGTTCAAGACTGGATCGGGAGAGCGGGGCCGGAATGGCAAGGAACTGCCACACCGTCGAGCAGATCGTGAATAAGCTCCGAGAGGCGGAGGTTGAGCTGTCCGAGAAAGAGACGACCGCGGAGATCTGCAAGAAACTCGGGATCAGCGAGCAAACCTTCTAGCGCTGGCGTAAGGAATACGGAGGTCTCCACGGACATCAAACCAAGCGGCTCAAGAGGCTGGAGAAAGAGATCGCTCACCTGAAGGAGCCTGCCGACGACGACGCGCCGCACACGACGGTTCCATCACTCGCGGCACCGTGGAGCAAGCTACTTACCCATGGTTGGGGACGAGTCCCGGACCATCATGCAGATTCTCGGCCGCCGGTATGCTCGAATGACCCTTCGAGTGTATGCCCGCCTCAGTCAAACCCACCTGTGAGAGGCAGTCAACCGGTTGAGCCCGCCGGCTCGTGTCAGACACAACTCACAGTCGGTGCTTCGGTAGGTTCAGGCGGGGGATGGATGATCCTCGAAGAACGTGTCGCCTTTTACCGCCCTGAACATCTGGACGACCCATTGAATTGCCGCTCCTTGTGCTGCCTCGGGAAGTCTCGCGGCGAGATTTCCCTTACCAGGTCTCCAAGGTCGGGAGTGTTTCTCCCACACTTCGTGGACGAGCGAGTTTTTCGCCGGCGGAGAACAACTGCCAAGTGTATGGTCGAATTTCACACGGTCCGCCCGGCTAACTCCTTCGCACTTTCGCGGTCGTCGACGAGCCGTGCTATATCGACCTCCAAATCTGTGCCGAGCACAAAGCCGTGACCATCCCTAAGGAAAAGCGGTGCACGAAGCCAATGAAGTTGGTCATCCGAAACGAACACTATGCAGACTTGGGGGGTTTTGTATTTATCCTGCCGCCATCCTGGGATATGCTAGAGGAGTCCCTCAGGGCACGGCGAAGTGACGCCCCCGAGGAGATCGAACCCCGGCTCAACAAAGTCAGAGACGAGACCACATGTTTCAACGAATACGAACTCGTGGCGAAGGTCGCTCCCGCGACGGAAGTTGAGCAAGCGGAAGAGGAAGAAGTGGAGAAGGTGGACGAGGTCGGGGCCGAGATATAGCCGCCCATCTGCCGTCCAGATACGGGTCTGAGCCATCGGCGTGAACAAATTGATGACGATCAGTGGCGTGATCCAGGCCGGGGGGAAGTCGACCCGGATGGGACGCAATAAGGCGTTTCTTGAGATCGGAGGCAAACGGGTCATCGACCGATTGGTTGATGGACTTCAGCAGATCTTCCCCGAAGTCATCATCGTGGCCAACACCCCAGACCTGTATGACTATCTCGGCGTCCGGGTGGTTCCGGACTCGATTCCGGGTAAGGGGTCGCTCGGCGGTATCTATACAGCGACGGCCGTTGCCACCCATTCCTGGGCCTTTGTGATGGCGTGTGACATGCCGTTTTTCAACTCTCGCCTGATCCGGTATCTCGCAAGCCTTACCGAGGGCTGGGATGCCGTCGTCCCCTACACGGACGATTGGGAGCCGCTGTATGCCCTGTATGCCAAGACCTGTCTCCCCCCGATGGAACGCCTTATTCACTCCGGCGACCTGAAGATTTCTCGCTTCTTTCCCCACGTCTGCGTCCGTCGGGTCAATCGAGAGGAACGGGAGCCCTACGACCCCCAAGGGCTCAGCCTGTTCAATGTAAATACGCCGGAAGAGTTTGCCCGGGCCGAAGAGTGGTGGGGTCAGCTTTCGGCGACAGGGTAGCATGCTCATCCTGGCTGCCCGATACATCCTCTCCATCAGTCATCCCGTGATCCATGACATCGCCTTCCTCATCGAAGACGTTCGCTCCTGATCGACATCCTCTGAGCATATCGCAACCAACAACAAACGACAGATACCCCAAGCTTGCCTCTTCCTCTTTATATCGCCCAGCGGAAGCAGGATAGGAATTAACACTTTGCTCGACACGCAATCCAGTATTCCACTTTACATATCCCCATGATAGACTTAGTGATCTGCTTCATTCGGCTTTTTTGATCACTTAAGGAGTACTCGCCTACCTGGTGAGTCCTCCGAGATGGATTGCCAAGGAGAGACATGATGAGTACAGAATTTAAAGGGCTGGATCGCATCATTGAACCCATGCGTCAACCGATCCAGCGATACGCCGAACAGGTCCGCGCGTTAGCCGGCGATAATGCATTGGCCCTGACGCTCTTTGGGGCGATCGCTGCCGGTTCATTCGACATGCACCGACACACGGTGCGTAACGTTCTTGTCCTCGGGTCGGTTGACCTGGAGATGCTGCGTCGCCTCGCCAAAGAAGGCGCGAAGATCGGAAAGGCACGGATTTCAGCCCCCGTGATTATGACACCGACGTACATCGAGGCGTCGTTAGATTCTTTCCCTCTGGAACTGATCGAGATTCATCAATGTCATATTACCCTCTTTGGGCATGATCATTTTGAAACACTTTCCTTTACCGATGCGCATGTTCGAATTCAATGTGAGCGGGAACTCAAGACGATCCTGATCGGGATGCGTCAGGGACTATTGGCCGCGGCAGGGCGCGAGAAACTTATCGCGACGGTGGAGACCGACGTCGCTGAAACCCTCATCCGAACATTTCGCGGCTTGTTGTGGCTCAAGGGCCAAAAGGATGCGAGGCCAGCCGTTCAAGTGATCTCCGATGTCGAAAACATTATCGGACGACAATTGGCGGGACTACGAGCTGCGCTCAGTGTCTCAGAGCCCCATGGATGGGACCTGTTTCGAACTCTGTACGAGGACGTGGAAGCCGTGGGGAAAATTGTCGATGCATGGTAGATCACCATACTTTTTATCCGTATTGATGGGAGCGCTCATGCTGTGGGCGCTTCCATATTCGCTGATCGCAGAAATCACCATCCGCGATCCGGGTAGCTTCGTCGTGGATACCGCTGGCATTATTGACGACACGGTTGAGCGGCAACTGGACGGCTGGCTTCGCGAGCTGGAGCAGAAGACCTCCGCTCAGATCAAAGTGCTCACGGTCCAGACGACGGAGGGTGAAGATGTTTTCGGCTTTGTCCAGCGCCATGCAGAGCTCTGGAAGCTCGGACAGAAAGGTAAAGATAACGGTGCTTTGATTGCGTTGGCGCTCAAGGAGCGTCGGGTCCGGATTCACACCGGGTATGGACTAGAGAGTGTCCTGCCGGATTCCTGGTCTGGATCCGCATCACGCGAAGTGGCGAGCCAATACTTTAAGAAAGGACAATATTCAGAAGGGCTCTCCCGCCTGACCATTGCGGTGGCCAACAAAGTCGCGGATGCTGAAAATGTGCAACTGAGTGGCGTTCCCAAATTTCGGTATCGGGTTACCCCTCGACGTTCGCCGTACCTTTTCGGCAGTGGGCTGATCCCCTTTCTCGTATTCTTCTTTTTGCTCTCCTCTATGACCCGTAGGCGTCGCTATCACAGAGCATGGGGCGGCCACGGGATGATGAGTGGAATTCTCTTAGGCACCTTACTTGGGACTGCCCTGGGCGGACGACGGCATCATTGGGGCAGTGGCTATGGGAGCGGCTTTGGAGGTGGATTCGGTGGTGGATTCGGAGGCGGATCATTTGGGGGAGGTGGAGGGTTCGGCGGGGGAGGGGGCGGAGCGAGTTGGTAACGTCTATTGACCGACGTGGTCTATTATAGACGGTTGCACGATCTCAGATGTCGCCCGCAGCGGCATCGTGCCTCAAGGAGGAAGGTAGATGAAGGCAACTCGGATCATTTTGATCGTGTTGGGAGTGCTGGTCGCTGTTTTCCTGTTAGCCGGTAGTTCCATTTACTCTGGATATAACCAGGCTGTGACCCTCGACGAAGGCGTCAAGAGCCGATGGGCTCAGGTCGAAAATCAGTTGCAACGACGGTTCGAATTGATTCCGAACCTGGTCCAAACCGTCAAGGGGGTGGCCGCCCAGGAGGAAAAAATCTACCTGGGAGTGGCAGAAGCGCGAAAGGCGTATTTCCAGGCAGGTACAGTCGGCGAGAAGGCTCGAGCAGCCACTGCGTTCGAGTCCGCGCTATCGCGCTTACTGGTGTTGCGGGAGGCCTATCCTCAACTCAAATCAAATGAGTCCTTCCTGAAGCTCCAGGACCAGCTTGAGGGGACCGAAAATCGACTCGCCGTTGAACGCAAGCGGTACAACGACTCAGTCAGGGACCTCAACACGTTTCGACGAAAGCTCCTGGGGCGATTTTATGCTGCCATGGCCGGCGTGGAACGCGCTGAATACTTCGAAATCGGGGAAGCAGCCCGGGAAGCTCCAAAGGTCAAGTTCTAACTCAAATACTGAAAACCGGGGTTCAGATCGAGTTCTTGAGCAAGCGCCGGCGCAGCTCCTCGGAGTGCTTGCGGGCACCGCGCAGATAGGGATTCACCTCGAGCGCCGCTTCGAAGGCCTTGAGGGCCGGCAAATCCTCACCGACGACAAGATAAATCAGGCCGAGTCCGGACAGCGCCCCGAAATGGCGTGGTTCGAGGGTAAGGGTACGTTCGACGTCGCGAACTGATGCCCCGAAGTCGCCCATGAGGTAATAGACCGTGGCCCGCCTGTTCCAGCCCTCGGCGAAGTCGGGTTCGGCTTCGACGACCCTACTGAAGGCGCTGAGCGCCGCCTCATAGTTGCCTCGCGACATTGCCTCAATGCCCTGGGCCATGAGGACATTGACCACATCACTGTCGGACTAAAGCCAGATAAACCAGATTTGCTGGGTGATCGCCGCCGCCTCGACTTCACTGTCGGTGCTCTTGAGGCGGTCAAACAGACCTTCCAGGCGTTCGTCCGTCTGGCTCGCCTGCGCGACGGACGTAAGCCACATCACCGCTGCCAGAATTATTGCTGTACCAATACGAGCCATGCGAGCAACTCCGAACTTATTATTGAATAGTATATTCCTGTATGGGGCCCGTCAACAGAAGAGAGCTCCCGCCGTTTCTCATCACAAGCTACGGTCGATTACTCATCGCCCGTTAGCGGTCAGCAACAGCCCAGAGGGGGGCAGAAATGGGCTTGCGACCCCATCGATGCATCCCTATGATGCTACGTGGCGGCTAGCATCGGCCCAACTGCGGGATAGAGCAGACTTCCCGTATTGGGGATCGACCCGGAAAAAGGGAGCCGATTAGAGGTGGCTGACTGGGAACTTTGGGGAGGGGCAAGCAATGGCAAGTGAGGAGACCCGTCGGATACTCAAAGTGTTCGGTATCGCCGTCACGGATTTCGAGGACGCGGTTCAGAAAGAAGCTGCGCCTGAAGAGCTGGACAAAGTAGAGACAGAGGTCCGCGCTCGCCTGGGGGAGGTCACGGCACTCATCGACCGCCTCCGCGCGCAGATGAAGTAATCGTAGGACGCGTGGCCTCTCAGGAATTATTCAGGTCGAGTGACTCAAGAATGCAGTCGACCCTTGCGATGAAAGGCCACGCGCGACGGGTGCCGAAAGTATTGGAAGGATAATACCGAGGAGATCTTAATCCGTGCTTGTCCCCTTGGATTTGGGGTCAGCGGACTCTTGAGGACGAAAGACCGTTATTGTCTGACCTGTTGTTTCCTCTGTAACCTCCAAACTTTCTCTCTGCAGAAACTCCTCCTGATCTGTGGTAAGGCTCATCAGTCTTTCTCCAGATTTTTTCAAAAGAAATGTTCCTGCCTGCAAATCAAACCTCGGTTCCGCCTCGAGACACAGTCTATTTTTGTCAAAGGCCAAGATGGCATTTTTGAAATCCTCAGATATCGGCTGGGGAAATTTGTTTAATAAGATGATCTCCCTGCTAAATTCTGGGGCAATTTCCTGGAAGCTACCTAAGTATGTCTGATTCCTCCACTCAATGATCACGGGAATCCCGGGAGGCTGCATTCTCGCCATCCGTTCTTTTTCCCTTGTCAAGTATCTTATGAGGCCAAAAACATCTGGTGGTTGACTCATTAGCTTCAGGCCCAAGAACGCAGCATCAGTGGTCGCCCGAGGTGGTGAATTCACGTAAGACGACGGAGAAAAGGGGGATCATCGTTGGCCTTAGAGAAAAAGCCTATCCCTACGAGATCCGGGGCGTCAGAAGCATCCCGGGCCCCTTACCTCGCTCGCCGCGGCCTCGTCAGGTACGAGGCTCGCCACGAACCCGGCGGGGTCGGCCCGGTGCTGATCGAGAAACTTTTGTAGTTGCTTCAGAACCTTCTCCTGGGTGGACAGCTTGTACCAGTACAATCGAATCGGGCCGACCAGCTTGAGATAGTAGTGGTTCGCCGCATCGTACCGAGCCGAGCAGGCACCTGGATTCCTCGCGATCCGGAGCTGGTCTCCAAAGGCCTCCGCGTACTGGGCAAGGATTGGCTCTCCGTGAAGGTCCTGCGGAATCTCGGGAAATCTGGCAATCAATTCTTGGACGGTCATGGCAATGCTCCTGCGGCCCGAAGGGCCGCCATTAGTGGTTCACGCTCCATAGTTCAGGGTTCTAAAAAGGAATGAATACTGCCGAAACGCCTTCGAAGCCCTACACTCTGAACCCTCGACCCTGCACCCTCTTGAGGCATGAAGGGTCCGCCGCCATCACCTGCATCTGTCCCCGACGAAATTTTTTCCGCTGTTCCGTTGAGGCGTAGTACCACGATAGTGAGTTTTCGCCCCGCTGTCAACTCTACCTTCCGCTCAGCACTGCGGGCGTACGGCACAAGGTATCCGAGCCATGCGCCTTGCGTGCTTGACACCCTGCTACCCTTCCAGTAAGGTCGGATCGTGCGTGAGTGCGGCTCTCATCTCACGATGATGCAGCTCTCACTCTACCTTGCCTACTTGGCCATTCACAACATGGGTCGTAGCCAACGGTCTGGCAGAAATACCGACAGTCAGATTACTCATATCGCCCTGGTCCTCCAAGGCCAGGATGACAATTGGGAGTATACCAATGAGTCAAGAAGCCGCGCCACGGCATACAAATCGTTTGATTCACCAGACCAGCCCTTACCTCCTCCAGCACGCCCATAACCCGGTCGACTGGTACGCCTGGGGGGAGGAGGCACTCCGCCGTGCTCAGGAGGAAAACCGTCCAATCCTGCTCAGCATCGGCTACTCCACCTGCCACTGGTGCCATGTTATGGAACGCGAGTCGTTCGAGGATGAGGCGATCGCCGCGCTGATGAACAGGCATTTCATCTGCATCAAGGTGGATCGCGAAGAACGTCCTGACCTCGACGAGATCTACATGTCGGCCACGCTGGCGCTGAACCGCGGTCAGGGCGGTTGGCCGATGACCGTTTTTCTGACCCCCGACCAGCAGCCGTTTTTTGCAGGAACCTATTTCCCCCCCACGGATAAATTCGGCCGTCCCGGATTCGCCACCCTCCTGCAGCAGATCGCTGAGCTCTGGCAGACAAGTTCTGACGCCCTTCGAAACCAGGCGGCTGTATTGACCGACCACCTGCGCCAGCAGTCTCGACCCACCGTTTCCATGCCGGTCGGCGATGCGGAACTTGCTGCCACGGTCGCCTACTCTACCGAAAACTTCGACGCCATGTATGGCGGATTTGGTCCACCACCCAAGTTTCCCGCCGCAACGAAGCTCTCGCTGCTCCTACGGTATCACCAGCGCACAGAGGACGCGCATGTCTTGCACATGGTCCGAAAGACGCTCGATGCCATGGCGCAGGGGGGGATTTATGACCAGATCGGCGGGGGATTTGCCCGGTACTCGACCGACGAGCGATGGCTCGTCCCCCACTTCGAGAAGATGCTGTACGATAATGCGCTGCTCACCCGGACCTACCTCGAGGCCTTTCAGGTCACCGGCGAGCCTTTCTACCGACGGATTGCCACGGAAATTCTGGATTATATTCTGCGGGAGATGACTGCCCCTGAAGGCGGGTTCTACTCTGCGACTGACGCAGACTCGGAGGGCGAAGAGGGAAAATTCTTCGTCTGGACGCCGGCCGAAATCGAGGCGATCCTGGGCGAGGAGGAGGGACGGCGGTTCTGTGCCTTCTACGACATCACAGCCCGTGGCAACTGGGAGGGAAAAAGTATCGCGAACATCCGCCGCACGGTCGACCAAGTTGCCGCGCAGCTCGAGATCGAACCATCGGAGCTTGAGGCATCGCTCGATCGAGCTCGGCCGAAGGTCTACGAGGCCCGACAGCACCGGATCCCACCTGGGCTGGACGATAAGATCCTCACCGCCTGGAACGGGCTGATGATCAGCGCGATGGCCGAGGGGTATCGCGTCCTCGGAAAACAGCGCTACCTGGACGCCGCTACACGCGCAGCCGATTTGCTGCTCAGCACCCTCGTCCGCCCGGACGGCCGGCTCCTTCGGACCTACCGGGTCGGCAAGGCGCATCTCGACGCCTACTTGGAAGACTACGCGTATCTGGCCGAAGCGTTGATCGATCTCTACGAGGCCGGCGGTGCATCACGCTATCTCACTGAGTCGCTGCGCCTGGTAGATAACCTTCTGGCCGACTTCGCCGACCCGGAGGGTGGGGCTTTCTACTCCACGGCTGCCGACCACGAATTGCTGATCGTGCGGCATCAGGAGGGGAATGATGGCGCGACTCCAAGCGGCAACGCCGCGGCTGCCTCGGCGTTAGCCCGACTCTCGTTCCATCTCGACCGTAAAGACTTGCGGGGAGCAGCAGAGCGGGCGATCACAGCCTTTGGCAAGCAGATTGGCCGATACCCCCATGCCTTCGCCAAGAGCCTCGCCGCCGTGGACCTGCTCTTGGCAGGGCCAACCGAGCTCGCCCTGATCGGGAGGCCGGGCGAGGCCCAATTCGAAGCCCTCCGGAGGGAAGTTGGGCACCACTATCTTCCCAACCGCATCATTGCCCACCACGATCCGACCGCGGCCGATCCTCCACCTTTCCCGCTCCTTGACGGGAAGGGGCTCGTCAATGGGAAAGCGGCGCTCTATGTCTGCCGAAATTTCACCTGCCAGGCGCCAATCACCGATCCAGGAATGGTGGCCGCCGCCCTCAAAAGCTCCGCTTCGCCGGAAGAGGTCAAGAAGCGATCGGTGGTCGGAACGTTCCTACCCGGCAGCGCAACGCCGACTGGCACCCGAACGTACGCATCCCGCTTCAGCCCGCTGGGCACGGTTCCACTGAGCTCGACCGGCCTCATCACGAGCAAGGTTGGCTTCGGCGGGTACCGAGTCGACGACGAAACACCCGAACACCGGGAGGCTCTTGAAAATGCACTGCTTGCTGGCTGCAACCTGATCGACACCTCCACCAATTACACGGACGGGGGGAGTGAACGGTGCGTCGGCGCCGTCCTCGGCCCCCTGGTACGGGCCGGCAAGCTACACCGCGAGGAAATCATCGTTGTCTCGAAGATCGGATACGTGCAGGGAGTGAATCTCACCCTCGCGCAGGAACGGGAGGCAGCGGGTCAGCCCTTTCCGGAGATGATCAAATACATGGATGGCTGTTGGCATTGTATCCATCCCGAATTTCTCCGTGAGCAGCTCCAGCGCTCGCTCGCTCGCTTACAGCTCGACACTCTGGATGTCTGCCTGCTCCACAATCCCGAGTACTTCTTATCCGACGCCAACAAGCGAGGCCGCGGGCCTCTTGAGGCCGTACGGGAAGAGTTCTACCGGCGGTTGTGCGATGCCTTCGTATTCTTCGAAGGTGAAGCGGCGGCGGGCACGATACGGTGGTACGGCGTCTCCTCAAATACGGCGGTCTCACCCGCTTCGGATCCGGAGGCGACCTCGCTCAGCCGCATGCTGGCTGCTGCACGAGAAGCTGGCGGGACTGACCATCACTTCCGGGTCCTCCAGGTGCCAATGAACCTGCTCGAGGCGGGCGCCGTGCACGAGCGGAATACCGGTCCAGCAGACCAGCAGACCGTACTTGAGGCTGCAATGGAGGAAGGGATTGCTATCCTGGTTAACCGACCGCTCAATGCGATCGTCGACAACCGTATGATCCGGCTGGCCGATTTTGACGCGAGAGGCGAGGCCATCGATATCGATGCGCAACTACAGGCGGTCGCCGATCTTGAAGCCGAGTGGCGAGGACAACTCGCCCCACACATCCAGACATCGTCAGGCAGCATCTCTCCTCAGGATTTCTTCCGGTGGGCCGATCAATTGCGTCGCCTACCGGTCCAGCTTCAGGACCTCGAACATTGGCAGCAGGTCGAAGGGCAGATGATCCTTCCGCAACTCACTCATCTCCTCAGGGCCCTTGACCAACATCTCGGTGGAGAGCTCGGGGCGATGTGGCAGTCCTGGCGCGGTCGCTATCTGGGCGAACTCACGAGGCTGCTGGGAGAATTCCGCCGTCAGGCATCCAGCAAGAGCCAGCAGCTAAGTCAGGCCGTCTCGGCGGCGATCGATCCCCTATTGCCGGCCGAGCGTCGGGCCGAGAGTCTTTCCCGCAAGGCCCTTTGGGTGCTTGCCAGCACCGCAGGTGTCAGTTGCGTCTTGAACGGCATACGCACGCCCGTATACGTCGATGATTCCCTGGGCATCTTATCCTGGCCGCCCCTCTCTGACGTCGTTCCGATCTATCAGACCGTTCAGGGTCTCACGCTGCCTCGGGCTTAGGGGCGCCCTATGGCGAGGAGAATCTGGGATTGTCACGCCTCAAGGGCCCTCGCGAGAGGCGAGGCCGCCCGATCTAGAGGATCGGAAGCTGTCGAGTGCGAATCGAGGATTCGTCAATGGAGGCGATGCCGCCGCGTTCGAGGTCCGCCTGGATGCGTGGTAGAAGCCGCTCTAACACCTCCGTGACACGCTCTGGAGTGGGAAAGGCCAGACGCAACGAGATCAGACTTGGTCCCGTCTCGCCGCTCGTCGCAATCAGGGCGGAGAAATCTAGATCAGCCCTAATCAGTGCCGCTTCTTGCTGCCGAGCTAGGTTGAGGATCTCCTGGTCTGTGGCGGTTGGGGAAAGAAATTCCGTCATCCGAAAAATCTCGTAGCCTTTGGTCCGAAGAGCGTGGACGGTTAGTGGAGAGATATGCAAATCGGCCAGCTAGCGCACCGCTCGCTAGCGGCCTTCCGGGGTTGGAAGGGGGCGTGCCTGTTCTCCGGCGAGCCAGGCCGCGTATTCAGCAGCCTGACGGAGATCCTCGGCTTCCAATTCGGGGTACGCCTTGAGGATGTCGTCTGGGGCCATCCCCGCAGCGATCTGCTTCATCAGAAAAGCCACCGTGATGCGTAGACCACGAATGGTCGGTTGGCCCTGACATACATCTGGATTCACTGTAATGCGATCAAGCTTCATCGTCACCTCGGATGTTACTCTAGCGTTTCCACGCGGTATCGTCAACAATAATGACCTTGACTCTGTTGTATTGGACACTCGCCAATGAACTCTTCAAAAAAGGCTTCCAGAGTCCCGTCACTGGCCCAAGAACCCAACTTACGAAACGCAGCGCCAGAGCGAGGAGGCACCAGGACCACGAGACATGAGTCAAGAGCAGATTTGACCCCTAATTATTGACCCCTAATTATTACGGGCATGCAGCCGACGCCGCTGACGCGGCGCTGCTGAGCGAAGCGTGAGGCTGCAGAAACAGTTTCCTTTGCCGGGGAGGACAGTGATGAACGAGCAAAGCACCTCACCGCGTATCACACATCTGTCATGGGGACGATTGGAGGTTGATTCGGAGAAGTCGTTCAAGGATGCAAAGCTCTATCCCGGCGGCGCTCGAGCGTGGGATTGGCGCGAGACAGGAACGGATCACGAACCAGGCATTCAACCGGCGGATGTCCAAGAGCTACTCGAGCACGGTGCTGCCGTCGTGGTCCTGTCGATGGGAATGCATGAGCGACTTCAGGTGTGTCCTGAGACACTACAGATGCTGAAAGAGGAGAACATCCCTGTCCACATGCTACAGACGGAAAAGGCGGCTCAACTTTACAATGAGCTGCGCGAGACGCAGCGTGTGGGTGGGTTGTTCCACTCGACTTGCTAGCTACGGCGTTCAATGACAGCGAAGAAGCCTCGACGTCCGTGAATACCGAGTCGCAGCCTAATTACTCTTTAGTCTCGCTTTCCTCAATGGGATCGGGAATCCGATACAGACGGTCCACGTCCCGATGGTCGTAAAACCCCACCGCTTCCCGCTGGATAATCAGATATCGGTGATACACAACGGCCTTTTCCCTCAAGGCATTATACTCGTGCGTCAAATAACGGATACCTTCGATGAGAACCTCGCGTTCCAGTGTCGCATCCTCTAAATTACCGCCTAATGCCTCGATAGTATTCCTCAGCTCGGACAGCCTCCGGATGGCCTCTTCCAATCGCTCCCCCGACCTCCCCAAGGCCTCGGCTCTCTCCTGCAGTATCTCGGCCTCCAGCCTTTCATGCGCTTCAAAGTTTTCCCGCCCCGTCCCCACGAAGCACCTCCGTGGCGCAAAAAAGTGCCTCACACCCTTTCAAGGCCTGGGCATTAAAGGCTCGGCGAACCTAAACCTTACTGTGCTCGGGTTTCCACTGGTGGGTGCCATCAGGAAGGGGGATCTGCTTGAAGTCGCCGAAAAGGTGGGGCGCTTCCTTCTTCATGATCTCGGCGACCTTCCCGAAGACCATGCGGATCTCCACCTCAGCCCCCGGCTCAGTTCGGTTCTCGATCACCCACCGGAGCGTCCTGGCATTGGCCGTCCAGATGATCGTGGTCGCCAGCCCGTCAGGGGCAATTCGGCGCATGGCTGAGGTGAGGACCTTCTTTTCGTGGAACGGTCGCCCCTCGATGGACAACACGTCCGCCAATCGCTGCTGCGCTTCCTCACTCTTGCGGACCGTCTCTTCGAAGAGCGCCAGCGCCTCCGGGTTCTCCGTAATTTCCGGGGGGACCCACATTCCGATCTCGGTCAGCCGCACAAAGCGAAGGCTCTCCTGGCTGATAGCGGTCCCGGCCCGATGCCTAACGAGTTCGTGAGTGAAAACACGACTGCAATTGAAGAAAGCGAAGCTCCAGCTGGCATGTTCCAGAACGCTCCCGTGCTTCACCGCCAAGATGTTCTCCAGGTAGATCTTGCTTCCCTCCCGGATCTTGGTGACATTGGGATTGAGACCCGGTTCAAAGGAACGATAGCAGGACCGCCCCGCCACCTCGATGAGCTTTTCCGCCGCAGTCGGGGCATCAGTGTCCCAGTCCGAGGCGCCCACCGCCTGAAGATATGCGGCAAGACCCTCCTCATTGATCGCCGGCCGGGCCAGAAGAAAGACCTGTGGTTCCACCTGCTTCATCTTACCCTCCATTCGGGCTTATTGTGATGATCTGAACCTGGACCCGTCAAGCAAAATTCGCCCCCGCACCTGATGAAATGCTAGGATGCTTGGACGCTAGGATGCTCTGAGGAATGAGCCCCCTGTGTCCTACCGTTTACACGTTCAATCATTCGTGTCATAGAGCCTCTTCCCCTCCTAGCTTCATAGCTGTCTAGCGTTCTAAAAAGGCAGTGAGGCGGAGGCAAGGAGGTATCGCCCCAGAAATTCGCCGAGAAAGACAGTGATGACGGCAATGTAATAAAAGCCGGTAGCCGCCTGCACGTTGGGCAGGCGCAAGCAATTCAAGATAACGAGAGCGACGACCAAAGAACCGCCGATCCCGACGAACATCCGACCAAAGAGAAGAGCCCAGTGTTCTCCCAAAAGACGGATCCATTCTCCTGCCAGGCTTTCTTGCCCAAAACCGTAGACCAGAAGGGTGAAGAGAGCCGGCAGGACCCCCTGGAGTAGAATGATCATACAGAAGACGTCTGAGAGGCGCTTAATGAGAGCGACTGGCAGATGTGGCTCGTTCAGGTACCGGTGCCCGAGGAGCAGTCCGACCAGCGCCGTCCCCAGCAGGAGCGCCGAAGTGAGAGCGTTCATCGCACCCATCACGCTGCCCAGGGACCCCGGCCCGGCAATGGGGTAACGCAGGGTATCCACGACCACCAGGGCTAATCCCGCCAAGATACCTAGGCGGTGAAGGACCGCCGCTCCAGGACTGCCTGGAATAAACCAGGTCAGTGTAAATGCCAGCAGGAGGGCGACAAAGAGGAAACTGGACCAGCCCCCGGTCCCCACGGTTCCCCCGGACCGCCACAGGGCTAGTCCTTCTACCACCAGAAAAATCAGGGTGCAGATCCGAAAAAATTGGCGGCTGACGACCCCAAAGGGAACTAGAAGGAGGGCCACCATGCCGCCAACTGCAATCTGATGAAGGAAAGAGACGAAGGCCCGGCCAAGATGGTCCATCGTTCCTAATTCGCTTGGGCCTTTGCCTGCGTCTTCTCCATCTCCCACATGGGCTGGGTGATGTGTTCGACCAAGACTGCGGCCCGCTCATGTCGTGGAAATGGATGGGGGACCGGGGATGGGGGTCACTGGCGGTGGTAAATCTCCCCGCCACTTTTCACGAACTCAGCCGCCTTCTCCTGCATCCCCTTTTCGAGCGCCTCGGACTCGGATATTCCCTGCCTGGCTGCGTACTCCCGCACATCTTGGGTGATTTTCATGGAACAGAATTGGGGGCCGCACATGGAGCAGAAGTGCGCGACCTTGGCGGAATCTTTGGGCAGTGTCTCGTCGTGGAATTCGCGAGCCCTATCCGGGTCCAACCCAAGGTTGAACTGGTCCTCCCACCGGAACTCAAAGCGCGCCTTCGAAAGGGCGTTGTCACGCAGTTGCGCGCCAGGGTGGCCCTTGGCCAGATCGGCGGCGTGGGCGGCGATCTTGTAGGCGATAATACCGTCCTTTACATCATCTTTGTCCGGCAGGCCTAAGTGCTCCTTGGGGGTAACGTAGCACAGCATGGCACAGCCAAACCACCCGATCATCGCTGCACCGATGCCGGAGGTGATATGGTCATAGCCGGGCGCGATGTCCGTGGTAAGCGGTCCCAGAGTGTAGAATGGCGCTTCGCCACACTCTTCCAGCTGCCTCTCCATGTTGATCTTGATCATCTGCATGGGAATGTGACCCGGGCCTTCGATCATGGTTTGCACGTCGTGTTTCCATGCAATCCTGGTCAACTCGCCTAGTGTCTCCAGCTCCGCGAACTGGGCTTCGTCATTGGCATCATAAATCGATCCGGGGCGCAAACCATCCCCCAGCGAGAAGCTCACATCGTACGCTTTCATGATCTCGCAGATTTCGTCGAAGTAAGTGTACAGAAAGTTCTCTTTATGATGTGCCAGACACCACTTCGCCAAGATCGAGCCACCGCGCGACACGATGCCGGTCATACGATTCGCCGTCAGCGGCACATAAGCCAGGCGCACGCCGGCGTGAATGGTGAAAAAATCTACCCCCTGCTCGGCCTGCTCGATCAAGGTGTCGCGGAAAATTTCCCAAGTCAACTCCTCGGCCTTCCCGTCCACTTTCTCCAGCGCCTGGTAAATGGGGACCGTCCCAATGGGGACAGGGCTGTTGCGGATGATCCATTCGCGCGTTTCGTGAATATGCTTGCCCGTGGACAGATCCATCACGGTATCCGCCCCCCAGCGTGTTGCCCAGGTCATTTTTTCGACCTCCTCCTGGATCGAGGAAGTCACTGGGGAATTGCCGATGTTGGCATTAATCTTGACCAGGAAATTTCGCCCAATGATCATCGGCTCCGCCTCGGGGTGGTTGATGTTGATTGGGATGATCGCGCGACCGCGGGCGACCTCGGACCGCACGAAATCCGGCGTGATCACTGGCGGGATGCTGGCCCCAAAACTTTCCCCCGGATGCTGGTGAGTGAATATCTCTGACAGATTTTCACGTCGCTGGTTCTCTCGAATGGCGATGAATTCCATCTCCGGGGTGACGATACCGCGCCGTGCATAGTGCATCTGGCTAACGTTCATGCCGACTTTTGCACGACGGGGCTTGCGCTTGGGACTAAAGCGTACCTTGGCGAGCCTGGGATCGGTGAGTCGCTTTCGGCCGTATATCGAGGTGGGGCCGGAAAGCTGCTCGGTATCGCTGCGTTCATCGATCCACGGCCCACGCAGCGCGGGGAGACCGGCACGCAGATCAATCTTTACGGAAGGATCGGTATACGGCCCCGATGTGTCGTAAACGTACAACGGCGGGTTCTTTTCAATCGTGCCGAAACTGGCAGGGGTATCGGACTGGGTGATTTCCCGCATCGGCACCCGCACATCGGGTCTTGAGCCCTCCACATAGATTTTTCTCGAATTCGGCAAAGGCTTGATGGCGGCTTGGTCAACCCTGGCTGTCAGGTCTACGAATTTGGGCTTTGTACTCATTGACCACCCCTCAGAAGCTGAAATGAAGATGATCCGAACAGGCCCGGGCGGACCCGGCCATGACCCAAAAAGAAAGGCGCCACGGTTTCACCGGCGCCTCGAATACGCATCCTCCCCGGACACCTCCCTCCGCTGGCATTATCCAGATCAGGTTTAACGGTCGTCCCGCGACTACCGGGACCTCTCAGCCTGCCTCCGCAAGCTCCCGTAGCCCTTTCAATTGTCGATTTGTTTATACCACGTCCGCGGGGGTTTTGTCAACCACCCTATCTTCCCCCGCTTCAGAGCTTCTTCCGCAAAGGGGTACCGCCACCGCGCTTTTTTACCAGCATGGCCTTGCAGAAGGGGCTCGATACACCCAAAGGGGGCATTAGGGCGGGGAACGACAGGGGTCGGGAGCCCCGCTCTCTCTCCCCTAAAAGAAGGGGACACTTCCGTTACTGTGGGAAGGTTCAAAGGGGCAGATAATCCGTAAGACGGGTAGGGGAGTGTCGAGGACCGGTGGCCGATTCTCGTGGTCCGTCCTATGCCCTTCGGAGCACCCGGGGCACTCCAGACCTATGTATGGGCCGTGGTGGATGCAAAGCGCCTCTGGGACTTCAAGTACTGGGCCCACCTGCATATCTCTTATAAACCATAACGGCCGGTAGTTTGGTAAGGGGTTATCATGGTTAGGTACTTGTATTAGATTGCGAGGAGGATGCCGGTCGGGATCCCTTGGCGGGAAGAGAATTACCGCATCACACGCGAAGGGGACGTCAGGGATGTCGGGTCGCCGGGAACGGCAGGGGGATTGGCGAGGGCTATGAGACCCTTATGGAAGCAGGAGTGCCCGGAGCGTGCGTAGGCTCTCCCCGATTCTGGGGCCGTACCAGGAAAGCGCCTTACCATCAATGAAATGAACCCGGCCAGTCGCCAGGGCCGGGATGAGGCCCTTAAATGGCTGGAAGTCTGCGAGATGTCGAGGATCGAACGGGTACGGCTCATCGGGGAGAAGGATGACCTCTACCTCAAGGTCCGCAATCTCCTCCAACGAGACCTGAGGGTACCGGGCCTGTTTGTCAGCAAAGATATTTTTTCCACCACAGGTCTGCAGCACGTCATGGATGTATGTATCTCGATTGATGGACATATACGGCTTCCGCCAGACCGGACAAAAGACGCGAACCGGTCTTTCTTTTTTAGCTTCTTCGGAGATTTCCTGGCAGATGCGTGCGATACCGAGAGCGATCGCCTCTGCCCCCTCATCGGTCCTGGTCACGTGACCTAACTCCCGGATCATTTCGATCCCCTGCTGCACCGTCCGAGGAAACGTCGTGTAAACGGCAATCCCCGTCCCCTCCAAGGCCTCCACATCTTCACGCCGGTTCTCCTCGATATTTGCAATGACCAAGTCGGGTCGGAGGGATTGGATCGTTTTGAGGTCTGGATTCTTCTGGCCACCGACCCTGGCCTTGGTACCGACGCGGGCCGACGGCTCGGTGCAGTAACGAGTCACGCCGACGAGACGCTCCTCAAGGCCCAACGCAAAGAGAGTCTCTGTGATGCTGGGGACGAGAGAAATAATGCGGGAAGGAAACGCGGGGAGGCGCACGCGCCTCCCCGCCGCATCCACGACTTTACGAGCCATCACCCGCCTCCCCGACAGCCGCACGGTACCCGTCGGGCACCCGCAACGGGCCCGCAGCGGATGGTCGGAAATATATTATTGATATGAGTAGAAAGAGGTGATAGCTCTCCGGGCAAACGATGTCGTGAGGTAAAGATCCCTGCAAAAGGCGACCGTAAGCCGCCAGGGTCGGACCTTCCAGAATCGCCAGCCGCGTACCTGTTCCGACGTCCTCTTCCAAAATCTCTGTAGGTCCTGCCGGGAGTAGACGAGCTGGTTGTTCAGGGGATCGAACTTGACGTACTTAAGTTCAAACTTTGACGGAAGTCTCTCCTTGAAGCCCGAGTAGGCCTCTCGCCATTCCCGAATCTTCAGGCCTTTCCAGGCCTCTCTGTGAAGAGTGGAAAGTTGGTCAAGCCATCTCCCCGCAGGTCCGTCTTGGGCCACGAGGCGCTGACGAAGCTCATGGATCCTAGTCTCGAGACCTTCCCACTTGCACAGGAACGCATCCAGATCTTTTCGACTCCTCAAGATCTTCGAGGCGAGATCCTCAAACGGATCAAGCAATGCCCTGGCCTTTGCCGGCAGGGTCGACTTGGCATCGGCATACCCCTTTTGCCACTCTGCGATCCGCAAGGCCTGCCATATCTCCCCCTGGATTCTCTGAATATCCTCTGTAAATCGTTTTTCCGCCTCACTCTTCGGACGGGTCTGGAGCCAAACCTCTTCCAGCTCCTTGACAAAGTGGGCCCACGAGACAAAAAGCCGGAATGCCTCCTTCGTGCGCTTCCACAGATGGACAGGCCACGGATCAATGGCAAATCCCGGTCGCCGCGATCGCCGATCCTTCATACGGAAAAAGCCGGCAATCATCGGATGCTGCCGCTCAATCAGGGACGCGTTCTTGTACCAGATGAGGTTAATCATCACGTTCCAGTATGTACTGGCGTCGCGGCTCCACCGGGACAAGATCTTCGTGATGTTTTCCTTGCTGTAAAACGATGTCCATGCGTTTTCGTACGCCTCGGTCCATTGTTCGGCGGTCATGTGGGGATGATGCACCGTCGCGTGGAACGAATCCCGCTTGTTGAAATCGGGATCCATCCACTCCCCCCGCTTTTTCATTTCCAGATGATCTTCAGCTCCCGGTAACGGGGTCAGCATGAAGAACGACGCGATATCCGGGTGAATCACGTCCATCAGATACTGAATGTCGCGTGGCAGCTGCTCCTTCGTATCAAAGGGAAAGCCAATGATGTAGCCGACATGGACGGTCACACCCGCCTCGTGCCATTCCCGGATGATATCGACGTACTCATCGACCTTGTTCTGTGGCTTCCCCCCGGCCTTCAGGTTCTCCGGATTCACGCTCTCCATACCGATAAACACCTGGGTACAGCCGGCCTCAGCAGCCAGGGGGACAAAGTCCTTGGGCTTGCGCGCCAAATCCACCTGCATACAAAACGTGATCTTGATGCCTTCCTGGCGAAGTCGGATGATAGCCGCAAAGGTCTCGCGCCATAGCTTCTTCCGAGCAAAGTTGTCGTCTGTGAAAAAGTAAAAGTCAATCCCGTGTTCCCGATAATTGTGCCGTACGAGCTCGGCAATCTCCTCTGGAGTCCGCTCGCGCATTTTTCGGCCTTGCACATTGATGATCGTGCAAAACGTGCACGCGAAGGGGCAGCCCCGTGAGGTGTCCACGGTACCGAAGGTGGCCCTGGCGAAGTGCTTCATCGTTTTGGGACTAATCACCGGGTGGGGGGCGTTGTCGATATCCACGAGACTCTTGAGGTCTTGGGCAAAGGAGTACAGAGGCTTGAGCTGTCCGTTGAGTGCGTCCGCCAGGATACCTTCCCACTTTCCTTCGACCTCGCCGGACACAACCACAATGGATTTCTGAAAGAGTTCCTGCATATCTGGTTCCTGAGCACTGAGCATATTAATGGTGCCACTGGTATGAAACCCCCCTATAATCACGTCGATCCCATGAGCTCGGAACTCCTTGCCCAGGTCAACGGCCCTGGGAAACTGGTTGGTCTGCACACCGACGAGACACACGACCAGCTTTGTGGCAGGGCGACGGCTCCAGCGTACGATTTTCTTCACGGGTACTTTTTGGGTCGTTTCGTCGAACGTATCTACCCGAATCTCGATGTCTCCGAAGACCCCGCGCTTTCTCACGTCCTCGGTCAAGCCGTGTAAGACACTGAGGGTATTGCTCGGCAGCACACCTCGCCAAAACCGAACGACGTATCCGTCGTCATCATACTTCGACGGCCTGAGGAGGACAATGTGCAGGGTGCGGAACCTCCTGGCCTCGGGCAAGAGATCAATCTGCTCCGAACTCAAGCGCTCGGGGGAACCGTCAATGACGGGTATCGAAACAGTGCCCACGCCATGCCTCCTTTTCGTCCCTTGGCTTTCTTCCCAAATAATTCGGGAGGATTATTGTATGACTTCGTACCGCGTATTCCGGACCCGAGGGATATACCCCGCATCCACAATTGCCCGCTCCATCTCCTCCCGAGAGGCCATGAATTTGGCCCCGCCGGCGGATACCACTTGCTCCTCAAAGATGGTGCTGCCCAGGTCATTTACCCCATACTGCAGGGCGATCTGTGCCACCTTGGGTCCCTGCGTCAGCCACGAAGCCTGGATATTGTCAAAATTATCCAACATCAGGCGGGATACGGCCATGGTCCGGAGATAATCAAAGGCCGAGGCCCGCTTTCCGTTTAGCTCGGTCCCCTCGGGCTGAAAGTTCCAGGCGACGAAGGCAGTGAACCCGCGGGTCTCATCCTGGAGCGACCGGAGCCGCAGCAGATGCTCCACGCGGTGCTCGGGTGTCTCGACCGAGCCGAACATCATCGTCGCAGTCGATGGGATCCCGACCCGATGGGCCGTCCGCATGAAGTCGAGCCATTCTTCCACCGTGTCTTTCAACGGAGAAATGGTCTGCCGCACCTCTTCCATCAGGATCTCCGCTCCACCCCCCGGAATGGATCCAAGCCCGGCTGCCTTTAAACGCAGGAGCATCTCCTGAAAAGAAAGCTCAGAAATCTTGGCCAAATAGATGAGCTCAGCGGGTGAGAGGCCATGGATGTGGATGGGGAACCGCTCCTTGATCGCCCGGAAGGTGTCTTCGAAGTAGTCGATTTTCAGGGCGGGGTTCAGGCCCCCCTGAAACAGGACCTCGGTGCCACCGTGTTCGACCAGTTCCTGGATCTTTTGAAAGATCTCCTCTCGGGAGAGGACGTAGCCCTCCTGGTGACCGGGCAGGCGGTAAAAGGCACAAAAGGAGCACTTCACCCAGCAGACGTTGGTGTAGTTGATGATCCGGCCGACGACGTACGTCACCTCGTTCTCGGGACGCTTCCGGCGCCGCACCGTATCGGCCAGGAAGGCCAACCACGGGAGGTTGGTCACTTGAAAGAGGGCCAGGCCATCCTCAGTGCTGAGGCGCTCTCCTGCCAGAACCTTCGCCTCAACCCCGTTTTTCAACTGCTTTGCTCCGTTTCCAGACATCACTTCCATTGCCTTGGCCGGAAAGACCCCTCAGCATCTCGGCGTTACCACCTTAAGGCCCATGGGTCCCCGAGCCGACTCTTCGTTGGTGATCCGCTCTCTTTCTACCATCACCTGGTAAAGGGCATCGCGTTCTACCGGAACCCTACCCGCCTCCCATATGAGGTCGAGGAGCTCCGGGTGACTCAACACCTGCCGATGGGAGGCGGTTCCCAGGGCGTGGGTAATTTCGTAATGATTCACCGTCCCGTCCAGATCGTCCGCCCCGTACCAGAGGGCGAGCTGGGCGACCTGGGGGGTGATCATGATCCAAAAGGCCTTGACGTGCGGAAAGTTATCCAAAAGGAGGCGGGCCACGGCGATCTCCCTGAGGTTCTGCTGCCCTGTGGTGACCAGGACATGCCCGAGCTCGGTCCGGGCGGGGTCGAAGGCCAAGGGTACGAAACATTGAAACCCTTTGGTCTCGTCTTGGAGCTCCCGGATGTGGAGCAGGTGTTTGACCTTTTCCTCCACCGTCTCAATATGGCCATAGAGCATGGTGGCGTTCGACTTGAGGCCTGCACCGTGCACCTCTCGCGCTACCTCAAACCACCCCTCGTTGTCCAGTTTGGCCCGAAAGAGTTCCTCATGGACCCGCTCACTGAAGACCTCGGCCCCACCCCCAGGAACGCAGGCGAGGCCGGCACCCTTGAGATCCTCCAGGACGTCACCGAGCGGCTTTTTCGCCGCTCGGGCAATCTGGGCCAGCTCAATCATGGTAAAGGCCTTGATCTGAGCATCAGGACGGGCCGCCCGGACCGCCTGGAGGATGTCCAGATAATACTGGTACGGGAGCTTCGGGTTGATCCCCGCCACCATGTGGATCTCGCGGATGACCTGATCGTGGTATGCGTCGAGGCGGGCGACGATTTCATCCGGACCGAGGACGTAGCCCCTGGGATCCCCGGGAGGGGCGTAGAAGGAGCAGAACTTGCACAATTTATTACAGATGTTGGTGTAATTGATGTGGAGGTTCCGGACGTAGTACGCGGCATCCCCGCTCATCCGCTCCCGGACCCAATTGGCCAAGAAACCCACAGCGGTGAGGTCTGGCGTTTGGTAGAGACGGAGGCCGTCCTCGTAAGACAGGCGCTCGCCTTTCAGGACCTTCCCGAATAGATCCGCTAAGCCGGC
>CAYGBT010000018.1:56926-60398 GCA_964348275.1 uncultured bacterium
TGAACCGTGAACGAACTTACTCGCCCAGAACCTGGAACTGGATGCTCCGCTCTTGCGGGCCATCGAGCTCGCCAAAGATAATGCTTTGCCAGCGACCGAGGACCACCTCGCCCGCCTGAACTGGAAGCGCGAGGCTCCGGGCCAGCAGCATGGCCCGAAGGTGAGAACCCGCGTTCCCCCGGGTACAGTCCGAAAACTGGGGTCGTTATGCCGGTAGTATGCGTTGTCCTCGATGAGGGTAGTAGGGATCTTTTTCATGTCTTCGATCGGCGCTGCCTGAAACTCATTAATGAAAAGGACTGCGGTGGTATGCAAGGTACTCAAGAGCAACACTCCGTTCCGAATGGCGTCTTGGGTCAAGAATTCTCGGACCATCTGGGTAATGTCCAGAAGTTGGAGCTGCTCCTTCGTTTTGCCCGAGATGGTCTCAAAGGGGATCCTCATGGGATCCTCCTTTGCCGCTCTCCACTCATCCTACCCGACCCATTCGGAGTCCCAGATAGACGATGGCCACCCCCAAGGTCAAAGCGACGAGGATCCATCTTTGGAGACGCTGGACCACGTGAATACTCTCCACGGAAGCAGCTCCGTCGGGCCCCTCCCCTTCTGCCGAGAGAATCCGGAATAGCCTAGGACCGAGAGCGAAGAATTGATAGCAACTCACCAAGACCAAGACGAACACCAGGAAAAGTTTCAGAGCCAATACTCCAAAAAGACGCGAAAAGTATTCTGGTCCCAACGTCTCCTTCAGCGGTGTCAGTGCAACCGCCCCCGTCAGCACCAACAATCCCAGGCTCGCGAGACTGACGGGATGAAAGATGCGAATCGCACCTACCAAGATGCGCAGCCCTTCCCCATCAATCCCTCGCCGCCGAACAACCGGGATCAGGACTGTCCCCAGAAAGACCGTGCCGCCCAGGTAGACCGCGACCGCCACCGTATGGAGAAGGACGAACAACACCCTGGGCTCGACTGTGTGTTAAGCAACACAAACATGACCGGAAAAGCCAACAAGACCTCGAAATATACTTGCTTCCCCTCATCGAGACCGTCAAAGATGAAGGAGTCCCGGTTTGGACTTAATCTCTTAATTTAGCCCGTTTTTTCCCTGGCGTCAACTGTCTTCTCGTGCCGTTCCAACTATTTTCCCCGAACACCCGCCGCCCATTGAACCGGTGGGCCACGCCGGACTGTGAGGCTCGCACTCGGCCAAACAAGTTGGAACGGCACTAAGAGACCGCCGTCTCCTGAATAAACGCCCGCACAAGACGCGATATTTCCTCTGGTTGATCCTCGGGGAGGAAATGTCCCGCGTCCCTCAGCACCACCAGACGCGCGGCGGGAAGCCGATCCGCCAAGTGCTGCCCATTTTTCACGTCGTGATACGCATCCCCCTCTCCCCACAGGATGAGGACGGGAAGCGGGAGATGCTCGATCTCGGCAGCCCGGACCAGGATGTCCCGGTTGTTGAGGGCTCGGGCACACCGGAGATAGGCCTGCTTCCCCTGCGGGCCATCAAAAGGCCGGACGTATTCCTCCACGAGGGTATCGGTCACCCGCTCCCGGTGGAACACCCCGCGAAGCATCGCCTTCCGAAACTCATCGCGCAGATCCACGGTCTGGATGGCCTGGTCCCATTCCGGGTCCTTGAGGCGATCGATCTCCGGGACAGGCCGAGCATCGTAGGCCACCGTATCCAGCAGAATCAGACGCTTGACCAGTTCTGGCCGCTCCAGCGCGAGGAGCTGGGCTACCCCACCGCCGATATCGTGTCCCGCCACCGTCGCATGGATCAACCCCGCCTTCATCATGAATTCAGCGACGTAGCGGGCCTGGGCCGGGAGCGACAGGTCAGCCTTTGATGGTTTATCAGAGTCGCCGTATCCCAGCAGGTCCAGGGCAGACACGGTCAAGTCTCGGGCCAGCAACGGAATCACGTCCCGCCAGAGATATGCCGATGTGGGGATCCCGTGGATGAGTAGGACCGGCTCTCCCTTCCCCTGGCGGATATAGGCGATCGCCCCCTCTCTGATAGCCACCCGTGATTTCTGCATGATCCTCTCCTCGTTCAGACCGGAGCCGCCCATCGCACTCCCGAACGCATCAAAGGGTAGTCCCGCTTTCGAGACATTCCCAGGTGGCGCGATGTGGGGCCACCGGCCGGGCGCCTCGCCTCTGAGGCGGCCGATAATGAAAAACGACGACCCCACTGCTCTAACTAACGTTTAATGATAGGTGAAGGCGGCTTCAATCCACAAGCGACATTTTCCACCTTCACCCCAAGCGGCCGATCAGCACTAACCCCAGTGCGACGAGGGCCGAAGCAACAAGCTTCTGCAAACCGTATGCCTCCTTCAGCCACCAAACCCCCAACAATGCCCCAAAGACCACATTGATTTCGCGTGCGGCAACGACGTAGCTTACTTTCGCCAGAGTCATTGCGGACAGGACCAAAACGTAAGCGAGGTATTGAAATCCTGCCGCTAACGTGACCTTTCCGCGGTGCTGCCAGAGACTGGGGAGGCTTCCCCTGCGCCGGGTGTTGATGATCCACGGGCTCAGCAGGAGAAAGCTGATCAGGTGGAAATAAAAGAGGTACGGAAGAGGGTGTACGAGGGCCACCCCCACTTTGTCCACAGTCGAGTAGGTCGCAATAGTGATCCCAGTCAGCAAGGCGCGTGGCACGTGCGGTCCCCGGAGAAGGTCGAAGCCTCCGGCCGGGGACCGGTGCAGGAGCAGGAGCCCGAGGACAATAATTCCAATCCCCAAGAGACCCGGACCCGACGGCCGCTCTCCAATGAATAAAAAGGCGCACGCCACGACCATGAGCGGGCTCGAGCCTCGAGCCAGGGGATAGACCAACGAGAGATCCCCTCGCGCATAGGCCCCTGACAGGAAGATGTAATACCCCGCGTGGATCGCGCCCGAGGCCAGGATGTAGCTCCATCCCTGCCGAGGGAAAGTTGGCCAGGGGCCCAGGACGACGAGGGGAAGAAACAGGAGGCTCCCCATCCCCAGCATCCACCACAGAAAGAGAAGTTTGTCCTCGCTCTCCTTGGTGAGAAGGTTCCAGACCGCGTGGAACAAGGCGGAGGTGAGGACGAGTGCCAGGGCCAGCGAGCTCACAGTCCCACCCGAGCAAGGATCAGGACGGCAAGAACCCCGGCCGCCATGCCCACCACGGTGTTCTTGGCCCGGACCGCCACCAGGATCGTCAGACCTATGGCAATCGCGCGATAGCCCATGATGCCGGGGGACGTGGCGCCCTTCACGAACCCAAACCACACGAAGCTGGCGATGACGGAGAACGAGAGGAATTGAAACCACCGGATCATCCGGGGGGGAAAGCGGATCCGGTGTGCCAGCAGCAGCGGGAAGACCCGCAACAGATATGTGACGAGGCCCATTCCTAGGATGATGGCGACGTGTTCTCCCACCATGCCTCCAATCCAACGGCCGTGGTGGCCACCAC
>CAYGBT010000019.1:0-56648 GCA_964348275.1 uncultured bacterium
CCTCGAGCTCGAGATTACTGCTGAAGTCCGGGAGGCCGTGAGGAGGATCGAGCGGGATGCCAAGCTGATCGACGATACGAGGGCGACTAGGGTACTACGCGAGGAACAGCTCCGGATTGAGCAAAAGCGGCTGGAGGCAGGTGTCTCGACCACGTTTGAGGTTCTCCGGTTTCAGCGAGACCTGGCGGTAGCCCAGTCGGCGGAGGTGAGAGCGGCAACCGAGTATAACAAGTCGATTGCCAACCTCGAACGGGTGCAGGGAGTAGCGCTGGAGAAGCACCGAATCCGGATGTAAGATGGATATCCGCTCTTCACAACAGGTTTTACGGTGGCTGGTGGTCCTGGGTGTGGTCCTGAGTCTCCTCCCTGGTCAGGCTCGGGCCCTTTCTCTCTCCCTGTCTTCACGGGAGATCGGAGAAGCTATCCGCTACGGGCAGAGGGCTCAGGGTCTCCCTTTTGCCCTCTTTGCTCGGGAATGGCGAACAGAGGGAATCCAAGGACCGGGTCAACACCTCGCCGGCTCGGCCTGGCTCCAGTCTCCATTCGCCCGGGCGGCCCATGCCGGTTGGGCGGCCGCCCACCGCGACCTCTCCCTGATAGGGAGAGACGTAAAGCGACAGCTTGAGCCGCTCCGGGGCCAGCTGGCTTTTGCTGTCACGTTGCTGCCACCTCCGGCACACCCCTGGTCCTATCGTGTAAGCCTACACCAGGACGGGGAGGTTGTTCGCCCCTCCCACGTGGAGGGCCATCAGGATGTCCCCGAGCAAGGGACACCCTGGGTATACCTCTACTGCCTCTTTCCCGCGGAGCAGGTCGATCTCGAGGGAACGGTGGTCCTGGTG
Source organism: uncultured bacterium (assembly GCA_964348275.1). Lineage (GTDB taxonomy): Bacteria > Methylomirabilota > Methylomirabilia > Methylomirabilales > CSP1-5 > CSP1-5. Next base: position 843 of record CAYGBT010000019.1, read on the forward strand.
GTTACCGACGCGTACGGCGATTCCCTCCCCTTTGTCTTCAACCTGTCACGCATGCGGTAGTACCGTTCCAACTTATTGTCCCGCACACGGACGAGCAAGCCAGGACGCCGGGTCTTCGCATTGCACACCTCGGGATTGGGTGAGAAACGTTGGAACGGCACTAGTCTCGGTGGAATCTTGACAGCCGTTGCTGAGTGTGGGAGCCTCCTGTGGTCGGAGGCAGGATGGGAGAGAAGTTTCAGATCCCGACGATACCCGTATCGCCGGTGGTCGAGGCGATTCTCGGGGGACTCAATCCGGACCAAGTGAAGGCGGTCTCTGCCCCGGACGGCCCTCTGCTGATCGTTGCAAGTGCCGGGACCGGCAAGACCACCGTTCTCACCTGCCGGATCGCGTATTTGATCGCGGCCAAGCTGGCCAGGCCGAGCGAGATCCTCGCTCTCACCTTTACGGATAAGGCGGCCACAGAAATGGAGGAACGGGTCGATCTCCTCGTTCCGTATGGCTATGCCGAGGTCTGGATCAGCACCTTTCATGCCTTCGGTGATCGTGTCCTTCGCGAGCAGGCGCTGGCGTTAGGTCTTGACTCCGATTTCACCGTCCTCACTCGTCCCGAACAGGTGGTCTTTTTTCGGGAACGACTCTTTGAGTTTCCCCTCTCCTACTATCGCCCCCTGGGGGACCCTACCAGATACGTCGACGGAATCCTCACCCTCATCGGTCGTGCAAAGGACGAGGACGTGAGTCCAAGCGAGTATCTCCAGTATGCTGCGGGCCTCGCCGAGCAGGCGCGGACTCATCCAGAAGATGGCAGACTGCAGGAGGAGTCCCGGCGCCAAGGGGAGATCGCCGAGACGTATGCAAAGTATCAGGAGCTTTTGGCCCGGGGGGGGGCAGTGGACTTCGGGGATCAGGTGACCTTGACCCTCAAGCTCTTTCGAGAGCACCCGGCGATTCTTGCCGAGTACCGGACCCGGTTCCGCTACATCCTGGTGGACGAATTTCAGGATACCAACTACGCCCAGTGGGAACTCCTGAAACTGTTGGCCGGTCCGGGGGGGAACCTCACCGTGGTCGCGGATGATGACCAATCGATCTACAAGTTTCGGGGAGCGGCAGTGAGTAATCTGTTGAGCTTCACCGATACGTATCCCCAGGCAGGGTTGGTCGTCCTCAATCAGAACTACCGATCCGGCCAACCCATCCTGGATGCCGCCTACCGTCTGATCCGACACAATGACCCCGAGCGGCTTGAGGTGCAGCGGGGATTGGACAAACGCCTCCGCGGCATCCGAGAGGGTGGTCGTCCAGTGGAACACCACCACTACGACACTCTGGGGAGCGAAGCAGACGGGGTCGCCGGGCTTATCCAGGCGAAAGTGTCTTCGGGAGCCTGCCAGTACCGGGACACGGCGATCCTCGTCCGGGCCAACCGGGATGCCGATCCCTTCTTACGAGCATTAAACATGAAGGGGCTGCCGTGGCGCTTTTCCGGGGCCCACGGCCTGTACAACCGGGCGGAGATCCGGCTCCTCATGGCTTTCCTCCGCGTGGTAGCGGATCCTGAGGAGAGCCAGTCCCTTTACCACCTGGCGACCAGCGAGCTCTACCGAGTTCCGCCTCTGGATTTAGCGCGCTGTACTGCCGCCGCTCGGCGCATGAATCGCAGCCTCTTTTGGATCTTCCAACATGTCGATGCTGCAGGATTGGATGATCTATTGGGCGAGGCGGTGGCAACTATCCGAAGGCTCCTGGAGGATCTGACCGATTATATCGGGAAGGCCCAGGGGCTCCGGACCGGTGGGGTGCTTTACCATTTCCTCATGGAGAGTGGGTACCTGAAGCGACTGACGACCGCCGAGGATGTTGCGAGCCAGATCCAGGTCCAGAACATCGCTCGCTTTTTTGAAAAGGTGAAGCGGTTTAGCGACATCGCGGTGCTCGATCGGGTGGCGCAATTTGTCGCCCATCAGGAGAAACTCCTAGAGGCCGGTGAAGACCCGGCGGTGGCTGAGGCGGATGTGGACACGGATGCGGTCAATGTCCTCACCGTCCACAAAGCCAAGGGACTGGAGTTTCCGGTGGTCTTTTTGGTCGGGCTCACAGCCGACAAATTTCCCAGTCGGGGAAGACGTGATCCCATTGAACTGCCGACACCCCTGGTCAAGGATCGGATCCCTGGGGGCGATGTTCGCCTTCAGGAGGAACGGCGCCTCTTTTTCGTGGGTATGACGCGGGCCAAGGAAGAGCTGTACCTCAGCTCTTCCAGGGACTCCGGGACGGGGAGGCCCAAGAAGGTCAGTCCCTTCGTCCTCGAAGCAGTCGACCTGCCGATGCCCGAGGAGGCGTCTTTCCGGGCCTCAGCGGATGAGGTGATTGCGCGCTTTGCCCCCCCCGCGAGCGAGGGGCCAGGCGTGCTTCAGCCCATGGGACCGGACGAGATCCTCACCTTGAGCTACTTTAGCGTGGACGACTATCAGACCTGCCCCTTGAAATATAAGTTTATCCAGGTCCTCCAGGTGCCCATCCGGGAGCACCACACGGTGATTTACGGGAAGGCCCTCCATGATGCGGTTCAGACCTATTTTCGTCGAAAGATGCGCGGACACCGGACGACGCTCGAGACACTCTGGACCGTCTTTGAGGGATCGTGGGTGAGTCGCGGGTTTCTCTCTCGGGAACATGAGGAACAGCGTCTGCATGCGGGCCGGCAGACGCTGAAAGAGTTTTTTGCCCGGGAGGAAGAGGCGAGGACGATTCCCACCTTTGTCGAGAAGGAGTTCGGCTTTGCCCTGGGCCACAACCGGATCATTGGCCGCTGGGACCGGGTCGATGTGAGTGGGGAAGAGGTGGTCATTATTGATTATAAATCGTCCGATGTACGCCAGCCGAAGGAGGCAAACCGCCGAGCCCGTGAGAGCCTCCAATTGGGGATCTACGCTCTTGCCTACCGTCAAATGTTTGGCCAGATCCCCACACGCGTGGAGCTGTACTTTCTGGAGTCCGGCCTGAGCGGTGTAGCCCAAAAGAGCCCAGAGGAAATCGAGGCGACGGTGGAAATCATCAAGGAGGTCGCGATCGGAATTCGGGCCCGGGACTTTACGGCCAAGCCAGGCTACATGGCTTGTGGCTACTGCGCCTTCCGAGAGATCTGCCCGAGCGCCTGGGGCTCTGAGAGCAGTTGAGAGTGGAGCGTTGAGAGTCGAGAGCGAGGCTATTTCGGATTTCGAATTGCGAATTTCGAATTTGAGAGAAGTGCGGTTTAAATCCGAAAGGCGAAATCGTTCGACTGAGGGCCTCGACGGTGAGCTCGGCCGAACCGCTCACGACTCGAAGTCCCAATTTCGAAATTCCCCGGTCATTGGACATCGGACGTCGAATTTCGGACCATGAGCGGTGAACTATGAACGATAATACGATGCGGATTGGGATTGACATTGACGATGTGCTGGCCGATTCCCTTCCCGCCTACCTGGCGGCTTTTAACCGGCGGTTCGGGCTCCAGGTTCCTGTGACCGAGGCTGCCTGGGAGATATTCCGGCGCCACCCCGACATCTCTGCCGACGAGATACGGTCCTTTTTTACTGAGCTGTATCAGGCCGACTTCTTGGGTTCCCGCCCTCTTTTACCGGGCGCCAGAGAAGGGGTCGAATGGCTCCATCGGGCGGGCCATCGGCTCTTCATCGTCACGGGGCGCCTTCGGCGCGACCGAGACGTCACGGAGCGGTGGATGGAAGACAAGGGCCTTTCCGCTTTCTTTCACGAGATTGTCGACCGGGATGGGACGGACGCGCCGCTCCACAAGCGCCGGGCCGCCGAGCGGCTCGGGCTCGATGTCTTGCTGGAGGACGAGTACGAAATTGCCCTGGCGGCGGCAGAGCTTCCGATGCGAGTGCTGCTCTTTGACCGGCCGTGGAATCGGCGTCCCCTGCCGTCTCAGATTCATCGCATCTGTTCGTGGCCTGAGGTAGTCTCCTGTCTTGATCCAGAGGTTGGACTACACGAGCATCCGTTTTGACAACCCTGGCCCAGGCAAGTCCCCTCCTCTGTAGACCACTGCAGGGAACCCTCGTTCGGAAGATTCACTGCGCTAGACTGAACGATCACCCTCCAATCTTCCAAGCCGCTGGCACGCGGATTGCTAAATTGGGTCGCCGGGTCATTGTGCGGCACTACATGCGTCGTGTCCTTTCTTGCTCTGGGGTGGGCGCAGGGAATCTTTCACTTGCGGATAGCCCTTGCTGAAAAAGCGGCTGACTTACTGCGATCCACGTCCGAGATCGGATGGCCGGGCGAAGAGGGTGGCAACCGTTGCCGTGCCCTGGTCCTCACTGTGGGCGTGCTGATCTCTGCAGTCCCTTTGGCCTTTTATCCGCTTGCCCCGCAGTCGCTCAAATGGGCCATCGTGTCTGTCTTCGTCCCGCTCACCACTTTTTTCTGGCTCTGGGGGGGCTGTGGTCGCCCCTTCCGTCCCCTGCCGAAACTGGTCGCCCCCCTCCTCTTGCTGGTGCTCGCATCCATGCTCTCTCTCGTGCAGGCCATCAACCTGTATTATGGTCTTCAGCGAGTCGCCGTGCTCCTGGTCCTGTTCCTCCTCTATCTCACCGTGGCCTATACCTGCTCTCACCCTGAAAACCGGGACAGACTCATGCGGTACCTCCTCCTCACCCTGCTCGGGGTAAGTGTCCTGTCACTCTACGGCTGCACCATGGGCCATCTCCTTGCATCTCTATCGGCCGGGCAGATTCTCTTTCGACTGTTCGGAAATACGAATTACGGGGCCGCGTACCTGCTCACAGTCGTCCCCTTAACTCTTGCCGTGTTTCTCAAGGCGACCCAGCGCTGGGAGAAGGCCGTGTGGGGGGCGACGCTCTTCCTCTCCGTGATGCTCCTGACCCTCTCGATGGCTAGGGGGGCCTGGATCAGCATCTTTGTCGGCCTCTGGGTTGTGGTGAGGGTGTTCTCCCAGGGGAAGCGGAGCCCTGGGACCTCCCAGGGCGCTCGCGTCATGCTGCAGGTTGCGACGCTTCTTCTCATGGGATCGGCCATCCTGGTCGCCTACGCTCTGTGGCCCGTATGCCTGCCGGGCACTCCCTCTTTCGGGGAGAGGTTGGCGAGCGTCTTTGATCCCGGAGCAAGCAGCCTTCAGGTCCGCCTGGCCTTTTGGAAGGGGACCCTCCAGATGATCAGAGATCATTTCTGGGCCGGCGTTGGCATCGGCAACTTCACCTTTGCGTATGTCCCGTATCGGTCTGCTTTCAATTACCGGAACCCCGGTATCCGGCCTGAGCACGCTCACAATGAGTATCTCAACCTTTGGGCGGAGCTGGGACCGATCGGCCTGTTGGCTCTGCTGTGGCTCGCGGCCAGAGTCGTCCGATTGGGTTGGCACCTAGCGAAGAGACCCGATGGAGATAGGGGAGTCCTGGCAGGCATCCTGGGAGGGGTTGCCGCCTCCGCCGCCTATGCCGGTCTCTTTTACGTCGTGCACGTGGCGGCCTCGGCCATGAATATCGCCATCCTCCTTGGGATACTCGAGGGAATGGGCCAGAAAGTCGGACAGGGAGAGCGAGGAAGGCCGATCCGTCTGACCTATCTCCTGCCCGGACTGCTGATCTTCTACCTTGTCGGCTTTCAGTATTTCCTGCGGCCGGTGGCCGGGGATATCTACTACTTTCTCGCCCAGAGCGATTTCCAGGAGAAGCGGATGGACGCGGGCTTGAGACAGCTCGAACAGAGCCTCGCGTGGAATCCTCAATCGTTTGAGGCTCGGTATCGGCGGGCCTCAGTCCTCTTTAAGATGGGGCGATACCCCGAGACGATCCAGGCGGCTGAGGAGGCCTTAAGCATCCACCCGAATATGGAGATTGCGTATGATGTGATGGGGAAGGCGTACCTCAACCTGGGGGACAGGGCCAAGGCCAAGGAGGTGTTTCTCAAGGCTGTAGATCTCAATGTCAACTACCCCCACGCGCTGAATGGCCTCGGCGTATTAGCCGCTCTCGAAGGTCGGATTCGCGAGGCGGAGGCACTTTTCTTGCGGGCCAAGGGGATCGTCGGGCGTCGGGAGATGAGCGCCTATGCGAACCTGGGTAACATCTACGAGATGACCGGCCGCATTAAGGAAGCGCTTGAAATGTACGAAACCGTGGTCGCCATCAACCCTAAGTTCGGTTCCAACTGGTATACGATAGCCCGCTTGAGGGTCCTCAGTGGCGATCCGGCGGGGGCTTATGAGCCGCTGGCACAGGCCATAGCCCTGAATGAGAGGTTGAGGGCCAAGGCGGCACAGGACAAGGTCTTCGAAGCCTTGCGCCAGGGTGATTCTCGCGTGGAGACCCTCCTGCGATTACAATGAGTTTCGTGCTCCTATCCCTCCCTCCCCTGAGCAGTTCTTGGCACGAAGATTGCTCAACTAGGTAGACGTTGACCTCTTCATTGAAAGAGGAATGGTCGAGCCTTGCACCTGTGCCTTTTGAGTTTTCTTTGAATCCCTCGTGTGTAGGCAATCTGTTTGGAAATAAATGGGCCTTGGGAGCGAGCTTATGAAGCCTCTGGGAGAGCGTCTGATTGAAGCCGGTCTCATTAACGAGACGCAGCTACAGACGGCCCTGCGGGAACAGCAACGGACCAAGGAGTACCTCGGCAAGGTTCTGATTCGTTTGGGCTTCGCGAACGAGCAGGCCGTGGCGGCCGCCCTGGCAGCCCAGGGCCGGGTGAAGTATGTGGATCTCGGGCAGTACTCCCTGCAACCAGAGGCAACGCAGCTCGTCCCTGAGAGCTTCGCGAGGCAGCATCATCTGGTCCCGGTATCCTATGCAGGGAAAGTGCTCGTCGTGGCAATGGCCAATCCCCTCGACATCATTACCATGGATGAGCTTCGCCGCATGTCCAAGGGGCCCGTTGAAGTAGTGGGGGCTATGGAGTCCCAGGTGCTGGAAGCTCTGGACCGCGCTTACGGGGCGGGGACGGGCCCCGAGTGGAATCAGTTGTTGGAGCAAAGCCTCCGCCAAGTGGCCAAGAGCGATATAGCCCCCCGGAAACCCGCTGGAGATGTGGGGCGGCAGCGAGCCGTCACCTTCAGCGAGTCCGAGGCGCAAGAGCTGCCGATCATCCGCCTAGTTGAGTCGTTAATAGTCAAGGCAGTCCAAGATGGAGCGACCGATGTCCATGTGGAGCCGGAAGAGAACTTGCTCCGAAACCGGTTCCGTGTCGACGGCGTTCTCCGCCTAGGGCCCGATGTCCCCAAAGAGCTTCAAGGAGCGGTCATCGCCCGGCTCAAGGTGATGGCCAATCTCGACATCGCCGAGAGCCGGCTGCCACAGGATGGGCGGATCGATTTTCAATTTGGAGGCCGGCAGATCGATATCCGGGTCTCGACTTTCCCGACCACTCGGGGGGAGAACTTAGTCCTCCGCATCCTGGATCGGACGAAGCTGATGGTGGGGATGGAGCAGCTCGGGTTTTCGCCGGACCATCTCATGCTCTTCAAGCGGATCCTGCAAAACCCGAACGGCATTATCTTGGTCACGGGCCCGACCGGGTGCGGGAAAACAACCACTCTTTACTCCGCCCTCTCATATCTGAATGCCGAGGAACGGAATATCGTGACCATCGAAGACCCCGTGGAGTACGAGATTCCGGGCATTCGGCAATCCCAGGTGAACGTCAGGGCGGGACTCACCTTTGCCAAGGGCCTTCGCAGTATCCTGCGCCAGGACCCGGACATAATTATGGTAGGGGAGATGCGTGACGAGGAGACTGTCGACATCGCAATCCGGGCTGCCCTCACCGGACACCTGGTCTTCAGCACATTGCACACCAACGACGCTGCGGGGGCCATTCCTCGACTCACCGACATGGGGGCGGCCCCCTTCCTCCTCTCATCGGCCTTGCTCCTGGTTGTGGGCCAGCGGCTGGTGCGGACCATCTGCCCCAGTTGTAAGGAAGAAGCGGAGCCCGAACCGGCCCTGCTGCGACGCCTGGGGCTCGATGCCAAGGAGGGCCAGCTCAAGTTCTTTCAAGGGAAAGGCTGCGAAAAGTGCGAGTTTACCGGATACCGCGGCCGTATCGGGATTTTTGAATTGCTACGGGTCGGTCCGGAGCTGAACGCTCTGATCATGGAGAAGGCGGATAGCGGCGCCATTCAGCGGGCCGCCCGGGCCCAGGGGATGCGGACGATGCCGGAGGATGGTGTTCGGAAAGCTCTTCGCGGCATCACGACCATTGAGGAGGTGGCCAGGGAAGCCGTGGTGAACTAAACATAGCAGTCAGCCAAGCTTCCTGGTTGTCGCCTTTGACCGCATTCTCCAAAACCAGCAAGATCCCGCTTCATTCCCACCAGTCAGCTCACCGCGGATTCACGGCTTCGGTGCGTGTGAGGGAATGGTCGGCGACCGGTTTGAAGCCTCGAGAGTGAATGAGGGGAAGCTTGAGGAGGGAGGAGAGGACTAAGTCGGAGCCTTGCTCCTCTTCTCCAAGAGAGACGTCTCGATAGCTGAAAACGTCTGGCCAATAAAGGCTTCGAGCGGCGTGACATCTCCCAAGGGCTTGTCAGTCCCGGCGTCGTCGCCATAGAAGATGGCGACGACCTTCCCGGCGAGTGCAATGGGAATGAGCACCACCTCATGAGGCCTCTTCCCGCCGAGTGTTTCCAAGAAGTAGTCGTTCCATTTCCCCGGATTGATCTTTCCGCGGTAAGTCGTGGGGCGACTTACAACCATGGCAAAAACGGAGGCCTCGCTGAGCGGAATCTTGATGTGGCGGACTGCCTCGTCTCCAGATTCGGCCCCGTCGCTCACTCCGAACTGGTCGTGCCCCGTGATCCCATCGGTCTCCACGGACAACAAAATACCCCTGCCGACGACGTCGGTGGCAAAGTGCATGATAAGAACCCATGGGGAAATGGGCGAGGTGCGCATGATCTCGTTGGTGATGCTGGGGAAATCGACCTCTTGTTCCTGGGCCTCTGGGATCGCGCGGGACGCAGGTGGACTGGCGGGAACCGGCTCCTCACCATGTTCGGCCCGGACCAAGGGCTCCGAGGTCTCGGGTGCCGATAGATCTGAGGTCGGAGGAGGCGGCGTGACCGCCGGTGTGGCGCGTGCAGGTTGCTCGGCCTCGGGTCGTGCGTCGACACGGCTCGCGGCTGGCAGATCGGGGGCCGGAGGCGGTGAGGTCGGCGCCGCAGCCCGGGGGGGCTGTATGGTGTCACGCCGCGCGTCGGGGCGGACTGTGGCCTGTCGGTCGGAAGGGGGAGCCGCGGTGGCGTCGGGCGCGACCGATGGAGGCCGTTTGACCTCGCGCTCTGCGTCGAGACGGCTCACAGCCGGCCGGTCGGGGGTTGGAGGTGGTGTGGGCGCCGGCGCGACCCGTGGGGGCCGTACGGCCTCGGGCCCTTCGTTGACTGGGCGTGCAGCCGACGGGTCCGGAGCGCGGGGTGGGGTGACCTTGGGTGCGGCCCGCGGGGGCCGTGCGGCCTCGGGCCCTTCCTTGACTGGGCTTGCAGCCGACGAATCCGGAGCGTGGGGTGGGGTGACCTCGGGCGTGGCTTGCGGGGGCCGTACGGCCTCACGCCACGCATCGAGACGGGTTGTGGCCTGCCAGTCGATGGGGGGAGCCGGGGTGGCATCCGGTGTCACCTGTGGGGGCCGCTCGGCTTCCCGTTGTTCGTCGATCTGGCTCGCAAGCGACAGATCCTGGGTCGGGGACAGGGGGACCCCGGGTGTGGCCTGTGGAAGGCTTTCAATGTTGCGCTGTGCGTCGAGACGGATAGGTCCCTCGACAAGGAGGGGCTCGGGGGCTATTCCCGCTTTAGCCAGGAACTCATTGGCGTCAACCGTAATCCCATCGTCGATGGCAACTTCTTCGGTCTCGAATCTGAAAAAACCGCTCTCCCAGTTTAGAAATTCGGAGATGACCTGTTCGATCTGGTACCGGATCGCCTCCTGGAGTACCACAGGCGTGATGATCCCCTGTTCGACCAGAATGGCGCCGAGCCGTTCACTCTTGGGCGAGAGGTGCTGCATCTCGAGGGCCGCCATGAGGGCGTCTTCGGAGATGTGTTTCTGGCTGACCAGAATGTTACCGAGGGTATTTCGCGTCGAGCTAGAGGCGGCGTACTTGACCTTTCCGTCCTTAAAAAGGATTTCCCCCGAGTTTCCCAGCCGGCTGAGCCGCAGTTTCCCGGTCTTCTTGCCCAGGCTCAGGATCTGGAGAAGATTGGGAACGGTCAAATCTAATCTCCCTATAAAGGCCACAGTGTTACCTCCCGCTGCTATCCCCGTATGGTCACACGGGTTATTATCGAAGGTGGATGCTCGATGGGTGGGGCGATCGTCCCCATGAGCCATCTGTTTGGGGACGGAGCGCCAGGTTTAGCTGTCCCCCCGCAGGCACTGTAGCAATCGTCGTGCCAGCAGGGGTGTCTTAATTTCTGTATTTTTGTACCGTTGGAGTGCTGGGAGGATTGGATGGCCCAGGATGATCCCCGGTGATACCTGTCGTTCATACCCGTCCAGGCTTGTTTTTGCAAGGAGGGGTGTGCTACCGTAGAATCCCAAGCGACGGGGGAAGAAAGCCGTGATTGACGCGATCACCTTTGATTTATGGGAGACGTTGATTCGGGAAACCTCTGAGTCGGCCCAGAAGGTTCAGGAGGCCAGGATCCGCAACCTATATGTGCTTCTCCAGAACCAGGGCTATGAGGGGAGCCTTGAGAAGGTGGAGGTGGCCCACAGGAAGGTAGGAGACCGCCTCGGCGAGATCTGGGCGCGGCATGAGGATGTTGGAGCGGAGGGCCAGGTCCAGCTCTTCCTCGAGTCGCTAAATGATGGGCGGCAGGCTCCCCCGGATCGTATGGCCTTGGCCAACCTGGAGTGGGCTTACGTCTCTCCTGTCTTGCAGGCCTTGCCAATCTTAAACCAGGGAGCGGGGGAACTGCTCATCGGCCTTAAGGAGCGGTACCGGTTGGGCCTGATTTGTAACACCGGCCGGATTCCGGGCACGATGCTCAAAATCGTTCTCCAGCGTCTTGGTATCCTGAGGTATTTCGATGTTCTGACTTTTTCCGATGCCGTGGGAGTTCGGAAGCCAGACCCGCGGATCTTCCATGTCACCCTCGAACAGCTGGGGGTCTCCCCCGATCGGGCACTTCATGTGGGGGACAATCCCACCACGGACATCGTCGGAGCACAGGGAGTAGGAATGTGGGCAGTGCTCCTCGGGACACCCGACGTCTCTCTCCCCGAGGACGGAAGGGTGCGGGCTATTAAGGCTCTCGCGGAACTTCCGCAGATCCTCCAGCAGATGGCAGGAGGGGTTCACGGTTAACGGTTCACAGTTCACAGCAAAGCAGAACCCGATAACGAAAGATCCGTCCGTGAATAGTGAACGGTGAACTGTGAACGAAAGAGCAATGGAGCAAGACGAGAAATTGACGGTTGGCCAGTCGCTGCGGGTGGCTCGGGAAGCCCGCGGGATCAGCCGAGAGGAGGCCGCGGCGGCTACGAGGATCAAAGCCGTCTTCCTTTCGGCAATGGAGGAGGACGACTACCACCTCCTTCCGGATGAGCGCTACCTCCTCCGCTTCGTTGGGGAATACGCCACCTTTCTCAATTTGAATCCCGAGGAAGTTCAGCGCCGTTTCTCGCAGCGAATCGGCCGCGACCGGGGTTCGCTCGCGATCTTTCCGGTGAAGCGAACCGTTACCCTCTCAGTTCGCAGACTCCTCCCGGCCATTCTCCTTGTGGCGTTTCTCGTCCCTTCGGTCTTCATTGGGCTCTCCCTCATGGCCAATTGGGATCGGGAATCCCAGGAGCCCGAGCGTGCCGCAAGATCTCAGTCGGTGAGGGTAGGCCCGCCCAAGAAGCCTCTTCCAGGCGCTCGGGAGACCGTCGCAGCGGATCCGAGCGCCCCGGCGAGGCCGGCCCTTCCCGATCCGGGTGTGCCATCCGATGGTCAGGAGGCGGCCTATACCTTGCGTGCCCAGGCTCAGGAGATGACCTGGATGCTGGTCACGATTGACGGCCGGGAGACCCGGGATGTTCTCCTCCGGGCTGGTGAGACGTGGGAGTGGCGTGCGAAGGAAAGTTTTGTCGTCACCGTCGGGAACGCGGGTGGCGTGGCGCTTCTTCTGAACGGGACCTCACTGCCCCCACTGGGGGAGCCGGGACAGGTGATTCGAGACCTGCGACTCCCCGCCGAAGAGACATCCACAGTCGATTCGCCTTAGGGCCTTTTTCACGGTCTCCGTCGTTGTCCCCCTAATGCGATCACCACGTGAACCTTGCGCCCCTGGAAAATCCCTCCATCGTCGGGCAGTCCGCGTTCAACCCTTCTGATTTACAGCCACGGCTTGGTGGCCAGGAAAGCCACCACGTGCGTCGTCCGTGCCACAACCTTGGCCCGGTCCCCGGGATGGAGGTTGAGGGTCGATGACTGGTGGCTGTGGATGGTTGCTCCCGAGGGGAGTTGGACCACGACGAGATTGTCCGGCCCCCGAAACTGCCGCGAAAGGAGCATGGCGTTGCCCATCGGATTAGGGACCAGCTCGATGTGGTCGGGGCGGATCATGACCTCCACCCGGGAACTCGCGGGGAACCCGGGCGTGTTCGGGAGGGTGCCGATCTCGGTCTCAATCCCTTCCTCAACCACGCGACCGGGCAGGAAGTCGGCCTTCCCCACAAAGCGGGCTACGAATCGGGTCGCCGGTCGATGGTAGATCTCCTCGGGCCGGCCGAGCTGCTCGAGTCGTCCCTGGTTCAAGATCCCGACCCGGTCTGCGATCATAAAGGCCTCTTCCTGGTCATGGGTTACAAAGAGCGCGGTGGTCCCGAGCTCCCTCAGGATGGTGTAGACTTCATGATGCATTTGAGTCATCAGGTCGGCATCAAGGTTGCTGAACGGCTCGTCGAGGAGGAGGACCGACGGGCGGGGGGCTAAGGCACGCGCCAGCGCGACCCGCTGCTGCTGACCCCCCGACAGTTCGTGGGGGTAGCGCCCCGCAAAAGAGGTGAGGCCGACCGTCTCCAACATCCCCGCGACCCGTTGGACGCGGGTTCCCGCGTCCAAGTTCCGAAGGCCAAAGCCGATGTTTTCCTCTACGGTGAGATGCGGGAAAAGGGCGTATTCCTGAAAGACCATTCCCACTCCCCGCGCTTCAGGCGGGACGAAGGTCATATTGTCCACCATGATCTTCGCGCCGATCTCGATCATTCCGGCATCTGGCTTTTCAAACCCGGCGATGAGGCGGAGCGCTGTCGTCTTCCCACTCCCACTCGGCCCGAGGAGCGCGATGATCTCCCCGGGTTCCGCTTTGAGGGTGAGGTCATCCAGCGCGGGGAGGTCGCGGGGAGAATAACGCTTCATCAGTCCTTGCAAACAGAGCAGGCTCATAGCATTCGCGAGTCCTCACCCTGGCCGTTTTTCTCTCGCACCGCGTGAGTACCCTTCCTTCTTCGGGGCTGCGCGCTCGCTCGGGCAAGGATCAGGACCGGCAGCATCCCGGCTGCCACGATGGTCAGTGCCGGAAGCGCCGCAGCTTCCCACAGCGATTCGGAGGTGAGCTGCCAGATTCTCACCGCGAGCGTTTCGTACTCGAGGGGTCTCAGGAGCAGGGTAGCCGGCATCTCCTTGATCACGTCCACGAAAACTAGAATGGCGGCGCTGCACAGGCCTCCGCGGATCAAGGGGAGGTGGATGCGCCACAGCACGCCCCCTTTGCTGGCGCCCAGCGAGCGCCCTGCCATGTCCATGCTCGGCGTGATCTTGTCGAGGCTTGCTTCCACCGTCTGGCAACTGACGGCGAGGAATCGAACCAGGTAGGCAAAGATCAAACCAGCCATCGATCCGATCAGGAAGAGGCCACTGGAGATGCCCCAGGTGGCCTGCAGGAAGGCATCGAGGCGGCGGTCCACGAAGACGAGCGGCGCCAGCACGCCAACGGCGATCACCGAGCCCGGGAGGGCGTATCCCATGCTCGCAATGCGCCCAAAGGTGGCGACCACCCGGCTCCGGCTCAGACGGAGGCCGTACGCCACCACCACGGCGGCCGCCACTGCCAGGATCGCGGTGATGCCTCCAAGGCTCAAGGTATTCAGCATGAACTCTGGATACCGGTCGTCGTACTCGGGCCCCCCGGGCGACGTCACGGTCCAGAGGAGGAGTTGGACAACGGGGAGAAAGAACGCGACTCCGACAACGAGACCAGCCAGCCCGCTGGCTGCCCAAGCTCGCCAGGCGGACAGCCGTTCGGGGGTCATGAGGCGGCCGCTCCGTTCCGTCTGGTAGAAGCGTGCTCGGCCGCGCAAGTTCCGCTCGAGCAAATACAGGGTGAGCGTAAAGAAGAGCAGCAAGCTCGCCAGCTGCGTCGCGGCGCCGCGCTCAAACAGGCCGAACCACACGCGGTAGATGGCGACTGTGAACGTGTCGAAGCCATAGATGGCAACTGTCCCGAAGTCCGCTAACGTCTCCATCAGGGCTAACGTGAGCCCAGCCACAATGGACGGTCGGGCGAGGGGCAGCACCACCTTCCAGAAGACCTTAAATTTGCTCATCCCGAGGGCGCGGGCCGCCTCCCGTGGCATCTCCGACTGCTCGAGAAAGGCGGCACGCGCGAGGAGGTACACGTAGGGGTAAAAGACGAGGGTCATGACCAGAACCACGCCTCCGTACGAGGCGAAGTCCGGGAACCATATCCCCGGCCCGAAGAGGCGGCGGAACCAACCCTGCACGGGTCCGGCAAAGTCGAAGAGGGCCAGATAGACGAATCCGATCACATAGGCAGGCATGGCCAGGGGGAGGATGAGGAGCCATTCAAAGATCCCCCGGCCTGGGAAGCGATACATCGCGACCAACCAGGCCAGGCCGGTCCCGACCACGACGACGCCCAGTCCCACACCGAGGATCAGGGCTGCCGTGTTTACTAAGAGCTCAGCGAGCTGCGTCTCCCACAGGTGACTCCAGATTTCGAGGCTCGGTGTCGCGATCGAAGAGACCACGACCAGGATCGGCGTAGCGACCACGAGAGCAACCACCCCCGCAGCCACTGGCCATGGGTCGCGGGGGCGCCACAGCCTGAGATTCCGGAGCCCGTACGCGACCGATCTCACCTGGCTGATTGCCATGCCAGGACTGCCTCCTCACTTCCGTTACTTATAGCCGATCCGGTCCATGAGTTTTACCGCAGCGGCCTGCAAGGCACCGGCGGCAGCCACGTCGACGGTGTCGGCTTTGTACGAGCCCCAGGCGGCGATCAGCCGATGCGGCTTGACCGCCGGGTTGGCGGGGTACTCGTAGTTAGCGTCGGCGTACAGTTTCTGGGCCTCCGGGGAACTGAGGAACTCGATGAGCTGGACTGCCTCGGCCCGGTGCTTGGTGAACTTCGTCACCCCCGCGCCGGAGATGTTGACATGGACGCCGCGATCGTTTGGATTCGCCCAGAACACGGCCACGGGGAATCCGGGGTCCTTCGCCTGGAGCCGGGCGAGGTAGTACGTGTTGGCGATCGCTACGTCACACTGTCCGGCGGCGATTGCCTTAAGCATCTGGGTATCGCTGTTGAAGATGCGTGGCTGGTTCTTCATCCATCCGCCGAGGACCTCCTCGGTCCGCCGCTCTGCGAGGGTCTTAATCATGGTGGCGACCAGGGACTGGGTGTAGACCTTACGAGAAGTGCGAAGGCACAACCGTCCTCGCCACCTGGGATGGCCCAGCGCTTCGTACGTGGACAAGTCAGAGGGCTTGACCCGATCTGTACTGTACATGATCGGCCGGGCGCGCACCGAGAGTCCCACCCAAGCGTTGTTCTTGGCCCGGAGATGGGCCGGGATATTTTGCTCAATGATGGATGACGTGAACCCCTGCAGGAGACCGGCGTGCTCGGCCATCCAGAGGTTCCCTGCATCCACCGTCATGAAGATATCCGCGGGGGTATGGGGACCCTCCGCCCTCAGGCGCTCGAAGAGCTCGGCTGCTTTGGCCGTAAAATAGGTAACCTTGATCCCCGTCCTTGCCGTAAAGGCATCGAACATCGGTTTGATCAACTGCTCGATCCGGGCCGAGTAGACCACGATCTCACCGGCCTCACTGGCCCCCTGGGCGGGTCGCAAATGGACAAACGTGGGGGTAAGTACCATAACCACAACCAAAACTATCCCAGGAGAGATCCCTCGCACTTATCTTACCCCCAGAAATTAGCTCGAAATTGCCTCGACGAAGCCAGATAGTGCTAAAAATTCAATGTGATATGGAGGCCATAATCAAGTACTAAAGCTATCCTTATATCCTTGGGATGTCAAGGTCTTTTTGGCTTGTTATGCTAGCTTTTGTGAGAATATCTTGACAGCAGATTTATTCTAGATTACGATGTCTTGACTTATTCTGGGGACAGGGAGGGGCTATGGCCCACGATATCGGGCTCATGGAAAAGACCGAAATGTACCTGAAGGCGATTACTGTGCTTCAGCAGTCGGCTGCACCTGTCACCACCTCCAAGGTCGCGGATTTTTTGAAGATCACGGTTCCCGCCGCCTCAGACATGCTGAAGCGACTGATGCAAAAAGGCTTTGTTTTGACCGAAGCTGATGGAGCGATTGGCGTAACTGCAGACGGGATGCAGATCGCACTCCAGGTCATTCGCCGGCTCCGGGTTGCCGAGCGCTTTCTCGCCGATGTCCTGGGGTTACCTTTGGAAAAGGCGTATCTCGAAGCCTGCAAGTTTGAGCATATACTCAGCGGAGAGGTAGAAGAGCGGCTCGTGCGGCTCCTCAAAGATCCGATGAGCTGCCCCCATGGTCACCCGATTCCTGATGTCCACGGCCGGCTTCCGTTTGAGTACCCGCCGACCACATTGGTCGACCTGAAGGAAGAGACAAGGGCGACAGTCTTCTGCGTCCCGGAGGAGGATCCGGAATTGCTCGTCTACCTCACCGAGCTCGGCCTGTTGCCTCATGTGAATCTGCAGGTCAAACGGATTGCCCCGTATCACGGGCCTATTTTTCTGCTGATCGGCGATGTGCAGCAGGCGGTCGGACGAGACGTCGCTGCCAAGATTTACGTTACCCCCACGTAACCCGTTGCCGTTCCCTATCTATTTCCCTCCTGAGGTGGAGCGGCCCACAAGATTCTCTTGACAAGAGGGAACAGGTTATATGCCATACAGGGGGGTATAGCGTATTGTGCCCGCTCTACAGGGAAGGAAGGATGATCGACGAGGAAGCCAAACGTGGGACCCTGAACCGACCGGAGCGGATCGAGGGACAGGTGCAAGGGATTCAGCGGATGGTGGCGGAGCAGAAATATTGTGTCGACGCTCTCCTTCAGGTCTCGGCGGTCCAAGGAGCGCTGGAGCAAGTAAGCAAGCGCCTCCTCGGCCAGCCCGTCGAAAGCTGCGTGTCGGAAGCCTTCACTTCGGGCAATGATCGGGAGCAGGAGCGAAGGATCGAAGAGCTCTTGGGCGTCTTTTCGCACTTTGGCCGCCCCGGTCGGTGAGGTCTCCGATGGACTCGGACGTCATTGTTGTCGGCGGTGGTCCAGGCGGGGCGACGGCAGCCCGCGCCCTGGCGCAGAAGGGAGTGAAGGTCCTGCTGCTTGAAAAGGCTCATTTCCCGCGGCATAAGCCGTGTGGAGGGAGCCTTTCGCCCAAGGTGCTGTCTCTGGGGGTGGACTTCAGTGAAGTGGTGGAGGATGTGGTCATGGAATCGGTCTTCACCGCCCCTGGTGAGGCGCCCATTCGGTACAGGACTGAAGCCCCGCTGGCCTATATGGTTCAGCGAGAGCGGTTCGACCAGCTCCTCCTCACCCAGGCCGAGCAGGCCGGCGTTCGCGTCCTGTTCGGACATCGTGTCTTGCGGGCTCAAGAGGTCTCAGGTGGCGTGGAAGTGGTTTCGGACCAGGGAACCTTCCGGGCGTTCACCGTCATTGGCGCGGATGGGGCCCGGGGGGCTGTTGCGCGTTCTTTCCCGCATCCCCCCTCCCGGATTGCGCTCGCTATGGACGCCCGTATCTCGGTCCCCGAGAGAGCCCGCGAAGCATGGAAGGGGAGGGTTCTCATCGATTTTGGTGCTATCCCCTTCGGGTATGCGTGGGTCTTCCCGAAGGCCCACGATCTCTCAGCCGGGGTCTTAGGGGCAAAGGAAAAGGTCCGGGGTCTGCCCGGACACCTCGAGCAGTTTCTGAGTCGGCAGGAATCCTTGAGCGGTCCGGTGAGTGTGACCGGATGGCCTATTCCCCTTCCTCCCTGGTCGATCGATCGCATGGGGAGTTCTCGAGTTCTGCTGGTGGGGGATGCGGCTGGGCTGGTGGATCCGTTCACCGGCGAGGGGATTTACTACGCCATGCGGAGTGGGGTCCTGGCCGCCACCGCCATTCTCAACGATGGGACACAGATGGCGGAGCGATACCGGAAACTGGTCCGGCAAACGTTTGAGTCAGACTTTCGAGGGGCTGCCATCCTGGCCGGGATCCTTCACCGGATTCCGCGATGGTCATTCCGGGCGCTGAGAGGACACCCGGGGGCGATTGAAGCCTTCGCCGCCGTCCTCCGGGGAGAGTTGACCTACATGGCGCTGCTCCAGAAGGTGGTAACGGCGTGCTTTTCTCACGCCTGGAAGAGGCTCACGCTGGCTGCCTAATTGAGACCAAAGAGGGAATGTCCACGAGTGACCCTATAAGAGGCAGCGGAAAGGAGGCAACGGCCGTGCCAGCGGTGAACGAAGTTTATGTCTGCGAGCGATGCGGTCTCGAAGTGCAAGTGCTCAAGGCAGGTCACTGCATCCCCCAATGTTGTGGCCAGGAGATGCGGCCCAAGACCTGAAGGAGCTGGAGGAGGGGCCGTCCTCCCGGGGGCGGTCCTTTTTTGTTGGGGGCAGACCTGGGGGCGACAGATCCCGGCGATCGGACACATTGACAAGCAGACCAATGCATGGGATAGATAGGTACTCGGCTCCCGTTCTGCATTCCAAAGAGTGAAGGAACTCCAAGAATCATGGTGCGAAAACTCGGGACGGTCAGCTTGACCGCGGTGATCGCGGCTGTCCTGACTGTTGTCTCCTGCGAGCTGAGCCCTGCCTTGCGGCAGTCGTGCGAAGCTGCCCCGGTTGCTCCTGTCGTCTCGATATCGACCCCGGTTGAGGGACTCAGCGAGGCGGAGCAGGTTATCATCCGGATCTATCGAGAGGTGAGCCCGGCAGTGGTCCACATCACCAGCACCGCTGTCCGCTACGATGTCTTCTTTAACCTGGTCCCTGAGCGAGGGACCGGCTCAGGCTTCATCATCGACGGGAAGGGACATATCGTTACGAACAATCACGTGGTCGAGGATGCCCAAAGCCTGGAAGTGACCCTTGCTGACGGGGAGAAGGTGTCTGCGAAGTTGATCGGTCGGGATCCTCACAATGACCTCGCCGTGATCAAGATCGATGTGCCGGGCGAAAAGCTGCACGTTGTTCGGCTCGGGGACTCCGACCGGCTCCAAATCGGTCAGATGGCCGTCGCCATCGGCAACCCCTTCGGCCTCGATCGAACGGTAACCGCCGGTGTGGTGAGTTCGCTCGACAGGACGCTCAGGACCGAGACAGGTCGAGAGATCCGAGGGATCATCCAGACGGATGCCGCCATTAACCCCGGCAATAGCGGTGGGCCCCTCCTCAATTCTCGCGGGGAGGTAATCGGCATCAATACTGCCATCTTTAGCCCGACCGGGGGATCCGTTGGGATCGGTTTCGCGATTCCTGTGAACAAGGCGAAGCGGATTGTTCCGGAATTGATCGCCAAGGGTCGGGTGAGCCATCCGTGGCTGGGTATTTCCGGGCTCTCGGTGACACCGGAGATGAGACGCGTCCTGGATCTGCCCATCGGACACGGAGTGCTGGTTATTCGGGTGACACGGAGATCTCCGGCAGCCCAGGCAGGGATTCGGGGTGGACGACGTCGGATTCAGGTTGGCAACACGATCCTGCGAGTCGGTGGCGATTTGATCGTGGGAATTGATGGGCAAAAGGTCGAGGGTATGCGTGGTCTGATCGCGTACCTCGAGGATCACAAGAGAGTTGGCGAGTCCGTGGAGCTGGAGATTCTTCGGGATGGTGAACGGCTCAAGCTGAACGCCACATTAGGAGAGCTGTCTGAGGAGTTCTCGTGATTGATCGGCGGTGCCTCGCTGGGGTTCTTCTTTTCCTGCTGACGGTGGCGGCCGAGGCGGCGGAGGTAGGTCGCGTACAAATCGGGAATCGCGTAGTGGTCACAGTCGAGGTGGCCCGAACCGAGGCAGAAAAGATCCGGGGGCTCAGCGGTCGCGAAAACCTGGCGCCCGGTGCGGGCATGTTGTTTGTCTACGAGGCGCCAGCGCGGCCGGTCATCTGGATGCGGGGAATGCGTTTTCCCCTCGACATCCTCTGGATACGGAACGGACGGATCGTGGGTCTCGTGCACGGAGCAAAGCCGCCGGCGCCTGGCGAGGCACCCCCGGTGTATGCCCCGCGGGAGGAGGTCCAGTACGTGCTTGAGGTCCCTGCCGGTTTTGCGGAGCACCACGAGATTGTGCCGAACGATTCGGTGGAAATTCACCTGAAGAGGGGGAGATCCCAGTGAGGCGTGCAGGTTGGATGGCCCTAACGATGCTTCTCTTTGGCCTCGTGGCGGGCGAGGTGACGGCGAAGGAGCTGGAGGTCTTCAAGACCACACTGGACAATGGGCTCAAGGTGCTCTTGCTGGAGGAGCACAAGGCGCCCGTGGTCACCTTCCATATCTGGTACCGCGTGGGATCCCGAAACGAACAACTGGGCCGCACCGGTCTCGCCCATCTCACGGAGCATATGATGTTCAAGGGGACGGCAAAGATCGACGGCCAAGAGTTCAGCCAGATCATCAGGCGGAACGGAGGGCGGGACAATGCCTTCACGAGCCAGGACTATACTGGCTACTTTGTGACGTTAGCGGCGGATCGGATTCACCTCCCCCTGGAGTTGGAGCCAGATCGGATGGTCAACCTCCTCTTGGACCCTGACGAGGTTGCGCGAGAGCGCAGTGTGGTCATGGAGGAGCGCCGGCTGCGCACGGAGGACGACCCGAATAGCTCCTTGTGGGAGGAGGTCCAGGCGGCCGCCTTTAAGGCCCATCCGTATGGCAATCCGGTCATTGGGTGGATGGAGGACATTCGAAAGCTCAACCATGAGGATCTACGGACGTTTTATGAGACATACTATGCGCCGAACAACGCCGTCGTGGTTGTGGTCGGGCATTTTGACCGCGCAGAACTCCTCCCCAAGATTCGAGAGGCCTTCGGCGGGATCCCTCGTGGCCCCGAACCCCTGCGAGTCCGCAGTGTCGAGCCGCCCCAAAACGGGGAGCGGCGGGTGGTCCTCACGCGGCAGGATGCTCAGCTCGCCTCCGTCGTCGCTGTTTATCACGTCCCCAACCTGACGGATCCGGATAGCTACGCCCTCGATGTCCTGGAAGTCATCCTGGCGGGCGGCAGGAGTGCCCGGCTCCACCGGCAGCTCGTCTATGAGAAACAGCTCGCCTTGAGCGCGGGTGCGCTCTATTCCCGCGTTGCCGCGGATCCGGAACTCATGAGCCTCTTCGCCACGCCGGCTCCCGGCAAGACGACGGAGGAGGTTGAGCAGGCCTTGTATCACGAGATCGAACGTCTGAAGACCGAGCTCGTTTCGCCCCGGGAACATCAGAAGGCCAAGAATCAAATTGAGGCTTCGTTCATCTTCAGTCAGGACTCGATCTTCAGTCTGGCCCGCCAGCTCGCCGCCTATGAAAGTGTGGCGGGATGGCAATACTGGACGGCTTACGTACCCGGGATTCGCGCTGTGACGCGCGAGGACATTCAGCGGGTGGCCAGGAAGTACTTTACGGTCGAGAATCGGACGGTGGGAGTCCTGATTCCGGGGGAGGCGAGCGGCAGTCAGCGGTGAATAGTCGAGCGTCAAGAGTCGAGTGCGAAGAGTCAAGGATTGTAATGTGAGAAGAGACGTGAATAGGACTGGACTTGTTGTCCTCTTTTTTGGCCTGCTGCTGCCGAAGCTGGCGCAGGCGGCGCCTCTTGGGCGCCGCGTGGCAATGGACAACGGTCTGACGCTCCTTGTGGCCGAGCGACCAGGCCTGCCCATGGTCACGGTCGAGATCCTGGTAAAGGCCGGATCCGCGCAAGAATCCAAAGAAAAGGCAGGACTCGCCAACCTTACGGCGATTCTCCTTCCCCTGGGAACCGTCGGCAGAACGGCCCTCGAGATCAGTGAGGCTATCGAGTTCGTCGGGGGTGGTCTCAACGCGAGTGCCTCCAGGGACCACTCGGCTCTCTCCCTGACTGTGTTGAAAAAAGACCTTGATATGGGCTTAGAACTTCTCACGGATGTGCTGCTGCATCCGGCCTTTCGGGAGGCGGAGATTGCACGGAAGGTTCGCGAACTGAAGGGCCGCATCCGCCGAAAGCAGGAGGACCCCGGGACGGTAGCCCGCGAGGCCTTTGCTGCGGCCCTTTTTGGTGACCATCCGTACGGCCGCCCCATAGAAGGGACCGCCGACACTCTGGACCGGATTGCCCGGCAGGAACTCGTCGATTATCATCGGCGCTACTATGTCCCCAATAACAGCATCCTGGCCGTGGCGGGGGATGTGACCCTGGAGGAATTCCAAGGCACCTTAGACAAATATCTCAAGGGCTGGAAGCGAAAGACCGTTCCACATGTTGATGCCGGGACGGAAGTACCCCCCGCCCGCCGGCAGGTGCTGAAGATCGATCGGGGGGTGACCCAGGCCAACATCATCTGGGGACATCTGGGGATTGCGCGAAATAATCCGGATTATTACGCTCTCTCGGTGATGAATTTTATCCTCGGCGGCGGGGGCTTGACCTCTCGTCTGATGCGGGCCATCCGCGAGGAGAGGGGCTGGGCCTACGATGTGCACAGCTTCTTCAGCGCCCGACGCCTTCCCGGGCCTTTTCTGGTGGGGCTTCAGACGAAGAATGAAACGGCGAAGCCTGCCATTGATGAAGTACTGCACCAGATCCGGCGGATTCGAGAGGATGGGGTCACGCCGGAGGAGCTTGAGGAGGCTCAGGGCTTTTTGACCGGGAGTTTCCCTCTCCGGATCGATACCAATCGAGATGTGGTGAGCTTACTGACAGCCATCGAGTTTTATGGTCTCGGGATAGACTATCCTGAGCGGTACCCCCAGATGATCTGGGCGGTGACCCGTGAGGATGTCCTCCGAGTTGCCCAGAAGTACCTCCATCCAGATCAGGGCATCCTCGTGGTCATCGCCGATCTGAACAAGGCCAAGCTGTCGTTGTAGGCTGAGGTGGCTCGGGCATCACCTCACTGACATAGAGTCCGATGGGCGAGGCACGAGCAAGGCGTGCAAGGCCACGGCCGAGAGGGATACGCACAAGGGAGGAAGGATAAATTGGCCCGAAGGTTGCAATTCGAGTCTGTATCATGATTGAGAACCGCCGACATCCCCGATTTCGACTCCGCATGCCGGTCCTGTGTGAGAGCCCGGTCGTTCCGCGCTATCACACGCTCGGCATCAGCCGGAATGTGAGCTGGGGTGGAGTACAGCTCGAAGCCTCACAGGTGTTGACCCCGGGCACTTTGACGAATCTCCGTCTGCTGACGGGAGACCAGATCGCCCATGCTGAGGCGTTGGTCGTTTGGATGGTGAAGCAGTCCCCCAGCTTGATGGGCCTTCGGTTCACCAGGTTGACTGGCGTGGACCGCCTCGCCTGGGAGCAGCTCATGGCCTTCCAGGCGGGTCCCACCCCGCGCACTGCCCTCCGCGTCCCAATCGTTCTAGAAATTACTTGTCTGGTCCCCCCGGACACCCAGTTGCAAGGCTGGGCTGAGAATCTGAGCGATGGCGGGATGATGGTCGTCCTTCCTCAGGCGGTTGCCCCCCGGACGCGGTTGAGTGTGGCAGTCCCCCCGGGGCTCAACCTTCCCCCGGTGGATGCAGATGTGGTCTGGACCCGGACCAGTGTTGCCAAGAACGGCGTGGTCCACGGCCTGCAGTTCCTTCCGGACGACACGCGCAAAGAGCTCTTCCTGATTGGGACCCTCCTCCGGCAATTGCTTCGCTAGCACGAGCCAGGACTCAGATCCCATCTGAAGACGCATTCAGGGCCCTTGACGCACCTGCCGTCCAACTGGGGCAGAGGTCTCCCCCCGGCACGATTCTTGCTGTCCTAATCAATAGTTAAGGGGAACTGTCCAATTCCTCCACCATCGCTCCGTGCAGTGTGCGTTTCCCTCGTCGAGGCTCTTGCCGGCGGGCACGGGCGTGGCAGGGCGGCCTGGTTACTTCTTCCCTAGGGCCTGTTGATCATGGAGAGCTGGGGTCGGGAGGCCGTGTGAAAACGAAAATCCTCTCCTTCGTGGACGACCTCAACTGGGGGGGGGCGAAGACTCGGAGAGGGGAAAAAGGGGATCTGATGAACCTCTTGGTCGTCGCGGATGTCGACCTTCAGGGCGAGGTCAGCGGGGCGGAGCGGGTCCTGGCGGCCCACTGCCTGGGCCTGAAGAACCAAGGCCACCAGGTCCACCTCATTGCCGGAATCCCTGGCGGCGGAGGTCAGGCGACCGAGGAGGTCCAGGGAGTTCAGGTCTACCGATACCAGCGAACCCTCTGTTCTTTGTTAAGCTCTCACCGCCTGTTTTGGGAGCTCTCTCGCAGGATTCCTTTCGATGTCCTGATCTTCCACCAGCCCTTTTCGGCCTTCGGCATCACCCTGGCGCGAAAGAGCCGATCCATCCCGAAGGCGTATGTCTTCCATTCCCCGTGGGCCGAGGAGTACGCGGCCCGTGGTGCTGATTCGAAGGCGCAAAGCTCACAATTGAAATCCATCACAGGGGGAAGGTTTCTTCGCCGGATGGTGGAATATCACGTCTTAAAGAGCTGCCAGCGGGTCTTCGTCCTCAGCCGCTTCATGGCGGATCAGTTTGCAAAGACCTACCCCGAATTTGCAGATCGCGTGGTCTGCCTCCCTGGCGGGGTGGACCTCGATCGGTTCAGGCCCGCCGAGGACCGACATGCTGTCAAGGCGGCCCTTGGGTTCCCTTCCACTGGGCCTTTGCTCCTCACGGTGCGGAACCTCGAGCCCCGGATGGGGCTCGATCACCTCCTGCACGCGATGAAGGAGGTGGCGAAGGGCAGAAGAGAGATGAACCTGCTCATCGGGGGGAATGGGCCTATGAAACAAGAACTCGAGGGGTTGGGCGAGCGCCTCGGGCTCAAGACCCTGGTCCGCTTCGAAGGCTTCATCCCGGAGGAACGGCTGCCGACCTATTATCAGGCGGCCGATTTCTTCGTCCTCCCGACCAAG
This sequence comes from uncultured bacterium, assembly GCA_964348275.1. Classification (GTDB taxonomy): domain Bacteria; phylum Methylomirabilota; class Methylomirabilia; order Methylomirabilales; family CSP1-5; genus CSP1-5. Next base: position 26,173 of record CAYGBT010000019.1, read on the forward strand.
GCCCTGGAGGGCTTCGGCCTGGTGGTAGTCGAGGCGCTCGCCTGCGGAACGCCGGTCCTGGGGACCCCGGTAGGAGCCATCCCGGAGCTCTTGCGCGATCTTCAGGCGGATCTTCTCTTCGAGCGGATCGGGCCTGAAGCCATCGCCCGTGGAATCCTGAATCACCTGGACAGGGCCCAGGCCGATCCGCAAGGATACGAGGCCCTCAGGCGGCGCTGCCGGGATTATGCGACAGCGCAGTTCGGCTGGGATCAGGTTGCCAAGCAATTAGAGCAGGAGCTGATCGTCGTGACAGGAAGTCTTGAGGGGAGCGCTTCAAGGAAAAAATGACAAGGGGTCGAGGCATACGCCTTTCTGCGGCTCGCAGTGCTCCTCGAACCAACCACCATGATGCTCTGCTTCATGGTGCGGCGGGGGCAACGGGGTGGTGACGCGGATTCTTTCAAAGGGACTGTTCTGGATCAAGAGCCGCGTGCGGCGAATCCAAAGGTGGCTCGGTCTGCCTACCATGGGTGTTCGTAAGACCACGTTGATCCTCCTGGTGCTCCTGGGCCTCGCGTATGTGTCTCTGGCGGTCTTCGACGAACTCATGACAAAGATGGGGCAGTATGCACCGCAGACCTACGAGCCTAAGGGTTTCGATCGAGGAGCGGAAGTGCAGAGGGGGAAACCCTAGGGCCCCAAAAGGGTGAGCAGTCAAGCGTGATTAACCGGTAACAGCCGGAAGTCCTCAACCTGACCGGACCTCCCGATCGAGAACAGGGAACAGGATAAAGCAATGAGTTTTACGATCGAGGCCCAAGACTTGACGAAGGTATTCAAGAGGGGCAACGGCTTTCTCCGTTGGGGTTCTCAAGGCCGGTCCAATTCTTGGCTTCACGCCGTCGACGGAGTTAACTTGAGGGTTCGAGCAGGGTCAGTCCTCGCCATTTTGGGCCCGAATGGGGCTGGGAAGACCACGCTGTTAAGAATCCTGGCCGGGCTCGTCCTGCCTACGTACGGACAGGCCCGTGTCTGCGGTCTTGACGTGGTCCAGGGGGAGGGGCAGGCGAAGCGGATGGTCGGCGTGAGCCTCGGGGACGACCGGAGCCTCTACGCGCGTCTATCCGGACGGCGAAATCTTGAGTTTTTTGCAGCACTCCACGGGCTCAGCCGCCGAGAGGCAACGCAGCGGATCGACGAGCTTGGCAAAATATTAGAGATCCCTCTCGACCAAGCCGTCCAAGCCAGCAGCGCCGGAATCCGGCAACGGCTCTTGATCGCCAGGGCGCTCCTGCACGACCCGGCAGTTCTGCTTCTTGACGAACCCACCAAGAGCCTTGACCCGGCCTCAGCAGAGGGGCTCCGGAGCTTCATTAGAGACGACCTGGCCGCCCGCCAAAGAAAGACCGTGCTTATCGCCACGCACAACCTCCCCGAGGCCGAGGCACTCGGCGACGAGATTGCCATCATGGGGAGTGGGCAGATCCGCGCATGTGGGCCTCTGAATGCGCTTCGAGGGTTGGCTGGGCTGCCGATGGGAGATCTGGGGGCCGTGTTTCACCAGCTGACGACGGAGCGAGTATGAGGAGCATCTGGAGGGCAATCCGCGGCTTCGTGACCAAGGACTTGAGGCTTCTCGTTAGCTACCGCTTTGCCACTGCGCTGGCGTTTATCGAGCTCTTGAGCGGTCTTTTGATTTATTTCTTCATTGACCGCCTTTTCGGTCAAGAAGTCGTCGGATACCTCAAACCGTATGGGGTAGGATACTTTGCCTATGTCTTGCTGGGTCTTGCCCTTTTTTCCTTCATGGGGACGGGGATCTCCGGTCTCGCCGCACAGGTCAGTTGGGAGCAAATCATGGGGACCCTCGAGGCCGTTCTCGCAACACCGCTCCGGCCGACGGGGCTTGCACTGGGGCTCTCTCTTTGGGGGGTTCTATACGCCTGCGGCGAGATGGTCGGATACCTTGTGCTGGGAGCTTTCCTCTTCGGGGCCCCAGTGGGCAACACGAATCTGCTCTCCGTCGTCGTCATACTTGTCTTGGCAGTGGTCTCGTTCAACAGCCTTGGTCTTCTCGCCGCGAGCATCATCGTAATCTTTAAGCGAGGGAACCCTGTTGCGTGGTTTTTCCAGGGAGTCGCAGGGCTCCTGGGGGGCGTCTACTTTCCCGTAGAAGTCCTGCCGGACTGGCTCGAGGCGCTTTCGGCACTCATCCCTGTGACCTACGCGGTCCGCGGACTGGAGCTGGCGGTGTACCAGGGGGCCTCGATCTCCACGCTCTGGGGTGAGATTTTGCCCCTCGCATTCCTGGCTGCCGTCCTCCTTCCGCTGGGTCTGTTTAGCTTTTCCGCTTCAATCCGACAGGCAAAGCGGGCTGGAAGCCTCGCCCATTACTAATCCCCGTTGACCGCTATTCGCACGTAGCACGTAGCACTTGGCCATTCCGCTTTGCACCGATAATTAACCTTGAAGACACATGAGCCTCGAGCCAAGAGCCCCTTCCGGGGATTGCGGACTTCTGATGGTCAACAGCGCAGTGTTGGCCTCCTCGAAGGCACAATGCTCAAGCCCTTTCGGCGCTTGCTACCAGCGCCAGAGAGGCGTATCTCGCCAAGTATTCGCCGCGATCCTGGACAGGGTAAGCCGTCTGTGTCTGGTGCGAGGATCAGCCCTCCCAGAGGATTAGCCGATGGACAAACGGCGTTCTAAAAAAGCCTGACAGGTCTTGTGTGTGAATTATATCCTTATCACCCACTAAGAGATCCAAATCAGATCGATGGCTGATGAACGTCATGGCCGACAGGGGACCGTGGATCAAGTTGCAGGAGGTCTTCTGTAGGAGTGTGACGATGGAACCGGGATAGCTACAGTCCATAGTCGACTATCTGGACGATTGTTGGCGCACCACGAGACCAGACGCCTTCCAGGCGAAGCACGGCGCCGAGGGCGGTTTTGTTTTATGAGGCTCCCGGCGGGCATCCGCCCCCGGGCGTTTCTGTCTTGACGAGCGCGAGTCTCGTCAATGCGCCAGCCGAAATCACCCCCCATTTCCAAAACAACGGACATTGGGTAGACCAGGGAACGAGCGGGGAAGGGACGTGACGGAGATGATTCGTGTCCTCATCATCCATAGGAATCGTCTCTTTCGGGAGGGCCTTGCTGTTGTCCTGGCGCAGCGGCAGCATACCGTCAGTGTGGTCGGCAGTGTGGCCGAGGCCGGTGACCTGAAAGGGGAAATGGAAAAGTTGACGCCCGACGTCATTCTCTTGGACCTTTATCCGCCGGGGCGGGATGGGATTCGAGAGGCTCGGCTGGTTCGCGGGATCTTCCCTAAGGCTAAGATTCTCGTCATAGGTCTGACCGAACTGGAATCCGACTTTGTGGCGTGCGTCGAGGCAGGAGGAGCCGGGTGCCTCCCGCAAGACGCATCGCTCGAGGATCTACTGAAATATATTTACATGGTAGCAGCAGGGGAGGCCCTCTGTTCGCCGAAGGTTGCCGGTATTCTCATCTCCCGGGTTGCCGAGGCCGCGCGCGAAAGGGAACTACGACAGGCATTGGGAGTGCCGAACCTCACCCGTCGGGAGCTCGAGATCACCGCGTTGATCGATGAGCGATTGAGCAATAAAGAGATCGCCACCCGCTTACGGATCGAGGTCCCCACGGTGAAGAATCATATCCATAACATCCTAGACAAGCTCCAGCTGAATGGCCGGCGGAAGGTGGCCAAGTATGCACGAGAGCGGGGTTTGCTGAGCAGCTTGCGCTAGAGTTGCCAGACATGCGGTAGCCGGTACTAGTACTTTCACTTAGAAACGGCAGGACGGGTCTACGAAAACGTAGGCCTTTTTTTTGCCCAAGCAGATCCAAATCCCAAACCAGGATCTATGGTCTTGCTTTGCTGATGAATTATCTTTCATTACACAGGGGAGAGAAGAGTCGCATAGTGCGGATCAGAATTCTATTAGCCATTCGTCCTCGGATCATGCGGGAAGTCGTCTGGCAGACGATCGAGCAACAGGAAGACATGGAGGTCGTCGGCGAGGTCCTGGACCCGATAGACCTTCTTGGCGCCGTGAGGGAGATGAGGGCCGACGCTGTGATCCTGACCATAAGGGGTCCCAGGGAACTCGGGCTCTTCAGGCCCTTGCTCGCCGAATGCCCGAACCTGACCGTCCTGAGTCCGGAGTCTAGTGGGAAGAAAGCGTTCGTTGGGAAGTTCTGTTCGCCGTGGCGAGAGATCGTGGACCCCTCGGAGGCCGACATTGAAGGCGCCCTTCGCCATTGCGTCCAGGTCCCATGCAGCACGGAAGGGGTCGCCAACGGCCAGCGCAGTTAAGCGACCGGTGTTCATTGCCATCCCCGCAGCCAGCCTCGCGGGAGATATGTTTGGCCCACCGACGATGGAGACCGGGTAAGCCTCCTATCCAAGTGGAAAGGGGAAATTTCCGATGACCTCAAACATAAGGGAGGAATTGCCATGGGAAGCACGCATAGAAAACGGCATTTCATCTTGGTTCTTGTGGGGGTTGTTCTTGCCATCGCCGGAGTGCTCACGCTGTTAATTTCTCCCGCCCTCGCCGCAAACCCAATATCACCTCAGAACTGTCTAACGCGGGCTCAAAATATTATACAGCGAACGGACGAGGATATTATGGAGCTTGACCCGGGTGGTGCGGATCCGGATACCGTGCAACAAACCAGAACATGTTTCAACCCTTGTACTTCCACTCCTGGGGTGACGGTCGAAAGGTTTTTTTACCTTCGAGGCATACCCGGCCAAGGAGGGTCGTCCGATATTCAGGTTGCAGTTACTATCGAATATCCTGCTCCTGGTTTTTAGATAGGTTATGGTGACACTCTTGGTGGGCAACTGGCGTTCGATTGTAATGACGGGAGATTTCGGGTTGTGGTGGGTACACCTGAGGAGATTGACGAATGCGGTACAGATCTCCAAAAAGTACTGTGTAGCAGCCAGTAATTGCTTATTTCAGCATTTCCCCGCAGGTTGTACCGAGCGGAGCTGGGGCAACCAGCAATTGCTCTCGTGCTCCGGTATGACTTCTGGCCGTCGCTCTCGATTTGCTAGGCTTTTTCATGCCCTCTGACCTGGAGCGACGCCTCCAAGGCACAGGTCCACCAGCCCCTTTGCCGCTTGCCATGAAAACCAACAGAAGCGGCGAAGGTAGGTTGCGGGGAGTTGGTGGTGGTGTGTGAGTCCGTACTGGAGCATCATGAAGTCGGGCTGGGGGAATAGGAGTGCTCGGGCGTAGCGGAACTTTGCCCTGACACCTTTCAGGACAAAGAATTGGGCTAGACTTTCTGCCCCGTCCACTTTGGACGTTTCCGCTAGACGCTCAGCGAGCGGACGGCGGAGGCCAGAATCCGGTCGGCCCAGGGCGTCGAGGATATCGGCAGGCACAGGTGCCCCGAACTTATTGAAAACCTCATCGAGGGCACGGCCGACCAAGCGCTCAATACCCACATCGCGCGACACCGAGAGTACCAGTTCCCACCGCAAGGCATCGGACTCCTGGCGGACAAAGCGGTCGAGTTCGTACAGCCACAGGAACGGCGCATCATCGCGGTGGGCCAAGTGAAGGCAAAGGTGGACGAGTAGGTCCTCCCGTGCAAGCGAGAGGGTCTCCTCTCCCACCACCCGCGCCGGAACACACCGGCTCCACAGGGCCTCCATGTCGAGCCGATCACCATAGGGCGGATAGGCGATCGTCCAATGTGGCTCGACGATCACCATAAACGATCGCTCGGCAAAGAACTTCAAGGTATACGAGAAGTCAGAAGCAAACCCCGGTCGGCGATCCATCTCGTTGAATCCTAGTGCGCGGAACAGCTCCTGGATCCGTGGCAGATCGTCTTTCCGCACGAGGAGGTCGATATCCCCCATCGGCCGCTGGGGGACCCCGCCGTAGAGCCGCTCGGCGAGAGCCAGACCGCGCAAGGGTAGGCAGCGGATTTTCTGATCGCGGAACGCACGAAGCATGGTCCGGAGCTCTCCGGCCAGCGCCAGGTTCCTGGCGGTGTTGTTGAAGCATTCCTGGTACACCTGTTCCTGGACCCGAGCCGGAAGGCCAGGGATTTCCTGCAGCCAAAACGTGAGCCCGTGCGCCGAGGCTTGGTCCAAAATTGTTTGCCATTCCGTGGCGGTCGGACTGAGGAGCGGACTGTCCGGGCGGTCGGTGAGGAGGGCAGCCAGGGAAGGATCGATCGACGCAAGGGTCATCGTAGCGCCTCGCGGAGGATAGACTGGCGCACCTGTGGGATCTGATCGAGGTCCCGGGGGTACAACAAAGACCTGACAGGCACCCGACTGGCAAGTCGCGTTGCCAGGTCGAACTGCCGCTGGAGCCGCTGTGGCTCGATGACCGTGGTATTAAAGGTATTCTTGGTGAGCTCAAGAAAGGCTCGCTGGGGGGAGAGGGATCGAATGGTGATCCCAATGCTCCGTGATCTAGCTGGTGGAGGTGTGAGCACGTAAATCGCCTTCAGGGGGAAGGCGCTTTGCGGCGGGACCGTTTCGTTCCGACCTAACGGTATCACCAGCTTGGGGGTCTGATTGTTCATTGGAGTGCCGATTGCGCGCCCTCCAAGCAAGCTCCTGGCAATTTCCGGGAACAACTTGATCCTTGGCGGACCTGGATAAGCTACGAATTGGTCCCCCTCTTCCTTGAGGACAAGGAGGTCATCAGTGAGCAGGCGGTAACCCGCCTGGAGGAAGGCGGCCCCGAGACTCGATTTCCCAAAGCCACAGTCGCCAAGGAAAGCCACCGCCTCTCCGTCGATCATCACTGTGGTCGAATGGAGCGACTCGATCCCGTGCTTCAGCAGGGCGAATGAGAGGACCTGCCCTAGGAGATAGGTTTGGAATGACTCGGGAGAGGCGCCGTTGAGACGGTGGCAGGCAATCCGGCGGCCGTCGGCGGAGAGGAGAAAGTCAAAGAGCCCGGACCATCGAAGAAAGTCGGACCCGTCCTGGAGCGGAAAGTGTTGGAACCAATGTCGGTTGCCCCGTCGCCCTGCCGCTTCTCTCCGCACCCGCCGGAATAGGGCTGGCAGCCCATCAGCTAGTTCGACCTCTCCAAGAGCGGAACCCACTCCTCTTGCCTGGGGTAAGGGAAGAGCCCAGTGGCTCTTGAGGTGAATGCCGTAAGTTCGGTAGACCCGCGGAGAGCGCCCGTTTGAGAGGATCACGGCCATAACTGTCCGTTAGGCCGGGGCACCACTAGCCCTTGTTGATGCCTTTCCGCCGTCCTTCTTGGTGCCCCCTTTTGCCATCGTCAGGTGGCGGAGGTCCCCGTGGACGACGAGCCGCGGGGAACGGTAAGCTTTCTTTTTACTGCTAGGGTTCTTGGATTTCATCTTGAGCCTCCTTGTGCGCTCACCATCATCTTTTCCTTCAGTAATGGTGAAGTCTCGTGTCCGTTATGGTTGTTCCCGAAAAAGACCTGAAGCCAAAGCTCCAATCCGATGAGATCTGAGAGGCTCCAGGCGGTATCACAGCTCTCACCTTGGAGCTTCTTCCTCATCCCGTTGAGTTCCGCCGTTAACGCGTCGCGGTCCACATATCCCCTGCTAACGGCCATCGTGTCTGACAGAAGACGATGCGACAGTTCAGGGTAGTTCCTGTCCATTCCTTCGTTGGCTATATGCGTGAAGTCCGCCTTCCACGTCCGGCGAACGATGGCCTCTGGAAGCACCCCCTGCATACCTTTGCGGAGAAGTGCTTTCGGCACGCCTTGCCAGGTCTGAATCTCTCCCGGGATGTTCATGAGAAACGAGACAAGGTCCGGGTCAAAGAACGGAAATGCCATCTCGAGCCCGTGCATGGCGGCTACCTTGTTCTCCCACTCCAGGCACAGGACATGCCGGCTGGATCTCGCCTGCTCGTACAGAGCGCGGGCATGGGCGGTCGGGAACCCTCTCCGTGGCGGGAGCCAATTGGATCGGCGCTGGCGCGCTCGTCTACGGACCGCTCCGGTGTACCACGGGCGATCCGGCTTGAGCCGAAGGGATCTCAGGAGAGAGACCATCGGCGCAGGCAGGGTGTACTTTACGAGGTCTAGTAAGAATCGGCGCCGGAAGTCCAAACCCGCGCAGTCGGTGAACCAGTGGGGAAACTCGTTCAAGTGCGTCCAGACATCACGCCACGCAAAGTCGTGGAAACGGTCGACCAGGTATGCCTGGTCGAAGAGCAACTGGTCGGCCCATTCGCCAGTAAGAACCACGCGGGCACGGAGCCTTTGGACCATCCCATTAAACGCCTCCATGGTGGTCCACATCTCATCCAGGAACGGTGCCTCGACGTTCCACACTGCCTCTCTGGAGCCGTTGAGGGGACCGATGTGACTGACGGGGAGACGGCTGATTCTAACCCCGTATTCGCGCTCGATCTCGGTGAGAAAGGCCGACTCGTCAGACGGGGATCCGGTAGGGGAGGCGTAAGAAACTCCAAGGACAGGGGGATACCGGTCCGGACTTCTCCGTGCAAGAGTTTCCCCGAGGCAGAAGATGGACGAGGAGTCCAAACCCCCACTGACGGAGACCGCAACCGGATGTGCACTTCGCAGCCGTCGCCTAACGGCCTGCTCAAAGAGTTCGCGGAATGCCTCCGCGTACTCCCCAAAGGACCCGAGACGGATGCGCTGGGTGGCGTTAAAATCCCAGTACCGCCGGGTCACCAACCTCCGTGGGGTGCAAATGGCGGTGTGGGCGGGAAGGAGGCTCCACAGGCCTTCAAAAAAAGTCATGCCTCGGTAATCTTGATCTCCACGGAGGAGGTGCTGGGCCAGGACGTCGTCGTTCGGCCGAGTGGATACCTCCGGATGGACCAGGAGGGCCTTGATTTCGGAGGCAAAAAGGAAGGTGTTGCGGATCCGGCAGTAGTACAGGGGCCTGATGCCAATTGAATCCCTGGCGATAATGAGGTGATGCCTGTTGGGGTCGAAGATACAGAAGGCAAAGTCTCCGGCCAGCCTTTCAGGGAGCCGGTCACCGAAGGATTCGTAGGCAACCAGCACGAGCGCGGGGTCAGGTGAAGTGGAAGAGACCTGGTGAGAGTCCTTGAGTGACGCCAGGAGCTCCTCACGGTTATCGAGGCGGCCGTCGAATACCACGACAGTCCCGGATGAGCCGACCAGCGGCTGGATTTCCTCCGCCGATTCGGGTGTGATCCGAAACAGTTGACAGGCAAGCCCCACCGGACCCTCGACCCACATCCTTTCGCCATCTGGTCCGCGGTGGGCCAGGGTCGCGCTCATCCGGGCCAGCACTTCCCGCTCGACCGGTTTGCCATCCAGGTTCCAGATTCCAATAATCCCGCTCATCGTTCACATCCTGCCCGGAGTGGTTCGGGTAGTGTGGAACTGGAGAGAAGGGCATACTTATCTCGATCGCAGAGACCAAATAATTCGCCCTCCTCCGATTCAATCCAGCTATGGGCAACGATATTGTCCCCCTCCTTTGCGACACCAATCCGCAGGCTGGTCCTCACACCCCGGCGGCGCAAGAGCCATGCGAGTGTGGCGGACTGACGAAGGCACGAGGATCTGCCCGGCGCGTACCTGTCCGCCACGTCCACGAGCCACGCTATCCGTTGCCGGTCCACTTCCTGGCACCTCCGCTCTGGGATAGCTTTGCCGATGAAGAAGGCCAGGCAAGTTTTCGAAGAAAACAGCCTGACCCCGAGGTCGAACACGCCGACCAGAACAGCGGCTTCCGTCAGAAGCCAGACGTCGGAGAGAGAAAGGGAACGAAGCTTATGCCACCGCGTCGCCTTCATCGATCACCTCAACGAGTCCGTTGTCCAGCAGCTCGGTGACGAGGTCCAGGAGATCTTCCTCAACGCGCTCCGCAGAAACCTCGTACTCCTCCAGCATGGCGTCCCTCACGGGTCCGAGACGGCCATGGTCTTGTATGAGCTGCCAGGCGCGCGTCCCCACCGGGTCCAGGCCAAAATAGATTCCCGTCTTCAGATTCAGAAGAACGATCTCTCCTTGCAGGTCGTTGAAGATCACATCGTCTTGGATCCGAAATGGAGTTGTCAGAGATATCCCTTTACTCATTGCCGAAGGCTCTCCTGCATGGTGTGATCAGGGATTGCAGTGCAATCAGTTGGCGTCACCTGTGCTGAGTGTTCTTTCGGGGCTACGGGTTCCTTCGAGGACGGGACCCCATTCCTTGCGCGCCGCTCCAATATCGTTACCACTAAGAGAATGACGATCGCTTGAAGAATCAGCAAATGAGCCGCGAGCGGTGAGGCCAACAGGAGGACCGTGGCCCCCAGGCCGAGGCACACGCTCAAGGCATAAACGAAGAGGGCAGCGTGCTCCTTCCTGCCCAAGACTTTTTCCATCCGGTGGTGCAGGTGATCCCGGCCGACGTAGTCAATCCATTCCTGGAGGTTTTTTACCTTGCCGAGAGCGACGCGCTCAACCGTGATGTAGAGCATGTCATAGATGAAGACCCCGAAGATCAGAAGGGGAGCAGCCGCTTTGACGAGATCGTGCTCGGCCCACTGTCCCATGACCGCTATAGAGGCCAGTATGAACCCGAGGAAGTTGCTGCCCGCATCGCCCAGGAAGATGGTGGCCCGCTTCCGGGGGCGAAAATTGTACGGTAAGAAGCCTAACGTGCTCCCCAGGAGGGCCGCGGTCACCCAGCCGAGGAAGACTTGGTGGCTCTGAAAGGCGATGATGCCGAGGAAAAACGAGGCGATGGCGGCCAGACCGGCGGCCATGCCGTCCATGCCGTCGAAGAAGTTCATGGCGCTGGTGATCCCCACGATCCAGAGAATCGTCAAGACGAGGTTCAGGGCCTGTCCCCAAAGGGCTTGGGTGGGGAACAGGGTCAGGGAGGTCCCGGAAGCGATCACGATGACCGCGGCGAGAGTCAAGACCGCAAGCTTGAGCGAGGCAGGGAGGGGCCGAATATCATCCATGACGCTGATGGCAATCACGACGGTCCCGGCGATCACAAGCCCCCAGACCGCCGGTGTCAGGATGGAGTTGGCCAAGAGGCTCACGACGAATGCGAGATAGACGGCAACTCCCCCAAGAAGCGGGGTCGGCTCCCCATGCAGCTTACGCCCGTCGGGCACGTCCAGGATCCCCTGTCTTCGCGCGACGGCCTGGGTCGGCCTGACCAACAGGACGGAGATCAGGAACGAGAAGGTAGCAATGTACAGCCATCTCAGCCCTTCGTGGGCTAACCAACTCTTGATAGGGAACAAGAAGAGGAGGAGGACGGCAAGGAGGGCCAACGAGTAAAAGAATAACCCCAGAGGAACGGATACTGACTTTAACGGATGAATGGTGTCCCTCACTGAAACACCTCCTGGGCGACTTCCACGATCCGTTCGGCCTCCATATCTGAAAGAGAAGGATAAAGGGGGAGCGAGACGGCCTTCTCCCACGCCGCCTCTGCCCCTGGAAGCCCGTCTACCCCGAGAGTCCGGTGGAGGGGTTGAAACACGGGCCGTCTGGCCTCCACGCCGCGCGCCTGGAGTTTTGGAAGGTACGCGTCCGCCGGAAGAGGCCCTTTGACCACGAAACGGTAATAGACTGGTCTGCAATCCGGAGGGACAAGCGGAAGCTGAAGCGGAAGGGTCTGTAGCCTCTCACGGTACAGGGAAGCAATGGTCTGTCGCCGTTCGAGAAACCAGGGAAGTTGCTTCAACTGTGTGAGGCCAAGCGCCGCCTGGAAGTCAGTCATCTTGTAGTTGAAGCGTGGCTTGTCGTCTGCTTTCTGGTCGTACTCGCGCAAATCCCGAGCGCCCGCCAGGATCCGGTCGTCGTTCGAGAGCAACATGCCCCCTTCGCCCGTGGTGATGAGCTTCGTGGCGTAAAAGGAGAAGACGGCGGCATCCCCGATGCTTCCCACCGGTCTTCCGCGGTAGGTGGCCCCGAGGGCCTGGGCCGACGCCTCAATGAGAGGTAGTCCCAGTCCTTTCAGGGTATTCAGCTCGGCCGGAAGACCAAAAGAATGGACGACGATCAATGCCTTTGCTTTGGGTGAGCAAGCCTTCCTCGCCGCGTCCGGGTCCATGTTGAAGGTCAACGGGCCACAATCCACGAATCGCGGCACGGCGCGGACCGATCGAACGGCGTGGAGGACGGCCGAGCAGGCGTACGAGGGGAGGAGGACTTCGTCCCCCTCTCCGACGTTGAGGGCGAGGAGAGCGAGATGCAGGGCGGCGGTCCCGGAGCTGCTCGCCACGCCACCACTCACCCCCAGCATGCTCGCCATCTCTTGCTCAAAGGCCGCCACCTTTTCCCCTTGCGCGATGAAGCCGGACTTGAGCACCTGGGCCACAGCCTGAAGGTCCTCCTCGGCCAAGGTCGGCCGTGAGTGCGGGATGAGAGACAGCGATGTCGCGCTAGTCCACATTGATGAAAAGCCTCAGCGGCACGAAGCCCTCTGCGTTCTTCGCGCGTCCTTGCACGCCACGGAAATGGGCGGCGGCCTGCGCTAGATTCAGGATAGAGAGCTCTTCGACGCCGGTCTTGCCGATCTGTGAGGTGTGCGCCTTGAGTGCCTGGAGCTTCCGTTCGAAGACAGCGTTGATATCGACGAAGACCGACGGGGTAAAATTGACCGTCGTGGGCCCTTCGTACAAGAGCACATTTCGCGTGTACCTTGAGGCGGATGCCACCGAGATCGAAAGATTCCGATGATCCTGGTGGGTGTCGTCCCCCCAGTGGACGAAAATGAGATCTGGCCTGATGCGCTGGAGGATCTCTTCGATCTTCGCGATCAGCTCTCGATCATTGGCCATCTGGGTATCCTTGTAACCGCCCCAGAGGAGCTCCCGCGCCCCCAAGAGCTGCGCCGCTTCCTGCTGTTCCCTCCGTCGCTCGACCGGATCCCCGCCCATCCCTCCGTCCGTCATAACCAGGAGGTAGATCTCGTGCCCCTTCAGGGCGTACTTGATGAGCGTCCCGCCGCAGCCGAACTCGATGTCATCCGGATGAGACCCGATCGCCAGGATCTTCATCGACGATCCTCCCTTGCCGTAAGATGTGACGGCTGTCCCCATTGCAATTGAACAGCACGTCGACCACAGATAGGTCAGGGACGAAGGCGCCGAAGCGTTGAGGATAGGGCTTTGTCTGAAACGTCTGAAAGGTGACTCGAACCCCGGCTTCCTCAAACCGGGGGTGGTCGAGATATCCTCTCCCGCCCGCACCGGACAGGTACGTGTCGGCCTCCAGGGCCTGGCAGATGGCGACCAGACGGTCGGTCGCCTCAACCCCTGGCGGCAGAGGCAAAGAAGAAGCCAGGACCTGCTTGGTTCGGATCCCCAAGGCTTCCACCAGATACGTGATGGTCGACAGGTTCAAGTCCAGCAATGAGTCCCACTCTCGGGCGTAGAGGTCCTCGAAGAACGGCCGGTGGAGGTCAAAGAAGGGGGCCGCGGCGTAATTCGAGATGAGCGCCTGAAGGTGCTTTCTCGCCCACGGGACGGTTGGGTTGATCTTGACGTCACAGATTCGCTGGGAAGAATGATGAAGGACGGGAACCGTCAGCCACTGCCAGCCCGCGGCCGTCTTGATCCTGTTTCGATTCTGCCACTCGTTTTTCTTGAACTGGACATCATCGAGCAGGACAAAGCAGTCGACCTGATCTATCTTGTCGAAATAACCCAACCAGGGGAGGTACTGGGGTTGGTGGATGGCGATTCTCATACGTGACTCCGGACGAAGATCGGGTTGGAAAGAAGTCCGTGAGGTTTGACGAGCTCGATCCGGAAGAACTCGCGCCTCCCTCGATCTGGCGGTGTCGCCTTCAGGGTCTCTGCAAACGGTGTCTTCCCCTGGATGATACGCATCAGCCTTCCCGAGCGGATCAGACGCAAAGTGAAGGCGACTTCGCTGCCGTCACTGGTGCCGATCCCGAGGCGGATCAAAAGGGGCCCTTCCCCGTTCGCCTCAAGCTCTCCTCCCATGGGGATCCAATTGCTGTTTTTGTCCTGGCCGATCGAGAATTCTTCGAGGACCAGGCGGTAGTCCGGTTTGGGTTTCACGCCATAAAACCGTCCCAACTTCAGGGCCTCCATAATTGCTTGCTCAGACCGTTCGGAGACGAGGAACATCGTCAGCACTTCCCCAAGCGGCTTCGGGGGCCCGTGGTAGCCTAGCTCGCCGATTCCCCAGGCCGGACGCGGGCGCCGCCCTTCGGTGTAGTCGAGCAGCAGGCGATCCCATTCGCCTCCCGGCTCCGTGAAGGTGACATTGTCCGGATAGATGGCGCCGAATCCCGTGTACCCCTGGCTTTGGAGGAGGACCTCCGGATGTGGCTCCGTCCGGATCGTCACTGTGCCCAACGGCCCATACGCCGCTTCCCGGAAGTCCCGAGCTTCCGGAAAAGACCAAAAGACCATTCCTCCTCGGGCCTCGACCGCGTCGATGACTCGCTGATAGGGTCCGATTCCGGGGTTTTCCTGGTACGGATTCAGCGGTGACGCGGTGAAGGCTTCAAGCAGGAAGACTGCGCCAAAGCCAAGGGCGATCCAACCGGGGATGCGGTACCGCTTCCGCACCTTGAGGACGAACCGTTTCAGGCGGATGTTCTGCTCCCGTTCCGTACGCACGAGGAGGATCCCGATCGCGACGAGAGCGACCGCCAGGGCTGGCTGAAGCAGGTGCGTCCGGTGAGAAGTTGGGATCCCGCCGTTCCCGATGGCCGGGATCTTCAGATAGTCTTCTGCCTCCTTCAGCCCCACCGCGAGGAGGTTCTTCTGCGTAGCCCAGAGGGTGAGATTGCCGCGGAAGGGAGAGCCGGTCCAGTAGTAATGGGGCATGACCTCGACGCCCGGAATGAGGATGACATCGGGGAAGTTCACCTTGGCCGCCTGGATGGACTTGAGCCAACGGGCGATGCCTCCCCGAAGGACCGATGGCTCTTCCACGACCTTCTTGAGGAGACCTCGGAAAGGGAAGAGCCCGTATTCGAAACGGAGGAGGAAATTCTCAGTAAAGATCACGGTGTCGATCCCCTCCATCCGAGCCTCCTCGACGATCTCTTCCAGGGAGAGCGTGCCTGTAGAGAAATTCGTGTGGACGTGGAAGGCTCCCTTCATCTGAAGGAAAGACGCTTCTGCGCCTCCGTGGAGGAAAAGGATCAGACAAAGTCCGCGGAAGAGCGCTTTCATCGGTTTCCGTTCTCGCTTCCGAGGACACTCTGGTAGACGGCCTCGATCCTGTGAAGCATTGTCTCGATGCTGTACGCTCGCGCACGTTCGCGGGCCGCTTTGGCCAACCGGCGTCGTTGTGAAGGATCAAGGAGGAGTCTTTCAATCCCAGTGGCCAGGGAGGCTGCACTCGCCGGCTCCACGAGGTAGCCGGCCTCTCCTTGAGCCAGCACCTCGGGGATTCCACACACATTTGAGGCGACGATGGGTAGGCCGGCCGCCATGGCCTCTACCAAAGCCCTGCCCATCCCTTCGCTGAGCGAGGGGAAGACGAACAGATCAAAGGCGTGGAGAAGGGCTGGGATGTCCTCCCGCCAGCCGAGGAAGTGAACCCGATCGGCGAGACCTGCCTCTGCGGCGCGGGATTGGAGGTCGACTCGAAGCTCTCCGTCCCCCACGAGGACCAGGTGGAGGTCGGGAAAGCGGGGTGCCAACATGGTAAAGGCGTCAAGAAGGTAGGTGTGTCCCTTGACTTGGTCGAGCCTTCCCACCGAGCCGATCAGACGGGCAGAAGGCAAAAGACCAAGAGAGGCCTTCACTTCCCCAGCCGCCCTTTGGCTTGCTTCGAACGGCTTCAGATCGATGCCGCTAGGAATGTTCACGAACTGCTCTGGCTCCCCGATTCCTCGCTCCAGGTTGTCGCGGATCTCCTGGTCTGTTAACCCGATGATCCGGTCTGTAAAGGTTGCCACCCGTCGCTCGAGTAAGACGAAGAGGCGTATCATTCCCTTTCCGACGTAGCCATTGAAGGCCTGGCCGTGGGGAGTGTGAACGATGTGGGGAACCCCGGCCAACCGAGCCGCAATCCTCCCCAGAATTCCCGCCTTAGACGTGTGGGTGTGTACGAGATCGAATCGCCCTTTCCGGAGGAGGCGGTAAATCTTCACAAAAGCCACGAGGTCCTTGAGCGGCGAGGGGCTCCGGACCAACTCGGGGAGCTCCGCCATCTCAACCTGTTGCTCAAGCCTGCGGGCGAGATGAGGATACTCTACCGTCCGCCCGTAGATGAGACGCTGCCCGAACGCAGCGGGCAGGCCTGCCACAGTCAAGAGCGTGTTGGTGGCCGACCCGCCTCGGTCCAGGCGAGTGATGATGTGGAGAATTCGCAAAGACGTCCCTCCCGCACCGTGTATTCAATCTGGAGTGTGTGGGCGTCCAATGCTGGCGTCTTGTTATCGCGGACTTATACCCGGCTTCTGTGTGTGTATTTGTGCAAGAGGGGTGCCAAAAGAAGTGACGCTTTCGGTGGGTCAAAGGGACTGATGGAGCCCAGGGGATTAGGTCGAGGACAGGACCGTCTTGACGAGTGAGGCATCGACCTCCGTAACTTTCTGTCTCATGCCCTCAAATAGACAAAGATCGCAGAGGTTATTGATAATCCGCGGGATCCCCCGTGCCTCCTCGTGGATGATCTTTATGGCCTCGTTGGTGAAGATCCGCCGCGTCGCCCCAGCCTTCTCCAGACGAAAGTCGATATACGAGGCGGTCTCCTCCATACTCAGGGGGCCGAGGTTCAAGCGGATGGCCACCCGTTGATCGAGCGGCCGCTGCTTAGCGATCGCCTCTTTCAGGTCGGGTTGCCCGAACAGGATGAGCGACAGAAGATGCCGGTCGCTCAACTGGAAGTTCATCAGCATCCTGAGATCCTCGAAGGTGGCCTTTTGCGTGATCGTATGAGCCTCATCGATGATCAGGACGGTGCTCTTCTCCCTCTGGGCGTTCAAGAGAACGTGTTCGTTAATGGCACGGAAGAGGGCGGACCGCTCGCTCTTCGGCGAGGAGATGCCGAGTTGGAGCGCGATCTCGTACAGGAGCTCCTCGGAAGAGATCGACGGGTTAATCACCAGGCCGACGTCGAATTTCTCTTCGTCCAACTGGCAAATGAGCACCCGGCTCAGGGTGCTCTTCCCGGCTCCGACCTCTCCCGTGATCACCGCGAACCCCTTGCCGAATTCGACCACGTAAAGGAGTTTATCCAAGATCTCCTGATACGCAGAAAAGGGGCAGAAAAATTCGGGGTCAGGGAGGGTCTGAAATGGCGCCCGACTCAGACGCCAATGCTCTGTGTACATCTCCGCTCCTTGTGGTTGTTTTCCACCGAGCAAGCCAGAAAGAATCCCGGATCTCTCCATTGGCGTTCGCTTATATCAGACACCCCGCGAAGCGTCAAGATCCACTGTCCAGGAGAGATCACGTGTCAGGTTTTCAGACGCTCTCTGTTCGATTCGGCCAGGTCTGCGAGCCCGCATCGAAGTGCCCAAATGTGCATATAAAGTGCCACTGCCGAATGGATGGCGCGGATCGTGCACGGTGTGAGCCTGAAGCTCGCTTTGGACTGGGATGAGGAAGGCCTTGGGCAGATCGATGAGAATGGTGGACGAGGCCGGAGGGGCTCAATCTCGACACCACGGAATCTTTTGGCACTTACCTTGCAAATAATTAAAGACGTGAGTATTCCACCGGCTGCGGAGCCATGGGCGCGGCTCCGGCCCTGTCACGAAAATCCCGTTCTCAGGTTCGGTAGCTACCCGGTCCAGTGCGGAGGTCATATCGTACCAGTGCTATAAATGTGGATCGCGGCACGTAGGAGAGCGGTCCGGTGTGTGGTGCAAACGTCAAGGATACGGTGAGGCTGACGGACATCGTGAAAGATGAGGGTCGCCGCGCGAAGGGACCGAGCAAGGCCAGGAAGGCTTCCCCAAGGCTGAGCGACCTCGTCCGGAAGGGTGCCAAGTCGTCGGCGGAGGCAGCGGTCATCCAGGCACCGCCTCCACACAGACAGCGCGATGTTGTCAGGAAAGATGGGCCGGCTTCTCCGGCGGTCCATGACGGCGTTGTTCCAACGGACGGTCGTCTTGAAAGGACTGCGCTGCCCCAAAAAGAAAGCTTCATCAAGCGCGCCGTCATCGACAAACACCTCGATGCTCCCGAGCAGGCGCTCCAAAAGGCAGTAGATATCATGGGGGAGATTCTCCGGGCGGTCAAAGCTCACGCGCCTTTTTCCATTTCCAGCGTCGAAGAGGCTGCTGAACTCCTCCTTGAAAACCTCCAGGCAAGCGATGACTTGATGATCCATTTCTTTTCCACGGGGGGCCCGTCCCTGGATCCCGCGATCAAGGCCGTCAATGTCTGTATTGCAGCGGTGAAGCTCGGCTTGGAGCTGGGCTATTCACCCGAGGAGCTTCGCCGACTGAGCCTGACAGCCCTGCTTCATGATGTTGGGATGGCGCGCCTCCCCGAGGGGCTCGTCGAGAAGGAGGGCCCGTTAAATCCCGTTGAGCGCGCAACGCTGGGGCGGCACCCCGAGGAGGGAGCCCACGTCATTAAGGGCCTCGGGCACAAATACACGTGGCTGGCCGACGTGATCCTCCAGGTCCATGAGCGGTTGGACGGTTCGGGATATCCCCAGGTGCTCAAGGGAGCGGAGATCCACGAGTTTGCCCAGGTTGTGGGATTAGCCGATGTGTATGAAAGCCTGGTGCATCACCGGCCGTATCGCCCGCGTCTGAACCCCCTGGAAGCTCTCAAGGAGGTCCTTCATCGGGAACGAACCGCCTTTAGCGACAAGATTCTCAAGAGCCTGATCCAGGCCCTCTCTCCATATCCGGTTGGAAGTCTTGTTCGCCTCAATACGGGGGAGATCGGCCGGGTGGTGACGAAAAATAAGGACCGTCCACTCCGTCCCGTGGTTGCAGTCCTTATCCGAGGGGGGAAAAGGGTAGAGGAGCCCGCGGTGATCGACCTCAGTCAAAGCCCCCTCCTCAATATCCAGGAATCGGTCGTCGGAGAGGAATTGGCATGAAACGGTTCGCTTCATCGTGGCTCTCCCTCTTGCTGCTTCTTCTGGGTTCAGGCTGCGCCTCTCGGGTTCCCCCCGCCTCTCTCGAGGCTACGACCAAGGCCATCCAGGCCTCGTCCCGTGCAGAGTCCCCGGAGCTCACGCTCCCGGAGCCTGTGGCGGAGAATCAGACCTTCGTGACCCTGGAAGGCATCCCGAGGTACAAGATTGGCCCCGGCGACGTCCTGGAAGTTTTCCTGACGAAGGGATTTAGCCAGGAAAAGCACACGGTAGGAGTGAAGCCCAACGGGAGTGTGACCGTCGCCTTCTTCGACGCGACAGTGATGGGGCTCACGGCGGAGCAGGCGGCGGAAGAGATTCACCAGATCCTGAGCTCCTTCTACAAAGAGCTCAGTGTTGACGTCATCGTCAAAGAACACAACAGTAAGAAGGTCGCGGTATTTGGAGCAGTCCGGGGGAACACGGGGATTTTTCCCTTGAAAGGGAGGACCACCATTTTCGAACTCCTGGCCGAGGCTGGAGGTCCGGCCCCGAAGGCCAACCTTGAAAAGGTGCGGTTGATTCGTCCGGGCCGCGTCTCGTACACCCTGAACCTCCGCCGGTTCCTCTCCAACGGGGACACGGTCAGGGACATCGTGCTGGATACACGCGATGTGGTCTACGTTCCGAGCGTAGAGGACAAGAAGGTCTTTGCGATGGGCGAGGTGGCGAAGCCGGGGGCTTTTCCCTTGATTCCCAACATGCGTCTCTCCCAGCTGGTGGCCCAGGCTGGGGGAGCCAAGGACACAGCCATTTTGGAGAGCGCCCGCATCATCCGCGGGAATCTCGAGAGTCCCCAGATCCTGGCGGTGGACTTCCAGGGCCTGATTGAGCAGGGAGATGTCACGCAGGATCTCCGGCTTGAGGCCAATGATTTGGTCTTCTTCCCGAGGAACGCCATTGGGAATTGGAACGCGTTCATGGCACAGATCAAGCCCACCCTACAGATTCTTTCCCTCCTGATGGATCCTGCCGTCGATGCCTTGTTGATCAAAAATCTGGTTGAAGAGGATTGAGGATTGAGGGATGGGAGAGTACGACATCAATCTGAGGGAGTACTTCAGAATCATCCGTCGTCGGAAGGGGATTGTCATCCTCGTTCCTCTCTTGTTTGGCCTCTCCGCTTTCGTCCTAGCCCTTTTCCAGTCCCCTGAGCTCCTCTATCAGGCAAAGGCGGTCGTGCGAGTCGAGCGGGCCATGAACATGGCCGGCCTCCTCCAGGAAGTGTTTACGTTTGACCCCGAGACCAATCTGGAGACCCAGGCCGCTCTGATCAAAGGGTTCCCGGTGGTGAGCCTCGCGGCCAAGAAACTCGGGCTGATCCCTCAAGGGGCAACCCCTGACGAGATTCGTGCTTCGCCGGCGTATCTCAAGGCGATCCGCGATCTCGAGGATCAAGTCGAGGTCGAACGGGTAGAACGGACAAACCTGATCGAAATCAAGGCGACCTCCGCCGATCCCAAGGAGGCGGCCCGGATTGCGAGCAGCACTGCCAAAGCGTTCCAAGAGGATAACCTCGCCACCCGGAGCCGGCACGTCCGGGAGGCGAGGAAGTTCATCGAAGAACAGCTTCAGGAGGTGGATTCGGGGCTCCGGCGGTCCGAAGAGGGGTTGGGGGCATATCAAGAGAGGACCGAGATCATTCTCCTCCCGGAGGAGACCAGGGCGGTCTTGAACCGACTCGTGGCCATGGAGGCAGATCTGGAACAGACCAAGCGTGCCGTCGCCGAGGCCGAAGCGCAGCTTGCACTTCTTGAGGAGGGGAAGGAGCTGGTTCGCCCCGTCGGTCTGACATCCGATAACCCGAATCCGGTCCTTGCTAAGCTCTATGCCTCCTTTGCTGACCTCGCGCTCAAACGGGAGAGTCTGCTGCTCACCCTTCAGTCCGTCCATCCGGAGGTGAGACAGGTAGACGCCGAGATTGCTAACGTCCGACAAAGCCTCCGGGGTGCACTGACGTCCAGGCTTCAGGTCTTGCGGGAACAAGCCACTGAGCTCCGAAAGGGCATCACTCGCCTCAAGCAGCAGCAAGCCACCCTGCCGGAGGCTGCGCTAGAGATGGCCCGAATTGAGCGAGAGGTGAAGGTTAACGAACGGATCTACTCTCTGCTCAGGGAGAGGCATCAGGAGGCGTTGATCAAGGAGAAGGAACAGGTGGGTGAGGTGAGCATCGTCAGGCCGGCGATGGTTCCCTCGGAGCCCATTAATCCCCCGGGAGCGATGCCGAAGGCGGCCGTGGGAATCGTCATCGGCCTCATCATGGGGGGAGTCCTCGCCTTTGTGGTGGAAACCATGGACACCTCGATTGGGGCGATCGACGAGGTCGAGTCGCTGCTTCAGACCTCGGTCCTCGGCGTGATCCCCCATCTCGATGTTGAGGCGGAACTTGCCGAGGAAAAGCGGGAAGCCGTCTCTCTCGATCGGGAAACAAAAGAGAAGTACACGTTGCTCTTGGGCCTCTTCCTTCCCAAGTCCAGAGTGAATGAGGCTTTCAGGGGGCTCCGGACAAATCTCGTCTTCTCGGGCCTCGAGCGAGACTTAAGAACGCTGATGATCACAAGCTCGACGCAGATGGAGGGGAAGACGACGGTCGCGATCAACCTCGCCATTGCCCTCGCCCAGCTGGGGAAGCGAACGCTTCTCGTCGAAGCCGATCTTCGGAACCCTTTCCTCCACCATGCCTTTGGGATCCGGAAGGAGCCGGGGTTGGCGGAGGTGGTCATCGGGAGTGTTTCTCTCGACGAGGCGGTCCGCAGCTTCCCGGACCTGATCCTTGGGCGAGCGGGACTCGACGGCGTGATCGATCGACCGGGGGTGGACAATCTTTTTCTACTCACGTGCGGCTACCAGCCGCCCAACCCGACTGAGTTTTTGAGCGCCCAGGGAATGGCGGACTTCATTGCTGGGGCACGCGAGCGTTATGACTATGTGATCTTCGATGCTGCCCCGATCCTCCCCGTTGCTGATTCCTCCGTCCTGACCGCCCGGATCGATGGGACGCTGATGACCGTGCGGGTGGGACGGGTGCCTCGGGCCGCCTTAAGACGGTCAAAGGCCCTGCTTGAGGCGGCCAGAGCTCACGTTTTAGGTGTCTGCCTCACCGGTGTCAAGGCTGACGTGAGCCCCGATTACGTAGAGATGGCCTATTACCGGTACCGGTATGGCCCGCGGATACAAACACCCGCCCCGTCCCCCGGGTGGCTGGCTCTTCTGGGAGGCGACCTCAAGAGGAAGCTCAAGCTTATCGTCCCCCCGCATTGGCGATAGGTGTCACGACGTGGCGCGCTGGACGCTTCAAGCTTGCCTTCCCGCTGATCCCTTCGGTCGAGTCGGTCCACGCAGCCTTTGGCTTACAGGCTTCCAGCCACCGATTATTGAACCAAGAGAAATGATTGAAAGCTTCTGGGCCCTGGCATGAAGTTACGGATGGACAAGATGACGGAAGTATCGCTCCTCTTTGCGGCCCTTGCCGCTCTCGGGATGGGTCTGCTCTTGGTCCGGATGACGCTGCCCCTGGCGTTGGGGGTCGGGCTTGGCCTTGCGGTCCTGGTCATTGCTATCGCCAGCGACGAACTGGCCTTGTATCTCTTGATCTTTTCTATGCTCTTAGGGCCCGAGTTCATCGTGGGCGAGTTGGGAAAGGGAACGGCGGTCGGACGGGGCCTGACTTTTCGCCTCGACGACGTCCTCATCGTGATCATCGGTTTTGCCTGGGTGGCCAAGACAGCCCTCCACAAGGAGCTCGGCCTTTTTCTGAGGACGCCCCTGAATAGACCCATCGCCGCTTACAGCGTCGCTGCTATCTTCGCCACCGGGCTCGGCATGATCGCCGGGCGCGTGCAAGTACTCGGCGGAACCCTTTTCGTTTTGAAGTTTATCCAGTACTTCGTGATCTACTTCATGGTGGTGAATATTCTCCGGGAGCGGAGACAGTTTGAGCGCTTTCTTCTGGCACTCCTCACGACGGTCGTCATAGCGAGCCTTATCGGTATCCTTCAGATCCCTTCGGGAGCGCGGGTCTCCGCCCCCTTTGAAGGAGGTAGCGGCGAGCCGAATACCTTCGGGGGCTATCTCGTGCTGATGCTCGCGATGGTGGCGGGACTTTACCTTACAAGCGAATCTTTCCAGAGAAAGATCATTCTTGTCCCGCTGGCCATCATTATCGTCATCCCCCTTCTCTTTACCTTCTCCCGGGCCTCCTATATTGCAATGATCCCTTTGGCGGGTGCTCTGCTGGCGTTCAGCCAGCGAAAGTTGGTTCTGGCTTCTGTCCTCGCGTTTAGCTTGGTTCTGGCACCGTTTCTCCTGCCCAAAGCCGTTGCTGACCGTGTCCTCTTTACATTCACGCAACCGTTTCATCCGGGCCAGGCTGAGGTCGGGGGGGTTCGCCTTGACACGTCCACCTCTGCACGCCTTCGATCGTGGCAGGAGGTCGTCTTCGTCGATTGGCCCAAGCATCCTGTCTTCGGCTACGGAGTGACAGGCTACCGCTTCCTTGACGCTCAGTACCCACGGGTCTTGGTGGAGACCGGCCTCGTCGGGTTACTCGCCTTTCTGTGGCTTCAGGTCAGTCTGTTCCGCCAGGCCCATCTCATTCTCAGGGCGACACAGGACCCATTATTCAAGGGGTTTGCCCTGGGCTTTTTGGCCGGCTTCATTGCCTTAATTGTCCACTCCATTGGCGCCAACACCTTTATCATCGTCCGGATCATGGAGCCCTTCTGGTTCCTTGCCGCGATGGTCATGATGATCCCGCAGCTCGAGACCTCTCCAACGACCGCTGAAGCATTCAAGGAAGCAAGCCCCGCTTGGGCGAGATCCGTTAGGTGATCGTTAATGTCGCGGGACCTTTACTTCACCTCGGTTGCAGATCCCGCACCATGTGGTGGAAGAGTGGGCCGGAGGATGTGGTCACCTTTTGCATCTGGACGCCGTGAGGACTAGTTCGATGGCCGACTTCCCTCCAACTCCATCCAGGCAGGGCTCCTTCCGGGAGTCGCGGACTGACCCTTCCCTCGTCCGGAACACCGTCTTTAACAGCGGTGCCTACATCGTAAACCTGGTGGTGGGACTCGTCGTCTCCCCGGTCCTGCTAACGGCACTCGGCGTTGAACGCTATGGCCTCTGGTCGCTTCTCTGGGCCATCACGGGCTCGCTCAGTCTGTTGGACGTCCGGGTGGCTGCCGCGTTGACCCCACTGGTTGCCACGGAGTGGGCACGGGAAGAGCATGATCGGGTGGTTCGTCTCGTGACCACTGGACTTACCTTTTACGCGGCCCTGGGAATCCTAGAGCTGGGGGGGGTACTGCTCTGGACACGGGTGCCTGGTCTTTTGGCCTGGATCCCGGAGCCGCTCAAAGAAGAGGGAACTCTTGCCCTCATTGTGGCGGTTGCGGTGTTTGCGCTAAATTCCGTGGCCTTAGTATTCAGGGGGGTCCTGAACGGTCTCCAACGATTCGACCAAAACGCTCAGATTACGATGGCAATGGGTGTGTTTCGCTGCGTCGTGCTGGTGACCGTGGCGTTGGCTGGGGGCGGGCTCCCGGAGCTGCTCCTGGGCGAGGCGGCGGTTGCCTGCTTCTTGTGTGCGACCACCGCTCGGGCAGTCCGGCGGCTCCTGCCCGGCCTCCGCTTCATCCGTGTACCGAGCACTGACGCCCTCCGCGATCTACTTGCCTTCGGAGGAAAGCTACAGATTGCCCACATAGCACATCTCATCAGTCTCCACGCCGACAAGCTGCTCCTTTCTGCCTTCCTTGGGCTTCCCGCAGTTGCCTACTACGACCTGGGCCAAAAAATTGCCTACGTCATGCGGGGGCTTCCACTCCTTTCAATCTCGGCCACCATGCCGGTCGTCTCGGCCATGGAGGTAGGGGGCGATCGCGACCGCCTCTGGGAATTTTATCGTAAGTGCATGCGCATAGTGGTCTTCGCTGCCACGCCGCTTTTTGTATTCACGGTGACTGGCGCCGGAGAAATCCTCCTAGCCTGGGTGGGTGTCGGTGCCCCCGAAGCCCAGCAGGCGGTGTGGCTACTTGCGCTCGGATACTACCTGTTCTTGATTAGCGTGATGGCAAATCATGTGGCGTTAGGAATGAAAAAGCCAGAGCTCGAAATGCGTCGGAGCGTGCTGGTGGGCACGCTGAACCTTGGGCTGTCGGCAAGCCTGATCCCGCTGATCGGTTTCGCGGGTGCGCCGCTTGGTACGGCCTTGGCTCTCGCTGCCGGCTCTTGGTACCTCATCCGTGCAATAAACGCTGAGTTCGGGCAATCTCTCTCTGCTGTGCTAGGAATGTTCCACCGCCCTGTATTAGCCGGACTTCCCGCGGCGGGGGGTGGGATCCTCGTCCTGTCGATAATTGAAGGTAGTGGCCTTAACGGTGTCGTGGGCCTATTGGGCTCAGCACTTTTCATCGGCACCATCTTCTTGTGGCTAGGAATTCGCGATGAAATTCTCACTCGGGAGTGGCTGAGGTCGATCCCGGCTCGTCTTCGGCCTCCTGCAACCAGGGTCTGAGGGCATGATCGATAACTTTGTGCAGGCATTTCGAAGATCTACGCTACGGGCCAAGGTGGCCTCGACCAGTCGAGCCCTGATTTCGTGGGCGCCGGTCCTCCGTGCGGTTCCGCGGCCGGACCGCCCCCAGGGTCTCAGCGCCGTGGTCAGGGTAAAGGATGAGGAGACGTGGCTTTCGGTCTCGATCCAGTCCATTGCCGCGGTGGCCGATGAGATTATCGTTGGTGACAACGGCTCGACAGATCGGACACCTGAAATCCTGAGGGAACTTCAGGAAGAGCTTCACGGCCGGCTCATCGTCCTGAGACAACCCGAGCTCGACATCAGGGACCTCACTAACGTGCTGATCGAGCGCACGCGCTTCCGTTGGGTGATCCGATGGGATGCAGACTTCGTAGGTCGGACCGATGGCCCTCAGTCCATGTTTCACTTAAGGAAGTGGCTCTCCGACCACGACCCGCGGCGATATTTTTTTATCTACCCCAGGATGATCGAGGTGTGTGGCGACCTCTTTCACCAGCGTCCAGCGACGGCCACGCGGGCCGACTGCCACTGCTTCACTTACTCGGACCATCTTCGCTACGTGTACGGCTGGTCCGGCTACGAATCCCCAAAGGTTCCCCCCTGGTATCGGGTCCTCAGGTATGAGATCCCGACTTTCTTTCACGTCGACGTCAAGCCACCCCAGCGAATGTTTCTGAGTTCACTTTGGAAGCAATATCTCACGGATCCTGAGCGAGAACGGTATCCTGGTTTTGAGACTTATCTGAAAACACAACTTAAGGAAGGGTGGAGCACACAAGAAATCAATGAGGCAGCATCCTTGTGGGCTGGGACGGCGTTCCAAGACCTTGTCCCGTATGACCGGGAGCGGTTCGGCGATTATCCGACACTTCTCAGTCCGTTTCTCAAAAAACCAATCTACCGTCTCCGGTACGGTGGCAGCAAGATTGTAACGCAACAGAGGTTAGAACACGAAGAGTTGTCCGCTACCCCAATCCCTCTAAAGCTGACCCGGAGTGACAACACGAATTCGCCTCAAGATACCATTAAGAGCATCTACGAGCGGAAGAGTGTTGCAGAGCGATACGTCCATAGCAGATTTTCCAGACCCTTAGGGGTAGTGCAACATCGTATTCAAGTCCAAACGGTGAATGACGCCATAAGAGCTTATAAAGCGAAAGATATTCTTGAGATTGCCTGTGGTCCCGCTCGGCTGACCGCACACATTTCAGGATTTGAGAAGGGCGTTGCAATAGATAACAGCTCAGAAATGCTATCTCTCGCGAAACGGAAGATTCCGAACAATCATCAATGGCATTTTCTGCGAGCAGACGCATTCAATTTCCACGTAAATCATCAGTTTCATTTGATTTTTTCCTTCCGCTTTCTCAGACATTTCACCTTAGTCGACAGAAACACAATCTACGCAACTGTTAGGAATTTACTCACAGAACATGGCATCTTCATATTCGATGCCGTCCACTATGATCAACCTAAGTTCGTCAAGCACTTTGAAAGAAAAAATGACATCCAAGTCTATGATGAAATTTACCCAACCCAGCATGGACTTATCGGCGAAATGGAAGCCCAAGGATTTGAGGTCGTGGAATTAAAAGAGGTAGTACGCCATTTTTACATCCAGGCGGCAATTTCTAGGGTCACTCACCTCCTAGGGCTGAACACAATAGGAGAACAAATGATAAGCATCCTCGAAAACGTAAGCTACGGCCGTCCGGTGGAATGGATTGCGATATGCAGAAAAAGGTAACTCTTTTTGTTAATGACTTTTCACCTGGACAAGAGGGCGTTTCCAACGAAATCGATCTACTCCTCAGATACCTGGTGCGTGATCCGAACTTGAAAATCACCCTTCACGACATTTCAAGCACTCTCAGATTCAATTTCTCATCTTCCCACATCTCTTACGGGCTCCCGTTTCTTCCTATTGGGATGTTCGCGACTAAAATTATTGAAAAGCGCTCGGATCTTACTCATATATACGGATCTCTGACGGGACGCTTGTACATGAATATGCTGAGCCGGCAACCGATGCTTCTTACAAACTCTTCCGCTATCCGAGAATCCCGGGTTCAGCATTGCAGCAAACACTGGACTAAGCTTGATAAGGTCGTCGTCGAATGCCGACGAGACGAAGGTCGCGTCATCGGATATGGCATTGGGCGTGATAAAGTCTCCCTACTCTATCCGGCTGTTGATCTGGATTCATTTTCTTACAGGCCGCCAACCAATGAATTTACCGTTGGGTTCGCTTCCTCGCCTATCGCAAAGGACAAGGAAGGAATCAAAAAGAGAGGGGTGGACCTATTGATCAACGTGGCTCACGAATTGAAGGACGTTCAATTCCGTTTACTCTGGCGGCAGAAACATTATTCAGCGTTGGAGCGTCTTCTGAGCTCCTCACCGCCGAAGAATCTTTCAATCACAGATCACATGCTGTCAGATATGAACGGATTTTATGCGAGTGTGCATTGCACAATTCTCCCATCAACGTCGATGGATGATTGTAAACCATGTCCTAATTCTATTATGGAATCTCTATCAGCTGGAAAGCCCGTATTAGTATCGCATCACGTCGGGATAGCCGATATGGTCAACGACACAGGGTGCGGCCTTGTGTTTGAGGCAGACGTCGATGATATTATACGGAGAATACAGCAGCTCCGCGACAGCTATTCAATGTATCAAGCGAAGGCAAGAGAGACTGCTGAAAAGTACTTTTCTGTTCACACTGTTGTGAAGGAATATATGAAGCTGTACGATGACCTCATTGTCACATGATGTGGTGAAATCAAAGGCGATGAGAAAGAGGATTAGAATCTTATTTGTAATGACAGGAAAACCGAACATTTTCGGTGGTGGGAAACGAGTGTTTATGCAGATCATGAAGGGGTTGTCCAAACATACGTTTGATGTATTCTCATGCTGTTCCTTGAGCAAAGAGCAAGAGGAAGAGCTTAGCGCTGAGGGGGTACAAATAATTAATATGCAGTTGTCAGAATACAATCCTGTTGCTTCGGTCCTAAGGCTGTCGAAGATCATTCGTAGTGAAAATATACATATAGTGCATAGTCAAGGAGGAAGAGCAGATGTTTATGCACGAGTTGCAGGTGTTATCGTAAGGACTCCGTTGATTGTAAGTTCAACGGCTGTGCTAGTGGACAGATATGAGGTAACTGGATTAAAAAAAGTGATGTATGTCGGGTGTGATAGATGGACGGAACGATGTGTAAATAAATTCATTGTGGTCTCAGAAAGCCTGAGGGAATCTCTGATAAAGGATCATGGCATTGAAGGGAGTAAAATCACAAAGATTTATAATGGGATCGAGTTGGATCGATTTCAGCCTTCTGTTGAAGATGGAGAAAAATTTAGAAGAGAATGTAATATCGACCAGGAGGGTATTCTGGTTGGGAGTGTAGGGAGATTAGTATATGAAAAGGGTTATGAGTTCCTGATAGGAGCCTGGCCGATGATTGTGGAAGCTTACCCGAAGGCAAAAGTTGTTATTGTGGGTGACGGGCCGCTAAAGTGTGAGTTGGAAGCACTAGCGCGAGAACTCCGCATCGTTGAAAGCTGCTACTTTATAGGCTTCAGAGAGGATATCTCAATGATTCTTTCGTCACTGGATGTTTTTGTCTTGCCCTCGATTATGGAGGGTTTGCCCATGGCCATCCTAGAAGCGATGGCGATGGAAAAACCGATCGTTGCTACAGATATCGATGGGGTACGTGAGGAGATTGAAAACGGAAGGACAGGAATACTAGTACCCCCGGGAGATTCACGAGCGTTGGGAGAAGCTATTCACGAACTGCTTAAGGATAGATGGAAAGCAAGAAAATTCGCCGTGGAAGCTAGGAAACGAGTAGAGGAAATGTTTGAGCTAAAGCGGCAGCTAGGCCTCTACGAAGAACTTTACAAGGAACTTGTGAAAGGGAGCAGAGCTGAGGTGTAAAGAACACGCGTGGTTGTGCAAGGAGAGGAAAGTACGGAGATGCCGGATGTAATTAGTGGAGAGCAGGATTGAGCCGTGGCGACCGTGAAGTGTGAGGCCCTGTGCTGTCCCCTCTGTGGGAACAACGAGGCCCATCCTGTGCTTGAGTGGCGGGGCATCAGGATGGTCCGATGCCGCCGCTGTAGTCTCCTGTATCGTCACCCGCGGCCGACGGCATCTGACGTCCGCGGGTCCTACACCGAGAAATGGACCAGCCTTAAGTGGGAAGAACGGGTGGGAGATCGGCGAACTCATCAGTTCCGTCGGTTCCTTGACTCGTTCCCAGGCCGCCCCGGCCGATTGCTAGATATCGGCTGCGGTTATGGATTTTTCCTCAAGATGGCCGAGGAACGTGGGTGGGAGACGGCCGGCGTGGACGTGGACCCGAAGGGCATCGCCTACGCGAAGGAACGTCTGAAGGTGAACGCCATGCTAGGGGATCTTCAGGATGTTCACTTGCCTGAAGGCTCTTTTGATCTCGTGACCCTGTGGAACGTCGTGGAGTGTGTCCCGGACCCCCTCGAACTGCTTCGCCAAGTCAGGCCACTCCTGAGGGACGGAGGAGCCGTATTTATTAGGACGCAGAACGAGACATGGCATCGCTTCGGCTTCAGGCTGACTCATCTCCTACCCCGGCTAGGATGGGGACGCGTGTTTGAGAAGCAACCCTTCGCGGTGTTCATCTTTCACATGGTCAGCTTCTCACGCACTACGCTCCGGCTCCTCATCGAGCGCGCCGGCTTCGTCCCCTTCAACATCGAAAACAGCAAGCCGACACAAGGCGATCCATACCTTGGACTCGGTTCCGTAGGGGAACGAATGATGACCGTCGTAAAGTGGAGTGTGCACTGCTTCGCACAAACCGCCTATCTTGTATCCGGAGGCCGCTGGATCATTGGCCCGTCCCTCGATGCCTGGG